>NZ_JAGYVZ010000021.1 GCF_018380615.1 Flavobacterium psychroterrae | reverse complement strand
TTCTTTTCCTTTCTTCTCGTATCCTAACCAATCTATCAATGAACTTCCCTGTTTTGCGGGGTGCAAAGGTAACATCTTCTTTCAAATCTCACAAGCTTTTTTAAATCTTTTTTAGAAAATAAATTTTCATTTTGATTAGTAAGGCTTGTCAGTATTTAAAGAACGTCTGCCCTTGTTGCGGGTGCAAAAGTAACCCCTTTATTTACATTTACAAGCCTTTTTATTGTATAATTTCAATGTTTTTTATAACTCGCTGGTTTGAAGTTTTTTATAATGCGAAGTTTTTTTGTCTTTGAAGGATTTTGTTGTGTTTTGCCTGTTTTGGGTAGTTGGGTCACAAAGGCACTAAGGCGCGAAGGTTTGTTTTTTTTGCTTTTCCTGGCTTACCGTGGGTCTTAATAAGACACAAAGCTGGATTTTATTGGATTTTATAGTTTCGCGCAAAGTCGCAAAGGCGCTAAGTTTTACTTTTTGGAGCGTTTTATTTCTCTTTTATACCTGATCTTCTTCTGAAAACTGCTTCCCTAGCCCCGATAGAAGTGGAAATCCTTTTGCTTTTTCCTTTAAAAAGCAAAAGATTGCAACGCATAGCGGGAAATAGCTCCTTATTTAAACTCCAGTTTTAAAAATTCCAAATTCCAAATTCCAAAAAGCTTGTCCCGATAACTCAGAATTGATCCGTTGAATAAAAACCCCTCCTATATATAGGTAGCAAAAATAAACCCGAAAGGTTTTGAAAACCTATCGGGTTGTAGGTGATCGAAAATCATACCTTGTATATAGGAGTTAAAAACTATCCTTATAGTTATTTTGAAAATTTTTGATTTAATAGATATCAAAAAAAAAAAAGCGACTACTTGGTAGTCGCTTTAATAGTTAAGAAAAAATCTTATTTAATAATTAGTTTCTCAATAGATGTGTTTCCATCTTGTTCTACCTTTATTAAATACACTCCTGTTTGTAAGCCAGAAAGATTTAGTTCATTTTTTTCTGTTTGAACTGAAAGTACTTTTTTTCCAGACATGTCAGAAATCAAAATACTTTTTGTGCCAGCTGATGCAGTTTCTATGTACACCTTATCTTGTGTAACAGGATTTGGATACAATACAAAACCATTTATGGCATTTGTAGGCAATCCTAGGGAACATACAGTGCTTGAAACATTTACTATACGACTTACTATAGTTTCATTTAGTAATGCATCTTTCACAGTATAAACTAATGTATATTGACCAGTTGTATTTACATCAACAGTACCTGAAACTACAACAGAAGCTGTTAAGTCTGTATTTAAATTATCTGCTGCTGTATAACCTGGTTCTACAAATGCACAACCTTTATCAATTGTTATTGTTGGATCACCCAAAAGTGTAATAGTTGGTTTAGCAATTTCAATTGTCACAGTCCAGTTCTCTACAGTTCCGTTTTGGGCAGTTACATTATAAACTACAGGTGCTGTATAATTTAGAGTTGTTACTCCGCTATTTTGAATATAAGTACCAATACGTAATGTAGCGAAATCTGAAAGCTGAACCGTAGGAACTAATACGCTCAAATTAGCATTATTATTTACCAAAACTTTTATGGTTTTTAATGCTGGATCTATAACGCTTGATCCTACTTGATTTGGAACTGAATAGCTGATAATACTTGCTTCTGAATTTTTAGCATTAATAGTGACAGTGTAATTTGTTTGCGAAAGTTTATTTTCTGAAACTACAGTTACCAAGAAACTATTCGTATAATCTGAAGCAGCTACTTTTGAATTTAACTGTTTTACTCCATCGATGTATAGTTCTGCTCCTGGAGAAACTGCGAAATCCGCTACTAAATTTGATACATTGTAACCAAATGGTACTGTTTTGGTAGCATTATTTCCAACAATATCAGTATTAATTTCTTGCAGCAATCCTGGATTAGAAGCTGTTTTGAAGTCATAAGCAAGTAATTTGCTTTCATTACTTAATCCTGTAATTACTTTAATCGTATATGTTTCAGTGATTCCGGTATTGAAACCAACACCTTCTACTGTTAAAGTAACCGGATTTGTAAAATCGTTTGTTGTAACTCCGTTAACCTGAGTAGTTCCGTTTATTTTTGCAATACTTTTCATTCCTAATGAATAATTAGCAATTGCAGCAGTAATATCGGCTCCATCATTTAATAAAATTGAAAATGTTTTAGTCGGAATATCATAAGAAGATGAAAGTTGATTTACAAATTCTAATTTTTGTAACAACACCGGTACATTCCAAAATTTCCCTTCTCCTAAACCATTAGTATCAGCATTTGTAACAACAGCTGTATTATCGCTAATCGTGCTGTCAAAAACAAATTGCTTGTCCCCTTCTGAAAAAGAGTAATAAGCTAATAATCCAGGCTCGTTTCCAACATATTTTGTCATTGCATTAGCCTCAATTGTAGCCTGATCACGGACACCTGACCAAATACGAATTTCGTCTATATTACCATTTAAACCACGTGCTAAACCTGCATTATTACCTATATATGCAGCAGCTGTTGCATTTGAAGAGGCAGCATTTGCAGTACCTGTACTTGTAAAAGGAACAGCAACCCCATCAATATAAACTGTGTAAACATTTGCAGCACTTACTGTGTAAGCAATATGATGCCACGTATTTTGCTTAATCGAATTAACTGCTGTATTAATTACATATGAACCTGTAGGAGTTGTAATTGAAACTACCAAACTGTTCTCTTTATAAATAGATAAACTGCTATTATTATGTATAAATGCTAATACTGTACTTTTATCTAAAAGTCTTCCAAATACAGTTGTCGCTTTTTGATTCACCCAAGTTTCAAATGTATAATTGCTCGTAAGATTTAAAGCTGGAGTAACATCTGTTTTAATAAAATCGTTCACCCCATCAAAAGTTCCTGTAACATTTGTTACATAATTTGCAGCATGTGAAAGTGTTACTGATTTAGCATCGTTTGTAACATCTGTATCTCCCACTAATTGTGTATAGACATCAATTGTGTAATCTCCGGGAGTTCCTAAATCAGCTTTCGCAGTAAATGTAAAATTAGCTGTTGCTCCTGCAGCGATTGAACCTGTAAAGTTTTGTATTACTTCTGTACCTCCGTTAATTTTATATACTACAGGGAAATTAGTAATTGCCGTAGTTGAATAATTACGAATCAAAGCGGTCACGGTGACTGGCGCATTACCTGGCTTAATTGGTGCTACTATTCTTTCTACACTTGCATCAGCAGCTGTAAATGGTAATACATTAATTGTGTATTCTTCTACTTCAAAATCACTTCTTGAACTTGTTAGTCCGTCAAAAGTGGGTCCTAAATTAACATTATAATATTCTGATGGCGAACGGAACATGTGTATTACACGCATTAATTTTTCACCTCCAACTGTTCCTGCCGGAATTGTTAATCCTCCTACTAAGGTAAAATTATTTCTAAAATAATGTGTATTTGTTGTTGACGGGATTGCAGGTGATGCAGAAGTTGGCGTAGTATTTACCCAAAAAGTTCCTGCATAAAATTCATCTGTCAAATTACCATCTCCGTTTAAATCAATAACAATCATAGTAAACACTCCTACTGCAGATGCTGACTGATCTCTTGTAATTGGTGTTTCCGGTTTTGTAATCGTTACTTCCGGCTGATAAGTAAATCCTGCATAAACTGGAATTTTGATTGCTTTAAAATCAGAATATGCAGTAGTGCCAGAACTATTTACAACATCATTCCATTTTAACTTAGCAATTGCGTATCCGTTTGTATTAGTATGAACTGGCAATTCATTTTTGTTATAAACAATTTTTTCACGTGTATCATTAGTTGCATTATCATCGGCAATATCAACTCCACTTTTGATTGTGTAAGTTGCATCAACAATTGATAAATCTGCTTTTGTAGTAAAAGTAAAACTTACAGTTGCATAAGCTGCAATAGTAGGAACAACATCAGTAACTTTTGGTCCGCCATTTACCTGATAAAATACAGGATAATTTGTTAAAACATTTGGTCCTAAATTAGTTACTCTGATAGTAATATCCTGTGCATTTGTTTTTTTACCAAGAACTTCCGGAGTAACTATAGAAGCTATCGTCACATCATTAACTACTGGTTTTGCAACACAAGTAATATCTGCAATCCAACCTCTTGCGTTCTCAATCTCATCGGAAACAAATCTGAATGTTAATTCTCCTCCAACAGCCGTAGATGTCAATGATGGTGGTAAATCGCCCGCAGTAAAAGCACCTAATAATGTAGCAGCAGTTGTTGGACCGTTATAAATATATAAAAAATCATAATTTGGTTCTAAATCGAAGTCAGTAAAATTCACATTAATACTGCTTCCAACTGTTTGAGGCTTAAATGTAATTATTTGTGTAAGTTGATCACCATAATTTCCATAACGAGTTCCTCCATCTGTAAATGTTGCTGAACAAGTAGTTACACTAGCTACTGTTCCTATTACAACATCAGTTCCTACATTTGTAACTTCTTCTTCAATAGTATTATTAGCGATTACAGCATCACCTGTATAATTAACATTTGCTATTACGGTATATAAACCCGGAGTTGAAAAATCTGCTTTCTGTACGAAATCATATGATACTTCACTCAAAGGATTTACAGGACCAGGAATAGTTTCAACTACTTCTGCTCCACCATTTATTTTATAAGAAACCGGAATATTGCTTATTGCAACCGGAGAGTGATTGTACACTTTTACTTTTACTGTTTCGGCAGCCGTAAGTCCTGTATTAGGAATTAACGATGACAATTCAAGATCTGTAGCTGTAGCTTCAAAAAGTGAAATATTATCTATAAATACTGAGCTATAAACGTTCTCATTACTTACCACAATAACATCATTATCCATAACCGACTCAAAAGCGATGCTAAATGTAGTTCCGGCATAAGCAGATAAATCATATATTAATTCAGTATTTCCTGCTAAAGCAGTTCCACCGTAAACGCCTACATTTTCATAGCTATTTACTGGAGTTCCGTTTACTACAAGTCTGAAAAAGTTTTTGTTTACCGGTCCAACACTATTCCATATCAAATTAAATTTTAAACGAAGTGCTTTTCCAGCAAGTGTTGAAGCATCAATATCACAAAAAGATACTTTTTTAATAAAATTAGGATTATTTGTAAAAGCATTTGCTGATGTGCTGGCAACCCACGGAGATGCAGACACGTCACCTGATCCGGCCATTTTTGCTCCATCTAAGAAATTAGCATCAATATATTCGTATTTTACAGTTCCTGTTGTTCCTTTTGAAAAAACGTAATTAGTCGCTTTTCTTGAATTAAAATTTTCAACAAAAGGCAAAGTTACTGTATTGATTACAGGTGCAGAAACTGGCTCTACATTTACAGCCCTAACTCTTTCAGACACAATTCCTGTTGCAATATCTACAGTTCGTACTGAAAACCAGTTATCAGTTCCAGAAGTAAGATTTGTAAAAGTATAAGTAGGATCAGTAACAGTTGCTACAACATCAAACTTGTATCCGTTCATTTTTAAAACTTCATATTTAGCTCCTGCAATTGGATCCCAATCCATTTTATATGATGATGTACCACAAGCAGATGGTGCAATAACTAAATTTTTAGGTTCTGTTATAATATTAAAAACAGCTGTTGAAGCATCAACTTTTGTTCCCGCAATAACTCTGATTTTTGCATTAGCAACAATTCCCGCAGGAACTTTCCATGCAAAATTTCTTGCTGCTGATGGAATATCTTTCGCTATTAATTGATAGTTAATTCCTCCATCAACAGAATATTCAAGAGTGAAGTTTTTAGGTTCTCCTTCATAGTCCCAACGTATATATTCTGTAGTTTCTGTATTGAATTTTTCTCCTCCAATAGGATAAGTCAAAATTAATTCAGGCGCTACATAATCATAAACTACAGAAAATTCCTGAGTTGCAAGAGGCACTCTCGTACCTGTAACAATAATTTTATACGTTCCTGCAGCAGGATTATCTAAAGTTATTTGCTCAATATTGTTCATATTATCAACTCCGCGCGTAGCATTTGCATTTGGTGCAGTTGGATTTAAAACCCATGGTAAAGTTGTTGTACCATCTTTTACGATTTTAATATCTAAATCATTTACCTGAATCGCAGTTGCTCCCGGCGTACCTTGCAAATCTGAATACACTAACATTACTTTTAATGTAACGAGTCCCGCAGGAACTACGATATCTTTTTCGTAAGTGGCTGCGTTAGCTACACTTGCAGTATAAAACAATTTATTATCTAGAGCTTTAACAGCTCTAAGACCATTTAAGTTTCCAAATCCATATTTATAATCAGGACCAGGATTACCAGCATCTTTGGCAGTATTTGTCACCAAAGCTTTCATTAAAGAAGCCAAAGGTTTTGTGCCGTAAATGTTTTTATATCTTTCATAAAGCAAAGCCACAGTTCCCGTAGTTCCAGGTGTTGCCATGGATGTTCCGCTCATTACCTGATAAGAGTTACTGTAATCTAATGAATAAACATCAGTACCAACAGCAGCAATTTGAGGCACTAAACGTCCGTCAATTGTAGGTCCGAAACTACTATAACTACTAATTAAATCATCCGGATTATTAGCAGCTACGTGCAATGCATTTTTGGAATTTTTTGTAGAAGTATTAAAACCTCCAGGATACGCCGTTTGTGCATTTCCGTTAGAATAAATCGTTAAAAGATAAGGATACAAAGTAGTAACATTATCGTCACCACGATCTCCTGTATCATAGCGTCTCGTATTATATCCAGAAGTTAAATTTACTCCATAAGAATTTGATGTAATTTCAATACCATCCTGATTAGCAGAAATAAGTCTTTCCTGCTGAACACTTAAACCATTTGACTGAGTATTAAAATTCCATCCGTACATTTGTACTTCCGGAGCCATTCCTCTTGCTTTTGGATCTAATAAACCAGCTCCGCCAATAGTTCCTGAAACGTGATCTCCGTGTGAAGAATTTGATTCATATTCTTTGTTAATAACACGTCCGGTATGGTCTTTATGCTGTTCAAGATTTCCATCCCAAATACCTACTTTAACTCCTTTTCCGGTTAATCCATATCCAAGACCCGGAATTAAGGATCCTAACACATTCGCTTTATGAGAAGATACTCCCGGTTTGTTATCGCTTTCAACGGGCGCAGGAACTAATTCTATATTCTGAACCCAATTGAGTTTTGCAATTTCTTCAAGTTTCTCTTTAGTAGCCTGTACATAAACTTCATTGAAAGAAGTATCATTTTTACTGCTTTTAACAAATAAAGCGGCTAAATCCTGCGAAATAACTTTATTATCAACCCCTTCAAAATAGCTAATAACAACTTTGATTCCGTTACCACCTTCTGAGGCATAATCCGGAATAGCATTATCAACAATCATTGGATCTAACTTATAATGCGGATCAATTGCAATTGCTGCTCTTATATTATCTGACGCAGTGCTTTTGCTGTAATAGTCAGAAGAAATTGCAGCATAATAAGCATTATTAGCCAAATAACTAAGCAAAGTTATTCCCTGGCTTTTTAATTTTTGCTGCTCATCTACAGATGGAATTTTTGTAAACTGCAACAAAGTGTATTCCGTTTTGGGATTTTGTTTGCTTGTAATTTTTTTATCCTTAAACTGCTGTTTAAAATTAGTTGTGGTTGGAATCCTATTTCCATTAATGGAGATAGTAAAATCAGCATCTGTTCCCTTCTGAGCCCATAAGGGAATGATTAGTAATAACATAAACAAACTAAGTAATTTTATTCTCATAATGTATTATATTTTGGTTAACAAATGGTTGCGAAGAGTAAACCTACAAATTATACTTTTAACTACAAATTTTATCCACAACTAATTTGTTAAATAAAGACAATAAAAACATCTTAGCAAACAATATTATAACAAAAGATCAGTATTCATCGCATATCACAGCAAAAATAAAATTTACTAATTAAGTAGGTAAATTCTTTTAATTCCAAATTATTCGTAATCCAAAAACTGTAGTCCAAAAAAAATCCTACAATTACTTGTAGGGATTTTTTTAGAGTGTAAGCCAAAGGCATATAATAATTACATTATCGATCTGCTTTTACCTCTTTTGCCTTAGATTGCCAATGATTCATAAGCTCATCATAATTTACCGGATTTGCCGGTTTCTGATTCACTAATCGACCGGATTCAAATCCTCTTAAAAGGATTGTTTCAATCAAATAATCTTCATTTGATTCAAAAGGTTTGTATTCGGTTTTTAAGCTAATATCAAATAGATTGGCAGTTGTATTAGATACAAAAGCTTTAAAACCGCTTTTTAAGGTTTTTATGAGTTCATAAGTTGTAATTCCGGTTTGTCGATGCACCAATTTTACCAAAATCTGACCTTGCTTTCGGGATAATTTTTTTAAACGCGCTTCAAATTCATTATTAAGATAATCTTCAACAATCTTAAAATATTTTTTCTTTTCACGATTCGTTTTTAAACGCGCCATTCCGCTATTTAAAGCAGTAAGTCTGTCCGCAGCTAATTTTGCATAAGGATACACTTTATAAACCCGATTTTGCAGAATCAGAAATTGCTTTTGCGACTCTGGATCCAGTTTTTCCTTAGAAATAATAATCTCAGGCAACTCGATAGTATCGTTTAAAATAGAATCCTGTTCCGTCAATATATACCCCATTTGTTGGTTTTCCTTGGGTGTGACCTGAGCGTGACTTGTAAACGAAATCAGTATAAAGAATAAAATACAGTAAGTAAATCTCATTGAATCATAATTTAAGTGTAAAATTATATATTTATATACAACTCTAATACCAAATTTATAAATTAGCAAAAAAATATTTTTATGAGCACAGAATCTATCTTAAAAGATACCTCAATTGCTTTCCTGGAAAGCTACCTCAATAATGCCTCTCCTACCGGATATGAAAGCGAAGGTCAAAAACTCTGGATGAATTATTTAAAACCATACGTTGACACTTTTATTACAGATACATACGGAACAGCTGTGGGAGTTATTAATCCTGATGCTCCATTTAAAGTTGTAATTGAAGGTCATGCCGATGAAATTTCATGGTATGTAAATTATATTACAGATGATGGTTTATTATATGTTATTAGAAACGGTGGTTCTGACCATCAAATTGCACCATCAAAAAGAGTGCATATACATACTAAAAAAGGAATTGTAAAAGGAGTTTTTGGATGGCCCGCAATTCACACACGTTTACGTGATAAAGAAGAATCACCAAAAATCAGCAATATTTTTATTGATTTAGGTTGCGAAACAAAAGAGCAAGTTCTCGAAATGGGCGTTCATGTAGGTTGTGTAATTACATATCCTGATGAATTTATGATCTTAAACGGAAATAAATTTGTTTGTCGTGCCATTGACAACAGAATGGGCGGTTTTATGATTGCCGAAGTTGCGCGTTTATTACAGGAAAATAAAAAAACACTTCCGTTTGGTTTGTATATTGTAAACTCAGTTCAGGAAGAAATTGGTCTTCGCGGAGCCGAAATGATTGCGCAAACCATTAAACCAAATATTGCCATTGTAACTGATGTTTGTCACGATACAACAACGCCAATGATCGATAAAAAAGTAGAAGGCGATCTCAAAATGGGTAAAGGTCCTGTGATTGCTTACGCTCCCGCAGTTCAAAATAAATTGCGTGATTTGATCATTGACACAGCCGAAGAAAATAAAATTCCGTTTCAGCGTCATGCAACTTCACGCGCGACAGGAACAGATACGGATGCGTTTGCTTACAGTAACGGTGGTGTGGCATCGGCATTAATATCTTTGCCTTTGCGTTATATGCATACTACTGTAGAAATGGTTCACAGAGAAGATGTTGAAAACGTAATTAAGCTTATTTATGAATCTTTATTGAAAATTGAAAACAATGAAACGTTTTCTTATTTTAAATAAGATAAATTCTAAAAATGCAAATTCGGTTACAAACAATAACCGAATTTGCTAATAAAAACCAAAATGAAAATACTATTACTCGAAGATGATTTTACTTTATCAAAGGAAATCTCAGCATTTTTTACTTCAAAAGAATTCGAGTGTTTTCCTTATTACGATGGCTCATTATTATTAAAAAAATATTTCCCATACGAATATGATTTAATCATTCTGGACATCAATGTTCCGGGAATAAACGGAATCGATGTTTGCAAAGGTATCAGGAAAATTGATAAAAAAACGCCCATTATAATGTTAACCGCTTTTAGCGAAATCGAAGATAAACTGGCTTCTTTTGATAATGGCGCAGACGATTATCTGGTAAAACCATTTCATTTTCAGGAATTATTTGCCCGAATAACGTCACTTTTAAGACGAAAAGAAATTCCTCAGCAAGTAGAGAAAAAAATTATCATTCAGGATTTAGAAATTCTCGAAGAGGATATGAAAGTATTTCGTTCCGGCGAAGAAATCAAACTTACTCCTAAAGAGTTTAAACTCATTTTAATTTTGGCTCATGCCAAAGGCAAAGTACTTTCAAAACAATTTATCGCCGAAAAACTTTGGGATTATCATATTGAAACCAATCAGAATACAATAGAAGTTTATATTAATTTTCTAAGAAAAAAAATAGATAAAGATCACGAAACAAAACTCATCAGGACTAAAATAGGCTACGGATATTATCTAAGCGATCAGGAATGACATTAAAAAACCGAATATCACTATTAGTAAGTTTATTATTTACAATCCTTTACGGATTGGCTTCTACATTGATATTCATTTTATATTCTAATTTTAGAAAAGACGAATTTCGCGATCGATTAGAAATAAAGGCACTTTCAAACATTAAACTTTTAGTAAATGTAAAAGAAGTTGACAATCAGCTTTTAAAAATGATCGATCAAAACTCGATTAATAAATTGTATGACGAGAAAACATTAGTTTTTGATTCTAAATACAATCTAATTTACAGCAGTATTGATGATGCTAAAATTAAGTGGTCAATTGAAGATCTGAAATATTTAAAAAAGAATAAAACTTTTTTCAAGCAACAAGGAAATTACGAAGTATATGGTGTTTTTTATGATACAAAAGACAGGGATTTTTATGCTTTAATATCAGCAACTGATGATTTCGGACAACGACGATTACTCTTTTTAAGATATACTTTAGTGGCATCTTATATCTTTTTTACTTGTCTTTGCTGGGTTATAACCTCAATAGGGGTCAAAAAGTTAATGAATCCGTTAAATACCTTCCATCAAAAAATAAAAAACATAAACGAAAATAATCTTGATACCCGTGTTGAATCAAAAAGCAATAAAAACGAAATTGATTTGATTGCCAACGAGTTTAATTTTATGATGGACAGGATTGAAATCTCCTATCAAAGGCAAAAAGAATTTACTGCAAACGCTTCTCACGAACTGCGAACTCCTTTATCCAGACTTACTTCGCAAATAGAAAATGTTATTGCTGATAACAAAACAAGCGATGAAAGAAGAAGTTTCCTAACCAACATTTTATCGGATGTAAATCAATTGACCGAATTGATTAATTCCCTTTTGATTTTGTCTAAAATTGATAATAAAAATAATGAGAACAACGAAGTTCATCGTATGGATGAAATTCTGTTTTCGGCAATAGAAAGTTTAAATAAAAGTTTTCCCGAATTTGTAATTTTATTTGAAATCGAAGAAAGTGAAAATTTAGATACCGCATTAGAAATAAAAGGAAACAAAAATTTACTAGAGATTGCAATAAACAATGTTCTAAAAAATGCTTGTGTGTACTCAAACAATAAACAAGCAAAGGTAACGATTAGTGCAAAAGATAATACCTTGATTATCTCAATCTTAAACACTGGTGAGACTTTAGACGAAAATGAACAAAAAAATGTTTTTGAACCCTTTATGCGTGGTCAAAATTCTAAAGGAACTTCAGGCTTTGGGCTTGGTTTACGCATAGTTCAGCGTATTTTAACACTACATAACGCAACTATAACTTACAGTGTTCCAAACATTAACACGAATTTATTTCAGTTATTTTTCAATTTGTAACTTAATTTAAGGTATTTTTAAGGTAGATTTTAAGGCATCTTAAAGTCTTGTGATAGCATATTTGTATAATTAAAAATAATACAATGAGAAAACTATATGCATGCCTACTTGTACTTTTAGGTCCGGTAGTTTTGGCTCAAACCACAATTACCCTTCAAGACTGTGAGAGCCAATTCCTGAAAAACAATCTCTTTTTATTGGCATCGCAATACAACATCGATGCATCAAAAGCACTCACAATTCAGTCAAAAATTTGGGATAACCCCACAATTACAGCAGAATTAAATGCTTATAATCCAGAGAGAAACCAATATTTTGATATTGGAAAACAAGGACAAAAAGCATTTGGTATCGAGCAATTAATTTATTTGGGTGGAAAAAAACGCAACGAAATAAAACTTGCTCAAACCAATGAAAAATTAGCCGAATTACAATTTAATGATTTGCTGAGAACGCTAAAACTACAACTTCGAAAGAGTTTTTACACCGTTTACTACAACTCTAAAAGTCTTGAAACCACAGATAATCAGCTTGTTCATATCGAAGACTTGATCAACTCCTACTCTGCTCAGGTTCAAAAAGGCAATATTCCGTTAAGAGATCTTGTTCGTTTACAATCATTGTATCTTAATTTTAAAAACGAACGTATGGAAGTGGTAAACGATAATATTGAAGAACAAGCCAACTTAAAATTATTATTGAATACTGCCGAAAATGTAGTTCCCGAAGTTACTAAAGAAGATTTTAACAAATACACCAAAACAATTCCGTTTGATCTTAAAGCATTTCAGGACGATGCAATTGCAAATCGCCCGGATTATCTCGTTAAACAAAAAGATATTGAAGCCAATGAAATAAATGTGAAATGGCAAAAATCACTTTCTATTCCTGACATTACTGTTGGAGCCACTTATGATCAGAGAAGCGGAGCCTTTAATAAAGAAGCTAATTTGACACTTGGTATTCCGTTGCCGCTTTGGAACAAAAACAAAGGAAATATTAAATACGCACAAACAATTTTAGAACAGTCAAAAGTTGAAAAACAAAATTTTGACTTGCAATTACAAACTGAAATAACAACCGCATGGAACAAATGGGATGAATCCCGCAAGAACTATGTTGTGATAAAACCTACTGTAAATTCAGACTTTGAAGCCGTGTACAACGGAATCCTTACCAACTTTCAAAAACGAAACATCAGTTTATTAGAATTTACTGATTTTATGGAAAGTTACAATCAGGCTTCGATTCAGGTAAATGAATTAAAGAAAAAAGTAGTGCTTTCAGGCGAAGAATTAAATAGTACCATCAACAAAGACTTATTCTAAAACGAAATAAAATGAAATATAAAATAATTATAGCAATTGCAATTGTGAGCTTAACAATCGCAAGCTGCAAAAAGGAAGTTGAAAATCCTGACACCAATACATCATTTGCCTTAAGCGATTCAATGCTTAAAACAACCACAACTTCACCTGCACAAACACAACCCGTAAAAAATGTATTGAGTTTTTACGGAAAAATTACAGCCGATAACAATAAAATGATCGACGTTTATCCTCTTGTTGGAGGAAATGTAGTAAAGGTAAACGTAGAACTGGGAGATTACGTTCGCAAAGGACAAGTTCTTGCAACTATAAAAAGTACAGACATTGCTGATTTTGAAAAACAATCCATCGATGCAAAAAATGATTTATTAGTAGCAAAAAACCATATGAAAGTTGCTCAGGAATTATTTGACGGCAAATTAAACTCTGAAAGTGATGTACTTCAGGCAAAATCCGAAGTCAATAAAGCACAATCACAATTGAGTAAAGTTCAGGAAACCTATAAAATTTACAACATTAAAGCAGGTTCTATTTATGAAGTTACAGCACCAATAAGTGGTTTTATCATTCAAAAAAGTATAAATCAAGATATGCTTTTAAGAAACGATCGTTCTGAAAATATCTTTGATATTGCAGAAATTAGCGAAGTTTGGGCACTAGCAAACATAAATGAAATTGATATTAATAAAGTAAAACTGGGAATCGATGCTGATGTCACCACATTAAGTTATCCGTATAAAGTTTTTAAAGGAAAAGTCGATAAAATCTTCAATGTAATCGATCCTGAAACAAAAGCCATGCAAGCGCGTATCAAATTGCAGAATCCCGGTTATATGTTAAAACCGGATATGAACGCTAATATTAAACTGTCTTACAGCGAAAATGAGTCTATGATAGCCGTACCTAGTAAAGCAATTGTTTTTGATAAAAGTAAAAATTTTGTAATGGTATTTAAAGATCGTAACAATATAGAAACCAGACAAGTTGAAGTTTACAGGGTTGTTGGAGAAACTACTTATATCTCAAGTGGTTTAAAAGAAAATGAAAAAGTAATTACCAACAATCAGTTATTTATTTATCGCGCTTTAAACGAATAAGACATGAACAAATTCATTAGAAATATTATTGCTTTTTCGCTTAAGAACAAAGCATTTACCTTTTTTTGGGTAGGATTATTGGCGGTTGCCGGCTTTATTTCTTTCAAGAATATGCCAATTGATGCTTTTCCTGATGTAACAAATACGCAGATCATTATCATCACACAATGGAACGGAAAAAGTGCCGAAGAAGTAGAACGTTTTGTGACTTCTCCAATTGAAATCTCCATGAACTCGGTACAAAAAAAGACCAGTGTTCGCAGTATTACCATGTTTGGTTTATCGGTTATTAAAATCATTTTTGATGATGGAGTCGACGATCAGTTTGCACGTTTACAGGTAAATAATTTATTAAAAAATGTTTCTCTTCCTGATGATGTAGAACCTGATGTTCAGCCACCGTATGGTCCAACCGGGGAAATTTTCAGGTACATTGTAAAAAGCGACAGCAGAGATAGTCGAGAATTATTAACCTATCAAAACTGGGTAATTGATAAACAATTGCGTTCAGTTCCGGGTGTTGCTGATTTAAATGTTTTTGGCGGACAAACGAAAACCTATGAAGTTGGAGTTGATCCAATAAAATTAGCCAAATACAATATTACACCTCTTCAGGTTTTTAATGCCGTTAACGGAGGAAATCTAAATGTGGGTGGTGATATTATCGAAAAAAACGGACAAGCTTTTGTAGTTCGCGGAGTTGGACTTTTAAAATCAATTCAGGATATTGAAAATATTATCGTCGACGATGCAAACGGAAACCCAATTCTGGTCAAAAACCTCGCTACAGTTTACGAAAGTGCCATGCCAAGAGTGGGGCAAACCGGACTAGGTAAAAATGATGATGCTGTTGAAGGGATTGTTGTCATGCGTAAAGGAGAAAATCCCCAGGAAACATTAGCTTTAATCAAAGCAAAAATTAAGGATTTAAATGATAATGTGCTTCCAAAAGACATTAAAATTGAAACCTTTTATGATCGTGATAATTTAATGAATTTCACGACAGAAACCGTAATGCACAATTTATTCGAAGGAATTATTCTGGTTACCTGCGTCGTTTTTCTTTTCATGGCAGACTGGAGAACTACTTTTACCGTTTCAATTGTGATTCCTTTATCGCTATTATTCGCCTTTTTGTGTTTGAAAATGATGGGAATGAGCGCCAACTTATTGAGTTTAGGCGCAGTCGATTTTGGAATTATCATTGACGGTGCCGTCGTTATGGTCGAAGGATTATTTGTAGTACTGGATCACAGGGCGCATCAATTAGGAATGGCTGCTTATAATAAAATTGCAAAAGGAAGTCTGATCAAAAAAACCGGAGCAGAAATGGGTAAAGCTATTTTCTTTTCTAAATTAATTATTATTACCGCATTATTACCCATTTTCTCATTCCAGAAAGTCGAAGGAAAAATGTTCTCTCCCCTAGCCTACACATTAGGTTTTGCCTTGATGGGAGCCTTACTTTTTACCTTGACATTAGTTCCGGTTTTGTCACATATTCTTTTAAATAAAAATGTAAAAGAAAAAAATAATCCGTTTGTCAATTTCTGGAATCGCATTGTAAGCAGCGGTTTTGCCTGGACGTTTAAACATAAAGTACAAACGTTAATTGGTTCAACAGCACTTTTAATTGTCGTTTTCTTTTCGGCTACATTTTTAGGAACAGAATTTTTACCTCAGTTAAATGAAGGCGCTTTATGGGTAACTGCCGAATTGCCAATGAGCAGTTCGTTGCCTGAAAGTGTAAAAACCGCTGCAATGATCCGTAAAGATTTAGAAAGTTTTCCTGAAGTGAAAAATGTTTTATCTCAAACCGGAAGAAGCAATGACGGAACTGACCCAAATGGTTTTGGTTTTATCCAGCTTCAGGTAGATTTAAAACCAAAATCAGAATGGACACGAAAAATAAGCATGGATGATTTGATTAATGAAATGGATCAAAAACTAAAAGTGCATCAGGGAATTACTTATAATTATTCGCAACCGGTTATTGATAACGTAGCCGAATCTGTTGCTGGTTTCAAAGCATCAAACGCGGTAAAAATTTACGGAGATGATCTTGATAAATTAGATGAATTATCGAATGAAGTTCTGGCGCAGATAAAAAATATTCCCGGTATAAAAGATGCCGGAATTTTACGAAATGTTGGTCAGCCGGAAATCAGCGTTGTACTTGATCGTGATAAAATGGCAGCTTACGGAGTAACATTAAGTGATGCCCAAGCAGTTTTAGAACTTGCTTTTGGAGGAAAAACTGCTACTCAAAAGTATGAAGACGACAAGAAATTTGATGTCAGAGTTCGTTTTTCACAAGAATACAGAAAAGATGAAAATGATATCGCCGAACTTAAAGTACCAACAATCAGCGGAATCAAAATTCCGTTAAAAGAAATTTCCGATTTAAAAACAATTACGGGTCCTGCTTTTATTTACAGAGATAATACAAAACGTTTTATTGGCGTAAAATTCTCTGTTCGTGATCGTGATTTAGGAAGTACAATTGCCGAAGCTCAGGCGAAAGTGGCTAAAATGAAACTTCCAACAGGATATACCGTAGGATGGACAGGAGAATTTGAAAATCAGGTTCGTGCAAGTGCGCGTTTGGCTCAGGTAGTTCCAATAAGTTTAATCGGGATATTTGTCCTGCTATTTATTTTATTCGGAAACATCAAAGATTCGTTATTGGTTTTAGCCAATGTTCCTTTTGCCATTATCGGCGGAATTATAGCATTACATCTTACCAGAATGAACTTCGGAATTTCAGCAGGTGTTGGATTTATTGCCTTACTCGGAATATGTATCCAAAACGGAGTTATCCTGATATCCGAATTCCATCATAATTTAAAAGCAAAATTCTCGCTCGAAGAATCCATTTTTATGGGCGTAAAAGCCAGAACAAGAGCCGTAGTAATGACAGCACTTATGGCATCAATTGGTTTAATGCCGGCAGCAATTTCCACCGGAATTGGTTCAGAATCGCAAAAGCCTTTAGCAATCGTGATTATTGGAGGTTTAATTACTGCAACTGTCTTAACGCTATTGGTTTTCCCAATTATATTCTGGGTATTCAACCGTAAAAAACACGTTCCTATCGAATAAAGATATTGAAGATTAATTAATTGGTTAAATTAATTTGATTAGGTTTGACGAAAAGCATCATTATTTTAATGGTGCTTTTTTCATTTTGGTTATTATGCATTCTATTTTGTAAGCAACACAATCTTGTCATCCGGATTTCTATGATAGAAACAAATCTTTTTGATAAGAGATTTGCTTTATTTCTCGCAGATTTTGCAGATTGAGCAGATTTTATTTTTATAAAGACTATCACTCGGAGGAACGAGGAATCTCAGCATGTGACTTGCTATAGTTTGCGCCCGCCAATTGCCAAGGAGCTTCTAACGAAGATTCTTCGTTCCGAATGACAAATCCAGCATACTACGTTTTGTAAATAAAGTAGTGATACAGTAACCCGGTATGTCATCCGGGGCTAAAAACCATAAAATAAAAAAACGACCTTCTGCTCAAAGAAGGTCGTTTTTTTATACTAACTTAAAACTATGTTTAAAATGTTATTTTTTTGACAAAATAGCAATAGCTTCTTTAGCGTTTGATAATTGTGCAAATTTCAAAGCAGTAAAACCTTTTTCATTTTTAGCAGATGCATTTGCACCATTTGCCAATAAAACATTCATGATATCTACTTTATTATAACGTGCTGCAATCATTAACGGTGATAAATCTTCAGATATCTCGTTAACATCTGCACCATACTCTATAAGTTTTTTAACGAAATCAAGATCTCCTTTACTAACAGCCACATTTAGTGGTGTAGAAAAACTGTTTACGATTTCCATTTGTGGTTGTACAAATGATGTTTGATTTGAAGCCATTGAAACATTTGCAAATGCTACTAAAGCTACTCCTAAATAAATAATTGAATTTTTCATAATGATTGATTGTTTTAATTGTTGATTTGATTGATGATGATTTTTAAATTCTTTGTAAATGTAATTCTAATAGATGTATTATGCATAACAAAGTACTATGTTTTAACTAATTCTTAACATTCAGTTAATAAATGCCTGTTAAACTTAAAATTTATGTTATCTCATTTAAAGCTTCCATACAATAGACGCTATAAAACCAAAATTGTTACAGTAAAATACAAATTAATAGAAAAAAACATCAAAAAAATTTAAATTTGATAATTCAAAACATTTAGTTCTTTAACTTTACTACACTCAAAACGCCTACTATTAGTACCTTATACAACTAAAAAACATTCAATAACCTTAAAACAAAAAACTATGGGAATCATTAAAAAAATACTCGTTGTTCTAATTTTAATTATTGCTCTTCTACTTACAGTCGCTTTTTTTATGCCAAAAAAATACGCTGTCGAAAGAGAAATTACAATTAATAAATCTGCTTATAGTGTTTTTAATTATGTGAAGTATTTAAAAAATCAAAACGAATTTAGCGTTTGGGCTAACATTGATCCCAAAATGAAATCAACTTATACAGGAACCGACGGAACTGTAGGATCAAAAGCCGCGTGGGAAAGTGATGTAAAAGAAGTTGGCGTTGGAGAACAGGAAATCACAAAAATAACTGAAGGAAAACGTATCGATTTTGCCTTACGCTTCAAAAAACCAATGGAAGATACAGCCGTAGGTTTCATGTCAACAGAAAACATCTCCGGAAATCAAACGAAAGTAAAATGGGGAATCAACGGTATTATACCTTACCCAATGAATATAATGCTGCCTATGATGAAAATGGATAAAATGATTGGAAACGATTTGCAAAAAGGATTGGAGAATTTAAAAAATACAATGGAGGATTAGTTTATTTGAGCTTTTAGTCACTGTTTTAGTCTCAGTCGCAGTGGCAGTTTACAGCAAAATACTAAATAGCTTTCTATGAAATGAAAATGCCTTACTATTCATGATAGTAAGGCATTTTTTATTTGTAATCAGTATTAGTTTTACTACTGGAAAACTATTCTTTCTCTGAAAGATATTCTTTTACATTTTTATCAATACGCTCATCGATATTAGCGATATCAGCTTTTACAAATTTTTCTCCTAAGATATTCTCGTATAATTCAATATATCTTTCAGAAACAGATTCGATATAAGCATCCGTCATTTCCGGAATTTGTTGCCCGTCTTGGCCTTGAAAACCATTTTCGATCAACCAGCGACGCACAAACTCTTTAGACAATTGTTTTTGCTCTTCTCCTTTATCCTGTCTTTCCTGATATCCGTCAGCGTAGAAGTAACGAGAAGAATCCGGTGTGTGAATTTCGTCAATTAAAACAATTACACCTTCTTTAGTTTTTCCGAATTCATATTTAGTATCCACTAAGATTAATCCGCGTTCAGCAGCAATTTCAGTTCCTCTTTGAAATAAATCACGAGTGAATCTTTCTAACACAATATAATCTTCTTCAGTAACAATTCCTTTAGCTAAAATATCTTCACGAGAAATATCCTCGTCATGAGATCCATTATCAGCTTTTGTAGTTGGTGTAATAATTGGTTCAGGAAACTTATCATTTTCCTTTAAACCTTCTGCCATTGTTACACCACATATTTGTCTTCTTCCGGCAGCATATTCACGAGCCGCATGTCCTGACAAATAACCACGAATCACCATTTCTACCTTAAAAGGATCACATAAATGACCTACGGCAACGTTTGGGTCAGGAGTAGCAATCAACCAGTTTGGCACAATATCTTCTGTTAATTCCATGAATCTTGTTGCAATCTGATTTAAGATTTGCCCTTTGTACGGAATACCTTTTGGTAAAACCACATCAAAAGCCGAAAGTCTGTCTGTTGCTACCATTACCAAAAGTTCGTCGTTTATGTTGTAAACTTCTCTAACTTTTCCGCGGTAAACTGATTTCTGATCTGGAAAATTAAAATTTGTAGTTGTGATTGTATTGCTCATTATTGCTTGTTGTGTTGTTTTCTATAAATGCAAATTTAAAACTAATTAAAAGAGCAAGCAAGAAAGTATTTAGTTTTCAGTCTCAGTATTCAGTCTCAGTTTACAGTGTCGGTATTCAGTCTGAAGTCGCGGTTTTAGTTTGAAGTCAAATCTTTGCGAAAGCTTTGTCAAACTTTAAAACTTTGACAAAGCTTCACGGTTTACTCAAAAGTGCAAACTGAAACTGAAAACTGACACTGCGACTGAAAACTGAAACAGAATACTTATTTTTTCAACAAAGTCGAATTAAACAAATTCAAAATTCTGCTGTATTCATCAATCCATGAATAAGTTTCTTTAAATCCATGTGATTCAACAGGGAAAGAAGCCAGACTCCAATTCTTTTTCTGTAATTCTATGAAACGTTGTGATAAACGCACAATGTCTTTATACTCTACATTATCATCCACCATTCCGTGTAACATTACAAGGTTTCCTTTTAAATTATCTGCATAATAAATAGGAGAACTTTTTTTGTAAGCTTCAGGATCTGTTTCTGGGAAATTCAGGATATTTCCTGTATATCCATGATTGTAATGTGCCCAATCCGTAACAGAACGTAAAGCAGCACCCGAAGCAAATTCACCAGGCGTTGTCAACATTCCCATTAAAGTAATAAATCCACCGTAAGAACCACCGTAGATCCCTACTCTATTCGCGTCAATTCCGTATTTCTCAACCAAAACTTTCTTTCCGTCAAGATGATCAGATAAATCTTTTCCACCCATAAAGCGGTAAATTCCAGTTCTAAAATCACGTCCGTAACCATCACTTCCTCTATAATCAATGTCCAAAACTGTATAACCTAAATCAGTTAACAAATTATGAAACATATATTCTCTATGATAAGTGCTCCAGTAATTGTGCGCATTTTGCAAATATCCGGCACCGTGAACAAAAATTACAGCCGCTTTATTTGCGTTTTCTGCATTTGGCGTATACAATCTTGCGTTTACAGGAGTTCCGTCTTGCGCTTTAAACGTAATAACTTCAGGTTCTCTCCATTTGTAGCTTTTAAAACTTTCAGATGTTGAAGAAGAAATTTGCTGTAAAGTCGTATTCTTTTTATTGTCTGCAATATAAAAATCCCAAGGAATATTTTTATACGAATAACGAACTAGAAGTGATTTTTCATCTGGAGAAACCACAACTTCATGTGCCCCATCTTTAATTAAAATTGGCTCTAAAGCTCCACCAGCAGCAGCAAGTTTATAGAAGTTTCTATTTCCCGGATGTGTCGTATTTGTTGTTAAATAAAATGCTTTTTTATCCTTAGATAAAGTAACATCACGAACTTCCCAATTTCCGTTTGTCAATTGCGTTTTCGTCCCTGATTTTAAATTATAAGTATATAAATGCGAATATCCTGTAGCTTCAGACTGAAAATAAATTGTTTCATTATCTGTTAAAAATCCAAGAGTTCCAGAATCAAAAGAATACGACGGAATTCCGGGACCTGCAATCCACGCATCATCATGCTGATGTTCGATTTCTTTAAAAGTTCCGTTTTCAGGATTTAAACTTACTAACCATCTTTCTTTATTGTCCTGACTTCTGATTTCAACAATACCAAAAGTTCCATCTTCATTATAAACCGGAGGCTGCGCCATGATTAGTTTATCTTCCTTAGCTTTACTTTTTAGATTATCATAATTTTCATAATACTTTGGAGCATCCTGAATATGACTTAAAGTCGAAAAATTAACAAAGTAAACGGTATCTTTTGCAACAGAATAAATTCCGAATTTTGTTTTTACCAAATTTGATGTAGAAACTTTATTTTTAGTTTCCGGAGTTTGATTATAACCATCATCCGTTATAAAAACCTCCATTTTTTCTTTTTTACTATCCGATTCTTCTACTAAACTAAATGTGGCAAAATTTCCGTTCGGGTTTGCTTTTAGATTAAATAAATTGTCTTTTCCATAAAAATATTCTTTTGCAAAATCAGACTTAACTGCTTTGTTTTTAGCAACATTCCATTGTTTTTTTGCTTCTTTATCTTTGATAAACTGAAACAATTCTTTTTGCTGTGTTTTTAAGAAAGAATCTTTTTCAGTAGTTTTTTCTTTTTTAGTTCCTTTAGAAAAATTAGTTATTTGTAAAACCGTTCCTTCTTTAGCATTGTATTTAAAAAGATTATCATTCTGTTCAAAAAATAATATTCCTGCTGTTGTACCTAATTCAAGATTTGAAACCGGAGCACTTTGCTGAATAATTTTCTTAACTGCTTTTGTGCTGATGGTATAGGAATATAAACCTCCTTTATCTGTGTAATAAGCTACATCAGAATTGGATTTTCTTTTAAAATCAAGTTTGGAAAAAACAGCTTCTTTTGGTTCAACCAAAACAGGTTTTACCGCCCCTTTTTGCCAGGAATATGTATTTGCTCCTAAATCGTCAGTTGGATTCCATTCAAAATAAACTTTTTTGCCATCTAAGGACCAGCGTCCGTTTGTGGGTTGATTTCCAATAAAAGATTCGCCTTTCATTATTTCTTCTAATTTCAAAGTCTGGCTTTTGCCCGATATTGAAAAAATTAAAAAGGCAAGGATAAAAATGTTTTTTGTCATGGTAGTAGTTTTTGAAAAAACAAAAATACACTTTGAAAATTATTAAAAAAATGTTTTTGTCATTAGGTTACGAAATTCTTTGCGTATTATTCATTTAACAAAAAAAATCCCTGAAGAATTATCTTCAGGGATCAGATTTTTATCAAAAACTCTAAAATCCGGATTTCAGACTTTCAAAAATATTTTTAAATTTAACTTGCTGCGAATTCCTTATTTAAAATTTCAGAAGCAATATATTTTGCAACACCATCTTCGGCATTTGTTTTAATTACTTCTAAATTTGGTAAAGTCTCCTTTAATAAAGCCGGAGCATTTCCCATAATTAACCCTTTTCCTGACGCAGATAACATTTGAACATCATTAAAACCATCTCCAAAAGAAACTGCCTGATCCAGAGTATAACCTAATTTTTCAAGTACCATCTCGATTGCAACTGCTTTATCAATAGACTTATCCATAAATTCCAAACACGTTGGCAAACTAAAAGCATGATGCAAATACTCTGAAGAATTGGCTAAAATATCATCTTTTAATTTTACTAATTTTTCATGATTGTCGCATGAAAAGAATATTTTGATAGCTCCAAAATCTTCCAGCGTTTTATAATCAACCAATTCTGGATGATATTCTAATTTGGCTTGAAAAGCATTTAGTTTTTCGCTTAATTTATTGGTTTGCCAAACATTTTCCTTGAATAAAACAACTGTAATTTCCGGATCTATTTCAACATTTAATGCCGCTTTTACAACGTCACTATTTAAGTTGAAAGCAAAAAGTTCTTCTTTTTCAGGTGAATGAATTCTCGCTCCGTTTGAACTTACAAGATAAACCGGCACTTCAAGCGTTTCTATAATTGCCATAGCATCAAGATGATGACGGCCTGTAGCAACGAGAATAAGATAATCCTGATTGTGAAGTTCCTGAAAAATTGATTTGGTATAATCTGAGATTCTGTGTTGTGGGTTGAGTAAAGTTCCGTCTAAATCGCTAACGACAACTTTTATATTTTTAAGATTTGAATTCATATTAAAGATCAAGTATTTATGATGTGCAAATTTAAGCCATTCACCTTAAAAGAGCAAAGTTTACAAGCCATAAAAGCCCAAAATAGGACAAGTTTATTATTTATTTAACTATTACCTTAAATAATACTTTTTTACCTAATTAAACTTTAATAATTCCTGATTTATATAAATTTAAAGCTTTCAATAAGACTTTTTCAATTTGTTCCAAAGGCAAATCCATATCAGAATCCATCATCATAATTTTCATTCTCGAACGATCTTCCTGAATCAAAAAAGCTTCATCAAAATGTTTTCCTTCCACAATTCCGATATAAGGCTGTCGGAGCTTTTTATGAATCCATAAATAACAGAACATTTTTCCTTTGTAGCAAAAAAATGGCATTCCGTATTTGAGAACATTTGTAATGTCTTTGTCTTGTTTTAGAATAATTTCTTTTAAAGCAAGCAATGCCCTTTTATAGGTTCTTGTTGGTTTAGGTAGAAATCATCTAATTGTTTCATTTTTTTTAGTATCAAATCAAGAGTTTAACTGTGCCTTTAGGTACTAAATATCGGTAGTTATTAATTCCCAAATTCGTTAGCGTGCCGTAGGTACGCAACATCTATCGTTTTGTTGTGTACCTACGGCACACTAAAATTTATTTCAATTCATATTTTCTACCGATATTTAGTGCCTAACGGCACAAATCATATAATTTCAATCTTTTATACAATCTAAAATCTTCATTCCCGAACGATTTTCCTGAATTAACAAAAGTTATTATAAAAAAATATTCGTTTTACACATCCCTATAAAAGAACATGAATAAAACGAATATTATTTGCTGTGTTTTTTAGCCACAGATTAGAATGATTTTATGATCTGTGTCATTTTACCACAAATTTCACAAAATCTCACAAATTAATTAGCGAAAATTCGTGGAATTCGTGGCGAAAAAAATCTGTGTAAATCATTCTAATCTGTGGCAAAATTCATTTTACATTTTACAAGAACCATTTCACAAAATTAATCATGATTTTCTATTTGTTTATAAGCGTCAATTACCTTTTTAACCAATCTGTGACGCACGATATCTTTATCATCCAGATAAATAATTCCAATTCCGTCAACGTCTTTCAAGACCAAAATTGCTTCTTTAAGACCAGAAATAGTTCTGCGTGGTAAATCGACCTGTCCGGGATCGCCCGTAATCATGAATTTTGCATTTTTCCCCATACGGGTCAAAAACATTTTCATTTGCGAGTGTGTTGTGTTTTGTGCTTCATCAAGAATTACAAAGGCATTATCAAGCGTACGACCACGCATAAATGCCAGTGGCGCAATTTGTATAATTCCTTTTAAAATGTAATCTTCGAGCTTTTCGTTGGGCAACATATCGCGCAAAGCATCGTAAAGAGGCTGCATATAAGGATCCAGTTTTTCTTTCATATCGCCGGGTAAAAAACCAAGATTTTCTCCTGCTTCTACCGCTGGTCGCGTCAATATAATCCTTTTTACTTCTTTGTCTTTAAGTGCTTTTACCGCCATTGCAACACCCGTGTACGTTTTTCCTGTTCCGGCCGGACCAACAGCAAATACCATATCATTTTTCTTGATGGTATCTACCAATAGTTGCTGGTTAGGTGTCATGGCTTTAATTAATTTACCTCCAACACCATGAACTAATATTTTGTCATGATCTAATGATTTTTTTTCATCCTGACCATCACTCATAATTACGCGTTCAATTACATTATCGTCAATATTGTTGTATCGGGTAAAATGAAGCATAAGCCTCTGAAATCTTTTTTCGAATTCATCTAAAACTTCTTTTTCGCCAAATGCTTTCAAAGTGGTACCTCTTGCTACTATTTTAAGCTTTGGGTAATACTTTTTAATTATTTCAAGATGAGTGTCTTGAGCGCCCCAAAAGTCTTTTGGAGCGATGTCTATGAGCTCGATAATTCTTTCGTTCAAATGAGATAGTTTTAAATTAAAATTAAATCAGTTTTATAATCAGTGGTTGTCGGGTATTTTTAGTTTACGGTTTACGGTCTCAGTTTTCAGTCGTAGTATAAATTTACAATTCTAAAACTGAAAACGGAGACTATTTCACCCTTTTTTTATTGAATAAAATCGCTTTTTGTTAAAACACTGAAAACTGAAACTGGAAACCGGGACTACTATATATTTATTGTAAATTGTCTTTGCTTTCTTTCATTTTGCATTTACTATTATTAGCTTTGCATTTCTCAAATTTAATGAAAATTAGATTTAAATACTACCAATAGTTATAAACAAAATTATGTCAATAATTACCCTTACTACCGATTACGGCTTAAAAGACCACTTTGTTGGTTCGCTTAAGGGTAAAATTTTATCTGAATATTCAGAAGCTACAATTATTGACATTTCGCATCACATTGATCCATTTAACACTGCCGAAGCCAGTTACATTCTTGGTGCCTCTTATTTAAGTTTTCCAAAAGGAACTGTTCACCTTATTGGCGTTGATATTGAACGCAATAAAGAGAATCAGCATATTGCAATGGAATGGAACGATCACTACTTTATATGTGCTGATAATGGTATTTTAAGTATGCTTACGCAGAAGATTGTTCCGCAAAAAATTGTTGCCATCAACATACACGACCGTTTTGCTAGTGAATCATCTGATTTAGATATATTTATACAAGTTGCCTGTCACATTGCAAAAGGTGGTTTATTGAATGTTATTGGTAAAGAAATTAATTCAATCAAAGAAATTACCGAGTTGCAGCCTGTTATTGCAAATGATGGAAATTCTCTTAAAGGATACGTGATTTATATTGACCATTTAGGGAATGTCGTAACTAATATTTCTAAACAGCAATTCTTAGAAGTTGCCAAAGGAAGACCATATGAAATTGTTATGAAACCAAAAAGTATCAAAACAATTTTACCCAATTATTCCGCCATTGCAACCTCTGAAAAATATCCCATTAAAACGTATGAAGGAGAAAAACTGGCTATTTTTAACGAAGCCGGGTTTCTTGAAATCGCTATTTTCAGAAGTAATCCTTCAAATGTAGGTTCTGCTAATAGTTTGTTAGGATTGAATTATCGTGATGTTATTACGATTCAGTTCTCTTAAAATTTTAGATTTTACAGTGCAGATTTTAGATTGAAATGGCACGCAGATTTAACTGATTTAGGCAGATATACACAGATTTTTTCGTTGTTTTGTCATTCCAATTTCTATGATAAAATCAATTTTTTTTCAGGAGCCAAGCATTTTCATAAGAATGTTTTCGTTTAGTATGTCATTTCGACTGAAGGAAGAAATCGCACGCGAAACTCGACAAATATTGATGACATTCGTTACGGAATTACAAGTGTGATCTCTCCTCTGTCGAGATGACAATATTGTGGTAAAAACTATACTTTATAATATTTTAATTTTTCCTAAAAAGAACAATCTATTTTGGTATTTTTGCGCACCTGTAAGCTTTTAAATATTCAAAAATCTAAAATCTGCAATCTAAAATCTAAAATATGTTTGTTAGAATAGTAAAAATGAGTTTTCACGAAGAAAAAATTCCGGATTTTCTGGAGAATTTCGAAAGCGTGAAAGACAAAATACGAAATGCAGAAGGAAATCGTTTTTTAGAATTGTATCAGGATAAAAATGATAAATGCATCTTTTTTACTTACAGCTACTGGGAAACTGAAGCTGATTTAGAAAATTACAGACAATCTGAACTTTTTAATACCGTTTGGAGTTTTACAAAAAAGCTTTTTAATGCAAAACCGGAAGCTTGGAGCGTAGACAAAGTTGTTTCTTTAGTTTAAAGTTTCAGGTTTCAAGTTGTATGCTGGATTTGAAAATTGAAACGAAATTAACCGCAATCCCGATAGCTATCGTGAGCAAAGAATATATTTAAAAGGTTTTAGAAAACACAAAGTTCGCAAAGCTGTGCGAATCTGAAACCTGAATAAAAAATGATAACTCTAATTATGAAATATTTTTTCTTATCCCTTTTATTAGTAACACTTACCGATTGTGCGCAAAATAAACGTTTAGTTTTAGGGAAAGAAAATGCAACAGAAGAACTGAAAATTGCTTTATCTAAAAAACCGCAACATAATGTTATTGATTACAAAAAACTTATAATTAAAGATAGTGTTACAGCAATTAAAATCGCACAACCAATTTTATTTGACATCTACGGAAAAGAAAATATAGAAAAACAAAAACCTTTCGAAATTTATTTATTGGAAAATTACTGGGTAATTTCCGGAACTTTGCCTGAAGATTATTTGGGAGGGACATTTCTAATAATTATTGATGCTAGAAATTCACAGATTATTAAAATCACACATGGAAAATAATCCAAAGTATTAAAACAAAAATGAATTAACCGCAAGAGCGCAAAGAATATATTTTAAAGGTTTTAGAAAACACAAAGCTCGCAAAGATGTGCTAACTTGAAACCTGAAACAAAAAAAACTTGAAACAAAAATAAGTTACATGAAATCAATCATTTTACGAGAAATAAAATCTTTTTTCGGCTCACCTATTGGCTATTTGGTCATTGCTATTTTCCTGATTAGCAACGGACTATTTTTATGGGTGTTTGAAGGAGATTACAATATTCTAAATACCGGTTATGCCGATTTGACTCCGTTTTTCACATTAGCGCCCTGGATTTTAATTTTTCTTATTCCGGCTGTTACAATGAGAAGTTTCTCTGATGAAAAAAAACAAGGAACCCTAGAATTGCTTTTAACTAAACCTTTATCGATTTGGGAAATTGTAAACGGAAAGTTTTTGGGTTCACTCCTTTTAATTGTTTTAGCAATTATACCAACATTTATTTATGTAAAAGTAATTTCAAATTTGGGTTCTCCCGAAGGAAACATTGATATGGGAAGCACGATTGGTTCTTATTTTGGATTATTATTCTTGATCGCGGCTTATTCCGCAATCGGAATCTTCACTTCTACCCTTTCTGAAAATCAAATTGTAGCTTTTATTATTGCCGTATTTTTGTGTTTTATCTTTTATTTTGGATTTGAAGGTTTAGCTTCATTAGTTCCCGGATATTCTAATATTATTTCATTATTTGGTATGCAGGATCATTTTAAAAGTATGAGTCGGGGAGTTATTGATACTCGGGATGTAATTTATTTTTTAAGCATCACGGTATTATTTCTGTCTTTTACTGTTTATCAATTAAAATCTTTTAAAGCATAATGAAGGCATCTACTCAACAAAATATCAAAACATTAGGTATTACAGTTTTTGTTTTAATCGCTTTAAATGTATTGGGAACTTTATTTTTCCATAGATTCGATTTAACAAAAGACAAACGATATACTTTATCCCAAACCTCTTTACAAATTGTAAAACAGGTCAAAAATCCGTTATCGATCAAGATTTATATGCAAGGCGATTTGCCGGCAGATTTCAAACGTTTACAACAAGAAACCAGACAATTACTGGAAGAATTTCAGGCATATAACAGCAATATTGTTTTTGAATTTGTAAACCCAATGGAAAACAAAGACGAAAGCTCGGATGTTGTAAAATCTTTGTTTCAAAAAGGGCTTACGCCAATAAATATAACTGTTGACGATAAAGGAAAACAATCTCAGCTAATGGTTTTTCCTTGGGCAGTTGCCGTTTACAACAATAAAGAAGTTAATATTCCTTTGTTGAAAAACATTATGGGCGCTTCGACTACTCAAAAAGTTATTGGATCGATTCAGCACTTAGAATATTCGATTGCTGATGCGATCAATAAAATTTCAAAAGACAGGCAAAAGAAAGTAGCCATTATAAAAGGAAACGGCGAATTAAGCGAAATTCATATTGCTAAATTATTACAGCAAATTCGTGAAAGCTATTATATTGGACCTTTCACACTAGATTCTGTAGCTAAAAATCCAAATGGTACTTTAGACGCTTTAAAGAAATATGATTTAGCAATTATCTCAAAACCAACAGAAACTTTTTCTGACGAAGAAAAACAGGTTTTAGACCAATTTATCATGAACGGCGGAAAAACCTTATGGCTAATCGATCAGGTTGCTGCTGATATGGATAGTTTATACAACCAGTCTGGTGCAACCCTGGCATATCCCAGAGATTTGAATTTGAATGATATGTTCTTTAAATACGGATTCAGAATTAATCCTGATTTAGTAAAAGATGAACAAGGAAGCAAGTTAAAATTAGCCACCGGTGAACAAGGAAGTGCCACACAATATCAGGAATTTATCTGGAAATTTTCTCCTATCGTAATCCCAACAATTACTAATCCTATAGTAAAAAACTTAGGCGGAATTAAATTTGATTTTGCAAGCCCGATTGACACTTTAAAAAACGGAATCAAAAAAACAGTTTTATTGCAATCGTCTCAATATTCTAAAGTAGTAGGAACGCCGGTTGAAGTAAACCTGAATATAGTAACCGAAAAAACTTCTCCACAAGATTATTTGAACAAAGGAAACATTCCTCTTTCTGTTTTATTAGAAGGTAATTTTCACTCGGCATTTGAGAATCGTGTTTTGCCTTTCAAAGAAAATTCATTTTTAGCAAAGGGAAAACCAAACAAAATGATCGTGATTGCAGATGGTGATGTGGCAAGAAATCAATTAGATAAAAACATGATGCCTGTTGAATTGGGCTATGATCAGCGTACAGGCGAACTTTACGACAACAAAGATTTCATGATGAATTGTGTCAATTATTTACTTGACGATACGGGACTTATCAACATTAGAAGCAAAGATGTCAATTTGCCTTTATTAGACAAAGAGAAAGTTTATGAAAATTACAGCCTGACCCAATTCATAACTATCGGACTTCCAATTCTAATTTTATTAGTTTTTGGATTGGTATTTACTTACATCCGAAAAAGAAAATACAGCAAATAGATGTTAATAAAAAAATTGCGAAACTAAGATTGTTTACGATATATTTGTAAAATCTATCTTAGTGGAAGAAAAACTAAGAAAAAGAGCAAAAAAATAAAACAAAAGAGATGAAATTTATAGTATCGAGTTCGTACTTATTAAAACAATTACAAGTTTTAGGTAGTGTAATTAATAGTAACAATACGTTGCCTATTTTAGATAACTTTTTATTTGAACTAGACAATGATGCGTTAACAGTTTCGTCTTCGGATCTTGAAACTATAATGTCTGCTACATTATCAATCGATTCTACAAGTAAAGGAAGTGTTGCAGTACCGGCAAAACTTTTGCTTGAAATTTTAAAAACGTTTCCGGAACAACCTTTAACTTTTACAGTTGAAGAAAATAATACGGTTGAAATTAGTTCAAACTCAGGAAAATATGCTTTAGCATATGCTGCCGGAGAAGAATTTCCTAAATCGGTAAATCTTGAAGATCCTTCTATAACGCTTGTTCCTGCTGATGTTTTAGCAACTGCTGTGAGCAAAACTATCTTTGCTGCCGGAAATGATGATTTACGTCCGGTGATGTCAGGAGTTTTCTTTCAGTTCTCGCCTGAAGGATTGACTTTTGTAGCAACAGATGCTCATAAATTGGTAAAATATGCCCGTACAGATGTTAAAGCATCTCAGGTTGCAGATTTTATCATGCCAAAGAAACCTTTAAATATCTTAAAAAGTATTTTAGGAAGTTCTGATGCCGAAGTAAAAATTGAATACAACGATTCAAATGCGACTTTCTCATTTGATAATTACATATTAATGTGTCGTTTAATTGATGGTAAATACCCTAATTACGAAGCAGTAATTCCAAAAGAAAATCCAAACAAATTAATGATTGACCGTTCTTTATTTTTAAGTTCTGTTAAGCGTGTTGCGATTTTCTCAAACAAAACAACACACCAAATTCGTTTGAAAATCGCCGGAGCCGAATTAAATGTTTCTGCTGAAGATATCGATTACTCAAACAAAGCAGAAGAAAGATTGACTTGTGATTATCAAGGTGATGATCTTCAAATTGGTTTCAACTCTCGTTTTTTAACGGAGATGTTGACCAACTTACAATCAGATATGATTATGTTAGAAATGTCATTACCTAACAGAGCCGGAATTCTAACCCCAGTTGATGGTTTAGAAGAAGGTGAAACTGTTACGATGTTGGTAATGCCCGTGATGTTAAATAGTTAACATCAAAACTTCTTTTTGTTACAGGGATCTTTTTTAGTTTAAAATTAAAGACATATCATTGTAAAAAAAAAATATCGCTATTAACCAACCATTTTTTATACCTGGAAACCGCAATTCTCAAAAAGAGTTGCGGTTTTTTATTTAGGTTAGTTTTTTTCTTTCAGGTGTCAGTTTCGATTATGTTTTGTGTACATTTTTACCGCAAAGTTCACAAAGGTTTTTCGCAAAGTTCACAAAAATTAAGTTTCGTTAACACATCTAAGCTCACAAAGCTTTGCGAACTTTGAGGTTAAAAAACACAATCCAGGCAAATATGAAACTTGAAACAAACAAACCCGGAAACATTTTTTTCTTTAACTTTGTAATATGAAAATAGAAATTTGGTCGGACATCATGTGTCCGTTTTGTTACATCGGAAAAAGACAACTCGAAACAGCTTTAGCTGAATTTCCAAATGATGAATTTGAAATTGAGTGGAAAAGCTTTCAGCTGGATCCTACTATTACACCACAATCCGGTAAAGATGTTTATACGTTTTTAGCAGAACGAAAAGGGATTTCAGTAGAGCAATCTGTAGAAATGCACAAAGGTGTCGTAGAACGCGCAAAAAGCGTTGGTCTAGATTATCATTTTGATAAAGCTATTATCTCAAACTCTCTAACTTCACATCGTATTATACAATTGGCCAAAGCCAAAAAATTAGGCGATGAAATGGAAGAAATTTTCTTTAAAGCTTATTTTACTGAAGGAAGAGATTTGAATGACGGTCCAACCTTAATAGAATTGGCTGTAAAAGCCGGCTTGGATCAGAAATTAGTTTTAGAAGTTCTAAAAAATGAAAACTTATTTTTAAAAGAGGTTCAAAACGATATTACCGAAGCTCAGGAAATTGGCGTTCAAGGTGTCCCTTTTTTTGTTTTTGACAGGAAATATGCCGTTTCCGGAGCGCAGCCTGTTGAGGCTTTTGTGAATACAATCAAAGAAATACAGAAGTAATTGTAGATTTTTGCTTTTTGGCTACGTCATGAAAATGCTTGATAGAACAGAAAACTAAAATTGTACAGAACTTGTAATCATAAACAAAATAAAAACCGAGTTAAATACTGATAATCAATATTTAACTCGGTTTTTATTTTTTGTTTTATCCTGTTTATTCTACTATTTTCCGATACAGAAATTAGCAAAAATATTTCCTAACAATTCATCGTTCGAAACCTGTCCCGTAATAAGTCCAAATTGGTATAAAGCTTCACGGATATCAAGTGCAATTAAGTCACTTGAAAGATTCGTTTCAAGTCCAAATTTTACTTTTTGTATTTCGTCCAGAGCTTTTAATAAAGAATCGTAATGTCTTGTATTTGTTACGATGGTTTCATTATTGCGTAATGCGCCGGTATTTACAAAAGACAATAATTGATTTTTTAATTCTTCAACGCCGATGTTTTCCTTAGCGCTTAGAAAAATTTGCTTAAGGTTTAATGTTTCAAGTTCCTGACGTGTATTTTGAAGTTGCTCTTTAGTAAGCTGATCTATTTTATTACAAACAATTAAAATTTCTTTTAAAGGGTATTTATTTTTTATCTTCTCAATTTCAACAATAAATGAATCACTTGAAACCTGAAACTTTAAACTATCCATAAGATAGATTACAAGTTGTGCCTGTTCTATTTTTTCGAAAGTTTTTTTGATTCCAATGCTCTCTACAACATCTTTAGTTTCACGAATTCCGGCTGTATCGATAAATCTAAAACCAATTCCGCCAATCACCAATTCATCTTCGATAGTATCACGCGTAGTTCCTGCAATGTCGGAAACTATGGCACGTTCTTCGTTTAATAAAGCATTCAATAAAGTTGATTTACCTACATTAGGTTCTCCAACAATTGCAACCGGAATTCCGTTTTTAATTACGTTTCCAACAGCGAAAGAGTCAATTAGACGTTTTAATACAAATTCAATTCTGTTTAATAGTTCATGGAATTGAGTTCTGTCTGCAAATTCAACATCTTCCTCTGCAAAATCCAGTTCCAATTCAATTAACGACGCAAAATTTAAAAGCTCCTCACGTAACTTGGCAATTTCATTGCTAAAACCACCACGCATTTGCTGCATAGCAATTTGATGAGAAGCCTCATTATCAGATGAAATCAAATCAGCCACCGCTTCTGCCTGTGATAAATCAAGTTTTCCGTTAAGGAAAGCTCTAAGGGTAAATTCACCGGCATCAGCCATTCGGCAGCCTTTTCTCAATAATAGCTGAATAATTTGCTGCTGAATATAAGTAGATCCGTGGCAGGAAATTTCAATCGTATTTTCGCCTGTATAAGAGTTTGGACCTTTAAAAACAGAAACCAAAACTTCGTCAAGTGTTTTTGAATCATCAACAATATGCCCCAAATGCAAAGTATGTGTTTTTTGTTTGGTTAAATCTTTGTTTTTGATGGATTTAAAAACCGAATTTCCAATAGTGATAGCTTCAGCACCTGAAATTCGAATTATAGCAATAGCCCCAGCTCCGGATGGAGTCGCTAATGCAACTATAGAATCTTGATTTATCATGGTGCAAAGGTATAAAAAAAGCTATAAAGTTATGCCCTTCAAGTCTTGTTGAGGATATATTCTAAAATGGCTCAAAATTCGTTTTATTCTGAAATCCTTAAATGTTAAAATACTGATAATTGTCAGAGTATTTTTATTTTAGAATGATTAAATTTGAGAGAACAACTTCTAAATCTGAATCAAAATGAAAAAGATATTATTTCCCACCGATTTTTCTGAATCTGCAACAAATGCATTTGTACATGCTTTAGAATTTGCTAAAATTGTCAATGCCGAACTTATTTTGTTGCACACATTTGAGATTCCAGTTTACGACAGCCAATTCTTTCCTGAAAATTATGCTGTAATTTACAGCTCTATAGAATTAGCAAAATTTGAAATGTTCAAAGATGAAATCCCTAAATTAAGAACCATTGCAATGGAACGAAATTTAGAAGATATTGTAATAAAACACCGCTTAATGGATGGTGACTTAATTTATAATTTAAAAAATGCGGTAGAAGAAGATAATGTTGATTTTGTAATAATGGGAACTTCAGGAGTTTCAGACTGGACAAAATTCTTTCTTGGATCAAATACAAATTCTGTAATTTCAGAAGTTAAAGTTCCTGTACTGTGTATTCCGGCTGATGCAAAATTCAAAAAAATAAAAACGATTGGATTTACAACTCGTTATCGTGAAAAAGACAAAGCCGAATTAAGAAAAGTATTAGATATTGCAAGAAAAACAAACGCAAAAGTAAAAAGTTTATACGTTAAAACTTCATCATCTGATGTTTCTGATGTCACAGTTAAGGAATGGGAAAACGAATTTGCAAACGAAAACGTAGAATTTCTGGTTTTACCAAGCGATGAAGTAAAAGAAACTATTCTTGATTTTATACTGTATAAAGATATTGATGTTTTGACCACAATTACACACAAAAGATCTTTCTTTGAAAGCATTTTTGAATCCAGTTTTACACAAAAAATTGCTAAAGAAGTTTCTGTACCTGTTTTAGTAATGCATGAAACCTAATATTTTATTTTGATAGTAAATTTGTATGTGTAAAACCTATATTTGTATTTCATTAAATAAAAAAAATGGAAGCATATCAAAATAAAGTGGAACATTACACTACAATTTTTCATAAAATCAATAAAAGATATAACAGCATTAGTATACTGCGCCTTTTAAGTGTTTTTTTATGTTTGTTTTTACTGTTTTATTACATAAAAACTAATGAAATACTTTACGCATTTTTTGCTTTTCTCTCTTTTGTTGGTTTTATTTTTTTGATGCGAATTCATTCAAAATTATCTTTTCAAAAAGAATTGACAACAGCCATTTTAAAATTGAATCAAAATGAAATCACCTACTTAAAAAGAGAAAAAATCCCTTTTGAAACTGGAATTGAGTTCAATGATTTTCATCATCCTTATGCTTATGATTTAGACATTTTTGGAGAACATTCCCTTTTTCAGAATATAAATCGAACTGCCACATTTATTGGTAAAAAAACACTGGCAAACCAGTTATTGAATTTATCATCTAACCAAACAATTCTTGAAAATCAAGAAGCCATCAATGAACTTAAAACTAAAATCGATTGGCGTCAGGATTTTTTAGCTTTAGCAATGATCAGCAATGATTCTAAAAGCTCATATGATTCGTTGCTTTACTGGAATTCATTTAAAAATAATACACTCCCTAAAATTCTAGTTGCATTATCAGTTATACTTCCAACAGTGTTTTTTGGGGTTTTAGCAGCATACTTTATTACTTCAAAAACAATTTTATTATCCTATCTAACCTATGTTTTTATTGCAAATATGATCGTTTTAGGAAAATCTTTTAAACGAATACAATCTGAAATTGCAAAGGCTGATAATGTCGATAAAATCATCAAACAATATAGTTTATTAGTTCAGAAAATTGAAACTGAAACTTTCCAATCTAAAAAATTAATCGATTTACAAAAACAACTTGTTTTTAAAAATGCAACTGCCAGCAAACACTTAAAAGATTTATCAGAGTTGTTTTCGAGAATGGATACAATCAGTAATCTTGTAACGGCAATTGTGTTTAACGGAACATTTTTGTTTAATCTTCACGTTTTAAGAGCACTTTTAAAATGGAAAGACAATTATTCAACTGAACTCGAAAAATGGATTACGATTATTGGCGAATTTGAAGCTCTCAATAGTTTAGCGAATCTTGCGTATAATAATCCTGATTTTGTTTTTCCTCAAATCAATTCCGAATATAAAATCGGATTCTCAGATTTAAGTCATCCATTACTAAATCCAGCTACCAGAATAGGCAACGACACACATTTTTATCCTGAATCTTTTATGATTTTAACAGGTTCTAATATGTCCGGCAAAAGTACTTTTTTAAGAAGTTTAGGAATCAACATGGTTCTTGGCGGAATAGGTTCAGTTGTTTGTGCATCTAAAGCTAATATTCATCCACTTCCGGTTTTAGTTTCAATGCGATTATCTGATTCTTTAGCCGATAGTGAATCGTATTTCTTTGCCGAAATTAAACGTTTAAAACAAATTATGGATGCGCTCGAAAATCAGCCTGCTTTTGTTTTATTAGATGAAATTTTAAGAGGAACTAATTCTGATGACAAACGAAACGGAACAATTGAAGTTGTCAAAAAAATAATTGCTAAAAAAGCAATTGGTGCCATCGCGACGCACGATATCGAAGTTTGCCTGACAACAAATGAATATCCGGATACTTTAACGAATCAATGTTTCGAAGTCGAAATTCAAAACAACGAACTCCATTTTGACTACAAACTCCGCAACGGAATCTGTAAAAATAAAAGTGCTACTTTCCTAATGCAAAAAATGGGAGTTATTTAGGGATTTTAGATTTTTCCCAATTCGAATTGAAATTTAATAAGGACCTATTTCCTGCTATTCGTTTCAATCTTTTGCTTTTTAAAGAAAAAAGCAAAAGGATTTTCACTACTATCAGGGCTATGGCACTTGTTTCAATTCACAATTCGTCATTATTACGAAATCACTTTATATGTAGGATCTTCGATTACATTTACTTTAATAACTGCTTCGGCATTTTTAAGCAGCGTGATACAATCCGGACTTAAATGTTGCAATTCAATTACTTTATTAACCAGATTGTATTTTTTAGTCAAATTATTCAGCGCTTCAATTGCAGACATATCTGCGACACGACTTTGTTTAAAATCAATAATTACATGATTGGGATCGTTTGTAATATCAAATTTCTCCATAAAAGTGGCTATAGAGCCAAAGAATAAAGGTCCGTAGATCTCGTAATGTTTTATACCTGTTTCATCGATATAATGTCTGGCCCGGATTCTTTTGGCACTTTCCCAGGCAAAAACCAAGGCAGAAATTATCACTCCAATCAAAACTGCAAGTGCCAGATTATGCAGCAGAATAGTAATTAAAGCGACTAAAACACCAACAAAAATATCATGCTTCGGCATTTTATTAATGACTTTAAAACTTGCCCATTCAAAGGTTGTAATGGCAACCATCATCATTACGCCAACTAAAGCTGCCATTGGCAATTTACCAATTACAGGCGCGCCAAAAAGTATAATTATTAAAATCGTAAACGCTGCAATAATTCCCGAAAGCCTTGCTCTTGATCCTGCCGTAAGATTCACTAATGTTTGTGCAATCATGGGACAACCCCCCATTCCAAAAAAGAAACCATTTAAAATATTAGAACTTCCTTGCGCTATACATTCACGATTACTGTTTCCTCTGGTTCCGGTAATTTCGTCAACAAGATTTAATGTCAGCAAACCTTCGGTCAAACCTACAGCGACAACAATTACAGAATACGGAAATATGATTTTGAAAGTATCAAAAGATATGGGAATATCCGGGATATGAAAAGAAGGAAATCCGCCTTGAACAGATGCAATATCTTCGACAGTTTTGGTTTCGATATTAAAAATTAATACAATGGCAAATACTACCATTATTGCCACTAATGAAGCCGGAACTGCTTTTGTAAGCTTCGGGAACAGTACAACAATCCCAATTGTCAATGCGACTAAACCCAGCATAATATACAAAGGCGTTCCTTGCAGCCATGAAGTTTGTCCGTTGATAACGGTTTTAAATTGTTCGAGTTGTGACATGAAAATAACAACTGCCAAACCGTTTACAAAACCAAACATGACGGGTTGAGGAACTAACCGGATAAATTTACCCAGCTTAAAAAGTCCGATACAAATCTGGACTACTCCTCCAATTGCAACGGCGGCAAAAACATATTCTATGCCGTGCGATTTCATTAAAGCGATTAAAACAATAACGGTTGCTCCAGCTCCACCGGAAATCATTCCGGGTCTTCCTCCAAAAACAGCAGTTACCAATCCGGCAATAAAAGCGGCATATAAACCTACCAAAGGCGGAAAACCAGCTAAAATAGCAAATGACAACGATTCAGGAATCATGGTCATGGCAACTGTTAAGCCTGCTAGAATTTCATTTTTATAATTTACCTTTTGGGAAAAGTCAAAGAGATGGAGTGCTTTTTTCATAAGAGCACAAATGTAGAAAATAATGTCCAAAAAGAACATCAACCTTTTCAAATCTGAAAAAGCAATTCATGAAAAATCAAAAATCAAAACAGTTAACTAAACTGTTTTAAAAGAAAAAGAATAATCGAAATAATGAAACTTGTCATAACTAAATTTTCTAAGAAATTATTGTACAAAACTATTGATAAAAATGATATAAAACCGCGTATTTATACTTGTTTTTTATAGAGTAAAATATTAATCTAATCGAATGCATGTATAACCCAGACAGTTTACATGATCGATAATATTATCGCATTGCAAATCAACGCCTTCGATACGCAAAATTTTATCGCAGTCTTCCATATCAAAATTGATTCTATACTCCGGAAAATGAGTCTGAATTATGGCTATGACATAATTTTTATCTGCTTCTTTCTGGACATTTGTTTTAAAAACCTCAACAACCATAACTATTTATTTAATTTTTAGCTTTTAGATTATTTTCGCTGAAAAAGATTGTATGATATCCCCACTCTGAAATATCCTTGTGCATCTTCTTTATGATCGTATACATATTTATTGGTACGTTCTCCTTTTTCGGTGATTCGTGTACTAATAATATTGTTCACACCGGCTTTTACAAATGCAATTATTTTTGGCGTAAAGCAATATTCATAGGTAATACCGGATTTTAATTCCAACTGGTTCAGCTCATAAACTCCATTTAAATTTGAAGTGTTTAGATTTAAGTAAAAACTTTCAGAGTTTAACTCGGTCCCAAGTGAAATCCTTCCGTTTTCTGATAATTCTCTTCTAAACAAAAGGCGCTGTGGCAAAATAAAATCCATATCCCACTTTGAGTCTTTAAACTTATGATTTATTGAAAAAAGCGGCGTGACAGGAACAATCGATGATGGATCTAATAATCCCAAAGCACCAACTGTAATTGTAGTGCTTGGCGTTCTTTTAAGAACTATAATTGCAGATACAAATCCTTTTAATCGCTGTAAGTTATCTTCATTTCCATCAACACTTACTGTTGCATTGTAAATTATTGGTTTTTTAAAAAGCGTTGACATATAGGTCGCGCTTACTGCCCCGGCCCAATAATTAAAATCCTGGTTGCCTCTTGTAAAAGTTTGCGTGCTGGTATAATTGTAGATATCACCAAAACTGTAACTTTCATATTTATAACGTAAAGAAGTCGTTAATACCAATCTTTTAGATTTTGATGCATAAAACGGCATATTAAAAGCCGCTTTAAATCTGCTGTGACTTTCGATTCTTCCTTTTTCAAAACGATCTCCAAAAAGCTTCGAATCATAATTTGATGGTCCTAATTGTTCATATTGAACATCAAAAGTTCTTGTTGTCGGGAATTTGTCTACTATTGCTTTACCTAAAGTTTTCATTCCCGGTTCTTTTTCCTGAGCCATGGCTTGCAAAGACGTAAACACGACGATTAAAGAAATGATTTTTGATTTCATAAACTTGAATTAGATTGTTCTTGAGTTGGTATTTGGAACTTGAGACAAAAGTAATTGAGATGCTCTTATTATAATAGTTTAATTATACTAATGGCGTATCATTTATACTAACGGCGTTCGTATAATTTTAATCTCTAAAAAAGTAAACCTTATAATATTACGCTAATTTTGCCGTTATGAAGATTCTTAAAATTTATCAAAACTTTTTTCTCCGAAACCTCATCGTAAACGCTCTTATATACGGTATCATTCTGGCCTGTGTTTATGATGAAATAAGACTTGACGGACACGACTGGACTTATATTCTGACCAAAATTGCGTCTGGTTATTTTCCTTGTATTATCTGGATTACTATTTTCAATGTTTTTATTATAAAACCGTTTCTGTTCAGGAAAAAGTTCAAACTGTTTTTCACACTTCTTTTGGTTTACTGGACGCTTTTTTACTTTTTCATGAACTGGTTTTTTCCAATTGCAGGACTTGGAAATTTAAAAACACTTCAAATATTATCGTTAATTACTAACGGAACTTTCTTTTATTTTATTCATATCGTAATCACTAAAAAATTCTCTGAAACAGATAAGGAAATCATCAATTTCAAATCAGAACTTTCGTTTTTAAAACAACAGCTTAATCCGCATTTTTTGTTGAATGCCATGAATAATTTATACGGAGAATCATTATCTGATCCTGATAAATTGCCGGACAGAATCCTTAATCTTTCAGATATGTTGCGTTACCAGATTGAAGCTAGCAAAAAAGATTTTGTTTTACTGGAAGAAGAAATTGCGTTTATAAAAAAATACATTGAATATTATACTTTTCAGAATGAGCGCCTTGAAGTTACACAGCATTTTGAAGGCGATTTTGACAATATTGATATTCCGCCTTTGTTCTTTTTGCCTTTGGTCGAAAATGCGGTTAAATTCTCTGCCGAAACTTCTAAACCTTATATTATTGTAGATGTAAAAGTAAAATGCAATCAATTATCATTTACTTTAAAAAACAATTTCCTGGAATCCGGGTCGCGGCTTTCAAGCACCGGAATTGGAATCGAAAACCTTAAAAGACGCCTTGAAGTTTACGGTTTGCGACATGAACTAAACTGCAAAAAAGAAAAGAATACCTTTATCGTAAAATTAAAACTATGGCACTTACCTACCGCTGTCTTATCATAGACGATGAATCGCCGGCACATAAAGCGCTCGCATCGCACATCTCTAAATTTGACGATCTGGAACATTCCGGAAGTGCTTTTAGCGGAATGGAAGCGGTAAAAATGCTCAACGAAAACCACTACGATATTATTTTTCTGGATATTAATATGCCTGTAATTTCCGGTGTTGAATTGATGGAGTTACAACCCAAAAGACCTTTAACGATTGTTACAACGGCATATTCTGACTTTGCACTTTCGGCATATCAAAACGATGCTATTGATTATTTACTGAAACCTATTTCGTTCGAAAAATTCTCAAAAGCAATCGAAAAAGCCAAGATTTATTTCTCTGGAAATACCGCAAAAAAAGAAATCACTACAAATGCAAAAACCCTCTCTCACCGCTTAAACGGACAAATAACAGAAACGCTTTTAACGGATATTATTTATATCGAAAGTCTGGGCAACTATATGAAGCTTTACAGCATAAAACTAAAATCGCCTATCATTATTTACGGTTCGCTCTCCAGTATTTCGGCAGAAATTGACAGCACTAATTTTGTGCAAGTGCATCGCTCTTTTATTGTAAATGTTACTAAAATTACTTCTATTACTTTTAAATCACTTACTATGTTTAATGGGGAGATTGTTCCTGTGGGAAGGAAATATCAGATTTTGTTGGATAATTTGATAATGAGATAATTTGTCAATTAGATAATATTGAAAAGCTCAACTTAATGGTTGGGCTTTTTTTGTTTTTTGGTTTTTTGTAAATATTTGTAAATAAATTTAATCGATTATGGATTTCTACAAAATACAGAATTATTAAATGCTGAGATTTGGTCTGAATTAATAAACGCAACGATAGCGCGGATTTGCAATTCTTGCCCGTAAAGATGAGATGTAATTTTTTTCACTATTGCTGAAACATGCGGGCACGGATTGCAAATCCGCGCTATCTATTCAATTGAAACAAACTTGATAGTCTAACTGCGTCCATAAAGATATTTCAACATAAATATTATTTATAAAGTATTGTAATCCTTAATTTACTAAACAATTTTAGCTATTTTTAAACCATTAAAAGATAAAGTAACTTGTGCTTTATCTTTTAGAATCAACCTAAAAAATTTAAAATAATTATTAATGAATGGATTAAAAGGCATTTTATTTTTATTTGCGTGTTTCACTTTTCTTGTATCAATTGCATTAGCAGGAAGTAACTTGACATTTTATTTTAAACATAAAGAAATGTATCAAAATCCTGAACTATACACTAAAAAATATGTTTTATTAGATTCTAGCTATTCTGTAACAATAGGAAGTAAAAATAAAAGAAATCTTAATTACGGTTTGTCTAAAAAATTTGACAACTATAAAACTATTTTTAATTTAAACGCCCCAGATGGTGATGCACTATTTGAAGATGAAGTTAGTATTGAAACTTTTCCCGATACATTAAGCCAATCCATTTTTTATTATGCCTGGGTAAATAAACAAGAACAAATGGCATATATCTGTAATCCAGATGAAGAATCTATTCAGGATAATTGGATTTTTATGGATAAAATCTTTAATATTAAACTTACTATAGCTGGATTTATTTTTTCGCTTATCATTTTTTATTGGCTTAAAGTATATAAGATTTTTCAAAAATAAAGTTAATTTCAACATGTTCCATAATTCTAATTGGCCTTATAACTATTCCGTAAATTTGTACTAAATAGTTAATACTTCCTTTTATAACCCTATAAAATCACTCATTTTAGTTTCCCATAGATTTTTTCCTCAAAAAAAACTATCCCTAAACCAATTTTTCTTACATAAATAATTATATTAGCCACGCCACTAATCGTTAAAATAATTGTAGAAAAATGACTCTTTTTAATCTCCTATTTAGAAATTCAGATTTAGAATGTCCGCGTTGTCAAGGGAAAGCATTTGTTGACTGGGAAGATATACGTCGATTAGATAAAATCTTAAAATGGACGCCCGCTCCTTGTGCATATTGTTTGGGCACCGGAAAAGTCACTAAAGAAATACTTTCAAAAGTTCCTGTTGACTATACCTACCTCACTATAGATTTACCGGAAGCAGAAATGGACAAAATAAAAGAAGGTGACGAGGAAACATTAGAGAAAGGACGTATACATGAACTTTTTTTAGACGAACTGATAAAATATGTCGAAAATCATCATGTAAATAACAAAATGGATGCCGAAAGTATTGCCAATTTATATTTAAGCACCGAAGATGAAAATGCTTTATTTTCGTTAGAAAGAGAAAATCTGAAATTATATATTGAAAAGATAATTGAATTAAAAAGAATTGAATCAAATCAAAAATAAAAATCCAACCCTTCAGATATTCACAACACGAACGAATAAATTTGACAATTTAAATCATAATATAAATTTTAAACCAGATAAAATCAATTAAATGATGTTATCTGGTTTTTTTGCTTTTTGACTAACTTATTAAAAAAATATCTTACAAAAACAATAAGCTTTCAGACTTAAATAATTAACTTAGCGTAATAATTAAAGGTTTACATTTGATTGAAAACATTTAAAAAAGTCATATTTACATACTTAAGTTGCCTCATTTGAACTAAAATTCCCCAAATCTAAAAATGAATTTAAAGGAGAACACGCACATCAATAAAACCTACAAAAGTTTAGAGCGAAACATGACCGATTTTATAGAACTCGGCGAAGCTGATTATACCTCAAACGACGTTCAAAAATGTATGTCGTTACTTGAGGATTTCCTTGACGAAATTGCAAAAACAGATTCAAGAGAAACGGGGATTCAAAGCGTAAAAAAAACGGTTTTAGCGATTAATCATCTTAATGAAAGTTGCGAATATGAACTTGTAGAAACCGAACAAAGAGAAAAAATTGTCGATATTATCATTTTCGCAGGACATCTTAAAGGCTACAATCATATCTCTGAAGATATCACCGAAGAATGGCGCGAATGGTAAAGATGACTACTATGTTTTTTTTCAACAAATAAAAACTTTGCGTTTTTTACTTTCACGGCAAAAAATAGCCAAAAACAGGTATAAATACGCATTGCCGAAACTTTATTAAGTAGTAAAATTGCGGTAAATAATTTTTACTTAAGATACATAGTTTTCCCGAATAGGAAATTATAAATGCTGTCATTTTTTTTGGAACAATTAAAGTGAGATCTTTAATCGATGCCCATCGATTAAAGATCTCACTTTTTTTTAGAGTATTTTGTTATTTTGAGGAACGAAGACATCATCGATTTTTAATTGGTAAAGCAATCTCCGCAAATAACTCCGTCCAGAAAAATCTTTGCGTAGTTTCTTGCAAGGATTCCTGCTTTGTCGAAATGGCAATTGTTGGGTTACTTTGTCTAAGAGAAATAACTTTAACTAAGAATCTCAGCAACTCAAAACCTTAACAACTTTTTAAATCAAAACTGCGAATTAATTCTAATTGAACCTTTAACCAGCGCAAGTGACTTTATACTGCTTACCGGAAACTCTAATGTTTGATGTTCCGGATTTTGGGCTACAAACTGTACATATGACTCGCGATCAGATTGTTTTAGGAAACGGGTAAAAAAGTATTCATTATCGTCATTGTTAACATAGATAAGATACATTTCGCCCCAGATGATATTCTGTTCCAGATTATATATTTTTTTATACACCACAATATCCCCACTTTTTAGTAGCGGATGCATACTATCGCCGGTAACATATAATGCACCATCACAATTAGAAATTTTTGGGATTCTGATAAGGTCAACAGGTTTCTGATTTTCGTTGTCTCCAAACAAATCAATAATTCCTGCTGTAGTTTGAATATCATAAAGCGGAATCTCAGGATTATCGATTGCTTTTCCTGTTTTTTGATAGAGTCTGGTATTTTTTTCATGCAAAACATCCCATTTTATCATATTTCCGTCACCGGTCATTAGCCATTCAATATTGATGTCCCTATACCGATTTAAGATATTTTCTAATTTATCGATTCCGATTGTCTTATTCTTTTTCAGTTGACTGGCAAATGAACCATTAGACATCCCAACTTCTCTCTCCAGAACACTGACTCTAATACCTTTATAGTCAAGGTATTGTTTAATTCTTTGTATTGTATTTTCTGCCATAAAGCATTTTTTTTAGAAAAAATCCTACATTAATTAGTTATTTAAGAAATATCCTACTATATTTGTCTCGTTGATAATACAAACAAAGCGATGGGCAAAAATATAAAAACTAAACCAAGTTATAACCAAGAAATCCTAAAGATTATAAAAAATAAGTACGGATATTCTGACGACTATATTCGCAAATCGATACGAGGCGATCGTGTAGGGCATATTTCGGACATGATAAAAGTGGAATACAATAAGCTCAATAATGAATCAAAAAAAGCAATTGAAACTAAAGCAGAACAATTAAAAGATCAAAAACCATAATCACATTTAATAATTGTAAACAGAAATCCTTATTGACAAGTTCTTTTTTTTAGAGAAGTCCTAAAAGCAACAATTACAATACAGCAATTTTTAAAAATTTCATTGTTTCTTTTATTGCTGTATTTAATGAGGGAGCTACTGACTCCCTCATTTACCTATATTACTCAAGTTATTATTTCTGTCCTACGTAAATCCTGAAAAGGAGTTGAGGCACCGCAATAAGCACGCACAGCATCTCCTATTATGCTGGGCTGCTTGCGGTGATTCTTCAAAAAGTAATATGCTGAAAATTGAGATTTATTAGAAAAGTCTATCACCAAATATTCGTGTAACCTTAATGGAAATTTAGAAATGATGTAATCGAAAAAAATCCTAAGCGATATTTTCTAATCCGCCAGGAAATGGTCTATAGGCATAATAATGCAAAACTTCTTCAATCGCTATTTTTAAAGCTTCATTTATTGGAAGTAAAATAACGCCCATTCTAAGGTCAATTTGCGCCAGCTGCATGTAGTAATCGGTAAAAATAGGCACATATTGCCCTTTTAAAATTGACTCTTCGGCTGCATTGAAGTTTTCTTGTTGTTGTTCCTTTATTATTTTGCAAGTTGCTAACCGTAATTTTCCATATTTATCGGTATTTGCGGCGTAACCAAAAAGTCTGCATATTAATCCGCGGTAACGGTAATTACTGCAATTTCCTTTATGATATTCTAAAACAGAAAGCGGACGATATAATAAACAATTTTTTGTAGTTGAATTGTTTATGAGCATTAAAGTTTCCTCGGCTTTGCCATTCAAAAATAAATGAAACGCCCACGGCAAAAATTCTAATGGAGATGCATCAATATCGGGTGTCGAACAACATTTGCCACAACCTGTATTGCAATACAAATGAGTAGCAGATTTAAATGCAGAAACTTCAATTTCAAGCCGATCAAATAATGCTTCAACCTTTTGAACTTTGTCCTCTATTGTCATTCTTTTTTTGGTAAGGTAGACTAATAGAAATGGCTCAAGCCACAAATCGACTTTATTGTGAAGAGATTTGGGAAATGCTTTTTGTTTCAAGTTTGAAGTTTCACGCTAATTACAAAACCTTTACCTCTTTAAAGCTTTATAACTTTACGCCTCTTTTAAGAAATATTCGAATTTCTTCTAAAATAAGCAATTGCTCCACTGGACCACAAAGCCATAAAAATTAAAACGGGCTGAAAAAACAATCTTATCAAACGAGCCTGATCTGTGTCAAGTCCAAAAGCGCTGGTTCCATTTAAATATTGGGCAATATTTCCAGGAAAAACCATAACGTAAAATAATGCTAATGCAATTCCTACTTTTACTTTATACTTCGTTAAAAATACCATGCAAAGTCCTAATGCTATTTCTACTATTCCGGAAAGTAGTACAACTAGATCTTTTTCAAGTGGAATCCAGTTAGGAACTTGTGCCTGAAAGTCATCTCTTTGATATGTAAAATGACCAATTGCTGCCAGTATCATAAAAATTCCCAATAATATTCTGAAGAAATTTTGCGTTTTAGTTGTTTGTACATTTTCCATATTGAGTAGTAATTTACTTTATTTTTTTTGTTTACAATTTTTAAATTAAGATTATTCCTAAAATCAATCCATCCAAATTTACAATAATCTCAACTACACTTTTTGTAAAGTTTCTGTATAAATGTTGTGTAATATCCATGTATTTATATACTTTGAAATTGCCTTATTTTTAACCTTTACCTTTTAAATAGAAAATAACTAAACTTTAATACAAAATGACTTCCAAAATCAATTTCGGATGCTATTTTTGTCTTCTGGAAATGCCACAAATTTAAGACCAAAATCTGTATGACACGAGAACATTATATTCCGTTTAATAAGGAATTCTTACTCGAACAACAAATAACCTATTTCGATCATGATCAAAAAAAAATCGACGATTTCAAAAAACTATTTGATATCATCGAACATTATTTTCATTATGAAGCTTTTAACCTCAACCGAAATTTAAAACAGCATTATGCTTTATTTGATCCGGATTTAAGCGTAAAAGAACGCAAAAGTTTTTTAGGAAAAAGCGATTTCACAGTTTTTAAGCAAACCCTTCGAACAGTTTTAGAGCAAGGTAATTATCGCAGAATCGATGAGGAAACTTTAGACAAAGCCTTTGAAGACTCAGATTTAATAGGTTTGAGGCTATCAATTGATTTTAATGCTTTTAAAGATTACGAATTATACGTTCGTGGTCATCATAAAGCTAAAGAAAAAGTCAAAAAATATATCTTTTGGAAAAAAGAAATTGAGATTGAATATTATGACCGTGTAATGATTTATCTTAATTATAATGAGGAAGATTATCTTACAGAGAAAAAAGTCAAATTAGGAAAAATGCCTATTGATCCGGGAACTATTGCCTTAAAAATTTTCAAACGAGTTCCAAAAAATGATATCGAAACCATTTTTCCAAACGCAATTCCAAGAATGTCTGCAAAGGACAAATTATTCTTTTGGGTTCCGGGTATTGGCGGCGGAATTTCATTATTGAGTACTACCGTAATTCCTGCATTAATAGGTATGTATGGAGCATACCAAACTGGCGAAGCGATTGATTTACTAAACAGTAAAGCTTCATTAAATCAAGGTTTAATTGCTTTGGGAATCTTGTCTTTGTACTTATTTCGTCAATACAGTAATTTTGTAAACAAGAAAATTAAATATTCAAAAATACTTTCAGACAGTCTTTATTTTAAGAATTTAGGAAACAATAGCGGTGCTTTTTACTCCTTATTAAATTCATCTGAAGAGGAAGTGCTTAAGGAAACCATTCTGGCATACACGTTTTTGTATAGAAGCGAAAAACCTTTAACTGCTCAGGAACTTGACGATGAAATTGAAAACTGGTTCAAAACTAAGCTCAACACAGATCTGGATTTTAACGTAAAAGATGCTTTGTCAAAATTAAAAAATATTGGTCTTGGTATAGAAACAAATGGCAAATGGCAAGTTATAGCTTTAGAGAAAGCACTTGTGACAATTGATGAATTATGGGATAATGTTTTTGAGTACAATCAAAAATAGATTTTATACTATTTTCAAGGCAGAATTACCATAACTAATAATGCCAAAAATGAAGAAATTAAAGTAAAAATAATCAACGAGCCAAAAATGAATTGCAGGTCTTGTTTTTTATTTTTACGATTGTAATTATTATAATAATCGTATTTTCTTACTGATGTATTATTCTCTTTATTTTCTAAAATAATAGAGAGCATAATTGGTGTTGATTCTTTTAAATTTTTTGGATACATAATTTAGGTATTTGATAGTAATTTTAATCAGAACAAAATTAAGGATCGGCGGGACAACACTTATCCGCTATACGTTTTTAAAATAGTAAAATAGGATATAATCTAAGTTTATTGTTTTAAATCTAAAACAACCTGCTTATACTTTGTCTACAGTTTAAAACCAAAAACAAGTTTTTGAGCATTTTAGATTCTCTTTTTACCACCCATAAATCTAACACAATTGTAACCTTAATTTGCTGCATATTGTTTAGCTTTGTAAATAAATAAAGACAAATATTAAAATTAAACTAAGATTTAATTTGTATTTCATTGTAAAAGAAAGCATACCAAAATACCCCATATCAATATGTTAATCTAAAAAACAATAAAATGAAACTTACAAAATTTTTAAGCGAACAAGGTTATGACATTATCGAAGGACCTGTTAGAAACCATAAACCATTGCAATTATGGCTAAAAAAACCATTTGACGAAGCGCAGCTTTATTATGCCAGTATTGAACATGCCTTTACAAGTAATGTTGCATTAACGGAGATTGAGAATCCGGCTTTAAGCATAAATTCTACTCAAAAAGATGATTACGGCTTTAATATTGGTATTACGTTATTACAAGAAATATTAAAGACACTTGGACTTGGTGCATTTGAAATTGCGAATACTATCAAATCCGGAAAAACCGTAACAATAAGTTATGATAATTCCGTTACAAAAGAATATACGATTGGCAATATTGAAGATTATTTATTCTCGGCAGATTTTCTGCATCCAAATCCTTCTTTGCTAAAAAATGCAAATCGCAATTATATCTTAATTGTAACAGGAACGGTATTTGCAAAAAACCTTATTGTTGATATTGAAACCGATTTTACTTTAGATAATAATCTAATTGCAAGTCTAAACGAAGTTGCAAGCGGAAAACTTGATTTTACAATTGACAATCAAAATAAATTAAGAATGGTTTCTAATGCCGAAATTCATTTTCCGATTGCTGTTAAAGCTAGCAGAATTGATTTTGACAGAAGCCGATTTCAAAAATTAATTTTGGTAACAGATACTAATAATATCTTTTGATACTGAATTTGTTTATAAATACTTTTTATAAAAATGCGTAAATGTTTCTGACTTTGCGCATTTCGCTTTTAAACAGTTTCTCAATTTCAAAGAAAAGATAACAACTGCGACTAAGCAAAAAGAAATTTTATTAGATTTACATATATCTAAACCCAAAACAATGAGAACATTAGACCAATGGTTTGAAGAATATGCTGTAAGTCATCAAAACCCGAAAAACAAAGCAATACATTATATTTGCGTTCCTGCGATTTACTTTTCTATAGTGGGATTATTAATGAGTATTCCCAGCGGCATTATTGCAAATACGCTACAACTAAACGCTCCTATTATTGAAAACTGGGCTGTTGTTGTACTAATTTTTGTTCTCATTTTCTATATTCGATTATCTTTTTCTATGGCATTGAAAATTGCTGTTCTCTCGGCGATTTGTTTGGTGGTTAATTATTATATCGCACAGGTTTTTCCTTTATGGATTTTCTCAATTGGTGTTTTTGCGATTGCGTGGATCGGGCAATTTTACGGACATAATATTGAGGGCAAAAAACCCTCTTTCCTGAAAGATCTTCAATTTTTAATGATTGGTCCGGCGTGGGTTGTGGAGAATATATTTTCTAAGAAGTAAATCAATAATGGTGAAATCAATAATTTTCATACTATTATTTTCAATAGTTAGTTGCTCGCAAAAAAATAACGAGAAAATAGTATCTCTTAAAAAAGAATCTACAAAAAAAGTAATAATTAAACCTGAAGCTAAATCAGATACTATAAAAACTGTTTTAGAGGAAACTTTTACTGATAGCACTCAAGTGGGAATCAAAGGGAAATTTAAACTTATTGTCGAACAATTTAGAAGTAATGACAGTTCGTATGTTGAAATTCATTTGTTTGAAAAAAGAAATCAAAAGTGGGTTTTACATCAACAACTGGAATATTTAAAAGATGGCGTTACTAATTGTGAACCGGAACTTAAGGATTTTAATAACGATGGTTTCAATGATTTAACTTTCAAATCTTCTGTTGCCGCAAGAGGAGCAAATGAAATTAGAAAACTCCTTATTTTCGACAAAGTCAAAAAGGAATTTATATTGATGAAAAATTCTGATCATTATCCAAATTTAGAATATAATAAACTTTTGGATTGTGTTGATGCCTGGCTAGTTTATGGAGGAAATACAACCGTTTTTTTGAAATTAGAAAAAGACAGTTTAAGAGAATTTGCCGGTGTTTCCTTAGAAAATCAGGAGAGAGAAATTTATCTTCTGGACAAAAATGGAAAACGCAAAACCTTAAAAAAAGAATTTGTCAAAGATTTGGAAGTTTATACTCGATTTAAAAACTATAATCCTTTGATTGAAGAGACTACAGATTCTAATAACTAAGGTTTGATTTTATACACTACGTTTTTTATTGAAAAAATCTATTTAATAATTTCGCTTATATTTTTTGCCTCAACTTTTACGAATTTGTACAAACTTAATTTGTGTTTTTGCGTACAAAAATGAGTAGAAGTTTACTGCAAAAAATCCTGACTTGAGATTTTTTATTTCAGTTATAAAAAAATATAAGTTAATAACTACCAACTAAATACACCAACAAAATGAAAATTGATGACAAGGAAATTAAAATTGAAAGTTATGATATTTTCACTTACAGACGAATCAGACGTGCCATTGGATATTTAGGAATTAGTCTTCCTATACTTCTGGTCGGACTGTCTTTGATTTCATTATTTAAAACTGCTGTTCAGCCTTCTATAAGTGATTATTATTATACGAACTTAAGAGAAATCTTTACCGGAACTTTATGTGCCGTTGGGTTGTTTTTAATTTGTTACAAAGGATACGGAAATTCTTCAATCTGGAAAAATGATAATTTACTTACTAATATTGCCGGAATAATGGCTTTGGGCGTTGCATTGTTCCCAACAAATCCTGATGATTTTAAAGCTAAAATTTACACTCTTATTCCTTATTCCGAAAAATGGTTAGGCTGGCTTCATTATGGTTTTGCCGCTCTCTTATTTTTGATTTTTGCTTTATTGGCAATTAATGTTTTTACAATTGGGCAGGAACACGAAACCAGAACGCCTAAAAGTATACTGAACGAAAATAACATTTATAGAGTTTGTGGTTATTCAATTATAGTTTTTGTAATTATGGTTCCTATAGCCGAAACTTTTAATTTATTTAATTATTCTACATTAGTTTTTGAAGCTCTTTCGCTATTTGCTTTCGGAATTGCCTGGCTAATAAAAGGTCGTGCATTGGGAGACAAAGGCGTTATTGGACAAAAAATCTATCAGGAAAATAATCCTGTAAATACTGAAAAAGTCTTTGAGGAATAACGTTTTTTTTATCATCAGAAGTAAATAATTAAATGTTATTCTGATAAATCTATTCGTAAATTAAAAATAAAGAAACCAAATGTTGATTCAATCTCAACCTCGACATTTGGTTTCTTTATTTTTAACTATTGAAAAGAAATTTTGAAGGTGAATATCACGGAATAAACTATAATTTTGCATCAAATAAAATTCTAATGAATCTATACGAACTTACCGTAAACGATACCGAAAAAATAGCTTTAGCCGATTTACTTTTTAGTGATGAAAATAAAATTGCTTTAACTCAGACGATTAAAGAACATCAATATCTGGAGGAATTAAAAAAGTACAATCTTAAAGTAGATAATAAAATATTACTTCACGGACATTCCGGCTGTGGTAAAACAACTACGGCAAAAGCTATTGCTACTGCTTTAAATAAAAATATTGTTATTATAAACCTGAGTACTTTAATTAATGCGCGAATTGGTGAAACATCTAAAAATGTAAAAGCCATATTCGACAAAGCTATCAGGGAAAAGGCTGTATTATTTTTAGATGAATTTGACCAAATTGGCAAAAGTCGCGATAGCGATGATAAAGATGTGGGTGAAATGAGGCGTCTTGTCAATACAATTATTCAATTGATTGATTATTTTCCAACTGATAGTTTACTTATTTGTGCAACAAATCATTATCATTCTATTGATACTGCATTGCTAAGAAGATTTCAATTGCGGTTAGCATTCCAAATGCCAAATGACAGTGAATTAAATCTTTACTATGATAAATTGCTCTCCGACTTTCCTGTTCATTTACAAGCAATTTTGCGTAAATACAATATCTCTTATGCCGAAGCTAAAGATTATATTAATACTACCATGAAGAAACAAATTATTGCAGAACTCGAATTTCAGAAACAATTATAAAATTACTTTGATTAATTGCTAATAGTAGACCTTCATTTACTGCTGCATCAGGTACAAGTTGGATTATATACTTTTTAATTATTCCTATTTTGTTTTTTTGTTTTTCAACTGCATTTATTCTCAGGACAAAATAGCAGGGTATTTCATGAACAATAAATAAAATACACTTTTTTCTAAAATTATTTAAATGATACATTTACAAGAAAGACATACTAAATTGCATCATTTATAGAAAATCTAAAAATCTAAAAACATTCAAAAAAAAAAGCTAAGAAATACATCACATATTCCTTAGCTTTTTAAATAAACTTCTTAATTTTTTTATTTCATTTTGTAATTCAGTCCAACTTCAAAAGTATTGTTTGCATAAGCACCCAAACTTCCAAAATATTTAGAATAAGCAAGGAAAACGCCTAAATCATCAAGTGAAATTCCAAATGCTGTTGAAACAATACTATTGGTATGGTAAAATGCAGATATATTCATTTTATAATCCGGGAAATTAAATCTTCCCCCCATATCTAAAATATCTTTGTGTCCTTTAACACCTCTGTACGCAACCAATGGCTCAATATTTAAGTTTTCATCGTAATTAGATAATAATATCTTGTAACTTACAGCTGAATAAAAAGTAGAGCGATCTGCGTAATTTTTTACTCCATTATCATTTTCATAGAAAAGATTATGAAGTTTTGGCAATGATGCCTGAACTGTCAATAATCTACTGGTATAGGCAATACCTAAATCTCCATCTAATTGTGCTCCTTCATTAAAGTTCTGTAGAACAACATCATCTTTATCCCCTACCATTTTACTGTAATCAATTGATGCAAATTTTGCACCCGCAGACAATCCAAAATGAATTTTGTCTTCTACTCCTATCGGTAAATGATAAGCATAGGTTCCCATTATTCTTGTTCTATTGATTAAACCGGCTCTGTCACTAGTAACGTTTAATCCTAGCCCTGTTCTATTTCCTGAATTGTATTCAAAGGTGGCATTCATTAATATTGGATTACCGGGAACTTCGTCCCATTGTCTTTGGTAACCTAAGTTCAGTTTTACCCCTTCCTCTAACCCTGCCATAGCAGGGTTATTAATATACTGGTTTTGAAAATACATAGACTCGTATTCTGTTAACTGCGCATTTGCGGAATTTGTTCCTAATATAAGCAGGAACATAATTATTGGCAAATAGATTGTTTTTATTGATTTTATTTTCATTTTATTTATCTCTGTGTGATTATGATTTAACCACTTTTACTATTTTTCGTTCTTTTACTTTAGATTAGTTTCTAATGATTGAAATGAATCCTTTAATTTTAGGTGAACCATTTCCTAGATCAATTAGATAGTAATAAGTATCCTCATTAACCGGAGATCCTTTATAAGAACCATCCCAATCGTTGTTATAATTATTTTTAGAATACACTAATCTTGCTGCTCTATCAAAAACTTTAACTGAATTGTTTGGATATTTATCCAGACCATCAATTATCCAATAATCATTTTTACCATCTCCGTTTGGAGTAATAATATTTGAAGGAATAATTGCCTGTGGTTCAGCATCTGCTCTGTTTACAATCACAACATATGTATCTTGTGTGCCATCAGGAGCTGTAACAACTACTGTAATTACATTATCTCCTACATTTAAATCTATTGGAGATTTAGGATCAATGATTTTTCCATCAACTTTGATTTCAATGGTAGCATTAGGATCGATTGCTATAGGATTAACGATGTATGAATTAGTTTCATTTGGCACATCTACTCTATAATCATTTGTATCAGTATTAAAAGCCGGACTTAAAGCTCCGTCACTAATAACAATATCAGATAAACCTGCATTATCAGGAGCAGTAGCTTCTTCTCTTGTAACAATTATAGTATAAGTGTTAACAGTTCCGTCCTGAGCTGTTACGGTTGTGATAATTACATTTTCACCTACTTTTAGTGGCAGATCCGCTGAAGCTGTTCCGCTTGGCACTACTATTCCATTTACTGTTATTGTTGCCGTAGCATCTTCACTAACTGGTGTAACTTTTATACTTGTAATGTCATTAGGAACAATAGTAGTATAATCTTTAGTTCCTTCTGCAAAAGCAGGACTTAAAGTACCTTCACTAATTGCCAAATCTGTTAAAGCTGCATCATTAGAAAGCGGAGCTTCTTCTCTTGTAACTATTACGATATAAGTCTGAACAGTTCCATCCTGAGCTGTTACTACAGTAATAATTTCATTTTTCCCTACTTTTAATTCCTGTTCTGGTGATGCTGTTCCACTAGGTACTACGATCCCGTTTACTGTTATTGTTGCCGTAGCATCTTCACTAACTGGTGTAACTGATATAGTTTTAACATCATTAGGAACTGTAGTTGTATAATCTTTCGTTCCTTCATCAAAAATTGGGCTTAATGTACCTTCACTTATAGCTAAATCTGTTAAACCTGCATTATTAGAAAGCGGGGCTTCTTCTCTTGTAACAATTACTGTATAAGTCTGAATAGTTCCATCCTGAGCTGTTACAATAGTAGTAATTTCATTTTCTCCTACTTTTAATTGCTGGTCTGGTGAGGCTGTTCCACTAGGTACTACTATTCCATTTACAGTTATTATTGCGGTAGGATCTGCACTAACCGGCGTAACTTTTATACTTGTAATGTCATTAGGTACCGTAGTTGTATAATCTAAAATTCCTTCTGCAAAAGTTGGACTTAAGGTACCTTCACTAATTGCCAAATCTATTAATCCTGCATTGCTGGAAGGTTCTCTTGTTACTATTACTTCATAAGTTTCTTGTGTAATACCATCTTCAGCCGTGACAACTATTGTAATTACATTATCTCCCACTTTTAAATCTAATGGAGCTGTAGGATCAATAATTACTCCGTCAACTGTCATTGTAACCGTTGAATTTGGATTACTTGGTATTGGATTGATTACGTATGTATCAATATCATTTGGTACCTCTACGGTATAACCTTTTTTATCTGTATCAAAAGTTGGATCTAAATCCCCTTTACTAACATCAATATCAGATAAACCTGCATTATTTGAAGCAACTACATTTAAAACATTACCAACAAACTTGATATTATAATTTGAAGAAGATGCTCCTGCAACCGTGATAGGATACTCTCCTATTGCGCTTTCAGTAACTGCTGTAGTTGTAATCACAGGTTTAGTAAAAGTCAAACCATTTTCGTTATCTCCATTTACAAAGCCAGAATACTTTACTGTTAAAGTAGGATTCTTGTCGCCGTGTATTTTTCTCGCTTCATCTGCTGTGATAGTTAATTCTGCAGGAGTAACCGTTAATGCTGTATTTGTTCCGTAAATGATGTTGTAATTTGATGAAACTACTCCACTAGCTGTAATCGGATAAGTTCCTACTGCGCTTGCTATAGTTGCCGTAGTTGAAATTGTAGCTGCTGTAGTTAAGTCCGCAACAGTATCTCCATTTACAAAACCAACATAACTTGCTGTTAAAACCGGATTATCTGATCCGTAAACTTTACTATTATTGTTTGCCACAACAGATAAATCTGCAGGAGTAATCGTTAATATTGCATTTGGTCCATAAGTAATAATATAATTTAACAAAACTGCTCCACTAGCTGTGATTGGATAAGTTCCTACTGCACTTGCTTTATTTGCTGTAGTTGTAATTGTAGGGGCTGTAGTTAAGTTTGCAACGGTATCTCCATTTACAAAACCAACATAACTTGCTGTTAAAACCGGATTATCTGTTCCGTAAACTTTACTATTATTGTTTGCCACAATAGACAAATCTGCAGGAGTAATCGTTAATACTGCATTTGCTCCGTAAGTAATCGTGTAATTTGATGAAACTGCACCACTAGCTGTGATTGGGTAAGTTCCCACTGCACTTGCTTTTGTTGCTTTAGTGGCAATTTTAGCTGCTGTAGCTAAATTTGTATCATTATCTCCATTTACAAAACCAACATAACTTGCTGTTAAAACCGGATTATCTGATCCGTAAACTTTACTATTATTATTCGCTGTAATAGATAAAGGTGCGGGAGTAATGGTTAATACTGCATTTGCAGCATAAGTAAAAGTATAATTAGATGAAGTCGCTCCACTAACTGTGATTGGATAAGTTCCTGCTGCACTTGCTTTTGTTGCAGTAGTTGCAATTGTAGCTGCTGTAATTAAATTCGCAACAGTATCTCCATTTACAAAACCAACATAACTTGCTGTTAGAACCGGATTATCTGATCCGTAAACTGTACTATTATTGTTTGCTGTAATAGTAAGTAGTGCCTTATTTACCGTACTCGTTGCAATTGGTATATTTACATTGGCAGTTCCTGTACTACTTAAAACTAAATTCCCAGAATAATCACCTACAGCAATTGTTCCTTTTAATCTAACATAAACCTTTGTTACTGCAATATCACCAGCTGCTCCAAAGGTAACTGTATCAGTAAAATTAGTTCCATCTGTACTTACTTCAAATGCTGCAGGCGGAGTAACTAAAATTTCTTGAACCATATCAGTACCTGATATAGTAAAATTATTTGATATCGATGGTGTACCATAAATAGTAGTAAATGCAGCTAAGTTATTAGTATCTATTACTATTGTTGGTCCAACATTTACAATACCATTATTAAGAACAAAATAGCTATCATTTTTATTAACTGCGTTTGAATTTCTACTACCCCATGATCCGCCGGCTCCTTCTGAAAATCCCAATTGTATCGTTTTTGCCTTATGTACCAAATTAGCAGTCAAATCAGCAATTACTCCACTTACGATAGAGAAAGTTTCATTTATCGTAGTTTTTGCACCAAAAGTTTTAATTGCACTTCCTGATAATATAAGATTATTATATGTTATAGATCCCGAACCTAAATTCTGGGGACCTCCATTAAACTCTACTGTACCGGTTCCTGCATTAAAAGTACCTGCATTACCAACTACATTTCCTAAAATTTTTAAAATACTCGAACCTGCATTTAATGTTCCCTGAGTTCTAGTCCAGTCAGAAGTAAATATATGAGTCAAACCTGTTCCAAGACTCAGTGTTCCTAAACCATTAAGTGTTAACTTTTTTGTATTTATATTTCCTGTAAAAGTAGCTATACCTGCATTTTTAATCATTGAAATTCCTTGCGTAGAAATAAAACTATCAATACTTTGATTAACACTTCCTGTTAAGTAAACGAATTTGTCCGTATTTAAAGATCCTCTATTATTAATAAAATCACCGCCTAAATAAAGTTCACTATTAGTAATTACTAATAAAGCATCTTCATCTATTATTAACGGAACACCATCATTAAATCTTTTTTCTGTACCATTCCCATTTATAGTAACCACACTTACAGCAGGATTAGCAGTAGAAACTTCAACTCCTCCCGCAGCCACAAAAGGAGAAAGCCATTCCGGACCAACTGTTTGAGGTGACAAGCTACTGTATTTTAAGGCTGCATTAGCTCCATAAGTTGGCGCAGAAGAAGCTGTCGCCGTTCCTGACATAGTAAGTGTACCATTTACAACTACTCCTGAAGTCGCAACTGTTTTGACACCACTACCAGAAAGTATTAGATTATTATAAACATATGTGCCAATTGTACGTGATCCCGCAGCACTATAGTTTACAGTTCCTATTCCGTCAGCATTTAATGTTCCTCCGTTCATCATACCCCCAATTTTTAAAATGCTCTCTCCGTAGAAAGTCACATTATTTTGGAGGGCATTTCCAGTCATTGTAATATCTCCAGTGACATTTACTGTCCCTGCACCGATTTTTAAACTACAATTACTTGTATCGCCAGTACTATTCATTGTTATTGATGCAGGAGAAAAAGACCCTGCTTTTACGGTTAGAACAACCATACTGCCAGGAGTTGAATTTGACAACTCAAGAATAGCACAAGCAGCTCCCGCTACATTTATCACAGGCTGATTGGCAGCATTTTTTATTAATACATTTTCACCAGCCGTAGGCTTTCCAACAGGACTCCAGTTTGAATCTGTTTCCCACGCTGTGCTCGTAGCTCCTGTCCATATTTTTTGCCCATACCCTATATTAAATAGAAGAAAGACTAGTACAATAAGTAAGTTTTTGTTCATTTTTATTTTATTTCTATTCATTTTTGTTTTAGTTTTTTTAAAAGTCATTTAATTAATTTTCTACTTCATACATTTTGTTTTTAACTCATTTTTTTAAATTCATTTTTACTCCTTTTTTTCAAACTTTAAAACCTAACAAATCATTAAAAAAAGCAATTACATCTAATTCACTTATCATTTAATTCAAAATTCTTACAAAAAAAAACACTTAAATAAGAAATCATTATTTTACATGAAAATGAAACAATAAGTATAATATGCTGATTGCAAAACTATTGTGGTTAAACATTCGAAATCCCTTTAGATACAAGGGATACTGCTATTTGATTATTCAAATATTGTAACTATAAGAATCTAAATCTTCCTTTAAAAGTTTTTAGATTGACAGATAAAGACATTTGTTGCAATAACAAGAATTATAAAAAAAGAGGGGGGAAAGATTACATTACAGCTGAGAAAATCTGTAGAATGCATTAAGCATTTCGACTTGAAACTTTAATAATAAGTGTATTAAATCTAATTAAAAGTCTAGGGTGAATATGAAATTAAAGAAGAAGAAGTATGGATAATAAATAAGAGAAGTTATTGACTACTACAAATAAGAATGCATTAAGCGTATATAACAGAAATGAGAAAATTTTTAAAACAAAAAAGGCAAAATACATAAGTGTATTTTGCCTTTTTAAGTGACCGCGGAGGGGTTCGAACCCCCAACCCTCAGAGCCGAAATCTGATATTCTATCCAGTTGAACTACGCGGTCTTTTTATTGATGATTTAGAGTTCAGATTAGATCCAAATAGTAATTTAAAATCTGAACTCTAAATCTAAAATTCTTATACTAATAACTTCTTAACTATTGTCGAAATAGTTTTTCCTTCAGCAGTTCCGCCTAATTGTGCAGAGGCTAATCCCATTACTTTACCCATTGAAGCAATTCCTGAAGCACCTGTTTCAGCAATGATTTTTGCAATTACAGCTTCTACTTCTTCTTCACTTAATTGAGCTGGAAGAAATTTCTCGATTACAGCAATTTGTGCTAATTCCGGTTCAGCTAAGTCAGGACGATTTTGTTCTGTAAAGATTCTTGCGCTTTCTTTACGGGTTTTAACTAATCTTTGAAGTAATTTAATTTCATCATCTTCAGTTAATTCTTCTTTAGAACCTGTTGATGTTGCAGCTAGTAACATTTCTGACTTAATTGCTCTTAAAGCTTCTAATGCTACTGTATCTTTTGCTCTCATGGCGGTTTTAATCTCGTCCATGATTAATGTTTGTAAACTCATCTTATTTTTTTATTTTAAATAGGTAAGTAACACCTATAATGTATGAATATTTGAAAATGTGTTTTAGTCTTCGCTCGAACTAACAACTAAGATTAACTTTAAAAGTTAAGTATAGAAGTCAAATCTTAAATCCTGTGCGAAGATAAAAAAAATAACCCGAAAATTAAATCCAATTTTCGGGCTATCTGCATTATTTATGATTGTAAAATTAATCTACGTTGTCATGCAAAAATGAATTGTTTGAACGCAATTGCAAATCGTTGTTACTATCTGTTCCAACTGATATTCTCGAATTGTTATTATTTGATTGTGAATTTGATAAATCAATGCCTAATCTTTTGTAAGCAGGCTCTTTTTCAAGTTCATCAATTCTTGTAGCATTATTGTTATGGAATTTATAATTAAATTCTTTCAACTTCTTTCTTCTTTCTTCTGCTCTTAAGCGTAAAGTTTCTTCGATTGTTAATTCAAGCGGAGAAGCTTCTGAAGTGGTTGTAAAATTAGCTTCGCTTGCAAAATCAACTTTTGGTTTCATGGTGATATTTAATTCCGCAGGAATTACTTCTTCCACCACTTTATCCACTGGTTTTGATGCTACAAGTTCATTTTCAACCTCCATATATTCTTCTAACGAATATTTGATGATTCCTTTATCCGAAACTTCTGTAACCGGTACAAATTGTACTGGATCATTCACTTTTATATTACGTGTTTCATTCGATAATTCGAATAAAATTTTGTTTTCCTGTTGAGCAACCGGCTCTTTTTTAACTTCCGGCTCTGATTTGAAAAGAGGTAAATCAAATGAGAATGTTGTTTGCTCTTCTCTTTCAAAAACTCTTTGCTGAACTGGTTGTGTTTGCTGAAAAGTTGGCACTTCAGGAGATGAAATAGTAAAATCAATGTCTGTAATAGGCGAAACAATTTCAAATGTTACATCAAGGTTTTTAATAAACTCTGACATTATTACTAATTCTTCCTTATTCATTGAAGGATTTACTGCTGGAGCGACCGCAACAACCGGAGTAACTTCAATTGGAGCAACTTCAACTGGAGTAACTTGTGTAGGTGCAAACGGAGTTATCTCATCTTCATCTTCCATTAAATCAAAAACAATTTTCTCTTCTGATTTCGCAGTAGGTGTTTCAGCATTTAAATCAAAGGAAGTAACAGTTTTATTCGATAAATTATGAACACTTCTTTGCTCATCTTCCAGCGTATGAATGATTTTTTTAGGCTCTGTATTTACAATTTCGTTTTGTTGTTCAACATCAAAACCTGTTGCAATAATAGTCACGGCAATAGCATCACCAAGAGTTTCGTCTTCACCAACTCCCATGATAATATTAGCATTATGACCTGCTTCTACCTGAATGTGATCATTGATTTCTCCAATCTCATCCAATGTAATTTCGTTTGATCCAGAAACGATAAGCAACAATACGTTTTTGGCTCCTGTAATTTTGTTGTCGTTTAACAACGGAGAATCCAATGCTGAAACGATAGCATCTTTTGCTCTGTTTTCACCCGCAGCAACAGAAGATCCCATGATAGCTGTTCCACTATTCGAAAGAACAGTTTTAGCATCACGTAAATCGATATTTTGAGTATAGTGATGCGTTATTACTTCAGCAATACCTCTTGAGGCTGTTGCCAAAACTTCATCAGCTTTAGAGAATCCTGCTTTGAAACCAAGATTTCCGTATACTTCTCTTAATTTATTATTATTAATTACAATTAACGAATCGACTTGCTTACGCAATTTTTCGATTCCTAAAAGTGCCTGTTCCTGACGTACTTTCCCTTCAAACTGAAAAGGAATGGTCACGATACCAACAGTAAGGATTTCTCTTTCTTTTGCTAATTGTGCAATTACCGGAGCCGCTCCTGTTCCTGTTCCTCCACCCATACCAGCGGTAATAAATACCATCTTAGTACCTCGGTCTAACATTTTTTCGATATCGGCAATACTTTCTATAGCAGATTGCTGTCCTACATCAGGATTTGCTCCTGCGCCAAGACCTTCTGTTAAATTCATACCTAACTGAATTTTGTTAGGTACAGAACTGTTTTGTAGTGCCTGTGAATCAGTATTACAAACGATGAAATCAACGCCTTTAATACCTTGTTTGAACATATGGTTGATAGCATTACTACCACCTCCACCTACACCTATTACTTTAATTACATTTGATTGATTTTTTGGTAAATCAAATGAAATACTTCCAAATTCTGAGTTGCTCATCATCTTTTTGGTTTTTGAAATTCTTATTTAATACATTTTTTACTTCTTGACTTGGGGCAAAAAGTAATTCCTTTTCTTATTACTCTATTCTGCGTTGTCTAAAAAATCCTTGATTTTATCGACATATCTATCAAAAAATGATCTTCTAATTTTAGTCTCCGTAGATTCTGCTTTATTTCCATTATTTCTGTGGGAATCTTCAATAGTTTCTACTCTTTCAACGTAGTTTTCTTCAACTTCGTATCGCGGTTGTACCGGTTGTTGTATTTGAGGCGGTACATTTCTGTAAACCACTTTTGGCTGCTCATTTACCAGCTCCATTCTAACGGCACTTTGAGTACTATTTTCGATACTGTTCATTACTAAACCAACAGCTGTCGCATATAATGGGCTAGAAATTTCTTCGCTTGAATTACCTGCTAAATGCTCGTTTGGATATCCTATTCTGGTATCCATACCAGTAATATACTCAACTAATTGTTTAATATGTTTTAGTTCAGCGCCACCACCGGTAAGAACAATTCCTGCAATTAATTTTTTGCGGGGATCTTCGTGTCCGTAAGCTTTAATTTCTGCAAAAACCTGTTCTATAATTTCAACTACACGAGCATGAATAATTTTAGATAAGTTTTTAAGCGAAATCTCTTTTGGCTCTCTTCCTCTTAATCCCGGAATAGAAACAATTTCGTTGTCTTTATTTTCTCCCGGCCATGCTGATCCGAATTTTGTTTTTAAAAGCTCTGCCTGTTTTTCAATAATCGAACAACCTTCTTTAATATCTTCGGTGATCACATTTCCTCCAAAAGGAATTACTGCGGTATGACGAATAATACCATTTTTAAAAATGGCCAAATCTGTTGTTCCACCACCAATATCAATTAAAGCTACACCAGCTTCTTTTTCTTCCTGACTTAAAACGGCATCTGCAGAAGCTAAAGGTTCTAATGTCAATCCTGACAACTCGATTCCTGAACTCTGAATACATCTTCCAACATTTCTGATAGATGATGCCTGCCCAACTACTACGTGAAAACTGGATTCTAATCTTCCGCCGTACATTCCGATAGGTTCTTTAATTTCAGATTGTCCGTCGATTTTAAATTCCTGTGGTAAAACGTGAATAATTTCTTCTCCCGGTAACATAGCCAGTTTATTTACCTGGTCAATCAATAGCTGAATATCATTTTCACCTATTACTTCTTCCGGATTACTACGGCTGATGTAATCTGTATGCTGAATACTTCTAATGTGTTGTCCGGCAATACCCACAACAACATCTTTTATTTTATAACCTGAATTGTTTTCCGCCTCAAGTATTGCTTGCTGAATAGATTGAATAGTTTGTGTAATGTTACTTACTACCCCTCTGGCAACGCCTAAACTTTTGGATTTACCAATACCCAAAATTTCCAACTTACCATACTCGTTCTTTCGGCCAATCATGGCAACTATTTTTGTCGTTCCAATATCTAGACCTACTGCAATGTTATCTTTTTCCATTTTCTATTATTTTGTGCAAACTACTTGTTCCGTAAACCTAAGGTCAATCTTACTATATTTATATAACGAACTATCTAAAACCGCTTTTTGAAAAAAGGCTTTATAGTTATTAAATTTCTTATCAACATTCATCGTTCTGCCAAAATCGATGAAGTAATTATAATTTCTATTAAACATTTTTAAGCTACCATTAGGCATAATTTGAATTGCAATGATGTTTTTTTTCAAAAACGCATCGTCATAAATTGTGCGAAATAAAGTAGCTAAATCTTCGTTATTTTTTTTATTTATTGCCCCGGAAACAAGAGGAACCCGAGCAGTATAATTGTCAGATAAAGGCATTTTATTACCCTCATAGTCAATATAAAAAGAAGCACCACCATCATAAACTCGCGCTATTGGTGTCTTCTGTTTTACTACTGCTTTTAGAACGCCATCAATACTTACAAAAACATTTGATTTCTCAATCATCTCTTGCGTATCAAGGCTTTTTTCAATCTTATTCAAATCTAGTTCATCTTTTCGTATACTGGAAGCGTCTCTTTTATTTTCTATTAACAATTTATTAACCGTCTCAGGCTTTACAAAAAGCGTATTTTCTCCTACAAAAACAACCATTGATTTTTTCAATTTTCTATCTCCGTTTCGATGTTGAGCAAAAGAATATAAAAAAAGTACAAGCCCTAAAATGAGAATTAATCTAACATTTGTCCAATTAAATATTTTCATTTAGCATTTTTTTAATTGACGGAACCATTTCACCAATATCACCAGCTCCTATTGTCACAATTATTGGCGCATCACTGGCTTTGATCTCCGCTAATAAATCACTTTTTGCAACAATTTTTTTGTTCGAATTTGTCATTTTTCCTAACAGCCAATCAGATGTAATCCCTTCCATCGGTAATTCGCGTGCCGGATAAATATCCATTAAAAACACTTCATCAAAAGCCGATAAACTTTCGGCAAATCCATCAACAAAATCTCTTGTTCTGCTAAATAAATGCGGCTGAAAAATCGCTAGTACTTTACGTCCCGGATATAATTCTGTAACTGCTTGATGAACAGCATTTATTTCTGTTGGATGATGTGCATAATCATCTATATAAACTAAATTTTCAGTTTTAATTTGATATGAAAAACGTCTTCTGATTCCGCTAAATGAAGCCAAAGATTTTGCAATTGCATCTGTTGGAGTTCCAAAAGTTTTTGCCATCGCAATAGCCATTAATCCATTCATTAAATTGTGCTTTCCAGGCAATCCAAAACGCAAATCTTTCATGATTTCTGATGGCGTCTGCACATCAAAAACATAACTTCCGTTTTCTATTCTAACATTGAAAGCTTTATATACAGCATCTTCATTTATAGCACATTGCACTCCTTCAAGTGGCAATTCTTTAGTTATAAACAGCTTGTTTTTATCTTCTACTTTATTAGCAAATTCTACAAACGACGCTTCAATAGCCTCACTTGTTCCGTAAATATCCAAATGGTCCGCATCCATAGATGTGATACAAGCGATATTGGGGTGTAAATGCAAAAACGAACGATCAAATTCATCTGCTTCTACAACTGTTACGGTTTTTCCGCTTCCAATTAAGTTCGAATTATAATTCTCTACAATTCCACCCACAAAAGCTGTAACATCAGCTCCGCTTTCAAATAAAATATGTCCTAAAATACTTGAAGTGGTAGTTTTACCGTGCGTTCCCGCAACAGCAAAACAGAAAGTGTCTTTAGTTATAATTCCTAAAACTTCTGCACGTTTTTTAAGCTGATATTCTCTTTCTAAAAAGTAGTTCCACTCTGAATGTGTTTTTGGCACCGCAGGCGTTATAATTACCAATGTGTTTTCAGAATAATAATCAGACGGAATCAAACTAATATTATCTTCAAAATGAATATCAATACCGCTTTCGATCAACTCATTTGTCAACATTGACGGCGTTTTATCGTAACCCGATACCTGTTTCCCGATATTTTTAAAATAGCGGGCCAGAGCACTCATTCCGATGCCTCCAATGCCAATAAAATAAACGTTTTGTATTTGATTTAGATTCATTTTAATTTTTGATTTTGAGCTATTTACAAACAGTTTTCTTTTATAAAAAACTAGTAATTAGGTCTTTGTATTTTTCTTATCTTAATAACTCAAAACGCCTAAAAATAACGTTCTGCTCTATATAAATTGTTGTATAATTTTTGTAAAAAATTACATTATAACAACTTTTCTATCTGTTCTACAATTGCTTTTGTAGCATTTGGCATAGCCAGTTTTTTGATATTCTCGCTTAATTGTTTTTGTTTGCCATGATCTTTCAGTAAAGCTTCAAAAACAATACTAAACTGACTGTCTAATTCTGATTCTTTCAACAAAATAGCTCCTTTTGCATCTACAATTGCCTGCGCATTTTTTGTCTGATGATCTTCGGCTACATTTGGTGACGGAATAAAAATTACAGGTTTCCCAACAATACACAATTCAGATACTGAAGATGCGCCCGCACGTGATATAATCACATCTGCCGCAGCATAAACAAAATCCATTCTTTCAATAAAATCAACAACTCTTACGTTTTGCTGACTGTGTTTTTTATAATCTTCAAAGTATAATTTCCCACATTGCCAAATAATCTGAACATCCTGAGAAAGTATATTATGTAACTCTTTTTCAATTAACTGATTGACCCTTCTTGCGCCTAGACTTCCTCCCAGAATTAGCAACGTTTTTTTGTTAGGATCCAAACCATAAAAAGTAATTGCTTCATCACGTTTACTTTCAATATCAATTAAATCCTGACGAACCGGATTTCCGGTTAAAACCATTTTATTTTTAGGAAAAAATCTTTCCAGATTTTGGTACGCCACACAAATTGCATTTGCTTTCTTGCTCAACAATTTGTTTGTAATTCCAGGAAACGAATTTTGTTCCTGAATCACTGTTGGAATTCCCGCTAAACCTGCTGCTTGTAATAAAGGTCCGCTTGCAAAACCGCCTGTTCCTATCACTACATTTGGTTTAAATTGCCTGATGATTCTTCTCGATTCCAGTAAACTTGTTGCCAGTTTTAGAGGAAACATCAAGTTTTGTAATGTCAATTTTCTTTGTAAACCTGCAATCCAAAGCCCTTTTATTTCATAACCTGCCTGAGGTACTTTTTGCATTTCCATTTTATCTTTGGCACCCACAAAAAGAAATTCAGCATTAGGAAATTTCAACTTTAATTCATTAGCAATCGCAATCGCAGGATAAATATGTCCTCCTGTTCCGCCACCGCTTAATATGAATTTATAATTTGTCATATTTTTAAAAGTTATTCGCTTTAAAAATTATTCTATTTTTTACTCTCTTTATTTATTCAAAACTGCATTCATCGGATTTTTGGAATTATCTTCAATAGAATACATTCCTTCCTCTTCATAAACTCCTGCCTTCTCATATTCAATTTCATCTTCTACAGCTAATTCTTTATCAATTAATCTTTGAAGTGCTTCTTTTCTTCTTTCCTTTTCCTCTTGCTCTTCTGCAATTTCTTCTTCTTTTTTAGTTACGCTGATGATAATTCCAAGAGAGAAACAAGTCATCCATATTGAACTTCCTCCACTACTAATCAACGGAAGTGTTTGTCCTGTTACCGGCAATAATTCTACTGCAACCGCCATATTAATCATCGCCTGAAATATCATTGGAAACCCAAGCCCGACGACGACTAATTTCCCAAATAGTGTAGTTGCTTTATGTGACGCAATTACAAACCGGAACAATAGCAATAAGTACAAAATCAATATTGCAACGCCACCCACTAAACCATATTCTTCAACAATAATTGCATAAATAAAATCTGAAGATGATTGTGGCAAAAAGTTTTTCTGAACGCTTTTTCCCGGTCCAACTCCGCCAAATCTCCCGGATGCAATTGCAATTTTTGCTTTCTCGATTTGGTAATCATCTTCATCAGGTTTGTCTGTGGTAAAGTTTTCAATACGACTTCCCCAAGTTCCTACCCTGCTAAAGAATCCTGACTCCGGAAAAGCCTTTGCAACCAAAAGAAAAAATGCCAGCATTGCAATTCCTGAACCTATAATAAAACCTATATATTTTAACGGATACCTGCCTATAAAAGTCAACATTATAACCATTGAAAATATCAACGCAGTGGTCGAAAAGTTAGCTGGCAAAATAAGTGCCAAAGTTATAAAAACCGGCAGCCAAAGCTGAATTAATGATGTTTGAAACGGTTCATTTTCTTCTCTGGATTTTGACAAATAACGTGCAACAAAAATAAATAATATACTGGCTGCTAATGTTGAAGTCTGGAATGTAATACCTATAAAAGGTACCTGAATCCAACGGCTTGCATTTGCTCCGGCAATTACTGTTCCTTTCAACAATGTGTACAATAATAGAAACCAAACTATTGGCAAAGCTATTTTTGAAATCGCTCTGAAATAATGATATGGAACTCTGTGTACCCAATAAATAATCAGGAAACCAATACAAATATGCGCCAGATGTTTCACCAAATAACCCAAGGTATTTCCGGTTCCATGACCAATATATGCCAAATTACTACTCGCACTAAAAACAGGCATAAACGAAAACAGTGCCAATAAAGCCACGAATGACCATATTACTCTATCTCCTTTTAATTTGTTTACTAACTCCTTCATGTCTTTAGTTTCAAGTTTTATTTTGTTTCATGTTTCAAGTTCCCACATAACGTGAAACCTGAAACTTGAAGCTATTTTTTTTACAAATTATGAACCGCTTGCTTAAATTGTTTTCCTCTGTCTTCGTAGCTTTCGAATAAATCGAAACTTGCGCAGGCTGGAGACAATAAAACCGCATCACCTTTTTCAGTTAAACGTTGTGCCGTTTTCACAGCGTCGTTCATATTATTTACTTCAACCATGATATCAACAACATTCCCAAAAGCGTTGATAATTTTATGATTATCAACTCCCAGGCAAATAATTGCTTTTACTTTTTCACGAACTAAAGACATCAATTCGTTATAATCATTTCCTTTGTCAACTCCACCAACAATCCAAACCGTTGGAACATTCATACTATCCAAAGCAAAGAATGTAGCATTTACATTTGTTGCTTTTGAATCGTTGATATATTGAACATTCTGGATTTTTAATACTTTTTCTAAACGGTGTTCAACACCTTGAAAATTAGATAAACTTTCGCGAATTGTTGCATTTCTAATTTGCATCAACTTTGCTACAGAGCTTGCTGCCATTGCGTTTTTCATGTTATGTTTTCCTTCTAACGCAATGTATTCTGTTTCCATTGTAAACTCTTCTTGGTTGATCTTTATTTCCATTTTGTTGTTATTTATAGAAGCCCCTTCATCGAATGTTTTAGTCAATGAAAAAGGAATTAATTTTGCTTTTGTTGTATTATTCTTAAACCATTCTGCAATTGCCTCATCATCTGCATCGTAAATAAGATAATCGCTTTCGGTTTGATTCATTGTTATTCGAAACTTTGAATCGATGTAATTTTGATATTTATATTCGTATCGGTCTAAATGATCCGGACTAATATTTGTTATTATGGCAATGTCCGGTCTGTAATCTATAATTCCGTCAAGCTGAAAACTACTTAGTTCAAGCACATAGGCATCATATTTATTGTCGGCTACCTGCCAGGCAAAACTTTTCCCGATGTTTCCGCCTAAACCAACATTCAAACCTGCTGATTTCAGCAAATGATGCGTTAACATTGTTGTCGTAGTTTTACCGTTACTTCCGGTAATCCCTACTGTTAATGCTTCGGTAAAAGGTATTGCGAATTCAATTTCTGAAATCACCTTTATTCCCGCAGCAATAAGCTTTTGTACCATGGGAGATTTATCAGGAATTCCGGGACTTTTCATCACCACGTCGGCGTTTAAAATCAGGTCTTCAGTATGTTTTTCTTCTTCCCATTCAATTTTATTAATGATAAGAACTTCTTTATAGCTTTCTTTTATTTTTCCAAAATCAGATACAAAAACATCATACCCTTTTTTCTTTCCGAGAATAGCGGTACCTACACCACTTTCTCCTCCTCCTAACACTACTAACCTCATACTTTATATAATTAAAAATTAAAAATCTAACTCATTAGGCCTTTAACTGTTTCACATTTCCCTTTTAAGGTTATTATTATTTTCTTTAGTATTATCGTGAATACTATTTTCTTTCATTTATAAGAACTTTTAATTTTTAATTCTAAATTTTTAATTTAAAAATTATCTAAGTTTTAAAGTAACGATTGATAATATGGCTAACATGATCGCAACAATCCAAAAACGAGTTACAATTTTACTTTCATGATATCCTTTCTTTTGGTAATGATGGTGCAAAGGCGACATCAGAAAAATTCTTCGACCTTCACCGTAACGTTTTTTAGTAAATTTGAAATAGCTCACTTGTAAAACCACTGAGAAATTTTCTACTAAAAAGATTCCACACAATAGCGGAATCAATAATTCCTTACGAACTGCAATTGCTAAAACTGCAATGATTCCTCCAATGGTCAAACTTCCTGTATCTCCCATAAAAACCGATGCGGGATAGGAATTGTACCAAAGAAATCCGATCAAAGCTCCCACAAATGCGGATATAAAAACGGTCATTTCTCCCGAATTCGGGATGTACATAATATTTAAATAATTCGAAAAAATAATATTTCCGGAAACAAACGTAAATATCCCGAGCGCGAGCACAGAAACTGCCGAAGTTCCCGCGGCGAGACCGTCAATTCCATCTGTTAAATTAGCTCCGTTTGAAACTGCTGTGATAATAAAAATAACAACCGGAATAAAAATTAACCAAGCCCATTTTTCATATCCTTCACCTGTCCAAGCTAATAATTCAGCATAATCAAATTCATTATTTTTTACGAACGGAATTGTTGTTGCTGTCGATTTTTCCTCAATTGGCGCAGGTAAAATCACAGTTGTATTTGTTGTAGTTCTAAAAACATCAGTTCTGCCCGTATCTGTTCTAACGGTTACAGCAGGATTAAAATAAAGAACTGCTCCAACGATGATTCCTAAACCAACTTGCCCGATAACTTTAAAAATTCCTTTAAGTCCTTGTTTGTCTTTTTTGAAGATCTTAATATAATCGTCTACAAAACCAATTGTACCCATCCAAAGCGTGGTTACAATAAGCAATACAATATAAATATTATGCAAACGAGCAAATAACAAAACCGGCACAAGCGTTGCAAAAATGATGATAAGCCCACCCATTGTTGGCGTTCCTGCTTTTTCATTTTGACCAGCCAGACCTAACTCACGAACGGTTTCGCCAACTTGTTGTTTACGCAAAAAGTTTATAATTCTTTTTCCGTAAATCGTTGACAAAAGCAATGAAAGCATCAATGCTAAAGCCGATCTGAATGTGATATACTGAAACACTCCTGTTCCCGGTATATCTAATGTTTTGTCTAAATATTCAAATAAATAGTATAGCATATATCTTGGTTTATTTGTTTAATTTTTTATTTGTTAGTTTTTTGATTTTATAATTACTCGGTTAAACGAATAACCAATTCACCGTTTAAACTTTATTTACCCAGTTGTTCTAAAATTTCCTTTACGGTTTCCATATCATCAAAATGATTTCGAACACCGTTTATTTCCTGATATGTTTCATGCCCTTTTCCGGCAATTAAAATAATATCATTTGGCTGAGCCAATTGACAAGCCGTTTTAATTGCTTGTTTTCTATCTGTAATTCTCAATATTTTTTTATAATTATGAGCCTCAACTCCTTTTTCCATTTCGTCTAAAATCACTTCAGGATCTTCGTTTCTTGGATTATCCGATGTTAAAATTGCTTTATCACTTAGATCTGTAGCAATTTTTGCCATAATTGGTCTTTTTGTTTTATCTCTGTTTCCGCCGCAACCCACAACTGTAATCAATTGTTCGTTTTTTGTACGGATATCAGCAATCGTTTTTAGAACATTATCTAAAGCATCCGGCGTGTGTGCATAATCTACAATTGCAGTAACATTTCCTGCTGAAACAATATATTGAAAACGACCCGAAACACTTTCTAAATCAGACAATAAACGCAATGCTTCTAAACTATCCATTCCTAATTCTACAGCCGTTCCGTAAATCGCTAAAACGTTGTAAGCATTAAAACTCCCAATTAGTTTTACCCAAACTTCATTATCGTTTACCTTTAATAATAAGCCTGACAATTGACTTTCTAATATTGTTGCTTTAAAATCAGCATATGATTTCAATGCATATGTAAATTTTCTCGCCACTGTATTTTGCAGCATCACAGGTCCGTTTTTATCATCTATGTTTGATAAAGCGAAAGCTGTTTTAGGCAACGAATCAAAAAATGACTTTTTAACATCTCTGTATTCTGCAAATGTTGGATGATAATCCAAATGATCGTGCGAAAGATTTGTAAAAACTCCGCCAACAAAATGCAAAGCTTCTGTTCTTTTTTGGTGAATCCCGTGTGAACTCACTTCCATAAAACAGTGTGTTACACCAGCTTCAATCATTTCGTTTAAATAATGATTGATTGTAGTTGAATCTGGTGTTGTATGCGTTGCCTTATATTCGGTTTCATCCACCATGATTTTTACGGTTGACAACAAACCAACTTTGAAACCTGCTTTTTGAAACAACTGAAACAATAATGAAGCAATTGTTGTTTTTCCGTTTGTACCTGTTACGCCAACTAATTTTAATTTTTCAGAAGGATTTCCAAAATAATTAGCCGCCATAAAAGCCAAAGCCGAATTGGTATCTTTTACTTTAATGTAAGTGATTCCTTTTTCAATATTTTCAGGTAACGTATCGCAAATAATCGCAATTGCACCTAATTGAATGGCCTTTTCTATATAATCGTGACCATCAGAAAGTGATCCGCGAATGGCTACAAAAACATCATTTGTTTCAATTTTTCTTGAATCAAAATCAATTTTATGTATATCAATTTCTGTCGAACCTGTTACAGATTCAATTGCTACTTTATATAATATGTCTTTCAGTACTTTCACGATAATTCTAATACTATTGTTGTGTTTTTACTAATATTTTGTCCAGCTTGTAAAGACTGTTTTTTTACTTTTCCTACTCCGTTTACTTTTACTTTTAAACCTAAATTTTCTAGTAAAGCAATCGCGTCCATTCCCGGCATTCCTTTTAAATCCGGAACCTGATTTGATTTTTTATTCGCTTCAACAACATAATATTTATCATAACTTGAATCCTGTTTTGGCACTCTTGAATCCAGTTTTTTAATTTTATTTGTTGATGGCGCATCTGTAAATATTTTTTGGGCAATTCTTTTAAAAACCGGTCCCGCAACATCTGCTCCGTAATAATTATTTTTTGATGTATTGGGCTTATGAACCACTACAATACAGGAATATTTAGGATGATCTGCCGGAAAATATCCCACGAAAGAAGACGCGTAATACAACGCTGACTTCCCTTCTTTCCCACCATAATTTACCTGAGCTGTTCCTGTTTTTCCTGCCATCGAAAAATCTTTTGAATACAACTTAGAACCAGTTCCTTTTTTAACTACATTCTCTAATACTGCTTTTAATTTTTTAATGGTTTCCGGCGAACATACTTTCGGATTTATTACTTCAACATCAAATTTCTTGATCGTTTTGTTCCATTCTTTTATTTCTGATACAAACTGAGGTTTTACCATTACACCATTATTGGCAACAGAATTATAAAAAGCCAAAGTCTGCATTGGCGTAACCGAAACTCCGTAACCAAATGCCATCCACGGAAGCGAGACACCCGACCAGTGTTTGTCACCAGGTTGTGGTATATAAGGTCTGCCTTCTCCTTTAAAATGCAATCCTAATGTTTTGTTTAATCCGTACGAATTAATATGATTTACAAACTTAGAAGGGTCGTTTTTGTAACTATTATAAACCGCCTGAACCATTACCGTATTTGATGAAAGCTCGAAACCGCGTGCTAATGAAACTTTTCCATAACCAGCTCTGTGCGAATCAGTAACGGTACGACCATAATATTTCACTTGTCCGTTGTGACTATCAAAAACAGTACTTGTATCTGCTACTTTATCATCTAAAATCGCCATTAAATCGACTAATTTAAAAGTAGATCCCGGCTCATGAGATTCTGCTACAGCATAATTTGTAGTTTCATAATACGATCCGTCTTCGCCTCGTCCTAAATTCGAAATTGCTTTTACATGACCCGTTTCTGTTTCCATTACCACCACACAACCGTGATCAGCTTCGTATTCTTCAAGCTGTTTTAATAAAGCGTGATGTGCGATATCCTGAATAAAAACATCAATTGTCGAGATGACATCAAAACCATCCTGAGGATCAACTTCATTGACATCACGAATAGGTTTCCATTGTCCTTTGGCAATTTTTTGTTTTAAAATTTTACCGTCTTTTCCGTTTAAATAGCTTTTAAAAGCGTACTCGATTCCTTTCCCTACTTCTACTCCAGTTGCAGGATCAATACGATCGTAACCAATTGTTCTTTCAGCAATTTTTCCTATCGGATGTTTTCTAACCGTTTCCTGTTCAATGATAATCCCACCTTTAAAAGCACCTAATTTGAATAATGGAAAACCTTTAATCTTAACATATTCAGTATAACTCAAATTGCGGGCAATCAAATAGTAACGATTTTTATTGTCTCTCGCTTTTCTTAATTCTTTTTCGAAATAACTTGCCGGTTTATCTAAAACTTTTGATAAAGAATCTGACAATCCTTTTACATACTTTTCGAAAGTTTCTGTTTTTGGCGCTTTTGCATCAAAACGAATTTCATAATTAGGAATCGATGTTGCTAATAAACTTCCGTCAGCTGAATATATATTTCCTTTGTTTGCCGGAATTACAAAATTTCTAACCGTACGCTGTTTCGCCAGTTTTCTATAATAATCTCCTTCAACCCATTGAATATTGGTCAACTTAACAACAATAGCAATTGCCATCACAAAGATGAAAACTGCTACGAGGTAAATTCTGTAGGATATATTTTTATCGTCTACTGCCATATTCTTTTAAAGAAATTTTTTTCTTCTTCTTTTTTAACTTCTATTTTAACCGGTGGAACTGTTGATGGATAAATTTGTTTTTCAAACATTTTATCTGATATCGTTGATTCCATTTTCAATTTCATTAACTCAGAACGTCGGTCTACAAATTCAGATCGCAATTCTTTGACTTCATTATTGAGTTTTGCAATTTCAAAAACCTTTTGTTCGTATCGTTGTGTATTTGCAATCATCAATATCGCAAGCAAAATTATAAAAACTATGAATCGCCAGTTTTTCACCGCGTCATCGTTTAAAAGAAATCTTGCTTTTAATATGCCAAATACTCCACTTTTCATTTTCTACCTATATATATTATATCTTCTCGGCAATTCTTAATTTTGCACTTCTTGCTCTGTTGTTGATTTTAATCTCTGCATCGTCAGGAATAATCAATTTCCCTATTGTTTTATATGGTACAGAAAAATTTCCAAAAAAATCACGTTCAGGTTCTCCCTCAAACATTCCGTTTTTAATAAATCTTTTAACCAATCTGTCTTCTAACGAATGATATGAGATTACAGAGAATCTTCCGCCCGGATTTAGAATTTCTAAAGATTGCTCTATGAATTCCTTCAAAGCTTCCATTTCGTGGTTTACCTCAATTCGAATCGCCTGATAAATCTGAGCCAATACCTTATTTCGAACTCTTTCCGGTAAAAATTTTGCCAGAACGTCTTTCAATTCATCTGTCGTTTTTATTGGCTGATGCTCTCTGGCTTCTAAAATTGTTCTTGCAATCACGGGTGCATTTTTCAACTCCCCATAATCAAAAAAAACACGACGTAAATCCTGTTCTTCATATTCATTAACCACTCTGTAAGCATTTAAGTCATTCTTCTGACTCATCCGCATATCCAGATCGGCATCAAATCTTGTAGAGAATCCTCGTTCCGGAACATCAAACTGATGTGACGAAACACCTAAATCAGCTAAAATTCCGTCTACACTTTTAACTCCGTGAAAACGTAAAAATCTTTTTATAAATCTAAAGTTCTCATTAATTAAGGTAAACCGTTCATCTGGTAATGCATTTACAAGCGCATCTTCGTCCTGATCAAAAGCAAACAATCTTCCGTTTGGCCCTAAGCGTTTCAAAATTTCTTTTGAATGACCTCCGCCACCAAACGTTACATCTACATAAATGCCATCAGGTTTAATGTTTAAACCATCAACTGTAGGATGAAGCAAAACCGGATTATGATATTCCATTGTCGTCGTCATTAATATTTCCCATTACTTCTTCGGCTAAATCTGCAAAATCCATATCTTCGCCGCTTATTGATTTCTCGTATAAATCTTTATCCCAAATTTCCACAATATTAACCGCAGATGAAAAAACCACATCTTTAGAAATACTTGAAAAAGCTACCAAATCCTTTGGAACCAATAATCTTCCTAATGCATCAATCTCTACCACTTTAACACCAGCAGTAAATCTTCGGATGAAATCATTGTTCTTTTTTACAAAACGATTCAGCTTGTTGATTTTTTGCATCATCAGGTCCCACTCTTCCATTGGATACAGTTCTAAACACGGCTGAAAAACAGAGCGCTTCAAAACGAATCCGTTTTGAAGAGAAGAAGCCAATTGCTTTTTTAAAGGCGCAGGCATCATTAGCCTTCCTTTAGCATCGACTTTACACTCATATGTTCCAACAATTGTGTTCAAGAAAAATACTTTAATATGTTATACAGCAAAAATATAAAAAATATTACCACATTTTACCACTAACTACCACTTTGTTGATAAGTTTAACCACTTTCTCCCCACCATCCTTAATTTATGGACAATCAATACTTTAGATAATAATTAGCCGATCCGTAATTCTGTTTCCACATCAAAAAAAATACGCACTATATTTCTTAAAAAAATAGTTATTATGCAGTTTTCTTAACATTTAACAAATACTCGAAAACACCCCATAAAAGCTGATTTTTAAACACTTAGAAGTTCGACAAAAATTATCTAGTTAAAAAATGGTAGCAAAAATTCATTTTTATTTATTAAACCCTATATTTGTCCAAATTGAAATTGGCATTAAATTAAATGGACAAACACTACAAAAAAGAAGGCAAATACAGCTATTATGAAGCTGGAGAAGGAACTCCTATCGTGATTTTACATGGCTTAATGGGAGGCCTTAGTAACTTTGATGCTGTAGCACAATATTTCCCAACGAAAGGATACAAAGTTGTTATCCCGGATTTGCCAATATACACCCAAAGTATTTTAAAAACCAACGTAAAAAGCTTCGCTAAATATGTTAAAGACTTTATCACATTTAAAGGCTTTGACAAAGTTATTTTGCTAGGTAATTCACTTGGAGGTCATATTGCACTTTATCACACAAAACTATATCCTGAAAAAGTAGCAGGACTTGTAATTACCGGAAGCTCTGGTCTTTATGAAAGCGCTATGGGTGACAGTTACCCAAAAAGAGGTGATTATGAATACATCAGAAAGAAAGCTGAAGACGTATTTTATGATCCTGCAATTGCCACTCCGGAACTTATTGATGAAGTTTATGCAACGGTAAACGATCGTATTAAACTAATCAAAACCTTAACAATTGCAAAAAGCGCAATTCGTCATAATATGGCTAAAGATTTACCTAAGATGCCAGTGGAAACTTGTATTATTTGGGGTAAAAATGATGCTGTAACGCCACCGAATGTTGCTGAAGAATTTGATAAATTATTGCCTAATTCAACTTTGTACTGGATAGACAAATGTGGACACGCTGCTATGATGGAACATCCTGAAGAATTCAACAAAATTCTTGAAGAATGGCTCGTTAAAACGAATTTATAGCATCTAACTTTTGACTTTTAGGAGGTCTTAAACACAAAAAACATGAAAATTAATACCGCCGAATTTATAATCAGTAATTCTGAAGTTGCAAAATGTCCACAGGATTTTTTGCCGGAATATGCTTTTATCGGAAGATCAAACGTAGGGAAATCCTCTTTGATCAATATGCTTACCAATCATAAAAATTTAGCTAAAACATCAGGAAGACCTGGAAAAACGCAGTTAATTAATCACTTTAAGATTAATAACAATTGGTTTTTGGTCGATTTACCTGGTTATGGCTACGCAAAAGTATCTAAAAAAACAAAATCGGTTTTCCAGCAATTCATTACTGATTATTTTGAAACCAGAGAACAATTAGTTTGTGCTTTTGTTTTGATTGATATTCGTCATGAAGCTCAAACTATCGATATTGAATTTATGTCGTATATGGGAGAAAGCGAGATTCCGTTTTGTATCATTTTTACTAAAGCCGATAAGATCAGTAAAACGAAAATTGATTCACATATTGCTGCCTACAAAAAACAAATGTTTGCCAATAACTGGGAAGAAATGCCACATTATTTCGTGACTTCCGCTACAGAACAAACCGGAAAAGATGAAGTTTTGAGTTATATCGATGAAGTAAATCAGGAAGTTTTTAAAAACAATAGTCAATTTTAAATTCCAATTTTTTAAATTCCAAATTCCAACACAAGGAAATAATCAATAAAGAAATCCCAAATTCCAACCTTACAATTGGAATTTGGGATTTCTTTATTGGAATTAAAACTACTTCTAAGTATCTGCTAGCGCGAGCGTCCCGCTCGTGAACGTACTTTTATATTTATAAAGTAGAAATATTGTAAATCTTATTTTGCATGCATTCACGAGCGGGACGCTCACGCCAGCAGCTGAACGAGGAATCTCCCGCGATGAATCGATAAAAATTGTCGATAATCTGTGCGGAGTTACTTGATGAGATTCCTCGTTCCTCGGAAATGACAAGAAAACAAAAATCCCAAATTCCAATTTTAGGTTGGAATTTGGGATTTTTTATTATTGGAATTTAAATTTATTTAGCAAGTTCCAGTTTTTCTGCAAAATAATCACAGAAATCCTTCATTGTATCCGACATTTTTTCGTCGTCTGTTGCGCGTTTAAAAGTATCTGCCATTGCAACTAAAGTCTGATGGAAGAAAATCTTCATTTCATCAACCGGCATATCTTTTGTCCACAAATCGATACGCATCGTTTCTTTGACTTTACTGTCCCAAATAGACAACATAATTGCTTTTGCTTCTTCCGCTTCAACACCGCCATCTTTTGCGCTCCACGTTAATTTTTCCGGCACACGGTTTTCATCTAATTCTATATTGAATCTAATTTCTGAGTTTACTGTATCTGACATTACTTCTTAGGTTTATATTTTGATTGTTCAAAAATTTCTTTTGCATTTATTTTTAATAATTCCGGCAATGTTACATTCGTATTATTCTTCATGTAAGATCGCACTATTTGCCATCCCAGCCAGGCGCAAATTCGTCCCGGAGAATCGTTATCTATTTCTAAATAAAATTTAGAAAACGGAGCCGGCGCTATAAATCGGGTTGTTAATTTTGGATCATCACTGTACAGCATTTCATTTTCAATAATAAAACGCCACATATACGCTTCATTTTCCTGACTCCATTTTATTTGTTCCGGTGTGTAACCTATTTTATCCGCATCTGAATATTCAGGTAAAAGCAGATCTTTTGCGTACAATTGTTTTCCTTCAAAAATCATTTGAGAAATTAAGTTTTTATCCGCAAAAGCAGGAATATTTCTGTAGGCAAAACTTGAAACTACATCCGGCATAATTTGTTTCTCTTCAAAATTCTGTTTAAGATAATTAGGGAACTGATAAAATTTATGTTCTTTCCCTAAATACAACTCTAAGGCAACAATTACGAGACTATCAGCATAAATTGCTTTTGAGGTATAATCCATTTCTCCAATTACAGTAATTACTTTAGGAGTTTTTGATTTTGGAAAATAATACTTTACGTGCTGAAACAATTTATTGAATTCCTGACGAACAGGTTCAAAATTGGCGTATTTTTTTTGCACTTCAGTATATACTTCTTTCCAAAGCGGATCCTGCATTTTTTTCAACCAAATATTATCGTCATTTCCTGCCGGGAAAAAGAAAGGATATTGTCTTTTTACTTTCGCTAAATCTTCCGGTTTAGTTTCAAAAAACACTTTATCAAAGCGCTCTACTTTAATATCCACAGGGATTTCTTCGACCTCTTTTTCTACTTTAGTTTTTTGTTCACAGGACAAAAAAAACAAGGACAGAACCACTACAAAGCGATAAATTTTCATTTTATTTTAATTAGATTTGTGTTGCTGGATTTTAAGTAAAAAGATACTTAAAAAATAATTCTGCAAATATACATCCCTACATCTTAAAACTTGAACTATTATGGCTAAAAAAAGTACGATTCAGACAGAAAAAGTAAATACCCACATTGTAGAGTGGCTAAAAAATTATGCTAACAATGCAAAAGCAAACGGTTTTGTTATTGGAATTTCCGGTGGAGTTGACTCTGCTGTGACTTCTACCCTATGCGCCCAAACGGGTTTGAAGGTTTTATGTGTTGAAATGCCAATTCACCAGGCTCCAAATCAAGTTTTAAGAGGAAGAGAACATATTGACCAGTTAAAAAAGCGTTTTTCAAACGTTTTTGATGTACAAACTGACCTTACAAATACATTTGAAGCTTTTAAGTCAGCAGTTCCTACAACGGAAGATTCAACAAAAGTTAATTTATCGTTAGCAAACACTCGTGCACGCCTCAGAATGACGTCTTTATATTATTTAGCCGGAATTCACGGCTTATTAGTTGCAGGTACTGGGAATAAGGTAGAAGATTTTGGCGTAGGTTTTTACACCAAGTATGGAGATGGAGGAGTCGATTTAAGTCCAATTGCCGACTTAATGAAATCAGATGTATATGCTTTAGGTGAATTTTTATCAATTCCGACAACAATTTTAACAGCCGCTCCTACAGATGGATTATTTGGCGATAATCGTACAGATGAGGATCAATTAGGGGCAAGTTATGACGAACTTGAGTGGGCAATGTTAGCCGCGGAGTCAGGAAATACGGTATCTGACTTTGATGGGAGAGAAAAATCTGTCTTTGAAATTTATAAACGTTTAAACACCAGCAACAAGCATAAAATGGACCCAATTCCAGTCTGTTTAATACCAAAAACGTTAAAATAAAAGATTTTAACATTTGTCTGCAATTAATTACAGAATTTATTTATTAATTTTACAGTTCCAAAAACATGAACAATTCTAAAAAAGGTAAAAATTATGATTAAAGTATGTCTTGCAGACAATCATCCTGTGACTCACTTTGGCGTTAAGTCTTATTTCAAAGACCACGATCAAATTTCAATTGTTGCCAACGTAGGCAATTTTTCAATGGTTAGAGATATTCTTCAGACGAAGGAGATCGATATCCTAATTCTCGATCTAGAGCTGGAGGGGCTTTCAAGCATCTTCGAGGTCAAGTCGATCCTGAAAAATTTCCCGAAGACAAAAATTGTAATTTTTAGTGACCTCGCTGAACAAATGTATGCTCCAAATGCTATTAAAGCAGGAGTTTCCGGGTATGTGCACAAAACAGAAAAACTTGAAACTTTAGGTCTTTCTATTATCAAAGTACACGAAGGAAAAATTATCATCAACGAAACGGTACGTAAAAACATGGCACTTATTGCTAAACAAAGCAAAAGCGAACGTTTGTACAGAAAACTTTCTAATCGTGAGATTGAAGTTTTACGTTACTTAAGTGATGGTAAGAAGAATAATGAAATCTCTAAAATCTTAAATCTGAACGAGAAAACGATCAGTACTTACAAATTAAGATTATTGACTAAATTAAATGTTACTAATTTAGTTGACTTAGTTAATAAAGCGAAGACTTTAGAAATTATTTAATGGTATCTCGACATTACTCTTCCTAGTTTTTTCGAGAATGAATTGACAAGTTTCGAGTAATCGACAACCATAGACAAAAGCTCTGTATTATCTGAATTATCAGGTTGTATAGAGCTTTTTAATTCTTCAATGATTTTGTCTACCAAAAACCAACGCATAGACATAATAGTTTCAGAAACATATTGTGCAATTGTTTCGTGTTTCATTTTTGAAAAAATGTTCTGCCCTTCCCAATCGTGCAGCGTCAATCTTTCATCTTCCATCAAAATATCAGTAACCTCCTGAGCAAAATCAGGCTGTAAACGCATTAAATACTGCTCCAGATTGAATTTTTCAGTTTGGTTGTAGAATCCAATTAAGTCGGTATAAATATCTCTGAACAAATTATTAGAAAGTTCAACCTCATCTTCCTGCAAACTCAAATAAATTCGCTGGAAAACTTTGTATTGTCTCTTTTCAGAAACCATTACGACTTCACCTTCATCATTATTTTTTAAAAGTACATCTTCAAACTCTTCTGTTTTATCTCCATAAAGCAATAGGATTTCAATTACTTTTCGTTCTAAACGGTAAAGAATATCTACTTTTTCTGTCGACTCTGCTGCATATCCGGATTCTCCCGGATAATCCTCTGGTGGTCCATTTCTTGGATCTTCCGGATCTCCTCCTGAATATCCGCTATTTTTTTGATTTTGGTTTCTATGAACTTCAAAAGGTTTTTGTTCCTGCTTTTGCCTTTTACCAGCCTCAACAAGATCTTTTTGAATTAATTGTGCCAAAGTACTCGTAAGTACCTGTTCAGAAATATCCATGATTCTGGCACATTCCTGAATATAAACTTCACGCTGGATACGATCCGGTATTTTTGAAATACTAGCGACCATATCCCTGATCAAATCGGCTTTTTTTATAGGATCGTTCTTAGCATCCTTCATTAAGAGCGACGCTTTAAACTGAATAAAATCTTTACTGTTTTCTTCTAAATAGGCAACCAGTTCATCGTGAGAATTTTTTCGTGCAAAACTGTCCGGATCTTCTCCATCAGGAAAAGCACAAACTCTTACATTCATTCCTTCTTCAAGAATCAAATCGATTCCTCGAACAGAAGCGCGCAATCCTGCAGCATCTCCATCAAAAAGAACGGTTATATTTCTGGTCAGCCTATTTACCAAACGAATCTGATCTGGCGTTAAAGCGGTTCCTGATGAAGCCACAACGTTTTCAATTCCTGCCTGATTGAACTGAATTACATCTGTATAACCTTCAACCAGATAACAATTATTTTGTTTTGCTATAGCTTGTTTTGCCTGAAAAATTCCGTAAAGTACTTTACTTTTATGGTAAATATCACTTTCCGGCGAGTTTAAGTATTTCGCAGCCTTTTTATCATTAGTTAAAATACGTCCTCCAAAACCTAAAACACGTCCGGACATACTTTCGATAGGGAACATTACACGACCTTTAAAACGGTCAAAAGGGCGGTCTTCTCGGGCAATTGTCAAACCGGTGCTTTCCAGAAATTCCAGTTTATAACCTTTACCAAGAGCTTCTTTGGTAAAGGCATCCCAGGTTTCAGGCGAATATCCTAAACTAAATTTCTTGATGGTTTCATTTGTAAAACCTCTTTCTTTAAAATACGAAAGTCCAATTGCTTTTCCTTCTTCTGAATTTAAAAGTGTATTGTTGAAATATTCTTTTGCAAATTCTGATACTAAATACATACTTTCACGAACATCTGTCATTGCTTTTTCAGCATCTGTCTGTTCGGTTTCTTCAATTTCAATGTTGTATTTTCTTGCCAAATACCGAATGGCTTCCGGATAGGTAAACTGTGAATGTTCCATTAGGAATTTAACAGAGTTCCCTCCTTTTCCTGTACTAAAATCCTTCCAGATTCCTTTTGCAGGCGATACCATGAACGAAGGTGAGCGCTCATCTGAAAATGGGCTCAATCCTTTGAAGTTACTTCCGGCTCGTTTTAAATTAACAAAGTCGCCAATAACCTCCTCTACACGAGCAGTTTCAAAAACAGTATCAACAGTATTTTGTGAAATCAAAACGTAAAATATTTTAAAAATTTGAAGTCTGTAAAAGTACACAAATCGATTCTTAATCTTAGGGTTTTCCATAAAAAAAGTGCCTCTTTCGAGACACTTCTTTCACTAACTAATTAACTGTATTCTTAATTTAAATCAAGGCGTAATCCTAACGAAATATTATTTTCCTTTACTAAATTATCCTGAAACAGCGGGTTCAAATCATACTTTGCATACAAACTCAACTCTTTGTATCCAATATAAGAACTCACGCCGTAAATAAAATTGTTTACATTATAATCTCCTTTTATTGTTGTTTTATAATCTAAATCGTCCTGATCGTATTTTAAAATTTGTTTCGATTTTACATTTATTCCTGCATAACCACCAATCCCGAAGCGGAAACTTTTATGTGTTTTAAAATATGTTTTTCCGTTACTTACCTGAGGTTTTGAGAAATCAAATTCTAAATGTAATGGCAATACTACATAAACATTTCTAAAACGAGATTCATCTAAATTTATAGCATTTGTTTGCAGTTCCGTTTGATTGCCATTTACCACAAAACTTCTGTTATCTGTTGCACGAATATTATTGTACATTAACGAAAGTCCATATTTAGCGTGTAATAAATTGTCGTTTTTCATTAGTCTGGAATTATAGGTAAAACCCCATTCGTAGAAATGCGAACCAATAAAACTGTAATTTGCATCCTGAAGTTTTCCGTCGACCATCATATTATTTAAACCCATTGCAAATACAAATTGTGACGTAGTTCTTTTTTCTCCGTGAATTGAATCTTTATCAGCATCTCTTCTTTTCCAACTAAAGACATAAGTATGTGTAGAATCCTGTTCTTTGATTTTACCGTCGACTTTTTGCTGTACCAGATCGTTAAGTTCATTTTGAGCCAAAGTCACTTTTTCTTCAATGATAACCGCTCGGGCTTCAGCCAATTCTTTTTTGCGCTTATCTGCTTGTTCCTGTGTAATTTTGCCTTCAGACAATTGTACGTTTACGGCTTCTACTTCTTCTTTTAAAGTAGCTTTTTCTTCTTTGGTAATCTTCTCTATTTTATTGGCAATTTTCTTTGCTCTGGATTCAAAAGTTTCCTGCCCCAGAACTTTAGTAACAAATAAAAAGACCAGGATTACGAGATAAATGGTAAAATTTTTCATGATTGATTGATGATTTTTTTAAATTATTAATTATTGATTATTAATTATTGATTGTTAATGGTTAATTGTTGATTGCTTAACCTTCTTTCTTCTATACTCTTTATTCTATACTCTTTCTTCTATATTCTTTATTCTATACTCTTTCTTCTATATTCTTTCTTCTATACTCTTTATTGTTGCTGATTACGATTCGCCAACGCCACTTTCACCGATTGGTAGTTTTTATTGACTTTTGTAATCATTTTTTCCCTAAACGAAAGCTCTAATTCCCCATCGACCTGATTGAGTAGATCATTAGCATTGATTTTTACTTTTGATTTTGGTTTTACCGAATTTTCAGCGACAACGCTTTTTTCGGCTGTTTCCAGTAACTGATCTACCGTTTCTCTTTTAGGATTTTCAGTTTCAGTAACTGAAGTTTTAATGATTGATTGTTTTTCCTGATTGTTTTTGATGATGATTGAAGACTCCGCTATTTGATTTGATCCATTTTTTATGGTTTGATTTGATTTTTGTCCCGAAACTTCAGGCAGGTTATTTTCTTTTTTTATTGATTTTTGAGTTGAAGTTTTTTCTGAAATTGCAACTTCAGTTTTATTGGAATCTATTATGTGTGAATTTGGTTTTACAACCGAATCCTTCTTTACATTCTCTTTTACAACAATTGCATTTTGTGGTGTTTAAACTGGATTTTTCTTCTGATTAAAAAAGAATGTTCCCACTAATAAAAACCCCACAATACTGGCTGCGATATAAATCCATCTTTTATTATTTTTTGGCTGTTTTTTTTCTTCAGCAATACTCAACATTGCATCTAATCGATCCCAGGCTTTGTCGCTTGGTTCTATTTTACGTTGATTTAGCTTTTCACGGAAATCCTTTTCAAAATTATTCGGTTCCATTATCTTGTTTTTTTAAAATATTAATCTGTGTATGCAGCATTTTTCTGGCGTGCGATAATTGCGATTTTGATGTTCCTTCATTAATTCCCAACATCTTTGCAATTTCATTGTGTTTGTATCCTTCAATGGCGTATAAATTAAAAACCATTTTGTATCCGTCCGGCAAAGCATCTATTAAAAACTGAATCTGATCTATTGTAAACTGGCTGTCAATTGCATTGAAACTTTCTTCTGTGTAAATCTCATCTTCGGCAAACTTTACTTTTTTCTGAACTCGTAAATACGATATACATTCATTTACCATAATCCTGCGAATCCAACCTTCAAAACTTCCTTTATTTTCAAATTTGTTTAAGTTGGTAAACACTTTCATAAAAGCGGTTATCATTACATCTTCGGCAAGTTGAATGTCCTTTATATATTGGCGGCAAACACTCAACATTTTTGGAGAAAACCGACTATAAATTTGCTGTTGTGCTTGTCGATTATTTTCGACAGCCAACTTTATAAGTTCAGTTTCTTCTTGATGTAAATGAATAATTTTCATTAATAAGCGTTTGGTTTTTGGTTTAGTAGCGGTCTTCTATTAGCATAGACGATTGTCGTGTCGAAATGGTTGCATCAAGGAGGTAAAATTTCAATAAAAAAATTCCAAGTCCCAAAAAACCTCCATAAAAACACTGTTTTACAGAGAACTAAAAACAATTATCAAATTGACAAATTTTCTAATTATCTAATTAATTCTCTTCACTGAGGCAAGATAATCTAAATCAAACTATTCAAAAACAAAAAAACCTTGCACTATTATAAATAATACAAGGTTCATTAAAAAGCTATTATTTAAGCAGTATTGCCGGGTTTACCAACCGCCGCCTCCACCGCCACCGCCGCCGCCGCCGGAACTTCCTCCGCCTGAACTTCCGCTGCTCCAGCTTCCGCTGCTTCCGCCGGAACTACTTGATGAAGATCCTGATGATGATGCCGGAGGATTAGGATTAACTGCCGCGTTATTTACAGAGCTTCCAAAACTGGTCAGAAACATTGTTGGCTGTCTATAAAATGTATCATCGCCCTGATACCAGGAAGGATCATATTTTGCCAGTTCTAAAACCTCTTCAAATTGTTTTCCCCACTCTATTTCAACTTCTAGTGCTATTGCATATGGAAATAATTTTTCAAATAATTGAGGTGTCAATTCCGGAGGGTTTAACATATTCATTCGGTCTTTTTCTGCCGTTTTAAGATAAAGTTTAAAACCTTCTAATCTATAAAGTGCTTCGGCACCTTTTTCAGTAAACTTTCCTAAAGTTTTTACATATATTATATACATCAGGAATACGACACCTATAACAACAATTTGTATTGCGCTTAGAAAAAATATAGTCATAAAAAATATTGCGACTGCCGGAGTAAAAATAAAGAAAGCTAAAATTGCTCTCAAAATTATTAAACCAAGACTTGTTTCTTCTTTTGTAAACCAAAATGTTAATGCCGAAACTGCAATAATCAATCCTATATAAAAAGCATAATTTATATATCCTTTGTTATTAGAAAAAACCTCAAAAGCTAATCCTGCAACTAAAAAAACAGCAAAACCAATCCATTTTTTCCTTGTATTATTTTGGTAATAATCTTCTAAATTTATTTGTTTGGTTACTGTATTTAACCATTTGGAATATGCTTTGTCAAAAATCTTATAATTAGAATCTTCTACCTTTATATTATCCTTTTTTGTAAAACCGCTTATTATATCAGATTCTTCTGTGCTTAAGGCTTTTGATTGCCTGTTTAAAACCTGTATCTCATATTGATGTTTGTTTTTAAAAATGCCATTTTCTATTGTTGATAAAATTCTAATCGCACCTTTTACAGAAGCATTTATAAATGACGCCATATAGGTTTTATCAATAATTTTTCTGTGATAAACATATCCTGTAATTGCAGGAGACCAATCAAACGGTGGTGTAAATTCCGGCATCAATGTTTTCTTAGTAGGGTCTTTACCATATTTCTTCCAGCTAAAAAAGAAGAATAAAAACATCCCGATTCCGTAAATAACAGACCACAAATTAGTTTTTATTTGTTTATAAAAAGAGGCTGTTTCCTGAAGAAAAGTAGGCGGATCAACAATTCCTTTAGCAAAAGACGCTGCAACTGTCAAGCCTTCATTTGCACGAAGTTGTACAGTTCCAAAACTAGCAATAGTATGCTTCGTGTTTAAAGAACTTATGCAATTTGAATCTGTAGATCCTGATAATCCACTATAACAATGTACACTTTCAAATTTATTGTTTTCTGACGGAAGTGAAATATCGCAAGTTACTTTATCTATTGGCAAATCCCAACCGTTTCCTGTTACGTTCCAATATAACTCATCATATTGGTCAAAATATCCAATCTGAAATGGAGCTGTATAACTAATTTCATAATCATAGATACCACTTTCTAATTCAAGATCTTTGTTTCCTACGTAAATTTTCCAGTCACCTGATTCTTCTTTTGTAAAGTAAGACTCAGTCTTTCCATCTTTTTTTATGGAATTTATAGTGTATTGTACGTCAATTTCATGACCATCTTTATCTTTTCTGGTCAATGGCAAAACTCTTAAAAGTCCGTGTCTGAAAATATTGCCTTCTGCATATATAGAAATTTTTTCTACAACATTAATATTACCCGCTTTTTCGATTTTAATTTTAACATCAAAATTCAGAATTCTTTCCTGGGCTTGGGCGTGATAGAAGAATACAGAAAATAAAACGAAGAATATTTTTTTTAATAACATATTATAATACAATTAAAACTGAACTTTAGGTGTTTCTCTTTGTTTCTCGTCTTCTAATTCAAGGAAGTTTTTCTTAGGGAAGCCAAATGAATTTGCCACCAAATTACCCGGAAAAGATTCAACTGCAATATTGTAATCTCTTACAGTGGCATTATAATATCTTTTTGATCGTTCTACTTCGGTTTCAATTTCGGTTAATTCTTCCTGTAAACTAAGAAAGTTTGTATTGGCTTTTAGATCAGGATAATTTTCTGCTAATGCAAAAATAGTCCCCACGGCACTACCCAATTTTTTATCTAATTGCAATTTTTCATCTTCACTACCTGCATTTAAAGCCTGATTTCTAAGATTTACAATATTAGCAAGAGTTTCTTTTTCGTGGGTTAAATATCCTTTTACGGTTTCTGCAAGATTGGGAATTAAATCAAATCGTTTTTTTAAAATAACGTCAATGCCGCTTAAAGCTTCTTCGAGCATATTGCGTTTTGACACAAAACTATTATAAAGTATGATCAGGTAAATACCTAATAGAACAACAACCGAGAGTATTACAATTAAAATAACCATATTTCATTATTAAATTAGAGTCCAATTTAACAATAAAAATATTAAGAATAGAGTGTGGGATTATTTTTTTCTTTCAATTACGTAGTTTACCATTAAGGTAAGTGCTGCCTTAAATTCTGAATCAGGAAAGTTCCCTAATAATGAAAGTGCTTCTTGCTGGAATTCTACCATTTTATTTTCGGCGTAAGCCAAACCATTATTGTCTTTTACAAAAGCAATCACTTCTTTGACACGTTTTTTGTCTTTATTGTGGTTTTTTATGGAGTTTATCAACCACTTTTTTTCTTGCGGAGTACAAGTATTTAAAACATGAATTAAGGGTAAAGTCATTTTTTGCTCCTTAATATCTATTCCCGTAGGTTTGCCAATGGCTTCTTCGCTATAATCGAATAAGTCATCTTTGATTTGAAAAGCCATTCCGATAAGCTCTCCAAATTTGCGCATATGTTCTACTTTTTCCTCCTCTTCAATTACTGATTTCGCGCCAAGAGCACAACAAGCAGCAATAAGTGTTGCGGTTTTCTTGCGGATGATTTCGTAATAAACATCTTCGGTAATATCAAGTCTTCTCGCTTTTTCGATTTGAAGTAATTCTCCTTCGCTCATTTCACGAACGGCAACAGAAATGATTCTAAGTAAATCAAAATCTCCATTATCTATAGAAAGCAATAATCCTTTTGACAATAAATAATCTCCAACTAAAACGGCAATTTTGTTTTTCCAAAGCGCATTGATTGAGAAAAATCCGCGACGGCGATTACTATCATCTACCACATCATCATGCACTAGAGTTGCAGTGTGAATAAGTTCAATTACCGATGCTCCACGATAAGTTCGCTCATTTACAATACCTCCGGAAACCATTTTTGAAGTTAAAAAAACAAACATCGGACGCATTTGTTTTCCCTTCCGGTTTACTATATAATAGGTGATACGGTTAAGTAAAGCGACCTTTGAAGTCATCGATTCATGGAACTTTTTTTCAAAAAGTTCCATCTCGCTAAAGATGGGCTGTTTTATTTGAGAAGTAATATTCATTTCGTTCCCAAATATACTATTTTAAATAAAAAAACGTTGTATAATTTAGGTTAGTATATCAATAATTTATAGAATAATTATGAAAACAAACCAAAAGCATTCCGGATTTAAAGCCTGATTTGAATCATTATTTAAAAGTAAAAACTATTTGAACTTTTTAATTGACGTTTAAAACAATAATCCTTTTTGCCCAAAAAAAAGCACTAAGAACAAGAGTAATTCTCGTTTTTAATGCTTTTTGTTTATTTGTAATTTTAATGTAATTTGGTTTAGAAATGTGTAGTCCCTACGGGACATTTTAAATTTTTACATCATTTTTTTTCTACCAATATTTAATTCCTAACGGAATAAATTTACAACATGCTTCATTTATTTGTACGTCGGGAGTACACAAAATGCAATTTACCCTTCTTTATTGGCTAATTGTCCACAAGCGGCATCAATATCTTTTCCGCGGCTGCGACGTACTTTACATACTACTCCAATGTTCTCCAATGCTTTTATATAAGCCATTATAGATTCTTCTGAGGCTTGTTGAAATTCGCCGTCGTCAATTGGGTTATATTCGATTAGATTTACTTTGCAAGGCACATATTTACAGAATTTTACTAAGGCATCAATCGAAGCTTTATCGTCGTTGATTCCTTTCCATACTACATATTCGTATGAAATTTTATTCTTGGTTTTTTTGTACCAATATTCTAATGATTCTCTTAAATCTGCTAAAGGAAAGTTTTTACTGAATGGCATTATTCGCGCACGAATTTCATCTATCGCCGAATGTAAAGAAACCGCCAATTTGAATTTTACATCATCATCGGCCATTTTTTTAATCATTTTCGGAATTCCTGAAGTCGAAACCATAATACGTTTTGGCGACATTCCTAAACCTTCGGGAGAGGTAATCATATCAATGGCTTTAATGACATTGTTATAATTCATTAAGGGTTCTCCCATTCCCATAAAAACAATATTCGAAAGCGGATGATTATGATATAAGCGACTTTCTTTATCAATTGCAATTACCTGATCGTAGATTTCTCCCGGTTCAAGATTTCGCATTCTTTTTAAACGTGAAGTCGCGCAGAAATTACAATCTAAACTACAACCAACCTGACTTGAAACGCAAGCTGTTGTTCTGGTATCTGTAGGAATCAGAACAGATTCTACTACTAAACCATCGTGTAAACGAACGGCATTTTTTACTGTTCCGTCGCTGCTGCGCTGCATTGTATCAACTTTTATATGATTGATTACAAAATTATCTTCCAGCATAGAACGGGTTGATTTGGCAACATTTGTCATGTCCTCAAAACTATGTGCTCCTTTGCTCCACAACCATTCATAGACTTGATTTCCACGAAAAGCTTTGTCATTATTAGCGACAAAAAAATCGCGTAACTCGTCTTTTGATAGGGCTCGTATATCTTTTTTCTCAATTTGCATGGCGCAAAGTTACTACTTTTTTTCTTAAAATTTCTGATGATGTACTGAGGCTTAGTGCCTGTAAATACTTGTTTTTGTTTTTGGCATTACCCATTTTCTTTAAAAGGCGACAAGAAAAACCCATTGTAATAATTATAGTTATTTAATAATATCTCAACAATGACTTTTATCATACTTGTTGTTGCGAGTTCGCAATAAATTTGATCTAAAGAAACAACACAATCTTTTATTATAAATACCTGATTGAATCCTGTTTCCATTATCCCAAAAAAGAACTAAATACCACATCAAAATGAAAACAACTAAATCAATTTTATTGACAATAATTTTAATAACATTGTCAATACAAACAAATGCTCAAAGAAATTATACTCTGGCAAAATCAACTTTTGAAGTTGCCGGAACTTCAAATGTGCATGATTGGGTAATGAAATCTTCTGAAGGAAACGGTACTGCAAATCTAACTGTTATAGATTCTAAATTATCTGACATAAATACTTTAACTATTACATTGCCGGCAGAAAGTATAAAAAGCAGCAAAACAAGCATGGACGACGTGGCTTATGAAACGCTGGATACTAAAGCACACAAAAACATTAAGTACGTTTTAAAAGCTGCAAATAAAGTAAACGAAACAACCTGGAATTTAACTGGCACTTATACAATTGCCGGAATCAGCAAAGATTATAAAACTCAGGTAAATGTAACGGCTAATAACGGGAATTTTATTTTGAAGGGATCTAACCAAATCACTTTTGCTGATTTTGGTATGTCACCTCCAACAGCCGCTCTTGGAGTTGTGAGAGCCGGAAAAGAATTGGCACTAATTTTCAACATTACTTTAAACGATTTTAACATGAAAGAATCTTTGACTCAAAATTGATCCGTGAAAATTAAAAAAAAAAAAAAAACAGCTATTTGGTAAAATCAAATAGCTGTTTTTTTTGATCTTAAAATGAAAACGATGCAGTTATTAAATAAGAATTTAATAAAATTTTAACAATGATTATTATCATACAAATCTCATGATAACAGAGATAAATTTGAACAAGATAATAAAACGCGCGATTAAAATTGAATTCAAATAATTGTAAACACTTCAATAAAATAATAGTAAAAATGAAATCACAAAAAATTAAAATATTCGCCTTCATAATTTCCTTTTTAGGAATTATATCAGTTGCCACGGCACAAAAAAGTTATACGGTGGATAGTAAATCAACATTTTCAGTTTTAGGCACATCAACCTTACATGATTGGGAAATGAAATCTGCTTCGGGAACAGGAACTGCAAACTTGACTATTACAAATGATAAACTTACTCATATCGAATCTATATCTATAACGCTCTTAGCAGAAAGTATTAAAAGCGAGAAAAAAAGTATGGACAAAGTAGCGTATGAAACTTTAAAAACTGATAAAAACAAAAACATAAAATATGTTCTTAAATCTGCCGAAAAAGTAAATGAAACTACTTGGGAACTAACCGGAACTTACACAATTGCAGGTACTAGCAAACTCCTTAAAACTACTGTAAAAACAAGCATTATAAAAGATATATTAACGTTGCAGGGATCAAACAAAATTACTTTTAATGATTTTGGAATGAAGTCTCCAACCGCTTTGTTAGGTACTATTAAAACAGGTCAGGATTTAACCTTAAAATTTAATTTAAACTTTAATTTATAATAACCATGAAAAAAATCTATCTCCTATTTATAGCATTAACAAGCACGTTTGCTGCAAATGCACAACTAAGTTTTGGACATATTCAAAATCAGGTTCCCCGTGATCAAAGAGCCATCAATGTATTTGATATAAAAAAAGATACCACAGCTTATAAAGGTATCAGTGTGGACTTAGGCGGCGCATTTACCTTACAGTTTCAAGCCATAAATTCGTTCAACGATCAAAGAGATTTAACCGGCGCTAACGCTGCTTATAGATTAAATAATCTAACAAACGACTTTAATTTACCTAACGCTAATATGACTATTGGTGCACAATTAGCAGATGGTGTGCGTGTAAACTTAGACATTTATCTTGCGTCAAGACACCATCATGAAACCTGGGTTCAAGGAGGATATTTACAAATCGACAAATTAGATTTTATTAAAAAAGGACTTCTTGAAGATGTGATGAAATATACCACCATCAAAATAGGTCAAATGGAGAATAACTACGGTGATGCGCATTTTAGAAGAAGTAACAACGCTTACACGATAACAAATCCTTTTATTGGAAACAATATCATGGACGCTTTTACTACCGAAATGGGAGCTGAAGTATACTATAACAGAAGTGGCTTTGTAAGTATGATTGGAGTAACAAACTCTAAATTAAATCAAAATGTACAAGAAGTTATTCCAGGAACACCTACTGTAATTGCTCCAGATCAAAATACAACGATTAGCCCTACAATATTGGCTAAATTAGGCTGGGACAAACAAATTGACAGTGATTTAAGAATCAGACTTACCGGATCTTACTATCATACAGCAAACTCTAGTGGTAACTTATACTCTTCTGACAGGGCAGGAAGTCGTTTTTATAGTGTTATGACGCACGCCGGAACAATTGGTTACCCAAGTTCAAATATCTTAGATTCTGAAACTAATAAAGATACAGGCAGATTTAATCCTGGATTTGGGAACTGGGCTACTTCGTATATGATTAATCCATTTGTAAAATATAAAGGTTTTGAATTCTTTGGTACTTTAGAATTTGCTTCGGGAGGTGATTATAAAGGAACGGATGATACCCGTAACGTCAACCAATATGTGGGCGATTTAGTATATCGTTTTGGAAGTCACGAAAACTTATATCTAGGCGCTAAATATAATTTAGTTGATGGAAAACTTAAAAACACTGATGCTGATGCTGTTCAGGTTAACAGATTTGAAGCTGCCGCAGGTTGGTTTATGACTAAAAATATATTGGCAAAACTTTCATATGTACAGCAGAATTACAAAAACTATCAGCTATTTGGGAACGTAGCGGGAGTGTCAATGCCAAATGATTTCTACGGAGGAAAATTTGAAGGACTAATGTTTGAAGCAACAATTTCATTCTAAAAAAAATGAAAACGAGATTTTTAATCTTAATTATGGGTTTAGCAATTTTCTTTTTTTTGGGAAGCGCTAAACCCAATTTTTTAACAGAAGATACAACTTTGATAATAAATAAAATTAAAATAGAAATTAACGGACTATCTACTGTTGGCAAGTATAACTGTTCAAATACTTTTACTATAAAAGACACAGTTTACTTAAACTCAAATAAAAAAAACACTTTTAAAACCGAAATCAAAATGTCAAATTTTGATTGTGGCAACAAAATAATGACCAAAGATTTACAAGGTACTGTGAAGGCGAAAAAATTCCCGAATAGTATTGTTTGCATAACAGATATAAAACCAAACGGTAAAAACTACAAATGCAATCTTAACTTTTTTATTACAGATAAAACATTAAAATACAAAGATTTTATATTGTATAATACAGATGATAAAATTGAGGGAACACTTAACTTAAAGTTTTCGGATCTGGAATTAGAAGCTCCGGTAAAAATGGCAGGCTTAATAAAGGTTAAAGATGAAATTGTAATTAATTTTAGTTTATACAAAAACTAAATTATATCCTTTTTTGATAAAATCGAAATTTCATTTTATCATTTTACAGATTTTGATTCCAAAGGATTATGAAGACTATTTAAGCATTAAAAAAATCATATCTAATATTTTAAAATTAAAATTTGTGGCACGAGTATTGTCTTGTCCTGAAATGAAAAATAACTTTACAAAGAGCTCAGTCATTTTAAAATGTGTATCTTTATTTTTCAGCTTTATAACCTTTAAATTTTATCAACCTAAAAAAAATCATTCATTATGAAAAAACAAATTTTAAGCTTAGCTGTTATCGCTCTATTAGCATTCGCTGTTCAATCTTGCGAGAAGAAAGAACCAAAACCTGCAGAAGATGAATTAACTCTTGGAAACAAAGTTGATACGTTAACTACAGATATTGAACAAGCAAAAGACAGTGCTGTTATTAAAGCCGAGAATGCTGCTGCAAAAGCTAAAGCAGCTTCTGAAAATGCTGCGCAAGATGTAAAAGATGCAACTAAAAAAGGAGCTCAAAAAGTAGAAAATGCTGCAAAAGCTGCAAAGGACGGAACTGTGAAAACAGCAAAAGAAGTTAATGAAGCTTTAAAAAAATAATTCTATCAAAATGTAGAATTGAAACCATCTGCCGCCGCGGATGGTTTTTTTATGCAAAAAAGTGAAGCAATATTTTTTGTATTTTTACAATCAAATTTAGAAGATTATCACATGCATTTTATATCACAGGAACTAGAAGATTATATTGAACAACATTCTGAAAACGAACCAGAATTATTAGCCAAACTAAACAAGGAAACGTATCAGAAAATACTTTTGCCAAGAATGTTAAGCGGACATTTTCAGGGTCGTGTTTTAAGTATGTTATCTAAATTGATTCGTCCGGTAAATATTCTTGAAATTGGTACTTATACCGGTTATGCGGCTTTGTGTTTGTGCGAAGGAATGCAGGAAAACGGTCAATTGCACACTATTGACATAAAGGAAGAATTAGTCGATTTTCAACGTAAATATTTTGATGCGTCGTCTTGGGGGAAGCAAATTTTTCAGCATTTGGGTGAAGCTGTGGATATTATTCCAAATCTGGATGTAAAATTTGATTTGGTTTTTATTGATGCGGATAAGGAAAATTACCTGAACTATTGGGAAATGATTGTTCCGAAAATGAATAAAGGCGGCATCATTTTGTCTGATAATGTTTTATGGAGCGGAAAAATCCTTGAACCCGTTCATCCAAATGATGTTAGTACAAAAGTACTTTTAGAATATAATCTGCTTTTGAAAAATGATCCAAGAGTTGAAACGGTTTTATTACCTATTCGTGATGGTTTGACTGTTAGTAGGGTTCTTTAAAAAAAGCGCTAAGTTTCTGAGGTATTAAGATGCTAAGTTTCTAGTAATAATTACATAAATTGATTTCAAAATGAATGTTGCAAATCAAATAAATTCCGAAGGTTTTACAATTATTGATAATGTATATTCTGAAGTTGAAATTAAAAAACTGATTTCTCTAATTGAGGATGTTACGGAGAATAAAACTGAAAATTCAACTTTTAGAAAATCTCAGGATTTATTTGCTATCAGGCAATTTCACAAAGAAATTCCTGAAACTTTGCCTTATCTATTTAATAAAAACTTAAAAGATATTATAGCTTCAACTTTTGGTAAAGGATATTTTATAACGAAATCTATTTATTTTGATAAACCTGAAAAATCAAATTGGTTTGTCGCTTATCATCAGGATTTGACCATTTCGGTAGATAAAAAAACTGAGATTGAAAACTTTGAAAACTGGACTACAAAACAAAATCAATTTGCGGTTCAGCCTCCAATAGAAATTCTGGAAAACAATTTTACAATAAGAATTCATATTGACAAAACAACGAAGGATAACGGCGCTTTGAAAGTTATAAATGATTCGCATTCAAAAGGAATTTTCAGGGTTGAAAATCTTGAAATTAAAAATGAAACAATTTGTGAAGTTGAAAAAGGCGGAATCATGATTATGAAGCCTTTACTATTTCACGCTTCAAATAAAACTACAAATAACGAAAGAAGAAGGGTTATTCATATTGAATTTAGTAATCAACAACTTCCTGAAGGTTTAGAATGGAGTGAAAAGATTATTGTTGAGAATCTGGCTTTTACATGAATTATTTAGTCGTCAAGTTGTCATTTCGAAGAATGAGAAATCACATGAGAAACTCCGCTTTTGGAGTCGCCAATCTTTATAGAATTACTAGTGGGATTTCTCATTCTTCGAAATGACAAACATGAATCGAAAATTATTAAAACTTGATTAAATTGCCTCCAGCTTTGGCTGGAGTTAAATATGATGATATCAAAAAAAGCTTTAGCCAAACGAAATGTTTGGCTAAAGCTTTTTTTTTTGATTTTTTATGCTCTCGCTAAAGCGGGAGGTAATTCAAAGAGTGATATAATATTAGACTCCTTTTGAAAACAAATGTCCTAGCCCAGATAGAAGTGTAAATCCTTTTGTGCCGGGGTTCGGCATAAAAGATTGAAACGGATAGCTGGAAATAGCTCCTGAAAATTATCCCGGAAAATATTGTGGTTTTAGTTTTCTATATACTAGATAAAGTAAAGATCCGAAAATTGCTCCAAAGAAATAACCTGTTAGAATGTCTCCCGGATAATGCAATCCTAAATAAATACGGCTGTAAGCAAATATTAAAGGCCATAAAAATAAGAACCCTAAATATTTGAAATAACGTTTTAAAACAAAATATAAAAACGTTGCTACTGCCATTGTATTTGCGGCATGTCCTGAGAAGAAACTATATGATTTTCTAACCTGAACAACGCGTATAATCGAATTGATATCTGGATTATTACAAGGGCGTAAACGCTGAAATGTGTATTTGAATAAATTGGTTGTCTGGTCTGTAAAAGCTAATAAAACCGCTATAAATAACAAAACATACAAGGTTTGTTTTCCGCCTATTTTTTTATAAATAAGATAAAACATTAATAAAAAAAGCGGTGTCCAATTTAACTGACTTGTAATAATGAGCCAAAATTGATCGTATTTTTCAGAACCTAAACCGTTAAGATATATTAAAAGACTGGTGTCTAATTCCTGTATTTTTTCAAGCATTACAGGTGGCGTTTTACAGGTCCTGAGATAGTGTCAATATCTTCTTTTACTTTGTCTATTTCTGTGGCTGTATCACCTAACAAATTTGAAGTTAAATTTGCATTATCTCCTAATAAGTTTGTTTTGGCTTCATTGATCTGAGCATTGATATTACCGGTGATACTTGTCAAAGAATTATGGTCAAGACCATTAGCTTCTGCTCCTTTGTGAATTTCACTTTTAATATCGTTGGTCGCGTTTTTTAACTGCGCCATAGCTTTACCCATTGTACGAGCAATTTCAGGCACTTTGTCTGAACCAAAAAGCATAAGTACGATAAATAATATAAAAACTAGTTCTCCTCCTCCTATACCAAACATATCTTTTATTTTTGTGTGCCACAAAGATATTAAATTTTGTAGCTGAGAGTTTTAAAATTTACTTAAAAAAAAAGACTCTTTTCAGAGTCTTTCAGGTTTGTATTAATCAAATTTTGACTTTACTTCTACTTTTGGCCATGAATTATTGGTTACATCAATATCAGCAGTCATTAATTTTGGATCAATTTGTATGCTTTTTATCGCTTTTGAAGTTGCATAAACTTTTTTAGCGGTATCATTACTTTTTCTCCAGATTTGAGCCGGATATTGGTAATTATCTTTTGTACCATCTTCATAAGTAATTTCAACAAGAATTGGCATAATCATTCCGCCTGGCTTGTTAAACTCAACTTCATAGAAATATTTAGGCGTTTTTAATGCTGATTTTTCCTCAGCAGTAAAAGTTTGATCTACATAATCAGCCAATGGCTTAAAATCTTCTACTTTTAACGGTTTTTTGCTTGCAGCGGTAACCTCAGTATTATCTCCGGAAACCAAATAAACGAAAGGTCCTTTCTCGAAACCAAAACGTCCTTTTTTCACTTTTACATCCTTAAGATCTGCCGTTGGCGTTTCAGAAACGTAATATTGTTTCACATCTTTGATTCCAATATCTACAAAATCAGTTGAATAAAACCATCCTCTAAAAAACCAGTCTAAATCTACGGCCGAAGCATCTTCCATAGTTCTAAAGAAATCTTCAGGAGTCGGGTGTTTGAATTTCCATCTGTTTGCATATGTTTTAAAGGCATAATCAAACAATTCTCTTCCCATCACCACTTCTCTTAAAATATTAAGCCCTGTAGCAGGTTTTCCGTAAGCGTTATTTCCAAATTGCTGAATCGTTTCAGAATTGGACATAATAGGCTCTAAAAACTTTTGATCTCCGCTCATGTAAGGAACGATATTTTTTGCCGGTCCGCGTCTTGAAGGGAAAGTTGGATCTAATTCCTGTTCTGCCAGATATTCTAAAAATGAGTTTAAACCTTCATCCATCCACGTCCATTGACGCTCGTCTGAGTTTACAATCATTGGGAAAAATGTATGTCCAACTTCGTGAATTACAACACCAATCATTCCGTTTTTAACTTCTTTACTCGTTTTTCCGTTTTCATCAGGACGACCATAATTCCAGCAAATCATAGGATATTCCATTCCCTGATCTTCTGCCGAAACTGAAACTGCTTTTGGATAAGGATATTCAAATGTATGTGATGAATAGCTTTTTAAAGTATGCGCAACAACCATTGTTGATGTTTCTCCCCAAAGCGGATTTGCTTCTTTTGGATAAACAGATTCTGCCATCACTACTCTATTTCCCATTTTTACAGCCATTGCATCATAAATGAATTTTCTTGAAGATGCAATTCCGAAATCACGTACGTTTTTAGCACTGAATTTCCATGTTTTTTTCTTTTCAGAAAATCCTTTTTCTGTTACTTCTGCTTCAGCTTGTGTAACAATTACAACTGGTTTATCAAATGATTTTTGAGCTTGTTCGTAACGTTTTACCTGTTCTGGTGTAAAAACTTCACTTCTGTTTGTCAATTCTCCCGTAGCGTCAATAACGTGATCTGCAGGAACTGTAATATTTACGTCAAAATTTCCAAAAGGCAAAGCAAATTCTCCACCTCCCCAAAATTGCATATTCTGCCAGCCTTCAACGTCATTATAAACTGCCATTCTTGGGTAAAATTGGGCAATTACGTATAATTTATTGCCGTCTTTTTCGAACAATTCATAACCAGAACGTCCGCCTTCTTTTCTGTAGTTATTAATATTGTACCACCATTTTATTGCCAATGAAATTTTCTCACCGGGTTTTAATGGCGTAACTAAATTAATACGCATCATGGTTTCATTGATGGTATACGACATTGGATTTCCTTTTGAATCCTTTACCGTTTCAATATTAAAACCGCGTTCTAAATTCTTTTTTAAATATTTAGTCGAAAAACCTTCAAGTGGTAATACCTGACTAATTTTTTCTCCTTCTGCTAATGATGTCTGCGTATTGGCTTTTGCCTGATTTTGATCTAACTGAATCCATAAGTATTCTAAACTATCCGGTGAATTGTTTGAATATGTTATTACTTCAGAACCGCTTAATTTTGAATTTTTATCGTCTAATTCAATATCAATTTTATAATCTGCCTGTTGTTGGTAATAAGCAGGTCCGGGAGCTCCGGATGCAGTACGAAACATATTAGGTGTTGCTAACAAATCATACATTTGACTGAATTTGTTAGTATCGTACTTTCCTTGTTGTCTTGGAGCAACTGTTTTTTCCTGAGCGAGCAATATTGCAGGAAAAATCAATAATAATGAAAGCTTTTTCATAAATTTTTAATGGTAATTTGAGTCAGGGTGTGAAAATAACAATTAAAACCATAATTGTATGTTTTAATTAGTACTTTAACACTTCTTTCCTTGAAGATTCTGTAAAGAGAACGCTCTTTTTTGTGCCAAATGCTGAAATATGTGTAATGTTTTGCTGTTCACTATTCCAGTCTACTAAAACAGTATTTGAGATTTCGATTGTTTTGAATTTATCGATATCTTTTATTCGGGAATAGCATACTAAAACATCATTAGATTCTACTTCTTTAGATAAAAAAGTGATGGGTTTTGACTGACCATTTATTTTGATAATAAAATTTTCAGCAAGATATTTCTTTAGCAAATCAACATCAGCCTGGGTTTCCTTATCGGTTCCTACGAATGTTTTTTGATGGTATTTCTTTTCCATTCCATTATTCAAATCATCGATAAAGATTCTCGAAGTAATTTGAATCATTTTTTTCTCGACCGCATAATTGACCTGAAAAACTCCCATATAAAACTTATGGAATGCAAAAGATGAAAGCGATAAAAATAATATCCCAATTAAGGGATATATTACTTTTGTTTTCATTTTTTATTCGTTTCGATTTTTTTAAACTCTTTGTTTTTATTAATCATGAAATCAATCAATTCAAACTTTTCTTCAGGCTTAAGATATTTCTTAGATTCAGCATCGTTAGAACAATACATTAAAAACAAATCAATTTCATCTGGCTTTAATCCTAATGTTTTAGTATAAAAATCAGGCGTAAAATTATCTTTAGAATATTCTACAAAAGCAATATCACTGATAACATCTTCTTTTACATCATCATTTTTCTTCAACAGTTTTTTAACGTCTTTAAATATTCTCACAAAATCAGTTCCGTATTTAATAGTCTGATCTGAGTACATTACGTTATTTTTCGCTGTAGATTGTTTATCATCCTCAAATTGCATATCCACAATACCTTGTGATCCGCCTTGCAATGATTTCACTTTAAGTTCTTTATGAACCAAAACCTCTTTTAACTCAATATTCACTAAATCCAATGGCACTGAAAAAAGTATTTCAGCACAATCTTTCTCTGTCAAAACCACTTTTTTAGATTGAAATGCCAACCCTGTAAATAACAAAGTATCTTTAGGCCTAGCCATAATATCAAACAATCCGTTTACACCAATAAAAGTTCTGGCGTTGGCATTAATATTCATCACATAACCACTTTCTATAGCCAGTGATTTATTTACTACTTGTCCATGTAATGGCTTCCTTGAATTATTTTGTCCCAGCATAATCTGGCAAAATAAGCACACAACGAGTATTCCTAGTTTATTTTTCATTTTCGAGAATTGTTAGATATTTCCTTGCTAAATCTGTTATTAAAAACATACTCATTGTCTTGTTCTTAGTATTCAAAGATAAGGCAAAATCAGCATCATCTACACAAAATAATTGAAATCCTTTGATATCCTGGGCAGGAATTTTCAATCTTTCTGTATAATAATTCTCCTCAAAAAGGTATTCTATTTTATGAAAAAGCATCTCCTTTTTTTCCACATTTACCTCTTTTTTAAGCATTGCAGTTCGTCCCGAAATTTTATTAAGTAACTTATCTACAGAGGTTGACGTTGCTGTATATACTTTTCGTTCTGCCGGAGTATATTTTTTTTGACCAGCCGGAATTATCCCTAAATTTTCAGCAGTGATATTCGCATTTTCATTTACAATTACTTCTTTCAATTCTACCTCTTTTGCTGTCATTTTAACAACAATCGAAACCGAATTTAAATCTTCAACCGTGATTCGGCGTTTTACAGGATCTAAATTAACTGCCGAAAAAACAAGAACATCGCCTTCTTTTACCACAATAGAAAACATCCCGTTTACATCTGAAACAGTTGTGACCTGAGTGGTATTATTGATGATATTTACTCCTTCAACATTAGAGGATTCTTCAAATATTTGACCATTAATTTCTTTTGAAACATCTTTTTGACCAAAACCAATCTGAACGACCAATAAAAGGATTATTTGTAAAGCACTATTTATTTTCACGTTCAATTATTTCTTTATATTTTACAGCTAATTCCCCTAACAGAAACTCCGTTGAAGTTTTGTTTTTAGAATTTAAAATCACTGTGAATTTATCATTGTCAACGGCGTAATATTCAAATCCTTTTACATATTCTAACGGAATTTTTAATCGATTCACAAAATGATCAATTGAAAACATACGCTCTAACATTTTCATAAAAAGTTCTTTTTTCTCCACCGCAACTTCTTTTTTAAGCATTGCCGTACGTCCTGAGAAAAAATTCAATAAAGGATCTGCAGAAATTGATCCTCCAGCCATTGTTCCTGCATTTGCCGTAGGATTTAAAGCTGTTGCTGTATGTAATTTTCTTTCGGCTTCAGTATATTTTTTTTGATCACCGGGAATTATTCCCAATGAAACTGCATTAATTCCACTATAATTTCTCACCACAACTTCTTGCAATTGATGCATTACCATATTTAATTTTACAGTAAAATTCAGATCCGAAAAGTTTTCCTTCGTTAGCAAAACTCTGTTTTCCTTAAATTGTATGGATGAAAAAACAAGCATTTCTCCCGGTTTTGCTGCAATAGAAAAAGCTCCTGAAACATCTGTCGTTGCCATCAGCTCTGTTTGCGCGTTGACTACATAAACACCGTCTAAATCTGAAGTATTTGAGGTTATTCGTCCGTTTATAACAGCACGATCCTCAATTTGAGACCACGCGGTTTGAGTCATCGCAACAAGCAGAATAAATACGACTTTATTAATCAAAATAGAAGAAAATTAGTTTTGTTCTTAAAAATGTAAAAATATCTTAATGTACTCCAAATTTAGTATTAAGGACTTGGTAAAAATATGTTAATTAAACCTTTGTTATGAGTCGTAGAACAACAAGATTTTAATATCTTTAACCTCAACAATCTGAGTTAAATTTTTATGAAAAGTATTATCATTGCCAGCACTTCTACTTTGCACGAAGGCAGCTATTTAGAGTATTTATTACCTACTTTAAAATCCCATTTTCAAAATTGCAAAAGCATCTTGTTTATTCCGTTTGCGCGTCCGGGTGGTATTTCACATGACGATTATACAGCAAAAGTTGCGCAGGCTTTTGCTTCAATAAATATTGAAGTAAAAGGAATCCATGAATTTGAAAGTGCCGAAAATGCCATAAAAAATGCAGAAGGAATTTTTACCGGAGGAGGAAATACTTTTTTGCTTGTTACTCAATTGTACAAACACAATATCATGCAATTATTGTCTGAAACGGTAAAAAACGGAACTCCTTATTTAGGAACCAGCGCCGGCAGTAATATTTGCGGTTTATCGATGCAAACTACGAATGATATGCCTATCGTTTATCCTCCAAGCTTTCAGACTTTAGGATTGATCCCTTTTAACTTAAATCCTCATTATTTAGATCCGGATACGCAATCTAAACATATGGGTGAAACGAGAGAAACACGAATTAAGGAATTTCACGCTTTTAATGCTATTCCGGTTTTAGGTTTAAGAGAAGGAAGCTGGCTAGAAGTAAAAGGAAACAAAATTACTTTAAAAGGAAATCTAAAAGCCCGTTTGTTTTTGAAGAATGAAAACCCTACGGAATTAGAAACTGAAAGCGATTTGAGCAGCTTAAAATAAAAATCCAATATTTTTAAATTCCAAATTCCAATTCTTTTGTGGATTGTTTCAAACTTTAAATTTGGAATTTAAAAATACTGGAATTTACAAACTTACTGTAAAGTAAAAATCCCCAAACAAATTGTTTGAGGATCTTGAAGAGCGAAAGACGAGGCTCGAACTCGCGACAACCAGCTTGGAAGGCTGGAGCTCTACCAACTGAGCTACTTTCGCATTAACAGGGTGCAAATATAAATAATTAAATGGTTTAAAAAAATAAAAATCAATAATTATTTAACTTTGATAAAAAACCGAAACAATTAAGTTCCGGTTTTTAGAGCGAAAGACGAGGCTCGAACTCGCGACAACCAGCTTGGAAGGCTGGAGCTCTACCAACTGAGCTACTTTCGCATTACTGGTGCAAATATAAAAATAAAGTTAAGTTCAAAACAAGCTTTTTCGCAAAAAAAATCAATTAAAATCAACATTAATTTATAACTTATTTAAAACTAAAAAGTTATACAACCAATTATTTTTCGAAAATCGCGAATATTATTAAAGAAATCCCCTTAAATGAAACTTATATTGTTCATCAATCCGTTTTAAGAAAAGGAAAACCTCCTGAAAGCTCTATCTTATATGGAGACGAACCGAAAACAACGCATCACTTCAGATTATTTGATAATAAAAATTTAATAGGAATTATTTCGTAATTCAATAAAATCAATACTATATTTGCGGAGCAGAATCAAGCTCAAATTTATCAGATGGCAGTTTAAGAAACGCATCAAAAAAAAATAGATTTGGAAAAACTTTAGTCAAGCATTGTCAAACCTACTACAATGCTAACGAAGTTGATTTGATTTGGTTGAACGCCAGAACCGCAGCTGTAGGTCTTTATAAAAAAATGGATTACCAACCCCTGGGTGAACCATTTGACATTAAAGACATGGGCGAACATTATTGAATGTTTAAAAAATTATAGAGAATGAACAAACTTTACTTTTTATTGGTAATATGCATTTTTATTGGTTGTAAAAAAGATACGCCCAAAATTATTCCCGCGGTCAAAAAAACTGCTCCTGCAATTATACTTACTGATGAAAGAAAAGTACAAATTGATACTGCACTTATAAGCACTTTTAAAAGTGAAACGCTAAAACAATTTTATAATTCATCTGAAAATAAAACTGTTTGGGGAAACCTAAAAAAAAGAACCTACGTTTTAACGCAATTATCAAAAGCAGAAGAATTGGGTCTTGATCCGGAAGATTACAAAGCTTCAAAACTCAAAAAGTTTGAAGAAAAAATTAGTAATCTGAGCGATTCTGATCTTTCCACTTATGATATATTACTTACTTATAATTTCGAAAAATACCTCAACCATCTTTATAAGGGAAAATTAGATCCTAAAAAACTATATGCAGATTGGGATCTGGAGGAAAAAACTTTTGATGTCAATAATGTACTTATCAAAGCTTTCAATAAAAATAAATTAGACAGTGTCGTTGATAATATTCAGTCAAAAGCATCTACTTATAAACAACTATTAAAAGCGCTTGAAATCGTCAATACTTTTCCTGATGACGATATCAAAACCATCGAATCTGTAAATAAAATAACCTTGCATGATACAAACACAGCTTTGATCAACATTAAAAAAAGGCTTTTATTCTGGAAAGACATGTCCGGAAAAGACAGTCTGACGAAAATTTACGATCAAAAAACTTTTGAATCTGTAAAGAAATTTCAGGAAAGACATGGATTAGCTTCAGATGGCGTTATCGGAGTTGGAACCATAAATGCTTTGAATTATTCTAAAGAAAAAAGAAAACAACAAATTATCGCCAATTTAGAACGATGGAGATGGTACAATAATGATTTAGCCGAAAACTATTTTATTATCAACATTCCTGATTACAGCCTGAATGTTGTAGAAAGTCAGGACACTACTTTAGTGAGAAATGTTGTTGTGGGAACCAGCAAAAGAAAAACACCTATTATAACATCAATACTAAAAACGGTTGTTTTTAATCCAACATGGACGGTTCCGCCAACAATTTTAAAAGAAGATGTTGTTCCGGCAATGAAACGAAACAGGAATTATTTAGCCAAAAAAAACATTACCATTTATGATACTTCCGGAAATGTGGTGGAACCAAATGCATGGAACGAAAACAAACCGGGGAATTACCGCTATGTACAAAGCCCTGGCTATAATAATGCCTTAGGATTAATGAAAATTTTATTCCCAAATCATCATAGTGTTTATTTGCACGACACTAATCATCGTAATAATTTTGGAAGAAACAATCGCTCTCTAAGTTCCGGATGTGTACGTGTTGAAAATCCGTTAGAATTAGCGCAACATATTTTAGATGATTCTGAGAAATGGTCAAAAGACAGGATTGATACCATAATTGCTTCAAAGAAAACAACCAGCATTAAAATCGTAAAAAAATACACTTTGTATCAATGGTACTGGACAGCTTGGAGCAAAAAAAATCAGCTCTTGTTCAGAGCTGATATTTATAATCTGGATTCGGATTTGTATGCTAAATTAAGACATTAACTTTGCTTCCATCACAAAACTTCTTGAAGGATGGTAAATGTACAAACACGATTTGTTTTTTATTAATTCAATTATTTCACTTGTAAGCTCAACCGGCACTGCAGGACAACCCTGGCTTCTGCCTAATCTTTTATGATCTCTGATAAAAGACTCAGAAACATAATCTGCACCATGAAGCACAACAGCTCTTTCGCGGGCATGATCGTTAACACCTCTTTCTAATCCGTCTAAACGTAAAGAAGCACCGTGTTTACCCTGATAAACTTCACCGGTTGCATAAAAACCTAAACTGCTTTTAAAAGATGAATTTGAATTTGAAAAATCAGAGGCAAATTCTTCTCCGGTATTTCTACCGTGAGCAACTAAGGAATTTAATAAAATAGTGTTTGTTGATAAATCAATTACCCAAAGACGTTTGATATTTGATGACAAACTAAAGTCAATAACCGTTAAAATGTCTTTTTGAATAACCCCTTTTTCTCTCAACAAATAAAAACCTTTTAAGGCTTCAGAAAAAGTTCTAAGTTCTGGTAAATTAAAATTGTTAGGATTTAATGTGTTATAAATGTTTTCAATTTTAGCTTCGACAGTTAAATTTTCAACCTTAGCAATGGTCTTTGTCGATACTTTTTTAAGCTCAGGAGTGTTATTTGAATCTTTACCAAAAGATAATAGCAAAAACACTAGAAGTGGATAAATTTTGTAAATCATTGAATTTCTTTAGGTTAATAATAAATTTGGGTTTGACAAAAGTATAAAAATTTGTAGGTTGTCAAAATATATAGCTGAAAATCAGGCTTTTTTTGCTGAAAATTTAACATAATTAACATAAAACCATTATTTATGTAAGATTTTTTCTTCTGTCAAAAAACTTAACGTTTATACCTATTTTCTTAATAAAAATTAAAATAAATGGTAATTTTGAAACTTATACTGTAACAAATAGAACAAAAAACTGTCTATTTTATTGTACCTTTTAAGAAATTCATGAAAAAAATAGTCTTTTACATTCCTCTTTTGATCACAATCTGGAGTTATGGCCAGAAAAAAGTTTTGCATTCTCAATTTTTTACTGACAATATTTCTATTGACGGAAAATTAGACGAGCCAGTCTGGAACAATGCCGCGATAGCCACAAATTTTGTGATGTATCAACCTGATAACGGAAAACCAATTCCGGAAAATCAAAAAACTGAAATCAAAGTTTTATACAATAATGACGAAATTTACATTGGTGCTTTATTATATGATAATGACCCAAATAAAATTTTAAAAGAAATTTCACAACGTGATAATTTTGGAACCGCAGATCTTTTTGGCGTTTTTATAAATGGTTTTAATGACGGTCAGCAAAACTTCGAATTTTTTGTATCAGCGGCCGATGTTCAAGGTGATTGTATTATGACAGATGCAAATGGAGAGGATTATTCCTGGGATGCTGTCTGGATAAGCAAAGCTATTTTAACGGATAAAGGCTGGACGGTTGAAATAAAAATTCCTTATGCGGCATTACGTTTTTCAGCAGAAGACAAACAAACCTGGGGGATTAATTTTTTCAGGGAAATAAAACGGGACCGTCAAAAATATACGTGGAATTTAGTTGACACGAAAATTGGAACATTCACGCAACAAAATGGTATTTTAGAAGGAATAGAAAATATCAAACCTCCTACCCGATTATTTTTAATGCCGTACGCTTCTTTTTATTTAAATGCTGCCGATGGTCAAAAAACATATGGCACAATTAAGGGCGGAATGGATATTAAATACGGAATCAACGATGCATTTACTCTTGATGCTATTTTGATTCCTGATTTTGGACAAACAAAATACGACGATCAAATTTTAAATCTTGGTCCGTTTGAGCAGCAATTCAATGAAAACAGAGCCTTTTTTACTGAAGGAACTGATTTATTCAATAAAGGAAACATGTTTTATTCCAGAAGAATTGGCGGACGACCTTCGACTGAACCAACTTTAAACGAGAATGAGGAAATAATTGAGGAAGTTCAAAATGTAAACCTCATCAATGCCTTAAAAGTTTCCGGAAGAACTAAAAAAGGTTTAGGCGTTGGAATATTAAATGCGGTTACCGAAAAAACTTTTACAACCATAAAAGACACCATTTTTGGCGAAACCAGGCGCGAAGTTGTTGAACCGTTAACTAATTATAACGTATTGGTTTTAGACCAGCGTTTTCGTAAAAATTCTTCGGTTACACTTATCAATACAAATGTAACCCGAAACGGAAATTTCAGAGATGCAAATATTACTGGGTTAGTATGGGATTTGAATACAAAAGCAAATACTTACAACTTATCTGGAAATGTAAAATACAGTTTAATTAACGATATAAAGGATAAAAGTGGTGTTTTTAGCACTTTGAGTTTTGCCGAAACTAACGGAAATTATCGTTATAGTGTGGGATCTGATTTTGTAACTAAAGATTTTGATCCAAATGATCTGGGAATTAATTTTTATACTAATTATTATAACTTCTACGGAAACGGAAATTACAGAATCCTAAATCCTACTAAGCTTTTTAATACTTTTAGAATTGACTACGATATGTATGTTGAATTCAATAAAGAATCCGGAAAAGTACAGGAAAACAAAATTAGTTCAGAAGTTAATCTTTCGACTATAAAAAACAATTATTACGGACTAGGATTTACATTTTTCCCTTTACAATCTAATGATTATTATGAACCAAGAGCCGAAAATCGCTATGTTATAATTCCAAGAAAAATAGAAGTTTGGGGAAGTATTTCAACTAATTACAATAAGAAATTTGCTTTGGATTTAAATCCTTCTATTATTTTTACTGATGAAGCGGGACGAATGGCTTATGGTGTTGACATTGGCCCGAGATATCGCTTTAACGAGAAACTTTTACTAACCTATACTTTTAGCTTTAACAGAAAAAACAACAACAAAGGTTATATTGACAGTGTTGATGATTACGATAATAAAAACACTCCTGAAACTATTATTTTTGCGAATAGAAATGTAATCACATATTCAAACACCTTATCCGGAAAATATGCTTTAAACAGCGCGATGACCATTAATTTAGCTGTTAGGCAATATTGGTCTTTTGCAGAAAACAAACAAAACCTTGAACTTCAGCAAGACGGAGCTTTAACTCCTTACGCAGTATATATCGAAAATAAAAATTCAAGTTTTTATTCCTGGAATACAGATTTATCTTATTCATGGTGGTTTGCTCCGGGAAGTCAGCTTTCGGTTTTATATAGAAATAATGCCTCTAATTTTGAACGCATTATTGATAAAGAATTCAAACATAATGTAACCGGATTATTAAACAACGATGCTTTAAAACATATTTTTTCAATAAGCATGAAATATTTTATTGATTATAATGCCGTAAAAAATAAGGTTAGAAAGCGAGCATAGCGTGAATTAATTTTAAAAAATAAACACTTATATAATTAAATTAATATTTTTTAATACGCTTCATTTTATTAACCATAACCCGTTGGGTGAAATTAAATTATTTGATTTTTAATATTATTAATTGGTCTGTCAAATATAAATTTGTTAATATATTGAACCAATGTAAGTGCTGCTATTTTTGCTAATATTCTTGTTTTAAAA
>NZ_JAGYVZ010000020.1 GCF_018380615.1 Flavobacterium psychroterrae | reverse complement strand
TTTTTGAGGTGGTCACTTTGAACCGGAATCAACTGATCTCTTTTACAAGAATAGGGTGGTCACTTTAAACCGGAATCAACTGATCTCTTTTACCGGAATGGTATGCTCACTTTTGCCAGAATTTGCAAAGTTGGTTGCATTGAGACAACAATGGCATTAAAAGCTCCAGATATTTTAAACTATTTTCAAGATCGGTATCCTGATGTGGATTTGGAATTCAGATCAGAAATGAGAAACAGTCTTATTAGTGAAGTAATGAACTATAACCTTGATGCGGCATTTATATCTGCACCAATTAATAGTAAAGCTATTTCGCAAATCAAAGTTAAAGAGGAACAGCTTGTTATTTTAACTTCTTCTAATAGTCCAAAACTGGAAGAAATGTTGGCAAATCAACCTATAAATATTGTTGTCTTTGGTGAAGGGTGTATTTTCAGAACTAGAATAGAATCCTGGCTCAGCTCCAAAGGAATTATTCATTATAAAAGCACAGTCTTGAACTCCATAGAAGGTATCGTAAATTTTGTAGAATCAGGAATTGGCATTAGCATTTTGCCAGAAGAAGTTGTTTCAAATTATTACTCGGGAAGAAAAATTTCTACCTATGGTTTGAACAAGGAAGTAGGAACTATGAATACAGTACTGATTTACAGAAATAATGAATCACCGTCGAGAGCTTTGAAAGCTTTTATTGATATGTATTTGTAGTTGTTTTGATTGTTGTAACTTGTCTAAAATTAAATTTTTAATGATTTTTTCATAATAAGAATTGTAGTAAAATATTAAAGCAAATTTCTTTTTAACTAACGATTATAATTTATACAAACAAAAGAATACATCAAGCTTTTTATTTTATATCATGATAATTTTAAGTTTATTACGTGTATTGACTTGATTTTTTTTCTGTGAACGAGGTTCTACTTATTACATATCTTATCATTTGAAAAAAATATTAATCTACTAACTATGTTATGATAAAATAGCAGTTATATGCAAAATAGTGAGCAAATTAAGACTATCATTACTTTAAGTGTTAATATTATAATTACTACGCCCTGCAATTTCATTGTATAAAATGATCCTTTCAATCCTTAATAATGTCACTTCACTCTAAAAATGTGAAAATAAAATGTAAGCCTGCTTACTTTTGCAGAAATTATATTAAGATATGAAACAAACATTTTTAATTCTAGTATTCAGTATTTTTATTTTTAATACTGCACAAGCACAAAAATATTTTGGAAAAAGCTATCCAGCTACTCAAAAAGTAGATGAATATTATGACAGTAGTGATGTGGAAAAACCTCATATTGTTATGGGGAAGACAGAACTAGCAAAGGGTTTTCGTTCTTTAGAAAAATGTCAAGAAAAAATTATTGAATTAGCAAAAAAGAAAGGTGCTGATGGTGTAGTTTTTTCGATAGATGAAGAAGTATATGGGTCGTCGAATTCAAATTATGCTACTGCAAACGATAAGAAAAAGAACAAAACTACGGTTTCATCAAGCGGTACCTCTGTAGATTTGAAAGAAAAGACAGTTAAGGCAACTTTTATCAAATACAATAAGTAGATTGTCAACTTAAATTTTAACTATCCATTTTATGATAAAGCAAGTATGACTCCTATTGTGTAAAGAAGTCATACTTGCTTTTTTCTGAATGTTTTGGATTTTATTGAAATAGCTAATACAAGTCAATGTCTGCAGATGTTTTTTCCGTGCTTTTTCAAAATTCAAAACAATATTAATGGATTTGAGCAAATGCAGTTTGCTGTCAAGTCGGTCACTTTTTTAAGTGTGGAATAGTCCCTTTTTTTTGATTTCTTAATTTATATTGAGAAATCTCATGACTCACAAAATTTTACCAGATCTATGAATTAACATTAAATAGTCATTCATAAGTGCTAATTAAGAATTAAAAAAACATGAAGACAAATAAAGACATTTTGGAAAAGGCAAATACAGCAATTAGAGAAGGTGATAACGAAGGGTTTTTATCCTACTGCACTGAGGATACAAAATGGATCTTCGTAGGAGATCAAATACTTGAAGGCAAAGAAGCAGTTCGACGCTATATGGCTGAAACATATAAAGAGCCCCCAATATTTAATATGGAACTAATGATAGAAAGGGGTGAATATGTAGTTTCAATGGGCGAGATAAGTCTCAAAGATGCGAAAGGTGAAATGTCGAACTATTCTGCATGTGACGTTTGGAAATTCCGTGATGGAAAAATGTGCGAACTGAAGGCCTTTGTCATCTTAGACAATTGATTGCTAATAAATCAAAAAGGTATTATAGTTTTGAAATAATATTTTTAAAATATTTACTGAGCAACAAATTAGTTTCAGAAAAGCAAGGCCTTTTTTTAATGGATATTATCTAGTCCTTTCTCGTACCATAAAATTTTGAGATTAAGAGTATTTCTATGGATAAATTTTACAATAAAAAGCTTTTTGAACTCGAAACTACAATCAACGAATTGGAGGTTGAAACAGATTGTCCGATACTTAGAATTGAAGCAGTTATACCTATAATATTACAATGCCTTGCAGAGTTGAAAGAGTATGTTTTAAATAATAAATTTAAAAATATTGAGGAAGAGATCAGTTTTTTCAAACATCAAAAGCCTGTCATTGTCTCAAAGCTTATTTATTATAATGCAATTTATAAAATCGAAACAAAGAAACCCAATGATAAAAAAGCTGTTAGGAAATACTTAAATGCCGAATTAAGGAAGCTCAAAAAATATTTTGACAGTAACCTTGAATTCTATAAATATTACAGAACCAACAATTCATTTATTGACGAGAAACTATTTGTTAGGGGGAAACATGATATTAAATTAAGCTTGGATACAGTGTATTTTGAAACAGACCATAGATTTTCAACTTCTCACGATTATAAAGCAGCAAAGATTATTGCAAATGACTTGATACAAGTCTATCTAGAAGACCAACTTAATAATAATAAGTATAAAAAGCCAACTGATAAATCTCCTCTGAAGTGGACTGGAAGCAAAACTGCATTAATTGAATTAATCTATTCTCTGTATTCGCTAGCGGTATTCGATAATGGGAATATAGATATCAAAGTTATTGCAAAGACATTTGAAAGTACATTTGACATCAACCTTGGAGATTTTTATCACACATATATGGAAATTAAAAGTCGTAAAATAAACCGAACTAAATTTCTCGATAGTTTGCGTGATTCTTTGATTAAGAAGATGGATGAAGAGGACAAAATTTAGGATAATATCGCTATATTCTACCCAAATTATAAATGTTTTTTGTTTGTACAATATTCTGATTTTTTTTCTGGTTTTTGGTCAAATCCTTAGTCTCCTTATTTTCTGGCGTAATAGACAACTGTATCTTTCTCTCCACGGCGGCCAGTTCATTTTTGAGTTCACTTAACTCGCTTTCCTTGGTCCATGTACCGCTTACTATTCCTTGAAGTACAGGCAGGTCTTTTTGAAATTCGCCGATTTTCTTTTGCTCCTGCTCAATGTAGCCCGGCAGTTTTTCCAGTGCTTTTAAAAAATTCATGGCTGCCGTTTCGGGATCTTTAGCTATTATGCCATTATTATAGTTGTATTTAATATTGCCCTCGCCCTGTATCAAAAACCGGTTTACTTTTAGATCTGCCCCTTCTTTTTGAGACACTTCTGTTTTAACCAACAGCGTAAAGCCATAGAGGCTGCCAATTTCTTCATACTGGCCTCCGGTGCGGGCTTGGTCTGCAAAGTGGTTGAGCTTTGAGCCGATCTGCTTTACATCTGCATCAGTTGGCAAACCATTCAACTGAACTGGGTTTGCCGTCGTGCCATCCAAACGTTTTTGTATGCGTTGCTGAAAATTATTCCAATCCAGGCTCATGCGTTCCAAACGGGATTGGGCACTTTCAAGCATTACCGAAGTATCTTCCAATTTATATTTGGACGCGTACTTGGACCGGTTGAAACCCTGTTTCTCGCTTTCCAATCCGGCAATCTGCTTTTCGATCTTGGCTTTGTACAGCAAGTCGGTATTGCCCGAAAGTATCGCCACATATTCCGAAAAGTTCATTCCCGACTTTTCGTCCATACTTCCCTCGTCAATGGTACGTTTTCCGAGATTGTTGGTTTTTAATTGGTCTATAAAAAGCTGTTTGTTGTACAACAGGTTGAACTTATAGCTATCCAGCGATTTCTCCACGGCATAGATAATTACATCTACTTTATTATCGGCAAAGAACTTGGCAATCTCGTTGCCTTTTCTAATCGCTCTTCCATCTCGTTGGGCAAGGTCGCTTGGTCGCCAAGGCGTATCCAGGTGGTGAACGGCCACGGCTCTTTTCTGTGCATTCACACCTGTTCCCAGCATATCGGTAGAACCGAACAATACACGGATTTTCCCTTCGTTCATACCATCAATAAGCTCCTTGCGTTGCTTGTCGTTCTTGGCTTCCTGTATAAAACGGACTTCATTGGCAGGAATTCCATGGTCTTCTGCCAGCTTGCGTTTGATTTCCGAGTACACATTCCACTGGGCAGGCTTGTAGGTGCCCAAATCTGAAAAGACAAATTGTGTCCCTTTTTGGGCATTAAAGCGGTTATAATATTCGGCTAATTTTGCAGCACAATGCGAAGCCTTGTTATCAGGATGGTCATCGTATTTGCCGCTGATCATCCGCATATCCAGCGACATTTTGCGAGCATAATCTGTTGCAATTAGCATTTTGGCTTTCTCTTCACTTGGTGACAATGGTGCTCGTCCAAGCAACGTTGCGTTTCCCGATTTGGCAAACTCCATGAGGTTCTGGATGAATTTTGTCTGGTCGGGCGTTGGCGGAATGTTATACAATACCTCGTTTTTTTCCGGACGGTCAATTCCTATATCCTTTGCCGTTCTATAATCCGTTATTTCCGAATAGAACTGTGCCAGTTCGGGTACTTTGATAAAATAGCGGAAACGTTCTTTTTGAACGATATTATTCGCTACAGAAAACTCATAATCGGTTGTTTTCCTTGTATAGATCGCCGACCAGGCATCAAAACAGTTGATGCCCTGTTTTTCTAAAGCCTGTGGACGAAGGTATTTGAACAGGAGATACAGTTCCGTTAATGAATTGCTGATGGTGGTTCCGGAAAGAAAGGTAGCACCCAAATCCTTTCCGGTTCTTTCCTGTATGGTTCGGATGGCAAATAAAAGGTTCATCGCCTTTTGGCTGCCCTGCATATTGCCCAACCCGGCAACCCTGTCGTGACGGGTATTGAACATCAGGTTCTTAAAGCGGTGGCTTTCATCCACCAGCAAATGGTCAATGCCCATCATTTTAAAGTCCACAATATCATCTTTTCTGTTTTCGATGTCGTGTTCCAGTGTTTTTAGCTTTACTTCAAGGTTCTGTTTCCTGACGATTACACCCTTGAGCATTCCCCTTGAAATTTCCTTGCCCTGTTCTTCCAAGGCCGAAAGGTTGTCTTCCACACTATTCAGTTCGGCTTGCAAAATTTCCTTCTGCATCTCTGGCGATTGGGGGATCATCCCGAACTGGTCGTGTGTCAGTATCACACAATCCCAATCGTTGTTCTTGATGTCTCCAAAAATCCTTTGCCTTTTTTGTGGTGTAAAGTCTTCCTTGCCGGGATATAATATTTTAGCGTGCGGATAGGCTTTGCGGTAGGTTTCGGCAATCTCGTGAACATTCGCTTTCAGCCCGATTATCATAGGTTTGTGTACCATACCCAAACGCTTCATTTCCTGTGCGGCGGTACACATAATGAGTGTTTTTCCTGCACCAACTTCGTGGTCGCAGATGGCACCACCATTAAGTTTTATCATCCAGACTGCATCTTTCTGGCTTGCATACAAATCTTCAATACCCAATGCTTTGCGATCCAGTCCCGGAAATTCCTGATGCCTTCCGTCGTAATTCGGTCGGACGAAGCAGTTAAAAGTATCGTTGTATTGGTCGGTCAGCCTGTTTTTAAATTCATCATTTTGGGCGTGGAGCCATTCGCCAAAAGCGGTACGGATTTCGTCAATCTTGGTATTGGCCATCTGTATGGCTTCCATATCACGAACCTTTACTTCCTTGTCATCAATTGTAATCTTCTTTGTGATATCGGGTGTTGTATTGACCAATGCGTGTTTAAGCAGGGCAATCCCATCATAGGTACGGCTTTGGGATTTTACCGCATACTTGTCCCATATATGCACATTCTTCTGGTCGCATTTGATATTGAAATCATCAGTGCTTTCCGAGTAGTGGATGCGTACTTCGGTATCGAAAAGATGTGAAGCGAAACGGGCATAGATACCTGTGGGTATCCACCGCTCGCCAAGGTTGAAGTCCAATTCCTCAAATTCGATACGTCTAGGTCTGGCTGCTTCCAGGGCAGAAAGGCTTGCTTTGGCTTCATTGTCATTGGGATTATTATCCAGGTAGATTTTTATATCCGCTGCTTTTTCAACAACATTTCCGGCAATCCACTTTTCAGCTATTTCATAATCCTTTTGGATCGGATTATAGAAAATTCGGCCTTGCAAGGCTTCTTTCAAAGTATCAGCAGGAATTCCGCTGATTTTGGACATATAGTCCAAATCAACGCTTCCATATTTATTCAATGATGCGGATAATGCTTCTTCAGGATTATCTGTTGCTATGGTTACGGTAGAGAAGCTTACAGGACGGCTGAATATATCGGCTTTATGGACAACTCCGCCAACCACACGTTCCAGATAAGGAATTTCCTTTCCTGAACTATCGGTTTTGATGAGTTTGATATTTTCCGCACTGTTGAGATTACCGTACTTTTTGACAAACGCATCGTAAAGGAGGTTAAGGGTTTTCCTTTCTTCTGTGTGTTCGGTTTGAAAGGCTGCTTCTTTGAAGTAAAGCTCTTGGTAAATATCACGTACAGCAATGTAGGCCTCAGCTTTTGCTTTCTGCAATGTTGGCAACGGTAAAGGGTGGAATACAGCCGTACCATCTGCCATATTTACATCATGCAGGTGGCCTACGCAATCCTTATCTACAACAAGACCTTCGTTTCGGTGGAATGATTCCAGTTTACCACTGTAAGGAGCAGGTTCGGGAATAGTGCCAGGAACGGTTGTTTGATTAGTTTCGACATTGTTACTGATACCCGAAAATAGGTCGCCGATACCTTCTTGCTTTTTACTATTGGTTGATGTGCTTCCGTTTGCAATTTTATTGGTAACTGGTGGCGTAGAGAATTGTTGTGGTATATTGAATAGGTCGGTTTGGCGACCTATTGCACTTCTGCTTTTGTTGGTGCTTTGCCTTTTTGTTGTTGTAGCTTTTTTGGATGGCACAATAACAGGTACTGGTTCGTTGGCATTTTCAAAGAGGTCGAAAATACTCAGTTGTTTTATTTCCTGCGGGCTTTCCTGTAAATTGGTTGGTGGTGTAAAACGAGGTCGTTCATATGGAATGAGTACAGGTTCGACAATTGGAGGTGTTACCTTTGGAGTAGTGGGGATTTGTATTACAGGTTCCTCGTTCCGTTCGCCTTTGTACAAAGCTAAATTCAGATACTTTCCAAAATCTTCCGAAAGCATTTGTTTAAGGTCTTTGGCAATTCCACTGGTACCTTCACTATGCGAATATATTAATGCAGGTTTCCCATAAGGATCGCTATCTAATTTACTATTGGTATGCACAATCCTGGTGCTGTTCTGAAATAAGGCATTGCTCGGTGTATCGTATTCCGTTCGGTTGCTTTGGCAAAACAGCTCTTCGGTTTCGCTCAGGCCTTGCTTTGCCGTGTTCTTTTGAAGGATAATCAGGTCGCTTCCGACTTCTGTACCTGCATATTCGGTAAACAGGTTATTAGGCAATCGGATAGCTGAAATCAGGTTATTATCCTGCATTAATGCCCTTCGTACTGGTTCGTTCTTTGGACTGTTGAGAATGCCCTGCGAAGTGATGTAGGCCAGCAAGCCGCCCTCACGGAGCATATCGGTTCCTTTCAAAAAGAAATAATTATGAATGCTTTGGGCAGCCTGTACCTTTACCGTGTCCTTGCTTCGGGAATAGGAAAGATCAAAAACGGATGTATCGCCAAAAGGGATATTGCTGGCAACTACATCATAGCTGTTCTGTTCCTTTTCGGGGATTTCCTCAAAACCGCTGATACGGATAGTGCTTTCGGGATAAAGCTGTTTTAAAACTTTGCCTGTGAGCAGATCTTTTTCATAGGCAGTAACATTTGCTTTTTGATTTTCTGCAAAGGATTGTATAAATGACCCAATACCTGCGGAGGGCTCAAGGAATTTCTGAATGTTAAGACCGCTTTCACGCAAGGTTGCAGAAATAACATCTATGACCTGCGGCGGTGTGTAAAATGCTGTAAGTACCGAACCCCGCATACTGTCCACGTAACTGCGGTACTGCTTTTCGTCTTGGGAATTTTCTTTTAGTAGTTGGTGGAGTTCTTGAGTAATCGGGAAAAGGTCATGTTCGGTTTTTCTCCAATTATTGATGTCTATTTCATTCGCTATGGGGTTCAATACCAATTTAAGACCGCCAAATCCGCTGTATTGCGTCATTAGCAGTCTTTCGCCTACGTTGGCTTGTCGGTTCTCCTTTTCAAGTTTGAAAGCAATTCGCAGGGCATCGATATTCTGTTGGAGATGTGCCTTTTTACTGAAGCCCATTCTCCTCAATCCATATTGCGATGGTTCCCGTTATCTCGGTGTAGAGCAGCTCATACTCATAACCGTATGCAAAGTCATCAGTTAGCTCATAGCTGGAGAAAAAAGGCTCACAAATATTGAACATTTTCAGGGCGAATGGTCGTAGTTCCTCGTCGGCCATTATCGTGTCGAATTCGTTACAGACCACTTGGAAAACCGTATCAAATTTGGAGAAATGTAAACCCTCGAAAAGTATGTAGTCGGCTATTTCATTGCACTGTTCAATGGCATTCCCCGAACGAAAGGTACCCTCATAAGCATTGGCAGCCCACGTTGAACGTTGGTCTATAAACTTTTGGTCGTGTGCTTTTTCGGGAAAACTCGTGTTTAATGATTCTTGAAGTCGTAACCTGAAATACGATAGGTCTTTTTGTGGTGTATCCATACTTTAATTTTGTTTAGATTTTCGCTTGAAATCTAAAATTAGAACACGAAATGAAAGCTTTTAGAGAAGTGGCAGGGTATGGCTTTGATAGGTAGCGTTTGACGGAAGTGCTTTAGGGTATTTCAATAGAATTATCGACTTCATTACCAAAAAGATCCCAGCCATCAAAAATATTTTCAGTTGTTTCAGAAGAATTTTGTCTTGCAAAGAGTTCCAATCTTGGTACATCGCCAAATAGGCGAACAATACGTTTCCTTATTTCGTCTGGCTTTTCTGAATGCCGTCCCCGTGGCGATACCAAGACTTGTGGTACATCTTTTGCCTTCCTTTCAAGTGTTTTTCCTTTTGTAAACAGCAAAACTATTTCCGCATTTGACCTTGTGTAATATCCCATGCCAACAAAGGGGTTTGCATTGTTTCTGTTACTTTTTACCCATGTAAATGCTACCGTTTTATAGGTAAAACCCCAAGCCCTGCCAAGTTCCAAACCTTGTTCCAAACAGGGAAAGGTAACCCACATCAACAGTACACAATTAGGATTGCACAATGCTTGGATATTCATATCCTTTAAAAAATTAATGCTTTGGGTGTTATAATGAATTTCCGCACTTCGCCCAGCACCTTTATTGCTCCAAACTTTAAATTGCCAAGGAGGATCGGCATAAATAACATCGTATTTTCTTCTCTTATTACTACCCTTCATTATTCTGATTGTTAGATAATTTTCTAGTGATAGCTAAATTATCCAAGAGAATAAACGGTGCCATTCTAGTGGCAGGGTTTGGCTTTGAGAGGTTTGGTTTGGCATGGAACAAATTAATATCAAGCAGATTAATTTGTACATTTAACGTCTCAATAAATCAACTTATTTATAAATGGCTCTTAATAATGGATGAACAACAAGAAAACTTTGATATAACTCTGTCTTATGAGGATTTATCAGAGTTAAACGACATGAAACAGCATGCTGATAAGATCATTCAAGGAATAAAAAAACTAGAAGAAAATGATGCTAATCGTGCGATTTGGGAACTTTTTCAAAATGCCATAGATCTCAGTGACGATTGTGATATTACCATTACTCTAACAGAAGATCATTTCGTTTTCAAACATAACGGACAACCATTTACGCCTATGACCCTTGATTGTCTTTTCAAGCAGGTAAGTTCCAAAACGCTCGAAGAAAGGAAAATAACATTTGAAGACAATGAACCAGTTGGTCAATATGGTACAGGGTTCATTACTTCTCATACATTTGGAAAGAGAATTGAAATTAGTGGGGCTTTAATAAAAGACGATGGATACGTAATTTTAAATAATTTTTACATTGATCGGAATACAGATAATTGGAAAGAACTAGGGCAACGAATCAGACTTTTGAAAAAAGAGGTAAGCAGACTATTGAATGATGAAAGTAAACTGTCACCACCATACCCGGATACAGTATTTTCATTTCAAACAATTTCAAAGAATAATAAAGATTGCGCTATAAAGGCAGTCAATTCTTTACGTACAATTTTGCCTTACGTAATAACTTTAAATCCAAGACTGCGGAAAGTCACTGTAAAAGATCTATCAGGAGAAACAACGGTTTACCAACGAAATGGAACTTTTTTACAAGACAAACTTCATAAGGCGTCGATTCTAATTAATAAGGATAGTGTCGAGGTTTTCTATCTAAAATCAGATGATAATAAAATTACTGTCATCTTACCATTTTCGACAAGTTTGACTGCCACGGATTTAAGTAGCGAATTGCCTAAACTTTTTTTATTCTATCCGTTAGTTGGTACTCAGGATTTTGGTGTTAATTACCTTTTACATTCAAGACATTTCCTCCCTAATGAACCACGTAATGGTTTGTATTTGAAATCAAATAATGAGGACAATCAAAATGAAGAAGAAGCCAACCAGAACTTAATAGATACTGCTTCCAGACTAATTTTTGAATACGTCGAATCAAATGCAAAAGAAATAATAAATCCAATAAAGTTAGCTCGTATAAATTTTAGAACAGATAGCGATAAACCGTTACTAAATGGATATTTCAAGGATTTAAAGTATTCTTGGATAGATCGTTTTAAATCATTTCCATTAGTTGAATCAAAAGCTGGAAATATTCTTGTATCTAATTCAATTTTTATCGACCCCATTCTACTCCACGATGATTATGTTTTTGAGTCAATTTTTACTTTGGTAGATTTCTTTTGGGATAACACACCATTAAAGCACTTAACAAAAGAATGGTCATCAATTATTCAAGAATGGAATCTTAACGAAATTAAATACATTAGCTATAGGGATCTTGCAATCAAAATAAAAGAGGTTGGCAATCTTATGGGCATTCCTCACACACAGGAATTGAAAAAATTATATCAACATTTGATTAAAGATGGCCATGGGGATTTGTTCAATTCATTTGAACTTCTTCCTAATATCAAAGGAGAATTTAGACTGTTCTCGGGTCTGAACAATAACGTCAGTTTACCAAAAGAATTGGTTGATATTGCTGATATTATTATGCCGGATATTCCAAAGCGGCATATTGATCCAGAATTTAAATTCGAACTAGAGTTAAACCCTTACACTAGAAAAAATTACACAACCGATATTAATGCAGCAATAGCTGAAAAGGTTAAAGACAAAACACTTACTTCGGAAATATCGTCTGATTTTTTAGGAGCAGTAATCTGCTATTCAAAAATATCTTCATCATTAGAGTCTGCCAGCGTACCAACAAAATTAATTAAACTGATTTGCGATTATTATAGCTTTGATAGTTCTACTATTGAAATTCCGACCATAAAAGATGACGAGTTAGATAATAGAGTACCGCAACGTCGGTTAATTCGTTTGTTTTTAAATGATTTAAGTAAAGAAAATTCTGAGTGGGTCATTGAAAACTTACACTTTTTAAAAGATATTTTAGAAATAGGGCCTTCATATTATGACTATGAAGAAATTTTCAGCACTTTGGCGGTATTCCCGAATCAATTATATGAACTTTCTGCTCAGAACTTTCTAAAGGTTGATGACAATATTCCTGAAGAAATTAAAAACATTTATGATGAAATAATAAAGCCAAATTTTCCTATTAGAGCAAACCTAATCCATAAAGAATTTGCTAAATACTTAAAAGGGCAAGACAAGAAAACCATTAGAAATCTCACAGAGAAAATCGAAACAGCTTTTTTTGAAACTACCCAATTCACGACTATAGAGAATCATCCGCTAAAGGAATATATTATAGATATAATCCAAAAGTTCAAAAGTACAGATGAATACGAAAAGTATTTTCCAATTGTGTTCAGTAAACGATCTTCTATTCTTGTTGAATTAGCGGATGGAGAAGATTCATTCTCAATTTTAAGTCTTGATTCATCGAAGATTAAGAAACTTGCTGAACTTGGTAAAAATCCTAATATTGATGACATCATCAGACTTGGTAAAGAAGCATTTATGCAGAAACAGCAAGAAAATGCAAACTTTCAATACAAATATACAATTGGAACGCATATAGAAAATGTTTTGAGAAATGCTATAACAAGTTTAATTCCTGATGCTATTAGGGCTGAAATCAAAAATGTTCAGGATGGACAGGATATTGTTATTTTACTTAATACTGTACCAGTATATTATATTGAAGTCAAATCACGGTGGGATGCTAATAACTCCGTAAGGATGTCAAAAAACCAAACGCTTAGAGCCTTTGAGCAAAAGGAAAACTATTCGCTATGCTGTGTTGACATGACTAATTACAATGAAGAGAATAAATATAAGGTAGAGAATATCAATGAAATTAAAGATCTTATAAAATTTAATAATGACATTGGAAGTAACGTTGTTCATTTAATTGATGTACTAAATAAATCTAGTGAGCCAGATACCATACATCTCGATGGTGATTTTAGAACATTAATTCCACAAACTTATATTAGTAAAGGGATAAATATGGCTGAATTTGAAACTTTTATCATCGAATTTCTAAAAACCAAAATAAAATAAAAATCATATAGAATTACAGGCTTGCCTGTTATTTCAAGAAATACAGCATTCTCACAACCTCAATATCCATTCTCGAAAAGGCAAACCATTTTTTGCCTAAGTCTTTGAGTGAAGCTCCGATATGGTAAAGCTCCGTATCGTCAATAATCAAAAATCGGTCGTGTGCATCGGAAAAGATCTCAATATCAATTGTCGAATACTGGCTGTTGTACCGCTGCAAATCCAGCCTCAGCTGATTGCTGATACTTTTGGTGTAGATGGTTGCGGATACATTATTATTCCGTTTTCCCAATAAGGTCAAGACTGTATCATCCACATAATTATCCAGCAGGATAATGGAGCTTTTGGCACTCCGGATAATATCTGACACAAAAGTATAGGCATCGAAAATCTGCCCATTATAAAAAAGACCTTTTTCACTGTGAAGCTTATCGCTTTCCAAGGCCTTAAAGATCTCTTCAAATTTTTGTTCTGCTTCTAGCTGCTTAATTTCAATTTTGTCTAGCCGATGAAACAAAGAAGCATTGCTGATCAGCATTCTGCGCATTTCTACAAAGGCTTCCATAATCTCAACACTGACTTTGATTGCAATATCTGAGCGAAGTATTGCAGAAGCCATTGCTATTCCTTGTTCAGTAAAAACATAGGGTAAATAACGTCTTCCGCCATATTTTAAACTTGAGGTTCCAATTTGGAACCTCAAGTTTTCAACTTCCTCTTCGGTCAATTGGAAACAGAAAGAAACAGGAAACCTTTCAATATTTCTTTTTACGGCTTTGTTGAGGTTCTTTGTTTCCACCTGGTATAAGGAAGCGAGGTCGCTATCCACCATTACTTGCTTGCCACGTATCGTATAAATCAGGTTTTTGAGTTCTTCGGGAGAAATAAGGGGTTTATTATCCATCACTTTTTATAGTTTTTGGTTTTATCAAATTCAAAAGAAGTTCTGTAATCGTCATTCAGCACGATATAGGCATCGAATTTCTTTCCCGCCTTGCTTTTCATTCCTTTGATAAGTGAAGTTTTCCTTTTAATGACAAGGCTTTCGATATCAGCCATGCCGATTTGTACGCCACATACATTGCGGAACTGAACCCAGTTACAAACTTCATCGGAACACTTCACTATTTTATCGCGGATAATAAGCTGTTGGCTTTTACATTTAGGGCAAACAAGCTTTGGCAGGTTCTCGTTGGCAATGGAAGTTTGCAGCAGTTCATTGGTGATAGATGAAGCATAATTTTCCATTTCCTTTTGAAATGCACCAGCATCCGCTTCATTGTTTTCGATTTTCTGCAATGCCAGTTCCCATTCGGCAGTCATTGCCACATCTGCAATTTTTTGGTCTTTTACCAATTCATATACCTGCAATCCTTTTTCGGTCGGGATTAAGGCTTTCTTTTCCCTTTGGATATAATTGCGGGTGAACAGCGTTTCAATAATTGATGCTCTTGTTGCAGGTGTACCAATACCGATATTTCTCAGGGTTTTCCGTTCTTCTTCATTTTCAATTTCCTTTGCGGCTGTTTCCATCGCCGACAGAAGCCCTGCTTCGGTATAGAGTACAGGAGGTTTGGTTTGCTTTTCGAGAACGGTGGCTTCCTTGATTTTAAGTTCATCGCCCTTTTTCAGTTCGGGCAGATCCTGTACGGGTTCCGTATCATCATCAGAGAAACTGCCCTTGATGGAACGCCAGCCAGCTTCCATAATCTTACAGCCCTTTGTGGTAAAATCGTAATGCAATGCCTGTAAAGCAACATCAGTCAGCTCCTTGATACAGGCTTGTGAAATCGCTTCGAGTAACCGAAACGCAATCATATCATACACCGCATTTTCCTTTGCACTCAGGGCAGATGGTACTTTATCGGTAACTAATAAGCCGTGATGATCGGTAACACGCAAATCGTTCACAATACGTTTATTGAAGCGTCCCCATTTTATCTTGGTTATTGCTTGTTTGCAGCTTTCCCTATCCTGCAAAGCCCTGACAAGGTTGGGGATTTCTGCCCACATATCTTCAGGAATATACTTGCTTCCGGTACGTGGGTAAGTGATGAACTTCTTTTCGTATAGGCTTTGGGCAATGTTCAGGGTCTCTTCGGCAGAAAGGTTGAGCCTTTTGTTGGCTTCTTTTTGCAGACCGGTAAGGTCAAAAAGTAAGGGCGGTTGCTCTGTAACGCTTTTGGTTTCTACCGATGTAACGGTCGCCGTTTCGCTTCGCTGGATGGCTTTCAGCGTATCATCGGCAAGCTTTTTGTCTTCCCATCTGGTTTTGGAAATGCTTTTAAAATCGATAAACTCTTTGCTGTGCGATAACTGTATTTGCCAATATTGCTTTACCAGGAAGTTTTTGTTTTCCAGATAGCGTTTGCAGATTAAGGCCAGTGTTGGTGTCTGCACCCTTCCGAGTGAATAAACCCCATTCCCGGCAGCGATAGAAAGTGCCTGTGTGGCATTGATGCCCACCAGCCAATCGGCACGGCTTCTGCCTTGTGCTGCCTGATATAATCCGTCAAATGCTGCTCCATCTTTCAGGTTGTCAAAACCCTGTTTGATGGCTTTTTCGGTAAGCGAACTGATCCAAAGCCGTTCAAAGGGCTTGTTGCATTTGAGGTATTCATAAATATACCTGAAAATGAGTTCGCCCTCACGGCCTGCATCGGTTGCCACGATTATGCTATCGCTTTGATTAAATAGCTCTTTAATAATTTTTAATTGTTTCAATGCTCCGCTGTCAGGTATATAAGTTTTATCCTTTTTTACCTTGCGAACAGTCAATATAAAAGGGTTTGGAAGTATCGGTAATGATGCTTTATCAAATCCCGTAATCCCGTAATCTTCGGGCATTCCCAATCCTATTAAATGACCGAATGCCCACGTAACACAATAGCCGTTGCCTGTCAGGTAACCATCCTTTTTCTCGGATGCCCCCAAAAGGCTAGCTATTTCCCGTGCTACGCTTGGTTTTTCTGCAATTATTGTTTTCATATTGTGTTACATTTTACGGCCTTTGGATTTAGCAGCTGCTTCCGGTTTTTCCTGCTGCTCTTGTTGTTTTTTATCCTTTGGCGTTTGTTGTTTAGTCTGTAAAGGCTCTTTGATGTTCTTGGTAGCTTCGTTGGTTTTTCCATCAGAATTAACCGCAGTTTGTGTTTTATGAGCATCGGCTGGTTTCGACTGTTCTTTAAACTTATCGGGATTTTGGAAAGAAAAATCGGTTTTGTTGGTTTCCTTATTCAACGTGATGTAACCTTGATATGGTTTACCTTGCTTGTCTGTCAGACCACTGATATAAACAGTCTGACCGGCTTTGAACTTATCGTATTGTTCATTATCCAATTCCTTACCTCTGAAAGTTCTCGGAACTTCCTGTGAATTGTTTTGCTGATTATTCTGCCCATTGCTTTGTGCTTGCTGATTGAAATTGCCTCTGTCAAAAAGGAATTCTACATAACGTTTGTCCGCATTGAATTGTACCGTGGCTTCAAACTCAGTTCCCTTTTTAGAAATCATTCCCTCTAAATGAAGCGGTTTACCTTCCATTAAAGTTTGTTTTTGCTCATCATTGAGTTTTACACCTTTTATTTCATCAGGGATTTTTATGTACTCTGTTTTCAGTGCAATCAATTCGTTGGTCAACCTGTCCACACTAATAATGGATGGCATCATTTCGCCTGTCTTAGAATTTTTAAGATCAACCACACGCCCCATATTTCCGATTTCAAGCAGGTTTTTCTTGTCTTCATCTGTAAATTTGTGTCCAAAAAATTCAAAACTTAAGTTCGGTTCTTTACGGATACCATGAATAGCGACCACTACCTGACCTTCATCATTATGTTGCAAGGAAAGACGGGCATCCATCCGGGTAACGGCACTACCGAGATTGAGACTTACAGGTACAAGCTCATTGGTTTTAAAACCTTTCAATAATGGGTCAAGTAAATTCATTTTTTCAAGGCGTTCTTTGCCTAATCCCAGATTGTTCATTGTTTCCCAATCAATCTGTTCCGGTTTATAGCGGTACTCATTATTTTCCGGTGCTTTTTCGGTTGTTTCCATATTTTTTTGATTTTCTTGTTTATGCTCAGGCTCAACTTTCACTTCGTCTTTTTTCATTTGTTTTTCGCCTTCTGGTGTAGGTTTGTCTACCTGCTTTTGAAATTCTTTTGCTTTCTCTAAGGCTTTATCGGCTGGTACTTTGAAAAATGTAAATTTGGTAGGGTCTTTCAACTGTCTGTAAAAATTAGAGAAGAAATTAGAAATGAAATCGCCTTGTTTGTCCACCCGCATAAATTCATTTTGGTTCTTTTTTGTAGGGTCAACGGTTTCCATTTTTCCATTTTTATCGATACTTTTTACGGCTTGGATTTTCATTTTTTCTTTATCCAGCACCAACAATATGTCCGATAATTGTTCTGGCTCTGCCTGTTTATTTGTAGTGTCATCGCTCATAATCTCAAAATTTTAAGGTTTCGGTGCCGAAAGTAAATAAAGCATTTACTGCAACACATGAAGTGGCATTCAAAGGCACTGTTTGTCACTTAGTGGCGTTTAACTTAGTTGTTGGCGGGTTGAAACTTTCCCGTATAAATTGATGAACATCGGATAATTTGTAATACAGTTTTCCGCTTATGGTGTAATAGGGCAGTTTTCCGATTGAGCGATACCGTTGTAGTGAACGGTTGCTGATTTTTAACATTTGTAGTAAATCCTGATTATCCAGCAATTCATCGCCATCTATACTGCTGCGTTTCTTATGTAAGCCGTCTATATTGTCGCCCAGCATATCGAGACGAGCCATCAGGCGTTCCATCCACGCCAAAAATTCCATTCTGTCAATATTCATAGGAATATGCTTTTAAGAGTTCTTATTATTTTTGTTCGTATTCAGCTTTCTGCCTTTTTCAACATAGCTTTTGCCTTTTGCCATAAGTTCCAGTACAAACTCCTCACTGCTTTGTATTGCATTGGCGTTGAGCATGTCCTTGATGGCTCCAATGGTATAGAAATATTGCCCATAGATTTTTGAATAAGCTATCTCGCCTTTGGTGCGCATCCGCCAAAGGGTTTTCTCGCTGATGTGCAAGTATTGGCATACCTCGTGGTTATTAATCCACAGGTCATCGTAGCTTTTATCTTCTTGCTTTTTCAGATAGTCGGCAATGGCATTGATTCGGCTATTAAGCTGCTGCCAGGCTTCCTCTTCAATGGTGATTATTTTCATTACGTAGCTTTTAAAGTTTACTATGCAAAGTTGCTGAGGTTGGCAGAGTTTGTCTGCCAATCCTTGCCAATTGGTTTGGCGGTTTTTTGAAAGTTTTTGAGATACTAGGAGCCACTTGTTTAATAAGTGCTTCGGAGTATTTGAATTGTTTTGTAATGGAGTTTGGAGAGTATTTGCCAATTGGCATATATGGGCAAAGAAAAAGCAGTACTTTTTGGGTACTGCTTTTAAATTGTTGTATAAAACTGCTAAATGTCTTTATCCATATATTCTTCGAGGGATATTTTGAGCTGGTCTAAAAAGGCCGTTCGCGAACCTGCCCTTGTTTTCATCCGGTGGAAAGAGTGGTGTATGTTATTTAATGGTGTTCGAAATAACACCTGAAATATCAAAGCCAATTTTCGGATACCCATTTTTCCATAAGCAATGGAATTTGAAGCATAAAGGGCGTAGATTAGTTCGATAAGTGCATTTTGAGAGTTGGTCCACGAAATATCCTTGTTTGCATCTACGTTTTGCAGAATTGTATCAGGGTTTTCCCCGGGGTTAATTTTCGTAAGCATATAAGTATAGAGTAATTCGTTCGCTATAATGTAGGAGATCTTGTTGTCATAATAGGTTGAAAAACTGAGATCAATTTCGAATACGCCACTCTTTAATCCATCATGGTAATTGATTTGTCCAAGTCTGAAATAAGTATGATCACGGTCGGTTCTTCCTGCACGATAGTACCTGTAAAAATCCTCATTCCAAATACTTTCCTTATATTTTGATTTTAGATTTTTTAACAGGTTTTCGTAAAAGTTTTGATGTATTTTGCCGGTGCTTACAGGGCAAGTAGTTTCGATGCGGAATACTTTATTATAGTAAATGAGCTTCCCTAAAATTTGCGGTTTAATATTCCTAAAAAATTCAATCTCCTGCTGTTCATCTTTAAAACCTGTTTTTAAAACTTGCGATTTTACATTACACAGCATTTCTCTGAGGAATAAGGTCATTTTGTAAGCCTCTTCCGCCGCTGGCATCATTTGAGAAGAGAGTTTGTCCTCCCGATGCTGAATTTGCGCTAATATTTTACTCAACACGATTTCCATAGCATAAATCTTTTAGAAGTTCTTACTATATTTTTCAGAGCATCATCTACTGTTGGTATGCCAAAATTTGGAAAAAATATCGAAACCAATCCCACAGGTTCACCACAGTGGGGAGATTTTTATAGCTATTTTACGGTGAAAGATAAAGAAGAAAAGGGCGAAATACCGACGTATTTCACCCTTTATTTATTACATTTGCATTAATGATTTACAAGGTATTCAGATGAAAGCGAGTGCAGTAAGCACCATTACTAAATCGTTACCGACATAGGTTTACACCTTTGTAAACTACTCTTTATAAGCCACTTTGGGCTTTGCTAATCTTTTTATGAAAAAAAAATATTATGAAAATTTTGTATCCGCTTGTTGCTGTTGTCATTCTTTTGAGTACTGTTTCTTGTAATAAGAAGCCCGAAAAAAAAGGAGATTCAAAGACTACAGAAAAAGTGATACCAGAGCTCAAAATCAACATTGATAGTTCTGGAATTGTAACCTTCTATCAAACATATCCTAAATTGGTTAAATTTCAGAATGAGGTTTTAGCACTATACAAAAAAAATAATTCTACTCAATTATGGCTGGACAATAAAGGAGTAGTAGAATATGGCAATACATTATTTAATAAATACAAAGGATTGGATCAGGAAGGTTTGAAAGCTAATTTTGCCTATAACGAAAAGATCAATCCTATATTTGAACATACAGCTGAAAACAAGCTTTCGCAATCAGATACAGATTTGATGATTACCAATTTGTATTTTTATTATGTTCAGAAAGTTTCTGGCGTAGACGAAAAAACCACCCGATCATTAGAATGGCTTTTACCTCGAAAAAAAGTAAATTATCAGGTTTTTTCAGACTCAATTTATAAAAAAGCGACAATTAGTGATGATAAAAAAAGCAAAATGTTTAGCCAGTATTATAAGCTTCGTGATGCGCTTCATCAGTATAGAGAAATTGAGAAAAAAGGCGGATGGAAAACAATTGAAGTTGGCGAGGATTTTAAAAGCCTGAAAAATGGAGATTCTGTTGCTGCAATAGGACAAATTAGAGAAAGACTTTATATTACCGGAGAGCTTAAAGAAAATTCTAAAAGTAATATTTGTGATTCAACTTTAATTAAAGCAATTAAAAGTTATGAATTACATCACGGTTTAACACCAAAAAACATCATTTTACCGGAACATATTGCCGAATTGAATATTCCGGTTTCGGACAGAATTAAAACAATTATTGCCAATATGGAACGCTGCCGATGGATTGATCCTGAACTTGAAAAAGGAAAAGAATATATTGAGGTTAATATTCCTGAGTTTAGATTGTATTTGATTCGCAACCATGATATTGCTTTTGTGTCGCCGGTTGTAGTGGGTAAAGCAATGACTAAAACCGTTGTTTTTAGCGGAATGATGAATAATATTGTTTTTAGTCCGTATTGGAATGTTCCGCCAAGTATTATAAAAAGTGAGATAAAACCCGGAATGGCTAAGAATAAAAATTATCTGGCTCAGAAAAATCTGGAATGGAATAACGGCGCTGTTCGTCAATTACCTGGGAAAAATAATTCGCTTGGTTTGGTGAAGTTTTTATTCCCAAATTCAAATAATATTTATTTACATGATACGCCGGCAAAAAGTTTATTCGAAAGAGAAAACAGAGCCTTTAGTCACGGTTGCGTTCGCGTAGGAAAACCTAGAGAATTGGCCATCGAACTTTTAAAACAAGATCCGAGCATGACCACTGCTAAAATTGATAAAGCAATGCACGCCGGTAAAGAAAGCTGGTATTCGCTTAAAAAGAAAATTCCGGTTTACATTGGCTATTTTACCGCATGGGTAGATCGCGACGGCAATTTGAATTTTTATAAAGATGTTTATAAAAGAGATGAAAGTTTGATAAAACTCTTAACTGAGGAATAAATAAAAAAAGGTTTGCCACGAATTACACGAATTTGCACTAATTTTTTATTTTGAAATTAAAATGCAATTCGCGAAAATTCGTGTAATTTGTGGCAAAAAAAAAACTTATTTAGGCAAGACATCAACACATTTATAATAGCGTTTACTGTAATGATCAGAGTCTAAATCGCTAATTGTGACGCTTCCTGCTTTTCCCGATGAGGCGTGTATGAATTTTGAATGCATTCCGTTAGCTTCACAAATGATTCCCACGTGCCCAATAATAGATTTGTCTTTATAACCGTAAAAAACTAAAACATCTCCAAGCTTAAAATCTTCGGCTTTTTTTGCTGGTCCTAAATTTTTATAACCGCTTGAACTTCTTGGAACGCTCACATTAAAATGTTTAAAAACATAGTTGACAAAGCCTGAACAATCAAATCCTTTTTTAGGATCATTTCCTGCATATAAATAAGATATGCCAATAAATTGTTTAGAAAATGAAATGATAGAATCACGATCTATCGAAGTTTCTCTGTTTTTAATAGTATGAATAACAGTCTTGTTTTCTTTTTTACAAGTGAAAGAAGAACATAAAATGGTTAGTGCAAATGCTATATATAATGTTGATTTCATTCAAAAGTTGTTGTAAGGTTTAATTTATAAAGATATATCGTTGCTTTTGAATATCAAAGGAATGTTTGATAACATGAGTATTTACAGACTATATAAGTAAAACTCTTTTGGTGTTTTTTTATTGCTTTTTGATGTTTTAGTATCTTTCTGTTTATCTTATTTCGGATATATTTGTGAATCGTATTTATATTTTAACAAATAAATTATGTTTCTCAAAAAAATGCCCATTTTAATTTTGTTTTTACTGATTTCAGTTATTACGAATTCACAAAGCAAAACCAATACTTTTCTTTATCAAGGTCGCGTCGAAAAACTCCAGAATAATAGTGTTATTTTGATAGGAACGGCATCGTCAGTTTCATTTAATTTTACCGGAAACAAATGTGATATTTCGCTTCAAAGTGTTGATTCCTGGGAACATCATAATTATGTTTCTTTGGTTTTGGATGGAAAGTATATCGGGAAAATCAGAATCGAAAAAGGAGCAGCACAATCTTTCCCGATAAAAACAACTTCAAATAAAAATGAACATACTCTTGAGATTTATAAAACTACAGAAGCGCATAGCGGCGGAATTCTATTTGCTGGAACAACCGCAAAACTGACTTCGATTACATCTAAAAAGAAAAAGAAAATCGAATTTATTGGCGATTCCATTACTTGCGGGGCAGCGAGCGATCCGTCTGATGTTCCGTGTGATAAAGGCGAATATTTCGATCACCATAATGGATATTACGCCTACGGACCAGTACTTTCCAGAGTAATTGGTGTTGATTATTTGATGAGTTCTGTTTCGGGAATTGGAATGTACAGAAACTGGAATGACGAAAATCAAGAAGAAGCCATATTGCCAGACGTATATCAGAATTTGTATTTAACCAAAGACAATTCGAAACCTAAATATGATTTTGCTTTTCGGCCTGATATCATTAGTATCGCCTTAGGAACAAATGATTTTTCTGGCGGTGATGGTAAAAAAGAACGTTTGCCTTTTAATCCTGAAAAGTATATTTCGAATTACATCAACTTTATCAAAATGTTGTACGTACACAATCCGAAAGCTCAAATTGTGATTACAAATAGCCCAATGGTTGGGGGAGAAAGAGGAGTTGTCTTTGAAGATTGCCTAACTAAAGTAAAAGACGCTTTCGCGGAAGACAAAACTCATAAACCAATCCTGATTTTTAAATTTAAACCCATGACACCAAAAGGTTGTTCAGGACATCCTGATGTTGCGGATCATAAAGTTCTGGCAGATGAATATGCTCCATTCTTAAAAAAGTTACTAAATGAAAAATAATATATTTAAGTTTGTTTTCATTCTGATGATTTCCAGTACTATGATGGCAAACGTTACACTTCCGAATATTTTTGGCGACAATATGGTTTTACAACGCAACTCTGAAGTGAAAATTTGGGGTTGGGCAAATCCAAAAGAAGAAATCAAATTAATTTCGAGCTGGAACAATCAGGAATATAAAGTTGTTGCGAACAATCAGGCAAAATGGGAACTTTATATAAAAACTCCAGAAGCCGGAGGACCTTATACAATCAGTATAAAAGGATACAATGAAGTTGTGCTGAAAAATATTCTGATTGGTGAAGTCTGGGTTTGTTCAGGACAATCCAATATGGAAATGTCAGTAAGTTGGGGAATTGATAATGGTGAAGAAGAAATGAAAAATGCTACGAATCCTAATATTCGATTTTTTACTGTTCCAAAATTAACGGCAACAAGTCCTCAAAATAATTTACTCGGAAACTGGGCTGAATCGACTCCCGAAACGATGAAAAACTTCAGCGCAATTGGTTACTTTTTTGCCAAACGTTTACAAGAAGATTTGAAAAATGTCCCAATAGGATTAATTTCCTCCAATTGGGGCGGAACTCCCGCCGAAATCTGGATGCCGGAAGAAGTCGTTCAGAACGATCCTGTTTTATTAGAAAATGCCAAAAAACTAAACGAACAAGAATACGGACCGCGCCAACCCGGGCGTGCTTATAATGCAATGATTTATCCTTTTGTTGGATTCAAGATTGCAGGAACACTTTGGTATCAGGGCGAATCCAATGTTGGTTCTTTGGTTTATGATAAAACGTTATCGGCTTTGATTACGTCATGGAGAAAAGCGTGGAATGATGAATTTCCGTTTTACTTTGTTCAAATTGCGCCATATAAAACAGGAAGTAACAACTTCTCGAATGTTACTGTGAGAGATTCTCAAAGAAAAATCCTGAAGGAAGTTCCTAAAGCAGGAATGGTCGTCATCAGTGATATTTCGGATACGATTGATATTCATCCAAAGAATAAAAAAGATGTTGGAATTCGTTTAGCAAATTTGGCTTTGGCCGAAACTTATAAATTCAATTTAGGTTTAGTGAATAGTCCGCTTTTTAAAGGTTTAAAGATCGATAAAAACAAAGCGATCGTTTCGTTTGATTATTCGGATGGATTGTATTTCAAAAATAAGACTTCAAATCAGTTTGAATTGGCTGGAGCCGATGGAATATTTTATCCCGCAGAAGCTTCGTTAAAAAATAATCAGTTGATTTTGGTAAGTAAAAAAGTGGCTGCGCCTGCAAAAGTGAGATTTGCATGGGGAAATACAATACAATCTGATTTGTTTAATAAAGCTAATTTGCCGGCTTCTTGTTTTATTGCGGAGTAGAGGAATTTTAGATTTTAGACTTAAGATTTTAGATTTTTTGCCCACGGATTTTACGGGTTTAAACGGGTTTTCGCTGGTTTTTTTATCTCATTCATTGTCAGCCTGAAGGCGAAGTCTCGTAATGTATAATTAGAATCTCTCAAAGACGCAAAGGCGCAAAGTTTTTTAAGCTAAACTTAGCATCTTAGTGTCTAAGAACGTTAGTACCTTTAAATAAACTATCAGACCACTATAAAACCATGAAAAATAAAAAAATAATAACTATTGGGGTTTTTGCCCTGTTTACTGCTGGAAATATGAATGCACAGAAAAAACCGTATCTGGATAAAAATAAAACGATTGAACAACGAATTGACTTGCTTTTGCCGTTGATGACTTTGGAGGAAAAAGTGGGGCAAATGAACCAATATAACGGATTTTGGGATGTTACGGGACCGGCTCCAAAGGGCGGAAGTGAGGAACTGAAATATGAACATTTGCGAAAAGGATGGGTGGGTTCGATGCTTACGGTTCGTGGTGTGAAGGAAGTTCGTGCGGTGCAGAAGATTGCGGTGGAAGAAACCCGATTGGGAATTCCGCTGATTATTGGTTTTGATGTGATTCACGGTTATAAAACGTTAAGCCCGATTCCACTTGCAGAAGCGGCGAGTTGGGATTTGGAAGCGATTAAAAAATCGGCGGCGATTGCGGCTGATGAAGCTTCGGCATCCGGAATTAACTGGACTTTTGGTCCAAATGTAGATGTGGCGAACGATGCTCGCTGGGGACGTGTGATGGAAGGTGCAGGGGAAGATCCTTATTTGGGAAGCAAAATTGCGATTGCGAGAGTTCACGGTTTTCAGGGTGAAACTATTGAAGATTTGGCGAAAGTAAATACGATTGCGGCTTGTGCGAAACATTTTGCAGCTTACGGTTATGTTGAGGCTGGATTGGAATATAATATTGTAGATATCAGTAATTCTAAATTGTATAATTCGGTTTTACCGCCTTTTGAAGCGACTGTGCAAGCGGGAGTTCGTACGTTTATGAATTCGTTTAATACTTTGAATGGCGTTCCTGCAACAGGAAATGTTTTTCTGCAAAGAGATATCCTGAAAGGGAAATGGAAGTTTGATGGTTTTATAATTTCTGATTATGCTTCAATTCGCGAAATGATTGCGCACGGTTATGCAAAAGATGAAGCCGACGCAACTTTAAAAGGTGTAATTGCGGGATCTGATATGGATATGGAATCGTATTTATACATAGCAAAACTAGCAACTTTGGTAATGAAAGGAAAAGTAAAGGAATCTTTGGTTGATGATGCCGTTCGAAGAATTTTGCGTGTAAAATTTGAATTGGGATTGTTTGATGATCCTTATAAATATTGCGACGAAAAACGTGAAAAAGCAGTTGTTGGAAATAAAGCTAATAATGACGGCGTTCTGGATATGGCAAAGAAATCTATCGTATTACTAAAGAACGAGAAAAATTTGCTTCCGCTGAAAAAATCAGGACAGAAAATAGCTTTGATTGGTGCTTTGGCAAACGATAAAAATAGTCCGCTTGGAAGCTGGAGAATTGCTGCAGATGATAATACAGCGGTTTCGGTTTTAGAAGGAATGCAGCAATATAAAGACAATCAATTGGTTTTTGAAAAAGGTACCGATTTGCTTTCGCAGAAGGCTACTTTTTTAACAGAAACTGTTTTCAACACAACAGACAAAAGCGGATTTGAAGCTGCAAAAATAGCCGCAAAAAATGCTGATGTTGTTGTTATGGTTTTAGGAGAATATGGATTTCAAAGTGGCGAGGGAAGAAGCAGAACTGATTTGAATCTGCCGGGATTACAACAGGAATTATTGGAAGAAATTTATAAAGTGAATTCGAATGTAGTTTTGGTTTTGAATAACGGTCGTCCGTTGAGTATTCCGTGGGCTGCTGAAAATGTTCCGGCAATTGTTGAAGCCTGGCAATTAGGAACTCAAACCGGAAATGCGGTTGCGCAGGTTTTATACGGCGATTATAACCCGAGCGGAAAACTGCCAATGTCGTTCCCTAGAAATGTGGGTCAGGTGCCAATTTATTACAACAAATACAGTACCGGAAGGCCAATTGATAGCGATAAAAACGTTTTTTGGTCGCATTATATGGATGTGGAGAAAACACCTCAGTATTCGTTTGGTTTTGGATTGAGTTATACGAAGTTTGATTATAAAAACCTTAAAATCAATAAAACTACTTTTGCAAAAGGAGAAAATGTTCAGGTTAGCGTTGAAGTTACCAACTCAGGAAATTATGACGGAAAAGAAGTGGTTCAATTGTATATTCATGATGAATTTGCAAGTATTGTTCGTCCAATTAAAGAATTAAAAGGGTTTGAATTAGTAAACCTGAAAAAAGGTGAAACTAAAACGGTAAGTTTTACTTTGACTGAAAAAGAACTTGGTTTTTATGATAATGATGGAAATTATTTAGTTGAACCTGGAAGTTTTAAGGTTATGGTTGGAGGAAGTTCTGATAAAGGATTGGAAAGTGGTTTTGAGATAAAAGAGTAGGTTTTGCCTCAAAGGCACGATGTTTTTTAATCGCGCAAAGTCGCAGAGGTGTAAAGTTATATTTTTTAATTAAAAATGAGGAAAATATTCTTCTCGCAGATTTTGCAGATTCGGCAGATTTTTTTTATCCGCTTAATCTGCAAAATCTGCGAGAGTTTTTTTTACCTTTAAAACCTATTAAACTTTCAACCAATTAAACTAAAATAATGAAATATAACAGATGTGGAAAAAGCGGGTTATTACTGCCTGAGATTTCTTTAGGATTGTGGCACAACTTCGGGTCAGTAGACAATTTTGAGAATGCGGAAAGTATCGCGGTAGAAGCTTTTGATAAAGGAATTACCCATTTTGATTTAGCCAATAATTACGGACCGGTTCCAGGTTCTGCAGAAACTAATTTTGGTAAAATTTTATGGCATAATTTTCAGGGAAACTTACGCGATGAAATCATCATTTCGACGAAAGCAGGTTACACGATGTGGGACGGACCTTACGGTGATTGGGGTTCTCGTAAATATTTATTGTCAAGTTTAGACCAAAGTTTAAAAAGAATGAAAGTCGATTATGTTGATATTTTTTACTCGCATCGCCCTGATCCCGAAACGCCAATTGAAGAAACTATGATGGCATTAGATTATGCTGTTAGAAGCGGAAAAGCTTTATATGTAGGAATCAGTAATTATTCGGCTGAAGAAACCCGTGTTGCGGTTGATGTTTTAAAACAATTGGGAACGCCGTGTTTAATTCACCAAGCCAAATATTCAATGTTAGAGCGTTGGGTTGAAAATGGTTTACTAGATGTTCTGGAAGAAAAAGGAGTGGGCTGTATTGCCTTTTCACCTTTGGCACAAGGACTTTTAACGGATAAATACTTAAACGGAATTCCGGAAAACTCCAGAGCACATAATCCAAACGGACATTTAAAAGAAGATGAGGTTACGGCTGAAAGAATTCAGAAATTAGTTCAACTGAATGAAATCGCACAGAATAGAAATCAATCATTAGCACAAATGGCACTTGCTTGGCTGCAAAAAGACAAACGTATTACATCGGTTTTAATTGGCGCCAGTTCTGTGAGACAGTTAAATAATAATATTGATTGTTTACAGAGTCTGGAATTTTCTCAAGATGAATTGAATGCGATTGAGAAGATTTTATCTTGATTTTTTATAAATAATTATCACGTTTTCAAACCCGACAGGTTTTAAAAACCTTTCGAGTTTGAAAACGTATAGAATTACGTAAAGAATTTATTAGATAATTTTTCTCATTTTATTTAATAATCATTGCCAAACCTCCGCCGCTTGCCAATCTATATTTTAATTTGGTCATTGAATCAATAGTAATAATTTCTCTTTTATAATCAACGGCAGCTTTATCGGCATTTAATCCATCTGAGAAAATTTCTGCTTCGAATTTTTTGCCTTTTTCAAGAAAAGAAAAATCAATTGTAATTTCTCTGGAATCCCAATTTGTGATTGCGCCTAAGTACCAGATGTTTGCTTTTCTTCGGGCGATTGTAACATGTTTTCCAACTTCACTTTTTAAGGCAACCGTTTCATCAAAAGTCGTTGGAACTTTTGCAATGAAATCAGTACTTTCCTGTTCCTTCATATAAGCCGTTGGACTATCTGCCATCATTTGCAAAGGCGCTTCAAAAATGGTGTAAAGTGCGAGTTGATGACATCTTGTTCCCTGACTCATTGGGTTGGAGTGACTTGGTTTGAATTCGCTTTTGGTTGCATTTCGCATCGCTCCGGGAGTATAATCCATTGGTCCGGCGATCATTCTGATAAACGGAATCGTACAATCATATAAAGGAACATCGTCATTTGGTGTCCATTTATTATTTTCCAGACCTTTTACACCTTCAAAGTTTAAAATGTTAGGATAAGTTCTTTGAATTCCGGTTGGTTTGTACATGCCGTGAAAATCCAAAAGTAATTTATAATCTGCTGCTTTTTGTGCAATATCATAAACGGAATTTACCATTTTAGCATCATCACGATCTAAGAAATCTACTTTAAAACCTTTTATTCCTAAATCTGCATAATTCTTGAAAATTCCTGTTGTATTTTTGGTCAAAGCCATCCAGGAACTCCATAAAATAATACCAACATTTCGTTGTTTTCCATAAACAATCAAAGCTTCGAGATCGACATTCGGGTTGTGTTTCATAATATCATCTTCCAGACTCCAGCCTTCATCTAAAACCACATATTCAACTTTGTTTTTTGAAGCAAAATCAATGTAATATTTATAGGTTTGAGTATTGATTCCGGCTTTAAAATCGATGTTGTAAATATTCCAGTCGTTCCACCAATCCCAAGCCACTTTTCCGGGTTTTATCCATGAAATGTCTTTGATTTTTGATGGTTCAGACAATTTCTGCACCATATCATTATTGGGTAAAGCCGAATCATTTTCAGAGATTACAATCGCTCTCCACGGAAAAGTTCTTCTTCCTTTTGTTTTGACTAAATAATCTGCTCGTTCTGTGATTAATTTGTTGATATTATTAAAACCGCCGTTTTTTTCCTGTAAAGGATATTTAGAAAAACGAGATTCAAAACCCAATTTTGATTTATTATTAGTAACAAATAATCCCGGATAATCTTCCAGATTTGCTTCAAGAAAAACTGCTTTTTTGTGGTTTTTATAATCAATTAAAAAGGGAAGAAAAGCCAAAGTATCTTTTGCAAATTCACTTATTTTTTTGTTTTCATAATGGGCTTCGAATGAAGAAATATAAGAATCTTTCGGGTTTCTTAAATCGCGAACATAAGGCATTAAAGTTTTGTAATCCTGATCAAAATTCAAACTAACTTCTTCTGATTTTACAGTAATATCTTTTTTCTTTTTAGTGATAAATCGGTACGCTGCACCATCATCAAAAACGCGGAATTCAATGCCAAAATCATTTTTAAAATTCAAAGTCAACTGATTGTATTTATCTTGAACCGATTTCTTTTTATAAAATGGAGATTCGAATGAAGTATCTACACTTTCTTTTTTTGAATTTAAAACCACAGCATTTTGCCCTAAAATAACATTTTCATCCAAAGTCATTGACATTGCCGAAGGTGATAAAATCAAATCTTTTTCATGAGAAATCGTCCAGCTTATTCTTTCATTCACCAAAATTCTGACTTCAATTTTCCCATTCGGAGAATTCAAAACAAAATCTTGCTTCTTCTGAGAAAAGGCAATATTCAAAACTAAAAGACAAAAATAAAGAAGTAATTTTTTCATATTGGAATGTTTTTTTAAACCATATAAGTTATATAAGTTCATTTAAATTTTGCACAAAGTTTGGCTTATAATTTCTTATATCACTTATATGGTTTAAAATTTTTATTTTTTATTTAGCTCTAAATTATATTTTTTCACGATATCTAATGTCGATTTATCCGAAGAAAAAACAGAGTTTAATCCTTGTGGTTCCTGCGGAGGATCTGTAGTTAACGGATCGCCGGGATTCCATTTTCCGTCTGCGGTAATCGCTTTTCCTTCACCGCCAAAACCCCAGAAATTCGCTGCTTGTAACGGACCATTATTTTTAACGCTTTCGGCAACGCGGCTAAAAATATAGTTGTAAAAAACATCTCTGTTTGCAACCGAAGATCCTGCGGTTAAATCTTCATTTTCTCTTGGTAAACCAAATTCTTCAATAATAATAGGACGTTTTAAATTGTTGGCAACTTTAATATGATCGTCAATATATTTTCCGGCATTTTCCAGTGTTGTTGGCATTGTTTTTTCTGCATTATCAGCTTTAAACCAGTTCCAGTTTTTCGGCCAAATGTGCATCGTCAAATAATCAATATTCGGATTTTGATGTGTTCTTTCAAAAATTTCCATGCTGTCATTCGAGCTGTTTTTACCTTCAGAACCGGTCGAAACCAAATGATTTTTGTCTAAACTATCAATTAAATCTACAATATTATTGAGCCAAACGGTGAATTTTGTTTCGTTTTCTACCGTAAAAAGTCTTGGTTCATTCCCAACTTGCCACGCCATAATGGTATTGTCTTCGGTATATTTCTTTTTAGAATATTTATTTGTTCTTCCAATAATAAACTTCACATGATTCTCTAAAGCTTTCATACAAGGTTCACAACTATGAAATTGTTCGGTATACGACATAAATTGCGGCCATGTATTTGGTGGAATTGCCGGAACAGGAATTGCGCCTTTTCCATTCCATTCTAAATATTGCGACATTCCGCCGGACCATTCCCAGTTATTTGTTAAATACAAAACTGCATACATTTTACGTTTGCTCATTTCGTTAATAAGGAAATCCAATCCGTCAAGCAAATCCTCGTCATATTTTCCCTGCTCATATTGCAACGCCGGACGAACGGTAAAATCATATTTTCCGCCATCGCCGCCAACAAGAATTCTTAGATTATCGATTCCGTTTTTCTGCATTAAATCCAGTTCCCGAAGCAATCTTTTTCGGTCACCAACTTTTTTTGAAGCCAATAAACTTCCGTACCAATAATTAGTTCCAATATACGCGTACGGTTTATCTCCTTTGTAAAATTGAGTTCCTTTTACGGTAATTCTTTCCTGCGCCTGACAAGCGATTGTCGAGAAAATTAAAGCTAATCCGAGGGTTTTTAGAAATATATTTTTCATTATTTATTTTTTTAGGAGCTGTTTCCTGCTATCGTTTCAATCTTTTATTTTTTTTTAAAGAAAAAAATAAAAGGATTTCCACTTCTCCCGATAGCTACCGGGACAGGGCTAGGGGGTTAGGTTTCATAAGTCGTTCTCGCAATGACAAAAAAATGTAAACCTGCAAAAATCCGTTTAATCCGTAAAATCAGCGGGCAATTATTCCGTTTTTATTCTATCAATAAGTTCTAAACAAGCACGACCATTATGATAAGGACATTTCCAGAATCCGGCTTTGTCTTTCTCTATCAAAGAATTGTCTTTGTTAATTCCCCAATACCATTCGCCGTTTTGTTTGTCTAAAATATGTTTTTTAATGAATTCCCAGTTGTTTAAAACAATGTTTAAATAGCTTTCATTTTCCGTTAATTGATAAGCATTATAAAAACCTATTAAAGCTTCTGCCTGAACCCACCAGTGTTTTTCGGCAACTAATTCGTTCTTTTCGGGATCAAATTCATACCATAAACCGCCGTCAGTATCTAAACCTTCTTTGGTGACTTCTGCCATTTGAATCGCGTATTTCTTGTAATTCGCAATTAGATTTTCATCTTCACTAATTTCTGCACATTGTAATAAAAGCCATGCCGCTTCAATGTCATGTCCGTAGGAGATAACGTCTGGCTTTTCGATCCAGTTTTCATCAAAAAACAAGCGTAAATGACCCGTTTGGGTATTGATGAAATGTTTTTCTATGGTTTGTAATAATTCAATAATATCGTTTTGAAGCGTTTTATCTTTCCAAACCTTGAATAAATTCGCATACGCTTCAACAATATGCAAATGTGTATTCATTGTTTTCTTTTCGTTCGCATCTTTATCGCTCAAACGTAAATCTTCGATAGGCTGCCAATCGCGGGTTAAAGCTTCAAAATATCCTTTGTTTACAGGATCGTAACTGTGTTTTTGTATTTTTAAATATAGATTTATTGCTATTGCCAGTGCTTTATCATCTTTGGAAATAACATAATATTCAGATAAACCATAAATCGCAAAAGCCAAAGCGTAGATTTGATTTTTAGTGTCTTTTGGTGTTTTGTCAGTATTAATACTCCAAAATAAACCTCCAAATTCAGCATCATAAAAATTGTTTGACAAGAATTCAAAAGCTCTTTTTGCTAATTTTTTATGTTCTTCGTTTTTGGTGATTTGGTAACTCGCAGAAAACGACCATAAAATCCGTGCATTTAAAACAGAACCTTTTTCTGTATTAGCAATAATATGATCGTGAAAATCGATCTGACCAATAAAACCGTCATTTTGATTGTCGATCGTGTTTTTCGACCAATAATTCAAAATAGAATCAAGTTCTTTTGATAATTCAGATTTTAGTTGCTTTAGTTGTACTGACACGATAATTATATTGCGGTATTTTTTTCTATTTGATTGATAATGGTTTTCACAGAACCTGCTGATATAAAGGTATCTGCCGGCGCATTTGTAACGTAATCAACCAGTTTTTCTACAGATGAAACTGCAACATGCATTCTCGTATCTGATGATGCATAATATACATAAACGGTTCCGTCATTGTCTTCAATCCATCCGTTTGAGAATAAAACATTGGACACATCGCCAACTCTTTCAATTCCTTCTGGTCCCATAAAATGTCCTGCGGGAACGTGGGTTACTTTTGTAATATCATGCAAATCAGTCATGAACATATATAATGTATAACGTAATCCCGCGGCAGTATTGCGAACTCCGTGCGCAAGATGCAACCACCCTTTTTCTGTTCTGATAGGAGCAGGGCCAAGACCATTTTTCAATTCATAAATAGTGTGATATTGTTTCCCGAAAATTATTTTTTCGTCTTTTACAACCGGGTTTGTCATGTCTTCAACGTATCCTAAACCTATTCCGCCACCGGCACCAACATCAATAAAACCATCTTGCGGACGTGTGTATAAAGCATATTTTCCGTTTACAAATTCAGGATGCAAAACTACGTTGCGTTGTTGTCCTGTATTTGAGATTAAATCCGGCAGTCTTTCCCAGTTTATTAAATCTTTGGAGCGCACGATTCCGGCATTGGCTACAGCCGAGCTTGTATCGCCTTTTGGTGCTTTTGGATCTTTTCTTTCGGTACAAAAAATACCGTAAACCCAACCGTCTTCATGGTGAATCAAACGCATGTCGTAAACATTTGTATCCGGTTCTTCGGTTTGTGGAATCACGCAGGGTTTGTCCCAAAACTTAAAATTGTCTATTCCGTTTGGACTTTCTGCTATAGCGAAAAAAGATTTCCTGTCGATTCCTTCTACACGAACGGCAAGCAAATATTTCCCGTTCCATTTCATGGCTCCGGCATTAAAAGCGGCATTCATGCCAATTCGTTCCTGTAAAAACGGATTTGTTTTTTCGTTAAGGTCAAAACGCCAGTTCAACGGTATATGGGCTGCTGTAACAACCGGGTTTTTATAGCGTTCGTATATGCCGTTCCCAGCAGTATCCTGAGGAGCATTTTTTTGTCCGATTAGCGTATTATGTTCTTTTTCTAATGCTACTTTTCTATCGTGAAATGTAGTTGAAGTGGCTATTGCTGTCATATAAATAGATTTCTGTATCTGTATTATTTTAATTGATTTGGTCTCTTTTTTCGTTTAAATCCTGTTCAATTACCTGAAGTTTTTCTTCGGATAATGGATAGAATGCGATAAAAATGACTGATATTATTGCTGCGATGGCGGGTAGAATACTTAACATTAACTGAATTCCGTTTTGAGCTGTGGCAGTTTGTTCAACATTTGCCTGAAAACCGTAATAACCCAAAAGCCATCCTGCTCCGGCGCCACCAATTGTCCACCCAAATTTTTGAGACATTGATGAAGCTGAAAATACCAATCCTGTGGCTCTGCGTCCTTGTTTCCATTCAGAATAATCAGCGCTGTCTGCATACATTGACCAGATTAATGGGAAGATGCATCCGGCACAAATACTGATTAATACCTGAAAACTCATAATTAGGAAAACGTCATTTTTTCCAAATAAATAGAAAATCAAACTCAAAATTGAAGCTAATGCCATTGCGCCAAAGAAGGTTTTCTTTTTACCAATTTTATTCGCAATTGGCGTTGCTATAATGACGCCGATAATGTTTGCAGCTTGTCCCAGAACCAAATAAATAGAAGTTGGCGTCATGTGAAAATCTGTTCCAAAAAGGGAAAAATCAAAGTTTACGCTGTTGCTTACATAATATTTAAAATAATAAACGGCTGCTCCATCCCGAATCGAGTTGAAAACCAAAGCACCAATTCCGGCGCCAAGTAAAATCCACCACGGTTTATTTTTTAATAGATCTTGTAAATCTTCTTTTAGATTATTTTTTTCGTCTGAAATGGGTTTTACTCTTTCTTTAGTAAAGAAGAAACATCCCCAGAAAAAAGCGGTTGTAATAACTCCAAAAACGGAAATTGTCGCCAACCAACCAGATTTAGAATTCAGGCTTCCGCCGAAATAATTTACTAAAGGCTCAATTAACCAAAGTGCCAATAAACTTCCTCCAAAGGCAAAAACCATTCTGTAAGACGATAAAGTATTTCTTTCTTTTCGATCAGATGACATAACACCTAAAAGAGAAGCGTACGGAACATTGATTAAGGAATAAATCATCATCATTGCTGAGTAAGTCACGTAAGCATAGATTATTTTTCCTTTTTCGTCAAAATCCGGTGTGTAAAAAGTCAGTACACCAATTACGGCAAAAGGCACGGCAACCCATAATAAATAAGGCCTGAATTTTCCCCATTTGCTTTTTGTCCTGTCGGCGATGATTCCTACGATTGGATCGAAACACGAATCCCAGATTCTGGTAATCAAAAACATGGTTCCAACAACGGCAGGTGCCAGCCCGAAAACATCGGTGTAGAAAAAGAGGAGGTACATACTGAAAATTTTCCAGAACATGGATGATGCAGCATCTCCAAGACCGTAACCTACTTTTTCTTTTAAACTAATTTTGTCGTGCATAGGTTTTTTTTAAAATGGTTGTAAGTTAGATTTGGTTAATTATTTTAATGTTTTTATTTGTTGATTTTTTGACGCGGATAAAACAGATTTACTTCGTAAAAACGCGGATAAAAACAGATTTTATTTTGATTGCGATATTTAAACACATAGAAACATAGTTTTTGTAAATTAAAAAAAGGCGTTTCACTTATTTAAATGAACATAGCCAACTATGTGAAAGAAATATGTTTCTTTGTTGTTTTCTTTTTTTAGGCTTTAAATCTATGTTTCTCTGTGTTGAATTTTTCAGCACGCAGATGACACTATTTAAGCGGACTTTTAATTTTTAATTCTCAATTTTTAATTTTATTAATATCTTTTTCGAATAGGGTTTTATCGAGCTTATAATATTCAATAAAATCCTTTTCGCTTACTTGTCCGGAAAATGGGGCGTAATAATGCATTTTTTGTTCTTTTTCCTGCCAGCCATGGTTTCTCCATAATAACACGTAGGAGATTTTATAGTCGCCAATGGCTTTTGATAAAGTTCCTGTCCACCATTTTGGGTCTGGAATTGCTTCATAACCTGCTTCGGCTATCGCAATTAATTTATGGTGTTTTGTTCCAATTTCGTTTATGATTTTAAGTTGCTTTTGTACTTCGTCAATAAACTTTTTTCCTTCTTTATCGTCATTATTCTGGTAGGAATCAAAACTTAGAATATCTGCATAATTATCTCCGGCATAATTGGTTAAAAATTCTTCTGCTGAGTTGAAACCGCCGGTGTTATAAATATAAATCAAATTATGAACGCCTTTTTTCTGTAAATAGTCAGCGGTAAATTTCCATAATGCTTTAAATTCTTCAGGTGTACAATTTCCTTTTCCCCACCAAAACCATCCTCCGGTAAGTTCGTGATAAGGTCTGAACAGGACTGGAATGTTTTTTCCTTTTTTATCTTTTAATGATAAAAGATATTCTGCGGCTTTATCTAACCAAATAGTAAATTTTTGATGATTTTCTCCACCCGGCAAAACTGTTTTAAGTGAATTTGGTGTATTATCCCAAGCGCTTTTTCCGGTTGCGGGATTGTCAAAATGCCAACTTATAGTTGTGATTCCGCCTCTTTCGTGACTTTCTTCTATGTATTGCTTCATTTTTGCAAACGGAATGCCATCTATATTATTAGGACTGTCTTTTTCAAGACCGGCAAGGTCCCAACCATAAACAGCAGGATAATCGCCAACAACATCTTTTATGTCGCTTCGACCGTCTTCGTATTTCCAGTTTACTCCATACGCAAGATCGTCCTGATGACCAAACATATATCCTTTTTGCGCTAATTGATTCAGTTTTTTATAAAGAGAAACGGTCTCAGATGTTGCTTTTTTATCTGAAAGTGACAAATTAGTATTACTGCCAGGATGCTGTGCAGAACATGAAATTCCTGTAACTACTATAAGTATTAAGGTTATAATGTTTTTTTTCATTACAAATATGCTTGTTATTCAGTTTAATAACTGTGATTTATAAATTGGCAATCAATTAAAAAGCAGCTAATTTGTTAATTTGAAATTCGATACTGTTTTTGGATTAAAATTATCAAAACTATAAAAAGATATTACATTAAAAATGATTAATGTTTATTATGAATGTAGTTTTTGTAAAAATGATAATTCTATTTTTCAAAGATAATCGGATGTTTATTGTATAGTTAATATTATTTTATCAATTATATATCATATTATTGCAAACAAAAAAATCAATATTCTTTCTAAAATCGTTTTAAAGATGAGTAGCACTAAAAATTTTTATAGAGAAATTGCTCCGCTTTCGGCTGGAGATAGTTTTTTGGTTTTCGACAGAGTAAAAGACAACTTTGATTTTCCGGTGCATTATCATCCGGAATTTGAGATCAATTTCATTTTAAATGGAAAAGGAGTGAAGCGTGTTGTGGGTGATAATATTGAGGAAATTGACAATGTCGAATTGGTTTTGATTGGTCCAAATTTATATCATGGCTGGGAATTAAATAAATGCACGAGCAAAAAAATTCATGAAATTACGATCCAGTTTCATAATGATTTATTTCATGAATCCTTTCTTGCAAGACGAATTATGAATCCTATTAGAGATATGTTCAATAGATCGATTCATGGGATTTTATTTTCTAAAAAAGTTGCAGAAGAATTAACACCAAGACTGGTAAAACTCTCTAAACTAGATGGTATGGACTACTTTCTCGAAATTACGTCTTTGTTATATGATTTGGCAAATTCCAGAAATCAACGTTTACTTTCGACTTATACAGTCGATTATGATACGTTTGATGATTATGATAAAATGAAATTGGTTTACGAATATGTGCAGAAACATTTTGCAGAAAAAATCACTTTAGAGGATGTTGCAAATATTGCGAGTATGTCGATTATTTCGTTCAATCGGTTTATAAAGAAACGTACGGGAAAAACTTTTGTGAATTATATTAATGATATCCGTATTGGTTATGCCGCGCGTTGGCTTGTAGAAAAGGACATGAGTGTTTCTGAAGTTGCTTTTAAGTCGGGCTTTAATAATATTGCGAACTTCAATCGTAGTTTTAAAGCTATTAAAAATTGTACGCCAAGTCAGTATAGAGAAGATTTTTCTGGACTAAAGCGTATTTTGTAGTGATACTTTTTTTGCACAAACAAATATTATTTTTAACGAAATCGTTTGCATTTTGATGATTTTGTTAATTTTTATTTATAGTTTATAGTCGTTTGACTGGTGGTATTTCCGAATAATGTAATTTTTATTCTGTTTTATTTTCATATATGTTTTTTTAAAGTGGTATAGTAAAAATATTATCATTAAATGATATAATACTATCGATTTAATGTTTTCTACTGTTATAGATTTGTTAAATAATTTAAGATATAAAACACCAACCTTTTACAACTTGAATTATGGATAACAAATTTAAACTAACCAAACTTTATTATGAAAAAACTAATGACTAACTTCATTCATTGGAACGCTAACCACAGAGTAGTTCCCTTGATTTTATTTTTGTTACTGACCAGTAATTTTATTTCGGCGCAGGTAAAAGTATCAGGAATTGTTGCAGATGACAGAGGACTTTCTATTCCGGGAGCAAATATTTCGGTTGTAGGACAAAAAACCACGGTTTCTACTGACTTCGACGGAAAATATACAATTGATGTGCCTGCAAATTCAACTTTAGTATTCTCATTTATTGGGTTTAATACCCAAAGAATAGCTGTTGGAATAAATAAAACAATCAATGTAGTTTTAAAAACGAATGCCGAAGACTTAAAAGATGTAGTCGTAATAGGTTACGGAACTCAAAAGCGAAAAGACATCAATAGTGCTATTTCCAGTATTAGTTCAAAAGATATTGAGAATTTAAAAGTGGTTTCATTTGACCAGATGATGCAGGGTAAAGCAGCCGGTGTTGTGGTAAGCAGTAATTCTGGGGAACCGGGAAGTAATGTTTCGGTAAAAATTAGAGGTGTTTCATCCTTAACAGGAACAAACGAGCCTTTATATGTAATTGATGGTGTGCCAATTTCCGGTGATGCCCGTAACTCCTCTACTTCTGGTAGAAATGCATCGGGAAATTCGAACTTTTCTAACTCAGGTAATATCACTTTAAGTCCTTTGGCACTTATTAATCCTAATGATATTGAATCTATTGATATTCTTAAAGATGCTTCTGCCACAGCAATTTATGGTTCACGTGGTGCAAACGGAGTTGTAATTGTAACTACAAAATCTGGTAAAAAAGGAACGGGAAAACTATCTTTTGAGAATTCTTATTCTATCAGTAATCTTCCTAAGAAATTACATTCTATGAATTTGCAGCAATATGCAGTTCATCAAAATGCTTTAGCTGAGGTTTATGATCCTACGGCTAAACGTCCAGAATTTGCTCATCCTGAAGTTTTAGGACAAGGAACAGATTGGCAGGATGCAATTTATGAAACTGGAATTATGACTTCAAATCAGTTGTCTTTTTCTGGTGGAAAAGAAGGAATTAATTATTACATATCCGGTGGCGTTTTAAATCAGGAAGGTATTGTAATTGAATCCGGTTTTAAACGATATAATTTTAGAACTAATCTTGATGCAAAAGTTAATAAATTTATTAAAGTTGGTATTAATGTAAGTGGTGCAATTACGGATGAAAAATTAACTTTAAACGGTCAGTTTAATGGAGTAGTGGCAACTTCATTATTAGCAACTCCGGATGTGGTAGTTAGAGAATTATCGGGCGCTTTTGCAGGTCCGCCGGCAGGAGGAGCTACATCGTTTGTTAATCCTGTAGCAACATCTCTATTAGGATCTAATACATTGGTAAGAAAAAATTATTCAGGAAACTTTTATACTCAGGTTGATTTATTCAAAGGTTTAGAATATCGTTTTGAGGCCGGTGGTTATTTATATGACAATTTAGGCGAGCGTTTTGATCCTATGTACTCATTAGGGAATGCGGTAAAAAGTTTTGCTAATTTATATTACAATCCGTCAAGCGGAAATTCATGGAACTTAAAAAACATGCTTACTTATAGAAATACTATTGGTAAACACAACTTTACAGTTCTGGCAGTCCAGGAATCTAACAGAGCGCACTGGGAAGGATACACTATTACAGGTGAAGGTTATAAAGATAATAATGATAAATCACTTGCGGCTTCAGATTTGCCTAAAGCGGTTACAAGCGGTGTATATTCAGGAACTCAAACTTTAGCTTCGTATTTAGGAAGGGTTGTTTATGATTATGGCGATAAATACGGAATTTCTGCCGCAGTAAGAACTGACGGTTCTTCAAAGTTTTTCGTGGGCAATAAATGGGGTGTTTTTAGTTCTGTAGGCGGTTCATGGAAACTTTCTAATGAATCTTTTATGGAAGGGACTAAAAAATATGTTGACGGTATAAAAATTAGATTTGGTTGGGGACAAACCGGAAATAACCAAATTGGAAATAATTTGTATGATGCAAATTTACACTTGATTAACAGTTCAATGGGAACATCTTACTTGCCATCAAATACACCTAATAAAGATTTGAAATGGGAAACTCAGGATCAGACTAACTTAGGTTTAGATTTTGCTTTGTTCAAATCTAAACTAACGGCTTCGGTTGATTTGTATAAAAAAGTGTCTAAAAATTTCTTGTATCAGGTTCCTTTGCCTAACTACCTTTCTGGTGGTGGAGATTATGAAGGTGGCGTAAATCCTCCGTATTTTAATCTTGGAAGCATGGAAAATAAAGGTATTGAGATTACACTTGGTTATACTAATCAATTCACAAAAGATTTTTCCTGGAATGCGAACCTGAATTTTACTAAATATGTAAATGAGGTTACTAATATGGCGGGATTAAATATTGTAAAAACAATGGGAACTCTTGCTTATAATACAGTAACGGTTTCAAGAACGCAGGAAGGTTTGCCAATAGGTTCATTTATTGGTTACGAGGCTTTAGGAATTTACAGAACAGATGAGGATTTGACTACTTACGGTCATGCAGATGCAACGGGTAATAAAGTGGTACTTAAAAACGGAACAAATTCATTATTGCCAAGTTTTCAAAAAGGTGATGTGATTTACAAAGATCAAAATAATGATGGCGTTATAGACTTAAAAGATATGGTAAATATTGGAAATCCAAACCCTAAATTCACTTATGGTTTTACCAATAACTTTAAATATAAAAATGTCGATTTATCTGTTTTTGTTCAGGGAACGGCAGGAAATAAGTTAATGAATTTAACTCGTGCGTCAGGTACAATTAACAGTAATTTAGGAACAAACTATTTGACTGAAGCGGCTGATTTTTATTCGGCTTCAAATGTAGATGCTTCATTGCCAACGCCATCAACTTACGATCATATCAACAATGCGGTTTCAACCCGCTTTATTGAAAATGGCTCTTATTTAAGAATTCAGAATGTAACTCTAGGATATTCTTTGCCTTCGGATGTCATTTCAAAACTAAAATTATCCAGATTGAGGCTTTATGCTTCAGGACAAAACTTGTTCACATTTACTAAATATAAAGGATATGATCCTGAAGTGGGTTCTTATAACCAGGACGCATTATTATCAGGTGTTGATAACGGACGTTACCCAATGCCGAGACAAATAACTTTTGGTTTTAATGTTGAATTTTAATACGAATTAATATGAAAAATATACTAAAAATAAACGGTGCCGTTGCTATGGCGTTGCTATTACTGATCTCATCGTCATGTTCTCAGGATTTTCTTGATGTGCCTGCAGAAGGAACTCCTACAATTGGTAACTATTACGACTCAGATTCTAAACTGGATAATGCCAGTAACGGCTTGTACGGTCTTGTATGGTTTAATATGAATAAATCGGCATTTTACGGTATTACAGATGTAATTTCTGGTAATATGTATGCGAGTCAATATAACGATTTTGGAAAATTCACAGATTTGAGTTTTACTAATTCACAAGCTTTTATATCAGATGCGTGGAGATCATGTTTTGGTGCTATTGCAAATTCTAATGCATATATCAGTAATCTGCCTCAAAGTGTTGGACCTAATGTGAGTAAAGAAGCGCTGAATAATGCATTGGGAGAATCACATTTTATCAGAGCTTTTTCTTATTTCTTTCTGGTAAGATTATGGGGAAATGTGCCAATTATCGAAAACAATGCTGATTATTCTAAAAACTTTGTAATTCCAAGTAATCCTACCGAAGATGTTTACAAGTTTATCGAAAATGATTTAAAATTTGCCATTGCGAATTTAAGAACTAAAAACAGAGGTTCTGACTATGCTTCAAATGCTCATGTATCAAGCGGATCTGCAAAAGCATTTTTAGCAAAAGTGTATTTATATCAAAAGAAATACGATCTAGCGAGACAAATGGCTCAGGAAGTTATTAATAGCGGAGAGTTTAAATTGTTAGGCGGAGAAGAATTGCCTACAAAATCTTTTGCTGATTTATTTTTACAGAAAAATAACAATAACGAAGAGTCTATCTTTTCATGGCAATGGACGGGAGCCGGAACTTATTTTGAAGGAAACTTTTCAAATACTTTGTTTGCTCCTGAAAACCGATTGGTTGAAACGACTTATTCAGGTCAGATTGCACCATCACAGGATTTAATTCATAATGTTTTTGAAGATGGAGATAAAAGAAGAAAAGAAACATTTATGCTTCCGGGTGATTTTTATCCAAATTTAACTTATGCTCAAACACTTGCGGTTGATTCTCCATTGATTTTAGGATATACATTCGCAATCGAAAACGAAGCCCAAAGTTCTGGTGGCGGATTGAAAAAATACGTAATCGGAAAAGAAAATTTGCCAATTACAGGACCATTTAATCCTCCGTTTAACGGAGAAAGCAGTATGAACAGTTATATGATGCGTTACGCGGAACTTTTATTGATTCACGCCGAAGCAATTTTAGGCGGACAGTCAGGAAGTACAACAGATGCAATGGCGTTAAAATCTTTTAATGCAGTTCGATTGAGAGCGGGACTTCCTATAAAAGCTTCTATTTCATTTGATGATATTTTTAAAGAAAGACGTGCTGAATTAGCTTGCGAAGGGGATTACTATTTTGACTTAGGGCGTTTGCCTTTTGCTAAAGCGAAAGCAATATTAGAAGCGCAAAACAGAGGAGATAAGCTAGTAGAAAAACACATTTCAATTTCTGCAAGTAACCTTTTATTGCCTTATCCGGCAGATGATTTGATTAAAAATCCAAAATTGACAGAAGTAGCACCGTATACTTTTAAATAATTTTTTAAAAATAAAAATATGAAAAATATAAAAATTGTTTCGTCAACAGCATGTATGGCATGGATGTTATCTTTAATGTTTTTAAGTTCATGCTCAAATGATGATAGTGCTTCGGCTTATACAGGTGCGCCGGTTATAGAATCAATATCACGTTCCGGTTATGATTTAGCAGGAAATCTTTTGCCATCGACTCCGGTTACTTTAGTAGATCCAAAAAATTACTATATCATTCATGGAAAAGGATTGCTTTCTGTAACAAAAGTATATTTCAATGATTTTGATACTTATTTCAGACCAACTTTAGTAACAGATACGGATATAGTGATATTAATAGATGAAAAAACGCCTTATTCAAATGCTTCAAATGAGCTAAAAGTTGTTACAGGTAAAGGAACGGCTGTTTTTAATTTAACGGTTGCTCCTCCGGTTCCTACTTTTAATTGGTTCAATTCCATAAATGCTGCCGAAGGAGATATAGTGACACTTAACGGTGATTATTTTTTGAATCCTGTTGTAAAAGTTGGAACAGAAAATGTACCGGTTGTTTCTTCTACTTTAACTGAAGTAAAATTTAAAATGCCGGCAAATGCAACTGATAAATATGTAACAGTTAGCAATATTTCTGGTGCTGCGGTTTCTGCTGAAGCAATTGGTTCAGCGCTTTATGATGATGAATTGCAAGGAGATACAGGTCACAATGCCTGGCAAACCGCAGATACTTTTAATACTTCTTTTAAAGATGATAAAGTACAAGGTGAATCCTCCATTAAGTTTGTTTTTGGTGGATGGAATGGTGCCGATATGAAATTTAATTCAAGAGATGTTTCTAAATATAAAGCATTCAGAGTTAAGGTTAAGAGTATCTCACAAAATGCCAATGCAAGTATAACTTTCGTCTTTGGCGGATGGGCTTATCAAATCAAAAAATCATTAACGTCAACGTGGACCACTATCGAAATTCCTTTTTCGGATATTGGAAATCCAACAACATTTGATCAGTTGACTTTACAGGAATCTGGAAATTTTGGCGGAAATACAATCCTTATGGATGACATGGGATTTGTATTGAAATAAGATATTTATTTTGAGTTTTGTTTTAAATATTCCCTAATCAACTCAATTAGGGAATATTTTTTTTTAAAATATAATTAATTTGAATTTTTAATAATGAAAAAGATCATTTTAGTATTTGCTTTGTGTTTGTCAAATTTTGGCTTTAGCCAAGGGAATACTCATACGCAATTAGCAGGAAAATTTGAAGGTTTAGCGATGACACCACCAATGGGTTGGAATTCGTGGAATACTTTCGGGACAGGTATAGATGAAAAATTAGTAAAAGAAACAGCAGATATTATGGTTTCCTCCGGAATGGCTGCTGCGGGCTACAATTATATTGTGCTGGATGATGGCTGGATGACCAGAGAACGCGATGCTAATGGAGATTTAATTCCGGATCCGGTTAAATTTCCTAACGGAATGAAAGCTGTAATAGATTATGTGCATAGTAAAGGTTTGAAATTTGGTTTGTACAATTGTGCAGGAACACAAACTTGTGCAGGTTATCCCGGAACTCGTGGTTATGAATATCAGGATGCCAGATTTTATGCAAAACTAGGAATTGATTTTTTAAAATATGATTGGTGTAACACACAAGGAATTACCGCTAAAGAAGCTTATACAACAATGAGTAATGCGCTAAAAACTGCAGGAAGACCTATTGTATTTAGTCTTTGTGAATGGGGCGATAATCAACCGTGGGAATGGGGAAAACCAGTTGGGAATTTGTGGAGAATTTCCGGAGATATTTATCCTTGTTTTGATTGCGAATTCAAACATGAAGAAGGAAATTGGTCATCCTGGGGATTTATGAAAATCGTAGAAATGCGAAAAGACATTCGTAAATATTCTGGTCCGGATCATTGGAATGATTTTGATATGATGGAAGTTGGCAACGAAATGAATGATATTGAAGATAAATCGCATTTCTCGATGTGGTGTATGATGGCGTCTCCGCTTGTTGCCGGAAATGATTTCAGAAAAATGTCAAAAGAAACTTTAGCAATATTAACCAACAAAGAACTAATAGCTGTCGATCAGGATAAACTGGGAATTCAGGGTTTTAAATATTCAGCCGAAGATGGTTTAGAAATCTGGGTAAAACCTTTATCTAATGGGAACTGGGCTGTAACTTTTTTAAATAGGAGTGAAGTGCCTAAAAAAGTCAACTTCGATTGGAAAAAACATATCATCAAAGATACTGATTTTGGTTATGAAGCTAATTTCAGTAAAGCTTTTTTTAAGCTAAAAGATCTTTGGAAGAATAAGGAAATTGGAACTACAAAAAAGAATTTCACTGCTGATATTGCTCCGCATGACGTAATTACTTTGCGATTAATTCCTTAAAATCATATTTATTATGAAAATGAAAAAAATATTTACTCTTACATTATTAATGATCGTTTCTGTTTCAAATGCCCAATTTGTAAAACATCATGGTCAATTAAGCGTTCGCGGAACTCAATTGGTAGATAAAAATAGTAACCCAGTCGTTTTACGCGGAATGAGTTTTGGCTGGCATAGTATGTGGCCGAGATTTTATAATGAAAAAGCGGTTAATTGGTTAAAAAAAAGATTTTAATTGCAATGTTGTTCGTGCAGCAATGGGAATTGAGTTAGGAGAAATGTCGTATATAAAGGAACAACAATTTTCTAAACAAAAAATAGAAGCTGTTGTAAACGGAGCTATAAAATCTGATATATATGTGATAATCGATTGGCACAGTCATAATATTAATCTCAAAGAAGCGAAAGAATTTTTTGGTGAGGTTTCTAAAAAGTATGCAAAGTATCCTAATATAATATATGAGATCTTTAATGAACCCGATTATGAATCCTGGCCGGAAATTAAGGCTTACGCCGAAGAAGTAATTAAGGTAATCAGGGAAAATGATCCTCATAATATTATTTTAGTAGGATCACCACATTGGGATCAGGATGTAAATCTTCCAGCTGCCGACCCAATTAAAGGATTTGATAATATAATGTACACTATGCATTTTTATGCTGCGACACATGGTAAAGAATTAAGAGACAGAACCGACGAAGCTATAAAAAATGGTTTGCCAATTTTTGTTTCAGAATCTGCCGGTATGGAAGCTACTGGTGATGGGCCATTAAAAAGTAAAGCCTGGCAAGAATATATAGATTGGATGGAAGCTAAAAAATTAAGCTGGATAACATGGTCAGTTTCGGATAAAGATGAAACATGTTCAATTTTAAAAAAATCTGCAAAATCCGAAGGAAAATGGAAAGATCAGGATTTAAAAGAATCCGGTATTAAAGTTCGTGAGTTTTTAAGAAAATACAATACACAAGATTAGATTTTGTTTTCTGTTTTTTCAAAAGCCTGTTCAAAAAGTTGAACAGGCTTTTTTTATTTTATTTCTTGTAATAGTAATTTCAAATTTCATTACCAATTATAGAAATTTGAAAAACTATAATAATAATTTACGAAAGTATTTGTAAGAATTTTAACTGTCTCGTTTTATAATTTGGATTTGCTTTTTTATGAATTTAAATTGCTGATTTTTTTGCTTTATTTTATTATACCCTATTTTTTATAGGGGTGTTTTGTTTTTTAAGATGTTTTTTACGTTTAATAATTCTTTTTCAGGGTACCTTTTTAGGTTTTGATCTGTTTTTTAGGCTTAAAACACGTTGAAGTGGTTATTGAATTTTCAAAAATAATTAAGTATAAATGTCAAATCACGATTATTGTTAATTTAATTTTTGTAATCCATAATTCTGCTATGAAATCGTCAAAAAAATAGGCTTCAGGTCTATTCCTCATACAAAAGTTAATAAATTCGCTAATGAAAATGAGGATGTTTTGGCGGCGAATAAGAGGTTTTAGAAATGACTTATACTATTACATAGATATATAAAAGATTAACTAACCAGAATCAATTAATAACTAAAAACCAATTACACATGAAAAAAGTATTTCACATTTTAGCCGCGATGTTAACAAGTTCTTTTGCTTTTGCCCAAGATGATACTGAAGCTTCAGTTTCACCGGCAACTACTTGGGGAGGATCGGCAGACGCTTACTATAAATATGATTTTTCAAAACAAATGAATGGATTAACGAGCTTTACCAACTCACAAGATTCATTCGAATTAGGAATGGCTTCCGTAGAAGCATCACATACGTTCGGAAAAGCTTCTGTTTTTGTAGATTTAGGTTTCGGAAAAAGAGCAGGGGAATTTTCATATAATGAAACAACAGATAAAGATATAAATGCAAAATTTTTAATAAAACAATTATTTTTCACGTATCAAATAACAGACAAATTTAAAGTAGTGGCAGGAAGTTTTGGAACACATATAGGATATGAAGTATTAGATGCAGTAGATAATAAAAACTACAGTATGTCTTATGCTTTTTCTTATGGACCGTTCTTTAATACTGGAGTAAAAGCACAATATACATCAGGAAAGTTTACAGCGATGCTTGGTGTCACAAATCCTACTGATTTTAAATCTGCAATGGATGCAGGTTCAAGTCAAAAAACGTACATAGGACAAATAGGATATATTGGTGATACAGGAAGTGCTTATTTAAACTTTACAACAGGAAGTACTAATCCTACTCCTGGAACTTTAGTTATACCATCTGATGAAAATAAAACTCAGTTTGATTTAACTGCATCAAAAACAATAAGTGATAGTTTCGGACTTGGATTTAATGCAACTTATGCTAAAAGCAAAAATGACTTTGACAGCACGTTAGACGGTGAATGGTTTTCTATAGTAGGATATGCAAATTATGCTTTCAAACCATCTTTGAGTTTAGCTTACAGAATTGAATATTTTGATGCTAAGGATGCGGCACCAAGTTTAGGGACATTAACAGGATCTAGTGTTTTTGCAAATACAGTTTCTTTAAATTATAAAGTTGGAAAACTAACAATAATTCCTGAGTTAAGATACGATGCTGCTTCTGAAGATATCTTTTTAGATAAAGATGCTTTGCCAACAGGAGGATCTTTCTACGGATTAATTGCTACAACTTACTCTTTCTAGAGATAAAGATTGATATTTTTTTTTTTTTTTTTTGGAGCTGTCGAAACATACTCATGTTTTGGCAGCTTTTTTATTTGAATGGTGTTTTTTTGCCACAGATTAAATTGATTTAAAAAGATTGGATCAACACGAACCTTTAAAAAACATACAATATTTTTTATTGGCTAATAAAATTTAACCACAGAGTCCGCAAAGCTTGGTGTTGATCTGGCTTTGTGAGCTTTGTGTTTTCGATGTGTAAAGTAAAATTAAATCTTATCGGACTCTTGGTTAAAATTAATATAGGTCCACAAATTTTTGTTTTGATTCAAAAGATTAATGTTAGTCTTTTTTTTTGCCACGACCCGAGCGATAGCGAACAGGCGAAGCAATTTCACGAATTTTTACTAATTTTTTATTTGTCAACATATTTCTGCGACTTAACTATTTGTTTTAATTCGTACGACAAAAAATCATTTTTAATCCTTTTTAATCTGTGGCTAAACAGCATTTAATTTGTGTTAATTCGTGAAATTGCTTCGCCTGTTCGCTATCGCTCGGGTCGTGGCAAAAAATACTAAAATCATTATTTTGATAGTTATCTGGATTGCGCAATTTTGTACGTAAAAAAACGCGTTTCTAAATGTTTAGAAACGCGTTTTATGTTTGAATTATATATTCTTTTACTGAATTTGCTTTTTGTAAATAGAGTAAATAGTATCTATTGTTTTTCTGTCTAAAGTTGCAGTTGCATCAGTTTGTATATAGTGTAATTTAAAAGCCTGAATTGCTGCCGAAAGATTTTTGGTGTTATAACCAATAATTCTCAACGCCTGTTCGATTTTAAAATCAAAAGGTGCTTCTTCCAATACTTCATCCGGCCAGATTCCGAACCCTTTTTCTGCCAAAGTTTTCCATGGGAAAAGAGCGCTAGGATCTTGTTTTCTGCCTGGAGCAATATCTGCATGACCTAAGATATTTTGCGTCGGAATATTATAGTCTTTCTTTAATTTTGTTAAAAGCGCTACTAAACTGCTAATTTGAGCCTCTGTAAAAGGTTTAGAACCATTGTTATCAAGTTCAATTCCAATTGAAGAAGAGTTTAAATCTGTATTTTTCCCCCAGGTTGATGCTCCGGCGTGCCATGCTCTTAAATAATCATTCAGCATTTGAACTACTTTACCGTTTTCAGAAATAATGTAGTGAGCACTAACTTGTGTTCTGGTAATGGTAAATGTTTTAATTGTTTGCTGAATTGAATCCTGCGCAGTATGATGAATAACAATAAAGCTTGGCTTTCTTAAATTAAAGTTCACAGTTCCAATCCATTCTGTACTTACTCCATTTAGTAAATAAGTAGATCCTGTTTTTGATAAAGTATCCTTTACAATACCCAATTGTGCTGCATATGTAGTGTCAATAACTACAGGACTAACCGCAGGTATAGGCTGAGCTTCTTTATTTGTAATTTGATTTTCTAATGTTTTTAATTGTTTGTCGTAAACCTTTTCTGTGGTTTTATAAGGGTTTGTCGAACAAGCAGTAATAATAAGTGCTAATATCAGATAACAAAAATGTTTTTTTGCCATAATGCTTAAATTTTAAGATGAGGTTGGAAACAATTATTCTTTAATTTTTGTTGCTTCGGTATCTTCTTTAACTTCTTTTGTGTCTTTGTTTTCTTTAGAATCTTTTTTCTTTTTTGATTTCGAAGGTTTTTTTAACTCTTTGAATTCAGCCATGAAAGTGGTATATTTTTCAATCTGATCCGGATTTAAAAAAGCAGTTATTTTTTTTGTAGTGCTTTCTCTCAGTGCTTTGATTTGCTCCAGTTTTTCATCTTGACTGCTGCCTTCATTTTTTAAAAGAATTCCTTGCTCTTTCATGCTGTCTGTAAAAACATTTGCAATAGCAATAGCCTGAAGTTCATCAAGATTTACTACCGGTTTCATTTGTTCTACAATTCTGGCTGCATTTTCTTCGGGTGATGCTTCTTTAGGTTTGCTGGTGTTTCCTTGCGGTCCGCCGCCCATCATACTTCTGTCCATGCCCATTCCGCCACCTCTTCCATAACCATTATTGCCATAGCCATTGCCGCCTCCATAACCATTGTTATATCCGTTTCCGTATTGAGCAGAAACAGAATTGAAGCAGAATAAGGTAAAAACCAAAAGAAATAAAGATTGTATAGCTTTCATAAAAGTGTTTTTATCTAAAATTGATAATTGTATAGGGTAAATTTAAGCAGGTTCTCCGTATAAATCAAATTCTGTTGCTTCTATTATCCTTATATTAACAAATTCCCCTGTTTTTACATAATGTTTAGAGGCATCAATCAAAACTTCGTTGTCAACATCAGGACTATCAAATTCAGATCTTCCCACAAAATGAGCGCCTTCTTTTCTGTCGATAATACATTTATAAACCTGACCCACTTTTTCCTGGTTCAAATCCCATGAAATTTGCGATTGCAATTCCATGATTTCGTTTGCTCTGGCTTGTTTTACATCAGCAGGAACATCATCTTCTAATAAATAAGCGTGTGTATTTTCTTCATGAGAATAAGCAAAACATCCCATTCTGTCAAATTTCATTTCCTGAACAAAATCTTTCAAAATTTCAAAATCCTCCTGAGTTTCACCAGGATATCCAACAATTAAAGTAGTCCTGATCGCCATTCCCGGAACAGCAGCTCTGAAATCTTTTAATAATTGAGTCGTTTTTGCCTGAGTTGTCCCGCGACGCATAGATTTCAAAATAGAATCTGAAATATGTTGCAACGGAATATCAATATAATTACAAATTTTAGGTTCGCGTTTCATTAATTCCAAAACATCCATCGGGAAACCGGTAGGATAAGCATAATGCAAACGAATCCACTCAATGCCTTCTACTTTTGCTAATTCTTCAAGAAGTTCAGCAAGATTTCTCTTTTTATAAATATCAAGACCATAATAAGTTAAGTCTTGTGCAATTAAAATTAATTCTTTAACGCCGTTTTTAGCTAATCCCTGAGCTTCTTTAACCAGTTTTTCAATTGGTTGAGAAACGTGCGTCCCCCTCATTAGCGGAATTGCACAAAAGCTGCAAGGTCTATCGCAACCTTCAGCAATTTTTAGGTAAGCGTAGTTTTTTGGAGTTGTCGTTAAACGTTCTCCTAATAATTCATGTTTATAATCAGCTCCTAAAGCTTTCAATAGTTGAGGTAATTCTGTTGTGCCAAAATATTGATCTACATTTGGGATTTCTTTTTCTAAATCAGGTCTGTAACGCTCAGATAAACATCCTGTTACAAAAACTTTATCAACCAATCCTCGCTCTTTTTTATCAGCATATTCCAAAATCATGTTTACTGATTCTGCTTTTGCATTATCAATAAAACCACAAGTGTTGATTACAATGATGTTTCCTTCCTCTGCTGCAGGCGCCTCGTGAGTCACTTCTTTGCCGTTTGCACGAAGCTGTCCCATTAAGACTTCACTATCATATACATTTTTCGAACACCCAAGAGTGATTACGTTAATTTTGTTCTTTTTTAAAGACTTGGCTCTCATACTTTTATAAATTGGAGTGCAAAATTACACTTTTTTTATCCAAACACCACTTGTTTCGGTTTCTTTTAGTTGTTTTTTATCAAGCTTAATGATAGTTGTCAGGACTGCTTCGTGTATTTTATGACTTCTGAAGTTCTGGGACCGTTATAAAAGGATATCTCCCCGAAACTTCGGGATCATTAGGGCTAAAAAAAATCCGTCAAGTAAACCCTGACGGAAATTTCAATTCATCTATTTATTTTTAATTACAATTCAAATAATAAAGTCAAAGAAACATTATTTAGTTTCGATGTAATGTTAGCGCCATCAGTGAATCCTGTAGCGAAAAATCCCTGATTCGATTTTCTTTCTAAATAGGAGTACGCTAAATCTACTTTAGTTCCTCCAAAATTATAGCCTAAGCCTCCTGAATAGCTGTTTAGATCTCCAATAGTTGTTCCGTTTTTGTATGGACTTCCTTCAAAACGATATCCACCACGCAAGCTTAATTGTTTTATTTTGTATTCGGCACCAACTCTTAATTCGCCATTGCTGGTTAATTGATTGCTAATATCGCTGTTTACACCTCTAAATCCAGCATCGTTTGTTGGTTTGTATTTAGTATTTCCATAATCTTTAATAGCATAATCAACACTAATTAATCCGGATTTTCCAAATATATAAGCTGCGCTAAAAGTTGTTTTCCCAGGAGTTTGTAACGTATATGATTCATATACATTTACAATATTTGGATTAACATTATTGTTTATTGGTTGTCCTCCTGTAGCTTGCGTTGTTGTGTATAAACTTTGAGAAACCTCGTCATAAAGTTCGTACCAGGTGTTAGATTCATATGCTAAACCAAGTCTGAATGACTCCGTAACTTTAGCAATTGCACCAAGTTGAAATGAAAATCCGTTACCGTATGTGTAAAGCTCGTTGTTGAAACGTAAATTTGATATAGTTTCTGTTGCTTGTAATGGATTATCATTGTCTTCGTAGAATGTGCTTGATCTTCTAAAATCTGTAATGTGTACATTTAAGTTAGCTCCCAAATAAAGTCTGTCTTTAAATGATGTAGCAATATTGAAGCTTAATTTGCTGTTATAACCGCTGGTGTGAGTTTCGTTTTCCTGATAATAATTACCTCCTGCAGGAACATTAGAAGTGTATTGAGTGTTGTTGTCAGTATTTGCAACTGGATTTATTACATATCCTTTATATCCAAAATACGCTTGTTGTTCATTGTAAAATTGATCTCTGTAAGGTATTTGAGTTATATCGCCTAATGAAATTCCGTTAGCATACGCCAGAAAATAATTTGCAATAGAATTTGTTGGGTTAGTCCCTACCGATACAGTATTATTGTTAAAATTATTTGTGTTTTCATACGTTGCACCAATAGCAATTTTTTTCCAGTAGCTATTTGGATTATGATCATGAAAAACGAATACAGCTCCGGCTTGGTTCAGTAGAAATGAGTTTTCTTTATCACTCGTCTGATTTCCAAAATAGTCTGAGTTATTTTTAATGTTCTGATTGCTTAAAGTTACTCCCATTTGGTTATTAGAGAAAATTGCAGATCCGGCAGGATTGACACTCATGGAGGATAAATCTCCACCAACAGCTCCAAAAGCACCGCTCATTGCTCTAAATCTTGCTGTTCCTGTTAAGTTGTCTTGTGAGTAACGAACAGCATCTGATATTTCTTGTGAATGTGAGACGCTGACAGTTAGTCCTGTAATAAGTAGGAATAATATTTTTTTCATTTGGATAAGTTTTATTGTGATTTTTTAGATTTGTGAAGAGTTAATTATCTTCTTCCGCCTCCACCTCCGCCGTATGATCTTCCGCCACCGCCTCCACCGCCGCCAGATGATCTCATGCTTCCTCCGCCGCTATTATTCGTAGAGCGAGATGGGCTAGGAGAGTAGCTTCTTGATGGTGAGCTATTTGTGTTATTGTTGTAACTTCTTGTGGTTGTGTTGCTGCTTGATCTTCTGTTAGAATAATCATAGCTATTGCTTTGACCTTGAGTTGTAGCTCTTCTATTTGTGAAACTTGGACTTGATGAATTATATGTTCTTCCGCTTGCAGAAGAACTTCTTCTAAAGTCAGAGTAGCCATTTTGTCTGTTTGATGAATTATAGCTATTTCTGTTTGTGTTATAATTTCTTCCTGAAGTGTAGTTTCTATTGGTATTATAACCTCTGTTTGTCATGTAGCTTCTGTTAGATGCATAGTTTCTGCCTCCGTAATAAGCGGCAGATCCTCTTCTTCCGTAGCTGTAAGAGTAGTTATTATAACCATATCCATAACCTCCACCCCAATATCCTGGGTATCCCCATCCCGGATAACCCCATCTAGGTCCCCAGTAACTTGGGTAGCCCCAATAACCACCGCCTCCGTAACCCCATCCATAATATGGGAATCCGAAACCAATTCCGAATCCCATTGACCATGTAGGGTCAGAATATACGTTTACAGCAACTTCTGAATTTGCGCTTCCCCAGGCAGGATAAGCGGTTGCAGCTGTTTGTGTACTGTCGTTATCTGAGTAATTACCGTAAGAATCAACGTCTGTGAAAATTTCAGTTGGCTGATTATCATCTTGCAATGATTTAAAGTAGTCTTTATATTGATTGTTGGTGTTTGTGGTATTTGTAGCATATGTTCTTGTTGAGCCACCATATACTCCGTCATTGTCATTATATGAAGTATTTTGGTAAGAACCACAAGATGCTAATAGAAAACTCAGAAATCCAATTATATAAAAATGACTTGAGTTTTGGCGGAGAGATGTAGAAGTTTTCATATCTGTGGTGTTTTTTATTGTTGCACATTACAAAAATAGTTAGTTTTGTCAAACTATTTAGTTAAAATTATTAAAACAAAATTTGTGCCAAACTATTCAATATGAGTAAGAACCTCACTACAAGATCAGAAGATTATTCGAAATGGTATAACGAGCTGGTTGTTAAGGCAGATCTAGCCGAAAATTCAGGAGTTAGAGGATGTATGGTTATTAAGCCGTACGGATATGCTATTTGGGAAAAAATGCAGGCTGAGTTAGATCGAATGTTTAAGGAAACTGGACATCAAAACGCCTACTTTCCTTTATTTGTGCCTAAAAGCATGTTTGAAGCTGAAGAAAAAAATGCTGAAGGATTTGCAAAAGAGTGTGCTATTGTAACACATTACAGATTAAAAAATGATCCGGACAAACCCGGAAAACTAATGGTGGATCCGGATGCTAAATTAGAAGAAGAGCTTATTGTTCGTCCTACTAGTGAAGCGATCATCTGGTCTACTTATAAAGGATGGGTGCAATCTTACAGGGATTTACCTTTATTGATAAATCAATGGGCAAATGTTGTTCGTTGGGAAATGCGTACTCGTTTGTTTTTAAGAACTGCTGAGTTTTTATGGCAAGAAGGGCATACAGCTCACGCAACAAAGGCAGAAGCTTTAGAGGAATCTGAAAAAATGATGAATGTTTATGCTGATTTTGCTCAGGATTTCATGGCAATTCCGGTAGTTAAAGGTATTAAAACCGAAACAGAGCGTTTTGCAGGTGCGGATGAAACGTATTGTATCGAAGCTTTAATGCAAGACGGAAAAGCATTACAGGCAGGTACATCTCACTTTTTAGGGCAAAATTTCGCAAAGGCTTTTGATGTAAAATTTACAAATGCCGAAGGGAAACAAGAGCATGTTTGGGGAACTTCCTGGGGAGTTTCTACTCGTTTGATGGGAGCTTTAGTAATGACGCATTCTGATGATCAGGGATTAGTTTTACCTCCAAATTTAGCGCCTATACAAGTGGTTATTGTTCCTATTTATAAAACAGATGAGCAATTTGCTGAAATTAGCGCAGCAGTTAATGAATTAACGGCTAAGTTTAAGAAATTAAAGATTTCAGTTAAATATGATGACAGAACGACTCAAAAACCAGGATTCAAGTTTGCTGAATGGGAATTGAAAGGTGTTCCTGTTAGAATTGCTGTTGGACCAAAAGATTTAGAAAACGGAACTTTTGAAGTTGCCAGACGTGATACATTAACAAAAGAGACAGTTTCTGGTGAAGGAATCGTTACTTACATAAATGACCTTCTTGAACAGATCCAAACTGATTTATTTAATAAAGCATTAAATTATCGTGATACTCATATTACGGAAGTAAATAGTTTTGAGGAATTTAAGGAAATTTTAGATGGAAAAGGTGGTTTTGTTTCGGCACATTGGGACGGTACGGCTGAGACAGAAGAGAAAATAAAAGACTTAACAAAAGCAACGATTCGTTGTATTCCTTTAGACGCTGTAGAAGAGGCGGGAACCTGTGTATTTACTGGGAATCCTTCTTCGAAAAGAGTGTTGTTTGCAAAGGCATATTAATTTTTTTTACTTTTTTTTGCATCAGGTATTGTACATCTTAAAAATAGTTGTATTTTTGCATCCGCATTAGAGAAGCAGGCCCGTTCGTCTATCGGTTAGGACGCATGGTTTTCATCCATGTAAGAGCGGTTCGATTCCGCTACGGGCTACTACTTTTTTATTGCAAAATTTTCTTGAAATACTGAGAATTAAAATGGCCCGTTCGTCTATCGGTTAGGACGCATGGTTTTCATCCATGTAAGAGCGGTTCGATTCCGCTACGGGCTACAAAATTTCAATTTATTAAAATTGGAGAAAACTTAGAGGATACTGGTCTGTTCGTCTAGGGGTTAGGACTCCAGGCTTTCGTCCTGGTAACAGGGGTTCGATTCCCTTACAGACTACTAAAATTAGTTGTGAATAAGTTTTGTAAAATAAAAACTGGTGTCTCGGTCTTTGTTTTATTAGTTAAAACCAAAGTGATTGTTTTGCAATTGTGGGAGGTTTTTCTTTTTTAACTAGTATATATAATAATTATTACATCTAAAATTAAAACAAAATGGCAAATCATAAGTCAGCATTAAAAAGAATCAGAAGTAACGAAAAAAGAAGAGTTCTTAACAGATACCAACATAAAACTACTCGTAACGCTATTAAAGCATTAAGATTAGCTACTGATAAATCTGATGCAGCTTCAAAATTATCAACTGTAATTTCTATGATTGATAAATTAGCTAAAAAGAACATCATTCATGATAATAAAGCTTCTAACTTGAAGTCTAAATTAACTAAGCATGTTGCTAAATTGTAATTAACTACAATTTCCTAAATATATAAAAAGTCCTCTTTTAGAGGACTTTTTTTGTTTGAACTAAACAATGAGAAAATTCAAATAAAAAAAATCCAAATTCCAACTTACACCGGCAAATACTGTGATGTATATTGGAATTTGGATTTTTTTTTGGATCAACACGAAAACCTGTGGAGCAGGAAGATTTAAGTATAAATATTCAACTTACACGCTGTAAATACTGCTATGTGTATTGGAATTTGGATTTTTTTTATTGGTTTTTTATTATGGTTATATCTATTGAAATTTGGAATTCAATTTAAGTTTGAATTTTGTGGATAAGTATGTATTGCGTTAGGGATGGGAACGATATCCTTTTGTGACAAGATAAAATATCTAGTTTATTCCTAAATAAACTGGAACAAAAGATTTAGTAGACAGCCCGGCCCGGAGGGTAACGCCATTATTCTAATTATTAAATATAAAATGCTTGATAAATATAGAGCTATTAAAGATTCATTTTCTTTTTTAGATATTCAAGCATTGGTTGTGTGATTGGCTTTGAGAGAAAATCAATTATTATGGGGTACTTTTTTGCCTTTGCCAGATCTTCTGGATCAATTGTAGAGGATAATACAATTACTTTTGCAGTATTAAATTCATTGTAGTCAGGAGAAGTAAAATAGTCTAAAAATTCCCAACCGCCCATGACAGGCATATTTAAATCCAGAAAAATTAATTGGGGTTTATTGGCTTTGTTTTTATTGTATTTTAAAGTGTTGAAATGGTGTAATGCTTCCTCGCCATTTGGGGCAGTGATGATTTCTTTAGAAAAAGATGATTTTGAAATTACTTTCTTGCATAACATTAGCGTGATTGGGTCGTCATCAATGCATAAAATTTGCTCCAGCATATTTGTTAATTTTTGAAGGTTATTATAAATGTTGTTCCTTTGTTGACTTCACTTTCAATACTAATTGTGCCACCCATTGTTTCAACTTGTGATTTTACAAGATATAAGCCCAACCCTTTGCTGTCAGGATAATTATGGAATCTTTGATATAAGCCAAATACTTTGTCACCGTTTCTTTCCAGATCAATTCCAATGCCGTTATCTTTAAAAGTTAAAATTGTATGATTGTCTATATGTTCTGCAGTAATAGCAATTTTTAGTTTTCTGTTTTCGGATTTGTATTTTATTGAGTTGGTAAGTAAATTAAGCAAAATGCTTTCAATATAGGCTTTATTTGTGTTTAATAACGGAACTCTGTCAAATTTAAGTTTAATAATTGGTTTGTGTAATTCAATTTGAAAAGACAATTGACTAAAAACATTTTCGAAAATTTCTTTTAAAGATACTTCTTCTTTTTGCATAGAAGGATTGTCTTTGATAATGATTACTTTAACTAAATCATTTATTGTTTCGTTCAATAAATGCGTGGATTTTGTAAAACCTGCAAGAATTTCTTCTAATTCAGGATTTTCAATTGGAATGCTTTCAATAAGATTTAAAAGTCCAATTAAATTAGATAAGGGCGCCCTTAAATTATGGGATGTAATATATGAAAATTGTTTTAAATCCTTGTTATTTTGGGTTAGTTCTCTGATAAGATGTTCTTTTTCGGTTTCTAGTTTTTTTTCATCAGTTATATCTCTTTGAATAGAAATCCAATGTGAAATTACACCTTCATTGCTAAAAATTGGAATCATTGAAAACCGAACCCAAAATTCTTCTTTGTTTTTAGTATAACTAATGGTTTCGATTAAACATTCTTCTTCATTTTTTATTGCTCTTAAAAGTTTTTTTAATTCTTCAGAATCAGATTTTGGTCCTTTGAAAATATTGGGTGATTTCCCTATTATTTCGTGTGACAGATATCCTGACATATGAGAAAATGCAGGATTTACATATACTATTTTTGGAATTTTTTTATCTGCTGAATTTGCTTCAGTGATTAAAATTGAGTCTTTAGATTGTGTGATTACAGTTTCCAGTAATTTTAATCTCTGTTCTTCTTCTTTTTGTTTGGTAATATCCTGAATGGCCCCGATCATTCTAATGGCTCTTCCATTTTCATCTTTCAATAAAAAACCTCTGTCCAGGACATATTTATAGGTTCCGTCAGCACATTTGAAACGATATTGATCTTGCCATTTTTCAGTTTTTTGCTCAATAAAAGAATATAATTTAATAGACATTCTAATGCTGTCTTCCGGATGTATTTTGTCAAACCACCATTTTGATGTTTTTCCTACTTCTGACTGATTATAGCCAAAAACGGCTTCAATACCTTTGTTCCAATTAATGCTGTCTTCCTGAATTTTCCAATCCCAAATGGTATCACTTGTCGCTTTTGCAACAATATCATATTTTTCGTTTGATTCTTTTATTTCTTCGTTAGTGCTTTTTAATTTTTCGAAAATAGAAATATTTTTCTTTTCGTTTTTCGAGAGTATATAGTTGAAAATAAAGCCCGTAGTGACTATGAAAAAGAGATCCTTTATTAAAAATAAATAAAAATATTCAATTTTGGAAAAGTATGTAGTTAGTAGTTTATGACATAGGATTGCCATAATTAGCGATATGATAACGTAAATTAGAGTAATTGGGAGAGTTTTACTTTTCATTACTCAAATATAGTTAAATTAAATATAACTTAACAACAAGCGAAGTTCATTTAGAATGTAAAATTTACGTTATTTTAACGAACTAATTACTTGTATACACGCAAACTATCGCAGAAACGTTTTTTATATCAAAATAAAGTGTACCTTTGCACCCATTAAAAATCTCAGATGGAATCTATTAGAAACATTGCAATTATTGCCCACGTCGATCACGGTAAAACCACTTTGGTTGATAAAATTATGTATCACTGTCAATTATTTCGTGACAACGAAAACACAGGTGATTTAATTCTTGATAATAACGATTTAGAGCGTGAGAGAGGTATTACTATTACTTCAAAAAACGTATCAGTTCAATATAAAGGAACAAAAATCAATATTATCGATACTCCTGGTCACGCCGATTTTGGAGGTGAAGTAGAACGTGTATTAAACATGGCCGATGGTGTATGTTTGCTAGTCGATGCTTTTGAAGGTCCAATGCCTCAAACGCGTTTTGTATTGCAAAAAGCGATTGACCTTGGTTTAAAACCTTGTGTAGTTATCAATAAAGTTGATAAAGAAAACTGTACTCCTGAAGAAGTTCATGAAAAAGTTTTTGACTTGATGTTTGAATTAGGTGCTTCAGAAGAGCAATTAGATTTCCCAACTGTTTATGGTTCTGCTAAAAACAACTGGATGTCTGATCATTGGGAAAACGTAACTGATAATGTTGAAGCATTATTGGATATGGTAATCAAAAATGTACCAGCTCCTAAAGTATCTGAAGGAACGCCACAAATGTTAATTACATCTTTGGATTTCTCTGCTTTTACAGGTCGTATCGCTATCGGTCGTCTTGAAAGAGGTGTGTTGAATGAAGGAATGCCAATTTCTTTGGTAAAAAGAGATGGTAAAGTTATAAAATCACGTATTAAAGAATTACATACTTTTGAAGGTCTAGGCCGTAAAAAAGTACAACAAGTAATTGCTGGAGATATTTGTGCAATTATTGGAGTTGAAGGTTTTGAAATTGGAGATACAATCGCTGATTCTGAAAATCCTGAAGCTTTGCAAACAATTGCTATTGATGAGCCTACAATGAGTATGTTGTTTACAATTAACGATTCACCTTTCTTTGGTAAAGAAGGTAAATTTGTAACTTCTCGTCATATTAGAGAAAGATTGACAAAAGAATTAGAGAAAAACTTAGCTATGAAGTTAGGTGAAACTGATTCTGCTGATAAATTCATGGTTTTTGGTCGTGGTGTACTTCACTTATCTGTTCTTATTGAAACAATGAGAAGAGAAGGTTATGAGTTACAAATTGGTCAACCACAAGTTATTATCAAAGAAATTGATGGTAAAAAATGTGAGCCAATTGAGGAATTAACAATCGATTTACCAGAAAATCTTTCAGGAAGAGCAGTTGAATTCGTTACATTACGTAAAGGAGAAATGCTTTCTATGGAAACTAAAGGAGAACGTATGATTGTGAAATTTAATATTCCATCACGTGGAATTATTGGATTGCGTAATCAATTACTTACTGCAACTGCTGGTGAGGCTATTATGGCACACCGTTTTATAGGATATGAGCCATACAAAGGAGAAATTTCCGGACGTAACAAAGGGTCATTGATTTCTATGGAAAAAGGAAAAGCAATTCCTTATTCTATCGATAAATTGCAAGATCGTGGTAAGTTTTTTGTTGAACCAAATGCTGAAATTTACGAAGGACAGGTAATTGGTGAAAACTCTCGTGCTGATGATATGTGTGTAAACGTAACTAAAGAGAAAAAACAATCTAACGTTCGTTCTTCTGGAAATGATGAAAAAGCAAGGATTATTCCTCCAATCATTTTCTCTCTAGAAGAAGCTTTAGAGTATATTCAAAAAGATGAATATGTAGAGGTTACACCAAAATCTATTCGTTTGAGAAAAATCTATTTGACAGAAACTGATAGAAAAAGATTTAAATTCTAATACATTTAAATTTCAATATAAAAATCCCAAATTCCATCAGGAGTTTGGGATTTTTTTTGATTTATAATTATTGAGATTTGAAATTTAAAAATTGTAATTTCTTAGTGATTTAGACTAAAATAACTTTTCCCAAATTCCAATCAAGGAGTTTAGTATTTTTTTGACTTAAAAGTATTGGGATTTGTAATTTAAAAATTATAATTTCTTTAGCTTATCTTTTTAAACTAAAATGACCTTTAATAGTTCTGCCATCTGCAAATTCTAAAGTAAACCAATAATCATCTGCCGGCAGTTGCTGACCATTAAAAACACCATTCCATCCATCGCTATTCTGGTTCATTTGTTTCAGTAGTTTACCATAACGATCAAAAATAAAAATTCGGCAATCCGGAAGTTGATCTATGTTTGTAATTAACCATAAATCATTATATCCATCTCCGTTTGGAGTAAAAAACCTTGGATAATCTAAAACATAAAGAAGATATGAATTAGATAATCCACAACCATTTTTATCTCTTGCAATTGCATTATATATTCCCGGTTTTACATTGTTGAATAAAGGATCTTCTTGAAAAATAGTTCCGTCTAATGAAAATTCATAACTTCCAACTCCTGTATATTTGATTAAAACCGAATTATCAATTCCGGAGAAATCTTTAATAACGGCTTCTGTTATAAAAGCTGGTTCAGATAAAATTACTTTAAACTTCTTGGTTTTTTCACAACCATTTGTATCTGTTACAACTACAGAATAATCACCTGATGTATTTACCGTTATAGAACTATCCGTGCTTCCTGTATTCCATAAATAACTCGCAAAACCTGTCTCCACACTTAATGTTATTTCTTCTCCTTTGCATAAATATTTTATTTCATCCTGAAAATTAGGAGGATCAAAAGTATTCACAATAAGTGTAATTGGAGTAATATCAAAACAATCTGCTCCGTTTGTAGCTTTAACATAAATAATTTGGCTAAAAGCGGTTGTATTTTTAAAGATGTTTGGTAATGCATTTGCTTCACTCAAGGCATCATTAGTATTTATATAATAATTAAAAACTAATCCGGTTGGCAAACCTGCAGAAATTTGTGGAGTTACTTCTGTACTTAGATTAAATTGATATAAACCATCTTGGTTTTCATCTGCATCGCAAGTCGCAATTGGATTTTGATCAGGAATTGTTGAATTTGAAACTTTTAATGTTACTTCAACGATTGTAAAACAGTCGTATTGGTTTTCAATTCTAGCATAAACAATTTGATCAGGAACTTTATTGCTGTATTTTTCGGGATTTAGAATAGGATTTGCTTTTGTTTGAGCATCCGTAAGGGATTCATAATAACCCTTATTTAAAATCGATGATACATTATTTTTGATAATATTATCAACTTTGGTTAAGTTAAAGATAGTAATTCCGTCTGTATCATCGTCACATTGCAATAAGTTGGTATTGGTTGACATTATCTCCGGCGCATATTCAATCATTATTTGACCTGTAGATATGCAAGTTGTACCGGTTAAAGTGGCTTCTACCTTATAATTACCTGTTGCGGTAACATTTAAGACAGAACCGGTTTCTGATGTGATTGCAACAAAATTATTAGATGCATCTTCTTTAGACCATTTAAAAGTATATTTGGTATTATCTAACTGAGTGTCTAAAGGTGTAATTTCGCTAAAACAGGCGGGATTATTATTTGCAATTGTTTTATCTCTTCCAAAATCTATCTTAGAAGCAAAACTTCCGGCTTCAATAAAAACGGCAGAATTATATTGTCCGGTTGCATCATCTGCAATGACCAATTTTAGATGGTAGGTTTTATTAGGAACAACTGTAGTTTGAGCATTCATTACCACAGTTTGTCCTGCATAATTTATTGGACTATTTCCATTATTATAACCATTGAAATATTCTTCATTTATTGCAGCACAACCTTCAAAAGTTTGACCACCAGAAGTAACAGTGCTTATTATTGAATGAACCGTTGTAGAAGAAACCGATGTTGTGGTATTAGGCAAAACAGCAAGATTCTTATATTCTTCTGAGGTTCCGGCTTCTTTTATTAAAAAAGCAAATCCATCTGAATATTTACAAGGAAAGTAAGTTTGATATTCATTAGAAGCAAAAATATAGTTGAAACTAATAGAGTTAGTCAAGGCAACAAAATCAAACTCTAAAACTGTTGCCTGTGTGCTTTTAGATGTATTTAAAGCTTTTTCCAGATCAGGATCACCTATCCAGTCTTTATTTGTTTGTCCTTCAGATTTTGATTGATTAAAAGGTCCTGCAGCACTACTACTGGGAGAAGTGCTTAATACAATTCCTCCCGGAAATGGAAAACTGCTTGTAGCTGAGCTAAAATAGGCATAACTGTTTCCGCTACTCGCCGGATTTCCGGTCGCATTAACCGATCCTATATCTATACAAGAACTATTTATCAATATATTTTTTACTAATTCCTCAGCCGTTTTCGAGGCATCTACAGTAATGTTTTGCGCATTCATCTTCAAAGACAAACAGCAGATAAACAAGAAAAACAAAAAACTTTTAAAATAATTCATAGCCTGACAAATATACTATAAATCTCGATTTTTTAATAGGTTGTAAGAAAAGTATATGAATAAAAATGTCCATACTAAAACGATCAGAATTGAAAGATAATGAACACCGTAATCTTTGGTGTTTTCTACACCCATTTGCGTTCCAATACTTTTTATAACTGATAATCTTGTAATAGGTTCAACGATTAAATTAGACATGGCTTCCAGAGGAAGGAATTGTGTAATGTAATTGCCAATATTACTATTTGGAAAAATTTTAAAAACTAAAAGTCCTTTTATAATGCCTTCAGCAATACTCCATACCAAAAGAAATCCTAATGCAAATGCAGAACGTTTTACTAAAATTCCTAAAAATAAACAGAAAGAAAAGAAAGCCGTAAGTTTTACAAAAAATGCCAGAAGATAATCTAAATCCATAAATACAACATCGAATTCTGTATAAGACGAAAAGCTATATCCGAGAATTAAACTCATTACAAAAACGAAAATGGTTGAGATTAAAGCAAATAATACGACCGTAAGAAATTTAGATAATATAAATTCTTGCTTGCTTAAGCCATCAATTAAATTTTGTTTCAAAGTACCATAACTATATTCGTTTGCCATCATGGAAACAATAACAATAGCGAGGAAAAATTTCAGTAAAGCCGCAACATAAGTATTAAAATGCCATATATACGGAAAATTGAAAATCCCCATTTCGGCAAAATGAAATTTAAAAGGACCAATATCAAATTTTATAGAAGCAATTAATGCAATGAAGGAAAGTAAAATAAAATAAGTTAAAGTAAGGACACGACTGGCTTTGTTTTTCCAGATTTTTTGTAATTCTATAGAGATAAGTCTGTTCATTGTTTAGTTGTTTTGGATGGTGGCGTTTTTTGTTAATTCTAAAAATTGAGCTTCTAAACTGTTTTTGCGTTTTACCAAATGGCTCAAAGCAATGTTTTTAGAAAATAAAAACTGATTTAGTTCTGAAGCTGATAATTCTGATTTTAAGTAAACCAAAAGTTTACCATCTTCTTCGGTAATTTTGTCAATTGCTGAATGGGTTGCCAAAACATTTTTTAGCGTAACATTATCATCGGACATAACTTCAAAAAAACCTTCATTTGCTGACATTGAATCCACTGCACCTGAATAAAGAATTTCTCCTTTTCTTAAAACAATTACATGAGAACAAACTTTTTCAACTTCATCTAATAAATGCGAAGCCAATAAAATAGTGGTTCCCTGCGAAGCAATTTTTTTGATAATATCACGAATCTGGTGAATTCCCTGCGGGTCTAAACCATTTGTAGGTTCATCTAAAATCAGTATTTCAGGATCGTTTAAAAGCGCTGATGCAATGGCTAAACGCTGTTTCATTCCTAACGAAAAAGTACTGAATTTGCTGTCTTTTCTTTCGGTTAAACCAACTAAATTAAGTTTCTCGTTGATTTTAGAATAATCGATGCTTTTTATTTTACAAACCAATTTCAGGTTTTCTTCGGCAGTCATGTAAGGATAAAAGTTTGGTCTTTCTATAATAGCGCCTACTTTTTTCAAAGCTTCGTGAGTTTGAACTTTTCCGCCAAACCAACTATAATTTCCTGATGTACGGTTTACAACATTCAGTACAATACCTAAAGTGGTTGATTTTCCGCTTCCGTTGGGACCTAGAATTCCATAAACGCGGCCTTTTTGTATTTCAAAAGAAACATTTTTTAAGGCTTGAATTCGCCCGTATCTTTTGTGAAGATTTTCAATAGTAAGTATGGTTTCCAAATTATTTCGGTTTTAGTTTTAAGTATGACGATTCAACTTCGATATTGTTACGCTAAATTTTATTTAATGTAAATTTGTAATAAAGATATTCAAAATGAGCGAACCTTTAATGGTTTTAAAAAAACCGTCATACCCTTTAACGCAATCTCTTTTAAATTATTTAGAACGATACGAACGTATTTCGAAAGTATCTGTGTTCTATGATGATTTATTGCGGTTTTCAGGTTCTGTAAATGTGTACGATAAAAATGAAACCGATACTTTATGGATTCGGGTTTATTATGGGGAATTTGAAAGAAATGAAATTGATTTAAATCTAAAAAAAATATATTCGCTTTTACATTCTGATGGTAATAGCGAGATCATTCAGTTTTTAAATGTGGATGCAATTGATTATTGTACTTTCGGAAATTCGAAACCTTTCAGAATAAAAGTTCGAAATATCCTTAATGATAATTATGTCCATTTTTATATCAAAAAAGCAGATGCTTCCAGAATTTACGGGCTGGAATTAGAAGATATTTTATCGCCGGATAAAATTAACTTTCTGGTTTATAAAGACACTTTAATCGAAGAACATATTATTGGCATTCCAGGCGATGTTTTTATGGATACATTATTAGATAAATGTACCGAAATGGAAAAATCGCAAATTGCAAAAGAGTTTGTAAAGTTCAACGAACGTTGTATGATAAGGCTTTTAGGCGATATGAGGGCGTATAATTATGTAATTGTACCTATTCACGATTTTGATCAGGTTGTTTATAAAATTCGTCCAATTGATTTTGATCAGCAATGTTACGAGGGGAATTTTAAAGTATATCGTCCGCAGTTTTTCAAAGAGAATTATCCCATGATTAAACTGATTAAAGATAAACTGGAAGAACGATCTATTATTCAGTATAAAGATGAAGAAAGGGCAATTCTAGCAAAACGGATTCACTCTGCCGAAAACAGAATCAAAAAATTATTGAATATAATGTGTCACGATACTATTTCGACCGATGAACATTTGAATCAACTAAAAATGGAATTGTACCGTTATACCAATGATATGAAATTTAAAAACGCCATATCAATGGGACATATTATGTTTGCGGCGTTTGAGTTCATCACACGCAATTTTAAAAACACACATTTAATTTAATTTAATTTTTTTTACCATATAAGTTATTTAAGATAATCTAAGATTTTGTGTTTACATGAATTTATATAACTTCTATGTTTTAAAATTGAGTTTAAAACAAAAAAATATTATTATGAAAAAGTTTTTTTTACTTGGAATTTCTATCGCTTTATTGGCATGTCAGCAACAATCAAATGATGATTTGAAAACACTTTATTCACTGCCAAAAAAGTTAAAAGAAGTTTCGGGGATTACCTATTTTCCTGAAAGTAATTTGATTTATACATTAGAAGACAGCGGAAATAAAAATGCCATTTATGCCATAAATTCAAATGGTAAAATAGCCAAAACAATCACAATCTCAAATGCAACAAATGTTGATTGGGAAGATATTACAAAAGATAAAAGCGGTAATCTTTATATTGGAGATTTTGGAAATAATGATAACGAACGCAAAGATTTGTGTATTTATAAGGTCAATAAAAATCAGCTGAATAAAGATTTGGCTGTAGCCGAATATAAAGTTTCATTCTCATATCCTGAACAAACAGAATTTCCTCCAAAGAAAAAAGAATTATTTTATGATGTAGAAGGTTTTTTTGAACACGGAAATTACTTTTATCTTTTCACAAAAAACCGAAGCAAAGGTTTTGACGGAACAGCTTTTATCTACAAGATATTAAATGCTCCGGGAACTCAAAAAGCAACTAAAATAGGAGAATTTAAAACCTGTGATAATTACAATCATTGCGTTCTAACAAGCGCAACAATTAGTCCTGACGGAAAAAAAGTAGTTTTGTTAAGTCACGATAAAATTGTTTTGTTCAAAGGTTACAAAGGCGATTTATTCCATAAAGGAACGCAAACCGAAATAAAACTAAATCACTTTTCACAAAAAGAAGCCATAGTTTTCAAAGACAATAATACTTTATTAATTGCCGATGAAAAGACAAATAAAGTAGGAGGGAATGTTTATGAGTTTAAGTTGTGAAAAAAAAAGTTACTTAGTCTCTAAGTTGCTAAGTTGCTAAGTTTTTAGGCTTAAAAAATTGAAAATTAAACTCAATAAGAACAAGAATAAAAAAGTTTGCCACGAATTTTACAAATTTCCACGAATATATAATTTGTGAAATTTGTGAAATTCGTGGCAAAAAACCTTTGTTACTTTGAGCCCCTGCAACTTTGAACCTAAGACTAAAAACTTAGAACCTTAGCAACTCAGAACCTCAGAACCTTTCCTTAAAAACTATATGCCGCTCCAAAAATAACCCTTCCTTCTTCGTCCGGAGATTTGAAATAAGAGATTCTTGCTGTTAGAACATTTATTGCATTTAACCAAAGTCCGCCGCCATAATCCTGGTGCCATTTTTTTGAACTTTCGCCATCAAGCCAAATTCTTCCATAATCAAAACCACCCAAAACTCCATAAGTCAAAGGCGCAATTGTTTTTCTAATTTTACCCAGGCTTAATCTTAAATCACTACTTTGGGAGAAATATGAACTTCCTAAAAAACGCTCATTTCTATAACCGCGTAAATCAGTATCTCCACCTAAAGTTGCCCCTTGATAAAACTCATAGTTATTATTCAAAATTGCTTTTCCTTTAAAAAGAGTCGCTAAAACAAGTTTCCCGTTGTGATCAATTTTATGTGTAAAACCTAATAAACTTTCAATAGTTGGAAAATTTTTCTTAGTATCGTCCAGATTAGTCATCCATGCAGCCGAAACCATAAAAGCGATTCCTAAAGTTGGTTTTGCAGCAAAATCAGCATTTTTGAAATGATACTTAATTTTTGCTCCACCATAAACCTGACTGTCAAAAACATTTGGATTTATAATATTTGGAGTATCGATAAATCTATTTTCAGTTTCTTCAACCCTCATTTGCTGTAACATCGGCTGGATACTAAATTCACTTCCGTATCGTCCAACGTGTCTGATCGCTCCCAAAATATTAAATTTCTGAATACGAACACGATTATAATCCATTCCTAAATCTTCAGTATTGTTTACAGATTCATTTCCGTATCCAAAATAATTTATGGCAAAATTTGGCGTAGTATATTGCGATTCAGCATCAATAATCCATTTACCCAATAATCCCGGAAAATGTGCCACATAATTAAACTCTAAACCACCGGTTGCAAAGTAATAAAACGCATTTAAAACGTGTCTTTGCGTATAAGGATTTTGTTTGAAATTGTTAACCGTATAATTTAAATTAATACCCACTTTTACACCATCGTCCGGATTAAATCCAATGTTTGGCAATCCTGAAATAACATTATATTTAGGTTTTTCGTAATTGTATAAATTCACATCATAATCATCCGTTAATTGCGTCTGAGTTTTAGAATCTAGATTATATGTGTTTTCTTTTGATTTAAAATCATAAACAATTACTCGTTTTCCGTTTTCAATATTATAAGTATCATTGTTTTGACCACCAATCAACCTAATTTTGATTTTTGATTTCTCATTTCCGGTTACCTGAAAAATATCATTATCATCTAAACCATAAATCCAAAGATTACTAGTTTTATCATCCGTAACATTTTTGGTATAAACTAACTCATCCCCTTCTTTTTTAACTCGGTAAACCTGAATTTCGATACTTTTTTTAGATTTATGATTGATCACGAATTTGTCTTTTTTATCAGTTCCGGCAATCATAACGGTATGGCTTAAAACATCAAAATAGTCCGAAGCATATTTTTGAAGATCCTTTTTTCTGTTCTTTAATTTTTGTCGGATATCTGCAATTGTTGCATCCTGAACTTCTTCTGGTAAACTTTTAAAAGCATTGTCAATATCATTATCAGATAAGTTTTCCTGAATATATTTTGCCTGAGCCAGCCAGTCTTTTTCATTTGCAGTTCTTAAAAAAGCCAGATCCATTGGATATGGTTCTCTGTTCAGCCATTTTACGTTATCAATTTTATTTTTGAAAGTTCGCATATGACGTAACGCCGGAATATTCATTAAAATAGAAAGTAAAGTTCCGTCGTATTTAACAAAAGCCTGATCACGATCACGCGGAATTGGCTTATAAGTAACCTTGCCATCTTTTTTATATTCTGCCCAACGCCATTGATCGCTGTGTCTGTCCCAATCACCAATAAGCATGTCAAACAAACGCGCTTTTATATATTCATTTTCATCCACGGAATATTTTTCATCTTTATGAAGATTTGCCATCATATCCTCGGTACTGATAATATTAGACGGATTTCCAAAATTTTTACCGTCTAAATGATTGTCCGCCGGTCTTTCTTCCACCATATATAATTCATCTCCAAAATTAGAGTTGAATTCCCTCAAGCCATTCTGTTTTGGGATATAATATAAAACTGGATTTGTATGCGCCAATCCTATTTTGTCTGCCATATTACCAACAGCAAATGGAGTATAAGGATGCGAAGTTGTGTAAAAATCCAGCAGGAAATTCTCCGCATACGTATCTTCAAAATCATTCACAACATATTGATCCTTAAAAGCAACCGATTGTAAAAATACGGTAGCACTTTTTTTCAAGGCACGCATTACGTATTCACGACCTTTAGGATCAGACATTCTTAAAGAAACCGATTGATGTCCTCCGCCTTCGCGAATTGGTTTTAAACCGCCCATTAAAGTATCTAAAGTTGCTGTGCGAGCCTCAATTGGTAAACTATAATATTTTCTATAATGATTTCCGAATAAGAATTTATGGAATAAACTTTTCTGAGTCATTTTTTCAGAATAGATAGAAGTCTTTACAGTTGCTGGAAATTTATTGTCAACACCTGCAGCCCAATTAATTTCTTTTGCTTTTATGATCTCATGCTCAAAAAGAAGCTTTTCTTTATTGTTTTCATTCCCGAAGAAAGCAACTTTTGCATCACCGCTTTTAAATAAAGTCAAAGTGGCATAACCATTTCCTCCATAAGAGAATTCAGTAGGATTTATTGCTCTTGCAGCTTCAGATTTTGATCCGGCACCGCTAATAATTTGCTTGATATTTTCCTTGTTAACATACTGAAGATTATGATCGTGTCCGGAAACTACAATTACATTTTTCTGTTTTTGTAAGAGTGTTTTAATTCTCTTTGCATAAACAGTATATTGTTTGTTTTGAATATCTTGCGGACTTGCGCCAGATGTTTTTCGCAATAAATTGATGAAAGAACCAATTATTGGCAATGGTATTTTTTTCTCAAGAGGAAACAATTGTTTCTCTAACGAAAATTGTCCTCCATGCGTTCCGTTACTCATCAAAGGATGGTGAATGGCGATGACAACAGTTTTTTCCTGGTTTTTATTTAAAAGATTTTCCAGCTCATCAAAAAAGTCTTCTCTGGTTTTAATGTCACAATTATCATTGATTGTTGGATGATTGTCCCAATCTTCAAGAAACCATTCGCTGTCAATTGTAATTAAAGTTGCAGTGCTGTCGATTTTCACATCTTCGATTGCACAACTTTTTCTTGGTAAAAATGATTTTTTATCATTCATATATTTCGTAACAAAATCTGCCTGGCGTTCAAGACCTTTAATCCCATTATACCAATCGTGATTTCCGGGAATCATAATTGTTTTTCCTTTAAAACCTTTAGTAAGTTTTAATTGATTAGTAAGTTTTGTTTCGGCTAAAGCCTTCTCTGAAGCATTATCATCACTAGGAAAACCCTTAGGATAAATATTATCTCCTAAAAATAATAATGTGGCTTTTTTATTCGATTTCTTTAGCTTTTGGTGCAATAGTTCAAGTGTTTGCTGCGCTTGTTCTTCGTCAGCATTTCCTGCATCACCAACTAAATAAATAGTGTGTGCAATTTTTATAGTATCAGTTGCGTTTTCCGTTTCGTTAGCACTAACATTTTTCCCATATTGCGCTTTATGCGTCGCACAGGAATAGAGCAGTGACAAAACAACTATTACTAAAGAATAGTTTTTAATTTTAGTAATAAAATGGTTATCCAAAAACAATTTCATAATTTAGTGGTATAAAATAAATCTCCATGAATTTAATAGAGCAATCCGAAGATTTCGTCAGTAATTTACTCAAAGATAAACTTTCTAATTTATATTCGTATCATAATTTTAACCATACTTTAACGGTAGTAAATGCGGTAAAAGAGCTCTGTAAAAAAGAAGATGTTAAAGGCGATGATAAAGAAGTTTTATTAGTGGCGGCGTGGTTTCACGATACGGGTTATATTGTAGGCTATGAAAATCATGAAGCAGAAAGTGTGAAAATCGCTACTACTTTTTTGAAAGAAAAAGAACAGACAGATGAATTTATCTCAGTTGTTTCAAGCTTGATTATGGCGACCGTAAAAGAGTATATTCCGAAAACACATTTAGAAAAAATAATCAAAGATGCCGATTTCGCTCATCTTGTGGGAACTGAATATGAAACTACTTGTGAATTGTTGCGAATTGAATTAAAAAACACATGGAATTTAGATTTTTCAAATACAGAATGGGCAAAAGAAAATCTGAATTTTTTAATGAATAAACATCGTTTTTATACTGATCACGCCCTGAAAAAATGGCAGCCTTTAAAAGAGAAAAACTTGTTGATGGTTCAAAAGAAAATTGAGAAGCAGAAAAAAAAGGAAGCCGATAAGCTTGAAGATGACATTAAAAAGAAAGAAAAAATCGAAAAACCGGATCGTGGAGTTGATACTTTATTTCGGGTAACTTTAGGAAATCATACCCGCTTAAGCGGAATTGCTGATAGTAAGGCCAATATTTTATTATCTGTAAATGCTATTATTATCTCAATTGCACTTTCATCGATTATACCAAAATTAGACAGTCCAAAAAATGCGCACTTAGTAATTCCAACTTTTATAATGTTGATATCGAGTGTGATTACAATAATCTTCGCCATTCTTTCAACAAGACCAAAAGTCACTACGGGAGTTTTTACCAGAGAAGATATTGAGAATAAAAAAATCAACTTATTGTTTTTCGGAAATTTCTATAAAATGCCTCTAGAAGAATATGATTGGGCGATGAATGAAATGATGAAAGATCGTGATTACTTATATTCTACAATGATTAAAGATTTATATTATCTGGGATTAGTTTTACAGCGCAAATACAACTTATTAAGAATTGCCTATAACTTTTTTATGATAGGAATAATTATTACCGTAATCGCATTTGTAATTGCTTTTAAATCAATTTAAACTTTTAGTTGATTTAATTTCAACACATAGAAACATAGGTTTTAAAGATGTAAAAGAATTGTAAAAGAAACGAGTTTCTTAAACATAGCTATGTGTATTTAGATAAGTGAAACGCCTTTTTTTTAAGTTTCAAAAGCTATGTTTCTATGTGTTAAAATTAATTGCATGATGTGTATTCCTATAAATGAACTCAACTAAAATTAGTTGAGTTCATCTAATAAATCCTGATAAGTAATTTTTTGAGCAACAGAAATTGCATTATTATTAATGACTTTTACGCGAATCGCTCTCAAACCGGAAACTCCCTGAAGATCCTCAACCTCAAATTGTTCTATTGAAGGTTCAAGGATTTTTTTATGCTGCAAATACTTGATATACTTCAAATATTCAGCCTCTTCACTATTTTGAGAATAGACAATTGTGATTTTCTCTTTTTCTGTAATTCTTTCTTTTGTGCCTTTAATATTCGATTTATCGATACGTTTTTTGACTACTTCATATCTTGCATTATACGTTCCGTCAACATCAAAACGTTTTTCGTCCATTCTAAAACGGATAGAAAGCGGAGCACTAAAAACCAAAATTAACGAAGTTACATCTAATTCATAAGGCAATGATTCCTTTAGCTGATGATGTTCCAATTCCATTTCGCACAACGTTTGCAATTGCCATAAGCGCAAGTTGTGCAAATACATAATATCAAAAGGTTTTGTTGGCGAAATCGAAGCTCCAATATACAAATTGTGTTCAACACCATCTGTTTTAAAACGCTCATAATAATGAGGATAGATTTGTTGCGCTTCAATTTGTTTTTTGTCTAAAACAGTTGCTAACCTTTTATTGATAATCGACATTGCATTATCAAATTTCTTTCGTTCCTGATAAAATAAACCGCTTTTTTCATCCAGACTTTCAAAATACAAACGTTCCAGTTTTTGACTTTTTGCCGTTTCTTTCGTGTTTTTTAATAAAGGATGAATTTCTTCCTCAATATAACGCTGAATGTGTTGCTCTGTATCTGCTTTTAAAGGAAAATTTAATTCATTTCGAAACGAATCTAATTCAAATTTTCTTTGCTCCAATAAAACAAGATTCGTATTTGGATCCTGAGATTCAAATATTTGTAAAATTGCTGTTAATTGATTTCTAAGATCTTTTTTTACTGTCTCATTTCTATGTTCCGATGAACCTTTAATATCGATTTGACCGTATAACGGATACACATTTTTAAATACAATTTCCTTAAAAATATAATCCTTAGTATGATTTATATTCTGGAAATAATTTTGTGATTCTTTTTTAAATTTCCAATAAACACTTGGATGAATCGTAGTATACTCACGCTGAATAATTGCCTCAATTTGATGTTGCATGTCTGTATTATAACGGTCAATTGTATCAGTTAAATAAGGAAGAACCAATTCAAGTTTTGTTGCATTTACAGTATTTAAATCTCTGGCTTTTGAAGAAACTAATTCAACAACACCTAATAAATGACCGTCTTTTATAACCGGTGCAAAAATACAGCTATGAATATTTTGTTTCAGCAAATGCTCGCCGAGTCTTTTATTTGTTGAATGTTCAGTGAATTTTTGAACATTTGAAATAACGAAAGGTTCTTGATTATCCAGTAAATTTTCGAATGAACATCCAAAAAAAGCATTTTTACAATCTACCTCCTGATCTGTAGAAAGTAAAAAACTTTGTATTTTATTGTCAAATTTTATTGGTCTTATAAATTTTTCCTCTTCCTGATTGTAAATTATGAAACCAACTTGTAAATCGGCAATCATAAAAATAGATCTGAAGATATTCGTTAAAATTTCATCAGATGTTGCCGATTGCGCATCAGGTTTCAGCAAATTACTTTTCAAATTAGAAATAGCACTTTCTGTAGTTGCATCAAATAAAGAAACAATTCCAAAACCTTTTAAAGTCCAGCTTCCAGGAGGAAATTTAGATTTCCATAAAGCTAGATCATTGTAATTATCCATCAATAAATCAATATCATCCGGGGTGAGAGGTATTGCATTTTCTGAAGGGGTAATTTCCATAAAATCAGCATTATATAGAATTCTATAATGTTTTTCAACTCCTTCTTCGTCAGGGATATCGTAGAAGAATGGTTTATTAAAAGCAAATTTTTGTTTGTAATAACTACTTAAAATTAAGCAGCAGTTATTGATATAGAATTGATGATCATCAAAATTTCTAATTTCCATGTAAAATTCATCTCCGGCATTTTTAAGAATTTTCTTAAAACGTTCCGTGTAGTTGAATGATATATTCTGAAAAGGAATTGTAACCGCTTTTACTTCATTATTAGTCAAAGCAGTAGGAAATAAGTCTGCCAGTATATTCTTGATTAATCCTTCATTTTTTTTTATGATACTATAATCCTGAATTCCTGTCCTTAATTGCGGAATAGAATCTATCTCTTTTAAAATAGCTTTTGCATAATTTGAACGGTAATCAACATTCGATAAAGCAATTTCCTCAAATGATTCAATTAGTTTATGAAATGAGATTATTGTGGTAAAAGGACTTTCGTATTCTACAAGATTATCCATCTTAGTTTATTTTAGAATGCAAAATTAAGCAAATATTAAGAATCTTTGTTCATTTTATTATTTCTTTCGTTTATAGTTCTATATATTTTAATCCCTGAATATCAGTGTTTTTAGCTCAATTATTTATTTTAACTAAATATTAACTTTAATTATAACGGAACGATCGTTCCGTTATGATATCTTTGTACCATAATAATTGAATAATCAATAATGTAAAACAAATAAAAATGAAAAATTTAGAAAACAAAGTCGCTATTATAACTGGCGGAAATAGCGGAATAGGGTATGCAACAGCTGCCGAATTTATAGCAAGAGGCGCAAAAGTAATTGTAACAGGAAGAAACAAAGAATCTTTGGCTAAAGCCGAAACAGAATTAAATGTCACCGGAATTGTATCAGACCAATCTGATTTAAAATCAATTGATAGTTTGGTTGAACAAGTAAAATCTCAATTTGGGAAAGTCGATATTTTATTTTTGAATGCAGGAATTGCAGCTTTTGCTCCGGTAGATTCAGCATCAGAAGAACATTATGACAGCATTATGAATGTAAATGTAAAAGGAGTTTATTTTACAGTTCAAAAAGTATTGCCCATTTTAAACGATGGCGGATCTATTATTTTCAATACTTCTATAAATGCACACGTTGGTATGCCAAATTCAAGTGTTTATGCTTCAAGTAAAGCTGCCGTATTATCTTTAAACAAAGTTTTTGCTACAGAGTTAGCTCCAAGAAAAATCAGAGTTAATGCAGTTTCTCCTGGACCTGTTGAAACTCCGTTATATGGAAAATTAGGTTTAGAAAAAGAAGAAGTAGAAGGTTTTGGAACTATTTTAGGAGAGAAAATTTTATTGAAACGTTTCGGGCAGGCTTCAGAAATTGCAAAAACGGTTAGTTTCCTTGCTTCAGACGACGCCTCATTTATTACAGGATCTGAAATTGTTGTTGATGGCGGACTTATTGTTAATGCAGTAGTTTAATTTTTTTTTACTACAATTCAGGAATGATTGTTCCGTATTTTTGTATCTTTGTAAAGTAATTTAATCCATTGGGTATAATTAATAATAACTAAATTAAACACATAGAAACATAGATTTTATAATTAAAAGGGAATCAAAAAAAGAAACATATTTCTTTCACATAGTTAGCTTTGTGTATTTTAAATAAGTGAACGCCTTCTTTTAGATTCAAAACCTATGTTTCTATGTGTTAAAAATTACTCCCAAACGGGTTAATTTAATTTCATAGATTATGGCAAGAACAAAAGAATTTAATGAAGATCAGGCTTTAGATAAAGCGATTGAAATTTTTTGGCACAAAGGATACAACGGAACTTCGGCTCAGGATTTAGTGACGCATTTAGGATTAAGCCGCTCTAGCTTATATGATACTTTTGGAGACAAACAAAAATTATTTACACAATCATTACAGCGTTATCAAAAAAATACGCAAGATCAAATCGTAGAACTTTTCGACAAGTCGGATAATATAAAAGAAACGCTGCAGGATGTTTTTAAACAAGCAGTTTTGGAAAGTTTGGAAGACAGAATTACAAAAGGCTGTTTTATGGTCAATTCTTCTGTTGAACTTGCCATGCACGATGAAGAAATTGCAAAAATTGTAAAAAATAATAGCCGGATAATGGAAGAGGTTTTTACAAAAGCGATGAAAAAAGGGCAGGATTTAGGTCAGATATCTAACAATTTAGATGCAAGAACTTTAGCTCGATTTATTTTTAATAATTATTCCGGAATCCGTGTTTTGGCTCGTGCCGGTGAAAGAGATAAACAAGTTTATGATGATATTGTAAAAGCAGTATTTTCAATATTATAAATTAAAATACTTTAATAAAAAACGGCAATTACAGATATGTAGTTGTCGTTTTTTTGTTTTATGAATTGAAAATGAATATTTTGTTTTCATCTGTTTCCGTCGAGTAGTTTCATTTCATCTATGATTGATAAAATGGCTAATTGTTCTTCCTCAGCCAGTTCTTCAGTATATAAAAGAGTAATTAAAATAGTGTAAGAATCATCTAAATTTGCATTTTCTTCCAGTTTGAGATCATTTGGATTTTGATATTTTTGAAGCAATATTTTTGCTGTTTCAAACGCCCGTTCTTCTAATGTAAGTTCTGTTTTTTTAAAATCTGCCATTATTTTTTAGTGAAATGTTTTGTGAAATATAAAGCTGTAATTTTCCTTCATTATCAAATCTACTAAATTTTTCAATTGATTCCCTTTTTAAAATAAAAAACGGCAATTACAAATGAATGTAGCTGCCGTTTTTTGTTTTAAGTAAGTAATAGAAAATGAATAACTACTAGCTTTTTTCTTCTTTGTTGAAGTAAACCAGATAGTAATACATTTGTTTTTCTTCATCCCAGCCTTTTTCAACAAATTTCTCTGCGCTTTCAGGATTAATAAAATCCATTTTAATCTGAATATGAGTGTCCAGATTAATAACGTTTTTAATCGATTTTCTGGCGTCAGAAACTGCTGCGTTCGCAATAGGGAATGAGGTTACATCTTCGATGCTATATTTTTCTCCTTTATCAACTTTATAATTTTTGAATTCAGGAATTAAGTCAGGATTGTCTAATACTTCGTTTAAGAAACTTTGCTCTTCGAACTGATCGTTTTTTGCGAAATAGTTCACAGAACGGTTCATAAACATCACTTCTTCTTTTTTGTCTTCTGCCGGTAAAACAACATCTTTTGCGAAGCTTTGACAAAATTTCAAGTATTTTTTAGTGATGAAATTTTCATCTTCAAAAGCATCAACAGATAAAAAATGCTCTAACCAATAACGCGCGTCATAACGGTTACTATCAACAGTTAGAATTTTATATCCTTCGTCTTTTTTATAATTAAAAATCAAACAACCTTTGTCTAATTTGCTCAGGTTGATACCTTGTTGCAAGATCATTTCAAGATTACTGTTTTTTTCTTCAAACTGTAAAAAGTCAGCTTGTAACTCACTTTTAAAAATTCCGATAGCGTCAACAACATTATTGTCAATACTCAAATTCGTTAAATAAGTTACATAAACCTCTCCGTTTTTAATGTGCGGATGATTTGACTGCTCGAATAAATGTGTAGTGATTCTTTTTGAAATCTCCTGTAAATTATTCGGATTGTCAAAAATCTCTGTGGCATATTTAAACATGTCATTATAATCCAAATCGACTTCGTGCGCAAACTGATAATAGTTTTCTTCTTTCTCTCTAAAAGGTTTAAAAAAGTACTCTTTTATCAAAGGCACAATTTCATCATTTAAGTTAAAAGGCTGTTCCGATAAAAAAATCGCTTCGTTTCTGCTTTTGTTTCCTACGCGGTGTATCGCAAGCGTCTCGATGTGGGTGTTGAATAAGTTGATCATGTTTTATTTAGGTTCAGAGAGGCAAAGGTTCAGAGGCACAAAGGTTATTTTCTGTCTTTTATCTTTCGAATAAAAGAACTTAACATTCGTTCTATTTCTCTGCTTTCTCCATTTATTTTATTGAATTGATTCTCGTTTAAATATTTTAAATTGAATGAGATTTCAAGTTGGGTTTGCATTTCGAATAGTGATGAAATTGAAATGTTTAAAAATCTCAAATAATCGTTATTTCCATCTCTGCCATAACCTTCCGCGATATTACTGGGTATTGATACTGAACTTCTTCTGATTTGTGAAGATAGTCCATATATTTCTTCTTTAGGAAATGAATTCGTTATTTGATAAATTGAAGTTACCAAGCTCATTGATTTCTGCCAAATTAAAAGGTCTCGAAAAGTATTCATAATTTATATTTAAAAAACTAAACACAAAAATAGGAATAATATTACATTGTAAAACCGCAGGTTTTAAAGAAAACCTCTGAACCTTTGCAACTCTGAACCTTTGGACCTTTCCTCTAATTCCAATTCTCCTCAAATCCAAAATCTTCAAAGCTGTCATCACCTTCGAACATATCAAGATCATCTTCGTCCAGGTCGTCTTCAAATTCTCCGTAAATATCGTCGTGCATATCTGCTTCAAAGCTTTTTTCACCGGCTTCGTCAGGCATTTCTCCGTGAGAAAATAAAGTTTTAGGATAAGGAGCTCCGGCAATCTGATCTTCAATAGCGGCTAATTCAACTAAAAAAGTCCACATATTGATGAAATCATATACATAGATGATTTTAGTATTTTGTTCATCTAAGAGATCTGATAATTTATAATCGCTCATGGTTCTTTGTTCTCCCGGAACATCGCCAGTATCAAAAAGAGCTATTTCATCTTCCTGATTCCAAGTTTCATCGCAGGTATAAAACGAAGCTACTTCCATTCCGTCAAAACCAAAAGCGTTGAAGATTGCATTATGGAAATCTTCAAGAGTATCATCTTCAAGAATTGCAATGTCTCTAAAAATATCTTCTTCGGCGTCTAGAATTACTCTAAATTTATAAACCATAATCTTTGTTTTTATTGAAAGGTCAAAGGTAAAATATAAAAAACGAAATACGAATTGTGAATTACGATTTGTTGAAAAGATTTTTATTTGTCAGACTATGCAAAATAGATTTGTCAGGCTGAGCGTCCCGAGACTTCGGGAGAAGCCCGATTCCAATAGGCAGGACTGCGACTTCGCTCAGGATTAAATTCGGATTCAAAAGAATTGTCTACCTCCCAACCAATCGTTTCCTGATCTTGTGATAATGTTTGTGATATGTACTATGACTTGGATAACTTCTTGTTGAAGTCATATTATTAAAAATCAATGCGGTCAAAAGTAATATTAGAGTACCAACTAAAACAGGCGAAATTACATACATATATCCCAAAGCTTTTACTTTTTCAGTTCCAATAATTGCAATCAAAGCGGTTGCACCTCCGGGCGGATGTAGTGTTTTTGTAATTTGCATTGAAATAATGGCAAGGGAAACAGCTAGTGGAGCGGCTATCCAGATAATATCCGGTGCTAATTTATGAACAGTAACGCCAATAAAAGCAGAGATTACGTGACCGCCAACTAAGTTACGAGGTTGTGAAAACGGGCTTTGAATGATGCCGTAAACCAAAACACTAGAAGCTCCAAAAGAACCAATCAAATAAATAGCATCATTTCCTGAAAAATGAATCGATTGAACGTAAGCCAAAACGCCAATTCCGACAAATGATCCTATAAAAGACCAAAAATGTTCTTTAAAATCAATTAAAGTTTCTTTATAAAGAATATAACGTGTTTTGCGATAGCTTCTTTTTATTTTTTGAGTGGGCATTTATGTGGTATTTTATTTTAAAACTTTGATGTTTTTTGCCACAGATTTAATGATTAATAATCTGTGAGAATCTTTGGCAAAAAAAAATTATTTTATTAAACTTGGTGAATAAGAATAAACCGTATAAGGATAAATCATTTTTGCTGTGTACTTTGAAATTAAGCAAACAACTAAAATGGGTAGAAATAAAGTATAGTCATTTGTTAACCCGCAAACTAAAAATATTGCTGTAAAAGGTGCATGAATACTGGCACTTAAAACAGCAGCCATTCCTATAATCATAAAATTGACGGGAATTACATGCACATGAAAAAATGTATTTAAAACCGAGGCCAGTAATAATCCTAAAAATGCACCAATAAATAAATTTGGGGCAAAAACTCCTCCATCGCCTCCGGATGCTAATGTTATTGAAGTTACAATAGGTTTGAGCAATAAAACTCCAACAAAGGTAAAAGCCAAAGTCAGCGTTAACGGAATCTCTGCTGAGTTACCAAAAATTCCCTTTATAGCGTGATATCCTTCTCCATATAATTGCGGAAAAATAAATAGCGAAACGCTTAAAACTACTGAACCTATTAATATTTTATAATAGTGAGTGTCGATTTTTCCAAATTGAGATTTAAAAAATAATACACAACGCGTCAAGTAAACCGAATTTATTCCGGCTAAAATTCCTAAAAGAATAAAATACGGAATCGCTTTTAGATGCCAGGTTGTAATTGAAACTGCAAATAAAGGTTCCTCTTTTAATATCGAAAGCAATCCAAAAGCAACAGTAACCGCAATTATATTAGAAATTATAAAAGCGCGGGTTACTTTTCTGGAGATAACTTCAAGCGCAAATAAAATTCCTGCAATTGGGCTACTGAATAAAGCCGTAACTCCCGCTGCAACTCCTGCACAAATTAATTCGGTTTTGTATTTACGAAATACGTTTTCTTTTTGTTGGGCAACAGATCCAATTGTAGCGGTTGCCACAACCGTCGAAACTTCGATTCCGGTTGAACCTCCAAAAACAATAGTTAATAATCCGTTGATAAAGTGAGATGGGATTTTATATGAAGGTAAGTTTTTTGTACTTGATTTTGTACTTTCAAAAACTTCTTTAATCCCTTTGTTTTCTTTTTTCTTAAAAAGATATTGTCTAAGAAAATAAATTACAGATAGTCCGAAAACCGGAAAAATGATATAAAAAATAGGATTTACCGTTACTTCATGAAAGAAGATTTCCTCGTAATATTCGGTAATTTTTTTTAGTGAGATTCCTAAAAAGGCAGAAAGAAAGCCAATTAATACAGAAACGATAACTAATTTTTGAAGGACAATGAATTGATGATTTTTTTTGATTTTCGCCGTTTTGTTCATCAGATGTGGATTTGTAGATCGCAGGATTTTGTTTGCGATTTCACAAAATTAAAAAATCATATTGGTTTTTTAATAAAAATCGCTCCTTATATTATGTTAAAATTAATATTTAAGAAAAGTTATTTGCGGATAATGAATGAATCTCACGCAAAGTCTCAAAGCCGCCAAGTTTTTTAAGTTAATTTTTCTTTGCGCCTTTGCGAGATTATTTTATTTTTTATAATAACCTTAAAAACTTATCGCTCATAAAACTCAATTGGCAGTTCATCAGGATCGGCGATAAAAGTAAATCGCTTTTCGGTGGTTTCATCAATTCTGATAGCTTCAGATTCTATGTTTTTTGTATTCAAAAAAGCAATTGTTTCTTCTAAATTAATTACTTCAAAAGCCAAATGACGTAAACCAACGGCTTCCGGACGTGAAGGACGTTTGGGCGGATTTGGAAATGAAAACAATTCAACAACATAAGAACCATTCAAAGCCAAATCAAGTTTATACGATTGGCGTTCTTCACGATATATTTCTCTTATAATAGTCAATCCCAAAACCTCGGTATAAAAAGTTTTAGATTTCTGATAATCAGAACATAAAATGGCGATATGATGAACTTTATTTAAGGTAAGCATTTTGAATTTATTGGGGTTCCTGATTTAATTTTCGAATTACTTTTGCCGGATTTCCAACGGCAAGTGAATTGTCGGGAATGTCTTTTGTAACTACAGATCCTGCGCCAATCACACATCCTTTCCCGATGGTTACTCCTGGACAAATTACAGTGTTTCCGCCAATCCAACAATCATCTCCAATAGAAATTGGCAATGCATTTTCGAGAGATTTTCTTAATTCGGCGTCAAGCGGATGAGTTGCGGTATAAATTTGAACATTTGGTGCAAAAAATACATTTGATCCTATATTTACAGGCGCACAATCTAAAACCACGCAATTCACATTAAAATAAACGTTTTCTCCACAAGTAATATTGTAGCCGTAATCACAATGAAAGGGAGGTTCTATATAAAAACCTTTTCCTGTATTTGGAATTAATTCGGCTAAAATTTCTTTTGCTTTTTTAGTCAAACGATATTCCGTTACATTCAAACGATGCAATAAGTTTTTAGCTTTTCGGCGTTCTTTTATTAAAACAGGATCCGTAGCGATATAATATTCTCCGGCAATCATTTTTTCTTTTTCTGTCATGAATATTAATTATTTATAGCATTTTCTTCAAAATAACAATCTGACCTAAATGGTAAACATCGTGCTGAATGATTCCGTGAATATGTTCATAATAAGTATGTTCATTATTCACGTATATTTTCTCTAAATCGGCATCATTAAAATCTTCAAAAAACACATTCCATGATTCCTGTGATTTTGCCAGATTTTGTAGAGATTGTTCCCAGGCAGCTTCTGAAGGATCTAAAACAGGAACAAAATAATTATGATCCGGCGGATTAACTACTTCTCCTTCAACGCGTCTTAAAATATTTCTTCTCCATTGAATAAGGTGATTGACAATTTCCCAAATAGTGTTTAAATTTGGATTAATTTTTCTGTAAGCCTGTTCTGCGGTTACATTTTCTAATGTATTTGTCAAGTTGACTTCCAGCCATGGATTTCCATTATAAATGGATTGGTATAGATTCGAAATTCTTTTACTTTCTGACATAATGAATGGTTTTAAAACTCGAAAGCTAAGATACAAATAAGTAATTTACAACTCATCCTCGAAATTCTACAATTGGGTTATTTAATATTTTTTAACTAAAACTGTTAAAATACATTTGTCTCACCAAAACAAAATAATATTTAAACCAACAGGTATGAAAACCAAAATTTTTACAATTGCCTTTTTACTTTTTACAGCTTTCATTTTTGCTCAAAATACAATTTCGGGCAAAGTATTAGATCAAAAAGGAAAACCAGTTCCAGGCGCTAATATTTACATTGATGGAACTTATGATGGAGCAACAAGTTCTGAAACAGGAGATTTTTCTTTTGAAACTACTGCAACAGGAAACCAGACTTTAGTGATTAGTTTTTTACTTTTTGAAACTTTCAAGAAAGAAATTGATGTTACAAATTTCAAAGACCAAAGCTTAAAATTGAGAGAAAATGTCAATGCGCTTGATGCAGTTGTAATCACTGCGGGAACATTAGAATCTGGCGATAAAGCAAGAGTTTCGGTGTTAAAACCTTTAGATATTGTGACTACAGCAGGTTCTGCCGGAAATATTATCGCTGCTTTGCAAACTTTACCGGGAACACAAACTGTGGGCGAAGACGGGCGTTTATTTGTTCGTGGAGGAGAAGCCAGCGAGACACAAACTTTTGTTGACGGACTTCGTGTGGCGCAGCCTTATGGCGCATCTACTAACAATTTGCCAACCCGAAGCAGGTTTTCGCCTTTCTTGTTTAGTGGAATTGCATTTTCAACCGGGGGATATTCTGCTGAATATGGCGAAGCTTTATCCAGTGTTTTACTTTTGAATACGCAAGATGAACCTGACCAGAATAAAACCGATATTGCTTTAATGACAGTAGGTTTAGGAATAGGAAATACGCAAAAATGGAAAAAAAGTTCGTTCAGTATCAATACTAATTATATTAATTTGGCACCTTATCAGGCGGTAATTCCTCAAAATGTAGATTGGAATAATCCATATCAATCAATAGGTGGCGAGGCGGTTTACAGATATCATTTTGAAAGAGGAATTTTTAAATTTTATGCCGCTTTTGACGCTGAAAAATTCGATTTAAATCAAAAAAATGTGAATTTTGTTGATCCGGTAAGAACTGATTTAAACAATAATAATTTTTATCTGAATGCGTCTTACAAAGGAGATTTTGGAACCGGCTGGCAACTTACATCAGGAATTAGTTATGGTTACAGCAAAAATAAAGTCAAATATGATATTAATGATGTTGATTCTAATGAAAATGCAGCGCAGTTGAAATTGAAATTGAGAAAAAACATTTCAAATTATTTTAAATTGTCTTTTGGAGCGGATTATTTTATTACCAAATTCAATGAAAATTTTGATGATAATATTTCAATAAAAACATCTAATGGTTACGACTCTAATATCGCAGCTTTTTATACCGAAGGAGATATTTTATTCTCGAAAAAGCTGGCAATGAAAGTAGGAGTAAGGCTTTCGAATAATAGTTTATTAGACGAAACTAATTTTGCGCCAAGAGCTTCGATGGCATATAAAGTATCTAAAAACAGTCAATTTTCATTTGCTTACGGAGATTTTTCTCAAACTCCCGTTGTTGATTATATTAAATATTCTAAATACCATCAATTCGAAAGTGAAAAAGCAAGTCATTATATCTTAAATTATCAATTTACAAAACCGGGTCAGACTTTTAGAGCCGAAGCTTATTACAAAGATTACAGTAATTTAGTTCAATATAATACCAGAGACATTCAGTACAATTCGGTTTTCAATAATAACGGTTCAGGATATGCAAAAGGATTGGATTTGTTTTGGAGAGACAACAATTTGTATAAAAACTTAGAATATTGGATTTCATATTCTTATATCGATTCAGAAAGACAATACAAGAATTTTCCAAACATGGCAACTCCAAATTTCGTCGCAAATCACAGTTTGTCAATTGTAACTAAATATTTTATTACGGATTGGAAATCGCAAATTGGTTTCACAAACAGTTATAGTTCTGGTCGTCCTTATAATGATCCAAACCAAACGCAATTCATGAACGGCAAAACCAAATCATATAATAGTCTGAGTTTTAATTGGGCGTATTTATTAACTACTCAAAAAATCCTGTATTTCTCAGTTTCGAATGTATTAGGAACTCAAAATGTTTTTGGATACGATTATGCAAAATTACCAGACGCAAACGGAGTTTACAACAGACAACCCGTTTTACCAACCGCAGATCGATTTTTCTTCGTAGGTTTCTTCTGGACGATTAGTGATAATAAAAATGAGAATCAATTGAAGAATTTATAGGAGGAAGGTTCAAAGAGGCAAAGGTTCAAAGCGACAAAGGTTTTCCAGGATTGAGTTTAAAAAAAACAAATATATAAGTACTTAACAAAGCTTTAGAATTAAATAACTTGTTTGTAAGCTTTGAACCTTTGTCGCTTTGAGCCTTTGTAACTAAAAAGAAAACCTTTGAACCTTTGTTACTCTGAACCTTTGCTCCTCAAAAAGAAACAATTCAGTCATCAAATTCAACAACTCAGTATCATTTAGTTTTAAAACAATAAAAACCAACATACTTTTGAAGTATAAATAATAAGTTGCTAAGACTATAAGAAACTAAGAAAAAAAACTTAGAAACTCAAAATAACAATCAGAGTTTTAATCATCAACAAAAAAACTTAGAACCTAGCAACTCAGAACCTCAGAACCTTAAAAAAGAAAATCATGACAAAAATTATTACAATAATCACCTTATTTATCTGCAGTTTGATCTCTGCTCAAAATGTAAATCTTACCGTTTCGGTTTCAGGCTTAAAAAACAATACCGGAATGGTTAGAGTAGGTTTGTACAATTCAGATGGAACATTTCTTAAAACGATTTACAAAAGTGTTGCTTCAAAAATTAAAAATAACGAAGCTACCGTAACATTTGAAGGTATTCCTGCCGGAGAATATGCAATTTCAACGTATCACGATGAAAACAATAACGGAAAACTGGATAAAAATATGATGGGAATCCCTTCTGAAGATTATGCCGCTTCAAACAATGCAAAAGGATTTATGGGGCCTCCTGCTTATCAAGATGCTAAATTTGTTGTTAGCAAAGATTCAAAAATTGAAATTACAATATAACTAGTAACTAATCCACTTAAAAAATAACCAATTAAATTACTTAAAAAATGAAAAAAATCATCACTTTGGCTGCATTCCTTGTAGTAGTAATAAGTTCTGCACAAACACAATTTGAACAGGGAATGGGAAAAGCTTTCGGACTTTGGAAAGAAGGAAAAAACACAGAAGCTTCGGCATTATTTGAAAGAATTGCTGCTGCAGAAAAAACGAGTTATCTGCCCAATTACTATGTAGCTTTAATCAACGCTACATCTTCGTTTAACGAAAAAGATAAAACAAAAATTGATTTGTTACTGACAAAAGCACAAGAAGCACTTGATGTTGAATTAATAAAAGATCAAAATAATGCTGAATTATATGCGCTTCAGGCGTTGATATATACAGCTTATGTTGTAGCAGATCCTATGACAAACGGAATGAAATATTCGGCTAAAGTAATGGAAGCTTACGCAAAAGGAAAAGCGATCGATCCAAATAATCCAAGAATTGTTTTTGGCGAGGCTGATTATCAATTAGGTGGCGCAAAATGGACAGGAGTTGATACAAAACCACTTTGTGCGCAGGTTGATAAAGCTGTTGAACTTTTTGCTACTTTTAAACCTGAAACTTCTTTTTCTCCAAAATGGGGATTAGACAGAGCTTTAGAAACTCAAAAAAATTGTGAAAAATAAAATAAATTTAAGGAGATTATAATGAAAGATTATAGAAACTCATTTTCTAGTTTAAAAAGCGGAACAATAATTTGTTTCAAGATTTCTATGGTTTTTACGATTATATTTTCAGCTTTTTTAGGAGCCGACTTAAATGTAAAAAATGTAGCACTCACATTTCTTTTGAGCTGTCTGTATTCGTTTGGGCTCGGTTTTGGAAATGGGTTTCTGAATGTTCTCTTAGACAAAAAATGGGATTGGCTGGAACAAACAAATTTGAGAGTCTATTACGGGATTTTGGTAACTGTTTTGTATACCGTTCCAGCTGTTTTAGGAATCAATTATATCATTTTTGTAATAGTCCAAAACCTACCATTAGAAAAGTTTTTTAACGAGAGAATGATTTGGGTGCATCTTTTTTACATCATTTTATCTTTAGGAGTTTCGACTTTTATGCAAGCCAGAAGTTTTATGGTAAAATGGAAACAGGCATCAAAATTTGAAATAACTCAACAAAAGATTATCGCAGGAACCGCAAATGCTAAATTTGAAAGTTTAAAAAATCAAATCGATCCGCATTTTCTTTTTAATAGCCTAAATGTTTTAAGCTCTTTAATCGAAGAAAATCCGGATAATGCACAACGATTTACCACTTCATTATCTAAAATTTACCGCTACGTTTTAGAGCAAAAAGACAAAGAGTTGGTTTCGGTTGAAGATGAATTGGCTTTTGCCAAAACCTATATGAATCTGTTGAAGATGCGTTTCGAGAATAGTTTGTTTTATGAATTGCCAACAACAAGCATAAATACGGATGCAAAAGTGGTTCCGTTATCGTTACAGCTTTTGCTTGAAAATACGGTTAAACATAATGTAGTAAGTGAACAAAAACCATTGCATATAAGAATTTTTGTTGATGGAGATTATTTAGCGATTCAAAATGATTTTCAGAAAAAAGAAGTTTTACAGGACAGGCAAGGAGTAGGATTGCAAAATATCGTGAATAGATATGGAATTATTACAGACCGAAAGGTAGTTATTGAACAAAACGAACAAAATTTCACAGTTAAAATTCCAATTTTAACCAAACAAATATCAGTTATGGAAACAAATGCAGAATATAGCGATGAGAATAAAGCCTATTTCAGAGCTAAAAAAAGAGTTGAAGAATTAAAAGGATTTTATGCTAATGTAATATCATATTGTTGTATAATTCCGTTTTTAATATTTATTAACCTTAGGTTTTCGCCAGGATTTCAATGGTTTTGGTTTTCGGCTTTAGGTTGGGGATTTGGAGTAGTAATGCATGCTTTTAAAGTTTATGGTTACAGCTCAGACTGGGAAGAACGAAAAATAAGAGAGATTTTAGAAAGAGAAAATAGCAAACAAACCTGGAAATAATGGATACAAATTTAAATGACGAAGACAGATATTACCTGGCAAAAAAGAAAGTGGAAAATATCAAAGCATTTTATGCCAACCTGACATCATATATTGGTGTAAATATTGTCTTGATCTTTGTAAATCTATATACATCGCCAGATCATTTGTGGTTTTATTGGCCATTAATGTGGTGGGGAGTTGGTGTTGTTTTTCATGGATTAAAAGTTTTTGAAATATTCCCTGTTCTTGGAAAAGATTGGGAAGAACGAAAAATCAGAGAACTGATGGAAAAAGAAAGAGAAGGAAAAAATAAATGGCAATAATTAAATCAAAATAAAATGGGACGATTTAGAAAACAGATGTATGATGAACATGCACACAAATTTAGTACAGAAGAAAGTTATGAAATTGCATTCAAAAAAGTGAAACGAATTAAAGGATTTTATTCGCATTTGAGAATTTTTGTCATTGTAAATGCTATAATTCTAATCTCAAATTTTAGCAGAAATTTTACCTGGAGTCATATTGAAGTGCGAGGTTTTGAAAACTGGCAAAGTTATTCGACCTTATTTTACTGGGGAATTGCTTTACTGATTCATGCATTTACAGTATTTGGACCGGATATTTTTTTCAATAGAGATTGGGAGCAAAAGAAAATTCAAAAATATATGGATAAAGATGCTCAGAATAAAAATAAATGGGAGTAATTTTAAACTAAATTTTCAATTTTTGGATCCTGCTAAATGACCACATTAATTATAGAAGACGAAAAACCGGCTGCAAGGTTATTGCAGCGAAAACTCGAAAAGTTAAATATCTCAGTATCTACTATGTTGCACTCGGTAGAAGAATCAATTCATTGGTTTTCCAACAATCAACATCCGGATTTGATTTTTCTTGATATTCAGTTATCAGATGGCTTATCGTTTGAAATTTTCGAAAAAATAGACATTCAAAGCGCCATTATTTTCACAACCGCTTACGATGAATATGCATTAAAAGCCTTCAAACTTAATAGCATCGATTATCTTTTAAAACCCATTGACGAAGATGATCTTGAAGTGGCTGTTACTAAATTTAAAACAAGATTGCCTAAAGCAGATTCAGGAAATCAAAATCTTCAGCTTGATTTTGAACAAATACGCCAAATGTTATCCAATCCTTTTGAAAAGAGCTATAAAAAGCGATTTACAGTTAAAATTGGTCAACATTTAAAAGTAATTACTACAGAAGAAATCGAATGTTTTTTTAGTGAAAACAAAGGAACGTACATTCATACTTTTGATAATAGAAATTATTTAATCGATTCGACTCTTGAAATTTTAGAGCATGAATTAGATAAAAAAGATTTCTTTCGCGTAAGCCGAAAATTCATTGTTCCGCTTACAGCAATAAAAGAAATTCAGGTGTATACCAACTCTCGTCTTAAAGTAATTTTACCTACATATAAAGAAGATGAAGTAATTGTAAGCCGCGAAAAGGTGCAGGATTTTAAGAATTGGCTTGGGTAAAAAATAATATTTTCACTATATGTAAACTGGATTAAAATCCAGCCCTACAATATAAACCATTCCTACGGAATTCAATCCAATATTAAAGAGCCATCGGCTCGATCTATTTTGTAGGGCCGGATTTTAATCCGGTTTATGTTCAATACGATTTAGGTTCGTAATAGAAACAAAAAAATCCTTCAGCGAAGGATTTTTTTTGTTTCTATAAATTTTGTTTTATTTGCTCAATCTATGCAAAGTAAAAGTCATGGCACTTAAAAGGAAGAAAGCCATAATTTGGTGAATTAATCCTAAAGCCAATGGAACACTATATAAAAGAGTAAAAACTCCTAAAGCAAATTGGATAAAAACAAAAACAACCAAAGTTTTGATTCCGTTACTTTGCGTTCTTGTAAGCGAGAATTTGGTGCTTTTATAATATAAAAACAGAATAAAAGCTACAACGACATAAGCAAAAGTTCTGTGAACGAACTGAACGCCGCTTTTTCCTTCGATTAAGTTTTTAACCAATGTTGGCTGTTCGATAAAAACAGAATCATGAATAAATTGTCCGTCGCTCATTAAAGGCCAGTGATTATGAATCAATCCTGCATTTAAACCTGCTACAAAACCACCGTAAATAATTTGAATCAATAAAGCAACCAGAGCAAATCGTGCAATATTTCGAAGAGGAATCACTTTAGTAATCGTTCTTTCAGGATAAATTAAATCCAGCGCCACCCATAAAGTATAAGCAAAAGTGATAAAAGCAAAAGTAAGATGTAGTGAAAGTCTAAAATGACTTACATCAGGATTGTCGATTAATCCGCTGCGAACCATAAACCATCCAAGAAAACCTTGAAATCCTCCCATTGCCAATAAAACAATACATTTTTTGATTGTTGGACGATCCAGTTTTTTTCTCATTAAGAAATAAACAAACGGCACAAAGAAAACTAACCCGATGATACGACCAATAAAACGGTGAAACCATTCCCAGAAATAAATAAATTTATAATCTGAAAGTTGAAAATCGTTGTGAATATTGATTTTTTGATATTCAGGAAATTTCTTGTATTGCTCAAAAGCTTCGTTCCATTTTGCATCCGTCAAAGGCGGGAAAGTATCGGTTACCAAATGCCAGTCCGTCATTGATAAACCTGAATTTGTTAAGCGGGTAATTCCCCCAACTACAACCATTAAAAACAATAAAACACAACCTGATAGTAACCAAATAATTACTGATTTATTCTCTTTTTTCATTCTTTTCCAATTAATTCGATTTCATTTTTTGTTTTGGAAATTCTTTTTAAATAGAACTTCGCGAAATATATATTTGCAAAAAAGCCAAGAGGAAATACTACACAACCATAAATAATTCTAAAAGGGTAGTCATAGTAATCAATTTTTAAGTTCAAAATTTGAATTAAACGTGGACTTTTTACCACTAGCATAAAAAACAGCATAATTAAAACAGGTGAAATAATGCTAATCAAAAAATAGATTGATGTATGTGCTAAATGTTTTGTTTGAATATTTTTCAGTTTTTTAAAAAACATATAGTTTGAATATATAACTATTGTGGCAATTATAATCCAGTAAATCAGCACTACATGATTCATTATTTTTTAGGCGTTAAATTCAATTTTTCTGCTCTTTTAATAATAAAATCATAAGCAGCCTGATATTCATTTGGAATATCACCTTCTAAAATAGCTTCTTTGACCGCTTCTTTCAACATTCCGATTTCACGGGAAGGCTTCAAATCAAAAATTGCCATAATTTCTTCGCCTGAAATTGGCGGTTGAAAATTACGAACATGATCGCGTTCTTCTACCTCAACAATTTTCTTGCGAACGATTTCAAAGTTTTTATGATATTTCTTAAACTTCGAAGGGTTTTTGGTTGTGATATCAGCTTCACATAAAATCATTAAATCCTCAACATCTTCTCCGGCATCAAAAACCAAACGACGAACTGCACTGTCTGTGACGATATCCTGCGCCAAAACAATAGGACGAGAACTCATAATGACCATTTTCTGAACAAATTTCATTTTGTGATTCAAAGGCATGTGTAAACGTTCAAATATTTTCTTCGCCATTTTTCCGCCAAGAAATTCATGTCCGTGAAAAGTCCAGCCTTGTTTTTTATTGAAACGTTTTGTTGGTGCTTTCCCAATATCATGCAATAATGCGGACCAACGTAACCAAACATCATCTGTGTTTGGACAAATATTATCGACAACTTCTAATGTGTGATAAAAATTGTTTTTATGTGTATGACCTTCAATTTCCTCCACCTGATTCAAAGCAGTTAATTCAGGTAAAATAATATCTAAAAGTCCAGTCTGGTATAAAAGTAAAAATCCAACAGAAGGTTTAGCTGTCGAAAGAATTTTATTCAATTCATCAACAATGCGTTCTCCGGAAATAATATTTATTCTTTCGGCGTTTTTAGTGATCGCGTCAAGTGAGTTTTTTTCGATTTCGAAATCCAATTGATTTGCAAAACGAATTGCACGAAGCATTCGCAATGGATCATCAGAATAAGTAATACTTGGATCTAAAGGTGTTTTGATAGTTTTATTTTCCAAATCAGCCAATCCGTTAAACGGATCAGAAAGATCTCCAAATGTTTTTTCATTTAAAGATAAAGCCAAAGCATTGATGGTAAAATCACGACGATTTTGATCATCTTCCAGCGTTCCATTTTCAACAATAGGATTTCTGCTGTCGAAGTTATAAGATTCTTTTCGGGCACCAACAAATTCTATGTCAGTATCTTCAAAACGCAACATTGCAGTTCCGTAAGTTTTAAAAACCTGTACTTTTGGTCTTTTAGGAAGTAGTTCAGAAACCTTTAGTGCCAATTCGATTCCGCTACCAACGGCAACAACATCAATGTCTTTTTTAGAACCCCGGTTTAAAAGTAAATCCCTAACAAAGCCGCCAATTACATAACTATCGACGTTAAGTTCCTGAGATGCTTTCGAAATTACTCCGAAGATTTTATGTTCTAATGCTGTTTTATAGTTTGTTTGTATAGCCACGAATTCACTAATTTAAAATAATATATTTCTATTCTTTAAGAAGAATGAAACGTGTGCAAATTTACAACATAGAAAATGCCTATTATAATGTATTGTTGACTTTTTTATTGAAATTGAAAATTTTCAGTGTGGAATTTTGTCAAAGTGCAAAGAGCAACCACAAATTGCACAAATTTTCGCAAATTTCTATTTTTAATTTTAAATATAATTTGCGAAAATTTGTAAAATTTGTGGTTAAAAAGTATTTATATCACTATCGAACAAATCAATTCCGATATCTTATTTTTAAGATTTCAATTTGTATTTTTGAATCATATAAAAACGCACACATGAAAATTGTTATATCGCCGGCAAAGTCCTTAAATTTCGAAAAAGAATTACCAACTACACAATATACAGAATCAGCTTTTTTAAAAGAAGCACGTCAGGTTCATAAAATTCTAAAAGATAAAAAACCAGCTGAATTATCTGAACTAATGTCCATTTCAGATAAATTATCAGACCTAAACTGGAAAAGAAACCAGGATTGGAAGACACCATTTACACCAGAAAATGCACGTCCGGCAATTTATACTTTTGATGGTGATGTCTATACAGGTTTAGATGCCTATACAATTCCGCTTGAAAAATTGGAGGTTTTACAAAGCAAACTTCGAATTTTATCCGGACTTTACGGAGTTTTAAAACCGCTGGATTTAATGCAGGCTTACCGTTTAGAAATGGGAACTAAATTACCTGTTGGTGAATATAAAAACCTTCATGAATTCTGGAAACCAACTGTAACAAAATCTTTAAATAAAGAACTTGAAAAAGGAGAATTATTCGTGAATTTAGCCAGTAACGAATATTTCTCAGCAGTTGATGTAAAAGCTTTAAAAGTTCCCGTAATTACTCCTGATTTTAAAGATTATAAAGATGGGAAATTAAAGATAATCAGCTTCTTCGCCAAAAAGGCCAGGGGAATGATGGTTCGTTATATCATTGATACAAATGCTGAAACTGTTGATGATTTAAAAGGCTTCGATTATGAAGGCTATCATTTTGATGCCAATCTTTCAGAAGGAAATCATTTGGTTTTTACGAGATAATTTTTTTTAGGAAGGTTCAAAGAGGTAAAGGTTCAGAGGGACAAAGGTTTTTTTAAAGAGGCTAAGAATCTGAGACACTAAGTTTCTAAGTTTTCAATAGAGAGTCGGAGACTCGGAACATATTGTAGGTAGGGATTTTAATCCCTTCAAATTTAGAATATATTCTGGGTACGGATTTCAATCCCTTCGCCACAATCATCGGATGTTAGAATTATAAACCAAAAAGCTGGGCTAAATAAATAGCCCGGCTTTTTCGTATTATAAATCAATTATTATTAATGCATTGCATCAGCAGGATTAATTTTGTTTTTTCCTTTTTTAATGAAAAATATAATAGGAATACAGCATAAGAACATAATTCCCAGATACATAAAAATATCTATGTATGACATTACTGTACTTTGTTTCATTACAGAATATTCTAAAGCCTGATAGGTTTTTTTAAGAGCGACATCGGCACTATAGCCTTTAGCTTCAAATGCTCTTTGCATTCCTGCAATACGTTGTTGAACATCGAATTTTGCAGGATCTAAATTAGTCAATAAGTCTACTCGGTGTTCCTGACTGAAACGAGTGATAAAAGTGGTAATAATTGCAATACCAAATGAACCACCCAATTGTCTCATCATTCCTGTAAAAGCAGCTCCTTCACCAATATGTTTTCCTTTTAATGTAGAAAGCGAAAGTGTAGTAATAGGTACAAAAAGTAATCCTAAACCAATTCCTCTTAAAATCAAAGGCCAATACATATGTTCAACACCGGTATCAGGCGTCATGCGGGTTTGCATCATAAATGTAAAGAAGAAGAATACTAAAAATCCAACTCCAACCATATATCCTTGCGGAACTCCTTTTTGAATCATATTACCCACAAATGGCATCATGATCGCTGTGGTAATCGAACCCGGAATCAATAGTAATCCAGCATCAGTTGCTGTCCATCCTAAAACAGATTGCGTATAAATTGGAATAATCAAAGTTGATCCGTATAAACCGAAACCAAGAATAAAACACATTACGGTTCCAATTCTTAAATTTCCATCTTTTAAAACACTTAAGTTTACAATAGGATGTTTATACGTCAGCTCTCGCCAGATAAATAATACTAATCCCAGAACAGTTACAACACTTAAGGTTACAATAAGCGAATCGTTGAACCAATCGTCTTGTTGTCCGTGCTCTAATACGAATTGTAATGATCCAATAAAAGAGGCTAATAATATAATTCCCCACCAGTCAACCTGATTGGCTTTTAATTTTTCTCCATATTTCGGACTTCTTACGAAAGTAAGTGCCAAAATAGTTGCAATAATTCCTAACGGAATATTGATATAAAAAATATAAGGCCAAGAATAATTATCTACTAAATATCCTCCTAAAGGCGGACCTAAAGTTGGACCAACAATTACACCCATTCCGTAGATAGCCTGCGCCATACCACGTTTAGCGATAGGATAACTCTCGGTGATAATAGTTTGAGCTGTTACTAATAAAGCTCCACCACCCATACCTTGTACAAACCTAAAAGCAACTAATTCCCAAATATTACTGGCATTTCCGCATAAAAAGGAACAGACTGTAAATAATATGATAGAGGCCACAAAATAATTACGTCTTCCAAATTGTTGTGAAAGCCAACTCGTCATCGGTATTACAATAACATTCGCAATTGCGTATGCTGTAATTACCCAAGCCACATCAGTCAAAGTAGCACCAAGGCTACCTCGCATGTCAGTTAGTGCTACGTTTACAATCGTGGTATCTACAATTTCCAGCAGTGCACAAAGTACTGCAGTAATTGTAATAATCACACGTCTGTAACCGTATTCTACTAAATCGTCATCTCCTTGTACTGCTGTCATTATATTATTTTAAATGTACGTCTACGTCAACATTCATTCCTGGTCTTAGTAATTTTACTTTTTCAGGATCGTTTGATTCGTCTAAACTAATTTTTACCGGTAATCTCTGAATTGTTTTTACGAAGTTACCTGTTGCGTTATCAGGAGGTAATAATGAAAAACGAGATCCTGTTGCTGGAGAAAATGAAGTTAAAGTTCCTTTGAATTCATAGTTAGGATAAGCATCAACTTTTAAGCTTACTTTTTGACCCACAATCATTTTGTTTAATTGAGTTTCTTTAAAGTTGGCTACAACCCAAGCTTCAGTATTATTGATGATGTAAAATAAAGATTGTCCCGGCTGAACTAATTGTCCAGGCTGAATATCAACTTTAGAAACCTGTCCGTCAATTGCAGCAGTTACTACAGTATAAGTTAGGTTTAAATGTGCTACATCAAGCATCGTTTTAGCTCTTTTAATATTTGCAGCAGCAACTTCAGTTTGTTTATCAGAAACTTTTGATTTCGATTGAATTACTGATTTTTGGTAAGAACTTGCTCTTTGTTGTTGTTCTAAAACACGAACTTGATTTTCGGCTTCATCTTTTGCACTTTGAGCCTGCTCAAATTGTTGTTTTGTAATAGTATGTGTTTTATACAAATTATTGTAACGATTGAAATCATTTGTAAGCTGTCTCAATCTGATTTTTGCACTTTCGATAGAACCACCTGCTGATCTCATATTTGCATCAGAAACTGAAATGCTTGCATATGCACTTCCAATATCAGCTTTAGCAGCTTCGTATTGACCTTCAGCACCTAATAATGCAGCATTAGCTTCATCAATCTTCAATTGGTAATCTCTTTTGTCGATAGTAAATAAAGTATCTCCTTTTTTTACAAAATCATTATCTTTTACATACACTTTGCTAATATATCCAGATACTCTGGGAATAATTGGATTCATTTTTTTCTCAATCTGAGCATCATCTGTTTCTTCGTGAGCTAAAGAGTGCATGTATTTTGTTATTCCGTAAGTTCCACCCACTAAAATCAATACGGTTAGTATAATGATGAATTTAGTATTTGTTTTTTTCTTTTCCATGAGAGCTATCGATTATATTTTAGAAAGATTGAATGATTGTGATAATTGTCCTGATACTGAAAGTAATTCGTAGTATTTTTGAATAATAGTTGCTTTAGACAAAGCCGTGTTGATTTTAGCATTTAAATGTTCTACATCAGCCTCAACTAAATCGTTAGTGTCTGATAAGCCATTGTCAAATTTGTCTTTTACAAGTCTGTAGTTTTCTGCAGCCTGTAAAAGAGCTTCATCATAAACAACACTTTGATTGATCGCTAAGTCATAATCTTCAATAGATTTTTGAACCTCAACTTTAATACGATCCGTCATTACGGCTTCTGTATTTTTAACTTCTAATACTCTGCTTTCAGCAGCTTTTACATTTGCACTGTTTTTTAAGATTCCTGATAAATCATAAGATAAACCAACTCCAAAGTTCATGGCATATTTTACAGTAATAAAATCTTTAAGATCTAAAGCAGTATAACCCCCTAATAATGAAAGAGAAGGATAATAACCTGATTTAGCTATTTTTACATTTGCTTCGCTGGCTTTTTGTTGAAAACGAATCGCTTCTAAATCTTTTCTGTTTTCTAAGGCCAATATATCAGATGTTGGCGCATTACTTGTTTTTAGATTAAAGAAATCAGTTTCGTTAACCTCAAGTTTTACATTTGGATCTAATTTTAATAAAGTCGTTAGATAAAAGTTGATATTATTGATGTTGTTATTCGCTTCATCAATAGATAATTGCGTTTTTGAAACCAATAATTGTGCTTTCAATAAATCGTTTCTTGGGATGATTCCGTTTTTCTCTAATTCCGTAAAATCAGTAACACGTTGTTTCGCTTGTTTTTGATTTTCGTTTAAAAGATCTAACGTTTTTTGTGCCTTGTATAAAGCGCTGTAATACGTAATTACACGTAAAGTCACATCCTCTTTAGTTTTTGCAGCATAAGCACTTTCAGCTTCGTATAAGTTATCAGATGCTTTGATGCTGTTCTGAATTTTAAATCCTGCAAAAATTGGCAAACTAAGATTTGCCATTCCTAACATTGCCTGATCCGGAGATGGCATAGGGTCAGAACTTGCCGTATCACCGTTATTGTGCAAGTCTATTGAAGCTTTTGTCAATCTTTGATATTGTCCGGAAATTTTTAAATCCGGATACTGATTGTTTCTAACCTCTTGCGTTTCGTATCTTTTTGTGTTTACCTTAGTATTGGCAAGCGTAACTTCGTTACTTTTTTCCCAAGCCATTTTCACGGCTTCATCTAAGGTTAAACTCGTTTTTTCTTGCGCTTCTATTGATGATATTCCAATAAAGAAAATCCCAAAGAGCATTAATTGATTAATTTTCATAAACAAGTAGAGCTTTTATAGTTTGTTGAATGTGCTTTGTAAGACTGTTTTTAATATAATCGTTATACATTTCTTCTGTATTAAGATTCAGTAATTCTACGAAGAAAGATTTATTCATATGAAAATGAAAAAAGGTTCCAATGATTGTAGGGGTAAGAAGCGGTATAATAATATCTTTTCTAAAAACGCCCTTTGCCTGACCTTGTGCAATAATACTTTCTACAGATTTTAGATTTCCTTTTTTTAATTCTGTAAAGGCAATCATACTTTTTTCTCTCTTCTTTGAGTTGATTTCAAAATGTAAAACTCTAAAAATACCTTTGTTACAACTAATTCTGTTGATGTAAATTTCGATTAGTTTATTCACTTTTTCAAGCGGTTCCAGGTTTTCGTTTAATAAATTTTCGAGTTGTAATTTTAAATCAGAAGTTTTGTAGATAATCAATGATTCCAATAATCTTTCTTTGGAACCAAAATAATACGATACCATGGCAATGTTTATTTTGGCATGTTTTGAGATATCCCGTATCGATGTACCCTCAAACCCTTTATCTGAAAAGAGCTTTTCAGCCACTTCCAGAATCTGAATTTTTTTATCGTTTAATTCGACGTGTGACATGATGTTTTTTCTAATTGGGTACAAAATTAAACAAGCGTTTAATTTAAACAGTCGTTTAATTTTATTTTAACACAATATTAACAGAAAACCGTGTAGTTGTTTTTGACAGTATTTGAATAAGAAACTGAATTGATAATTTAAGATAATTAATTAAACTTAGTGTTTCTTAGTTTATTCTGAAGGAGAATCAAGTTAGTGATTTTGTTCCTAAAAGTAAACCCTACAGGTTTTAAAACCTGTAGGGCTTGTTGTGACAATAATGACGTATTTTAAAATAAAAATAGAATTTTTATCGAATCTCTCCAACAAATTCACTAATTTTTCCAGAACCGCTTTCGCTTAAATGTTTGATAAATGCGCTGCCAATAATAGCTCCTTTTGCAAATTTTGTTGCCTGATTAAACGTTTCTTTATTCGAAATTCCGAAACCGATAATTTGTGGATTTTTAAGATTCATATTGGAGATTCTTTCAAAATAATCTTCCTGAACATTTCCAAAACCAGATTGAGAACCCGTAACACTTGCAGAACTTACCATATAAATAAATCCGTTTGAAACGCTGTCGATAAAACGAATGCGCTCATCAGAAGTTTGTGGTGTGATTAGGAATACGTTTATTAATCCGTATTTTTCAAAAATTGCTTTGTATTCGTCTGCATAAACATCAACTGGAAGGTCTGGAATTATTAATCCATCGATACCAATTTCGGCACATTTTTTACAAAATTCTTCAATTCCGTATTGTAACATTGGATTAAAATATCCCATAATAATCAACGGAATTTTCACACTTTCGCGAATGTTTTTCAGCTGATCGAATAGAATTTGAGTTGTCATTCCGTTTTTAAGCGCTTGAGTAGAACTTGCCTGAATCGTTGGTCCGTCAGCCAAAGGATCGCTAAAAGGTAAACCAATTTCGATTAAATCAACACCATTTTTTTCTAAATCCTGAATAATCTGGACTGTATCAGTTAAGTTAGGATATCCAGCCGAAAAATAAATAGAAAGTATCTTTTTATCTTCTTGTAATTTTTGAGTTATTCTGTTCATTGTTTTTATTTTTTTTCCTAACAGTTCCGAAGCTTTGGGATAAAACCTGTTAGGTATGTTATTATGAGCCACAGATTAAAAAGATTTTATTAAATTTTTATCTTACGCAGATTTGGCAAATTCAGGCAGATTTTTTTAAATTAAATCTGTTTTAATCGGCTTAAATCAATTTAAATCTGCGTGAAATAAATCTCCAGAATAATCAGTGAGAATTTTAATCTGGGGCATTATATTTTGACATTTTACATTCAGTTTTTATCAGAAAATCAATTTTCTATATAAACCCAGGCAACTGTTCCCGACTTCAAAGTGACCTGAACTCTTTTATAGGCATTAGATTCGAATATATCCACTTTGGCTAAATCCGTAGTCGAAATATTAAAAGCAATACCGTGTATAGGATCTGAAGAATCTGCGCTGGGTACAGCTACAACATAATCTGCCATTCCAAATTCTTCTTCAATTTGTAGACTTTTTAATTTATAAGCAAAAAGTTGATCCGGAGTTCCGGTCAATATTTTATTAAAAAGCTGCATTTGAATTTGTTTCGACCTTAATGTTCCGTATGAGAATAACTTTTCCATAATTCTTATTTTCTCGTTATTTGTTTGCGTTAGGGATAGAGGCGGTATCCTTTTGCTGGCGAAGCAAAGCAAAAGATATAGCCGAAAGCCCGACCGTAGGGAACGCCCAAATTACTCTTTTTATAATTTAAAATAATCGATATAATTGTCTAAATCTTTATCGCCACGACCTGAAAGACTTATAACCACAATATCTGTTGGTTTAAATTTCTTTTGATCCAAAACGGCAAAGGCATGTGCGCTCTCAATTGCCGGAATAATTCCTTCCAGTTTAGTCAATTGTAAACCTGCATTCATCGCGTCATCATCAGTTACAGAAAAGAATTCCCCACGACCTGTTTGTGCTAAATGTGCATGCATAGGACCAACTCCCGGATAATCCAAACCTGCAGAAATCGAATATGGCTCCGTAATTTGTCCGTCTGGTGTTTGCATCAAAAGTGTTTTGCAACCATGAATAATGCCTACTTTTCCTAGTTTGCTGGTTGCGGCGCTATGACCGCTGTCGACGCCTTTTCCGGCAGCTTCAACGGCAATAATTCCAACGTCAGGCTCGTGTAAAAAGTGATAATAAGTTCCGGCAGCGTTACTTCCGCCACCAATGCAAGCGACTACATAATCAGGATTTTCGCGACCTTCTTTTTCTTTTAACTGCCATTTTATTTCTTCGGAAATTACACTTTGAAAACGTGTCACCATATCCGGATAAGGATGCGGTCCAATTGCAGATCCAATAATATAATGTGTGTCAACCGGATTATTGATCCAGTCTCTAATCGCTTCGTTTGTAGCATCTTTTAGAGTTCTTGAACCTGAAAGTGCCGGACGAACCTCAGCACCTAACATTTTCATACGTGCTACGTTTGGTGCTTGGCGGGCAATGTCAATTTCGCCCATATAAACGATACATTCCATACCCATGAGAGCGCAAACTGTTGCCGTTGCAACACCGTGTTGACCTGCTCCGGTTTCGGCAATAATACGCTTTTTGCCTAAACGTTTTGCAACCAATATTTGCCCAATAGTGTTATTTACTTTATGTGCGCCGGTATGGTTTAAGTCTTCTCTTTTTAAGTAAACTTTTGTATTGTATTTCTCAGATAAACGCTTTGCAAAATAAAGCGGACTTGGTCGCCCAACGTAATCTTTTAGCAATTGATCAAACTCGGCTTTAAAATCTGGTTCGCTTGTGATTTTTAAATAATTCTGGCGTAATTCTTCTACATTTGGATATAACATTTCAGGAATGTAAGCCCCTCCAAATTCTCCGTAATATCCTTTTTCGTTGACGTTAAAATTCATTTTGTTGAAATTTTAAAGGTTGACAATTTCAAGTTTTCGCTTGAAATTGGTTAATAAATTTTTATTTTTTAATCCAGATTCAATTTCAAACCTACTGTTTACATCGATGGCATAAACAGGCAATTTAAGATTTTTAATCGCTGCTATTTCTTCAAGTCCGATGCCACCACTTAAGAAAAATGGTTTGTCGGATTTATAATTTTTTAATATTTTCCAGTCGAAAGTTGTTCCGTTTCCGCCAGGTAATTTTCCTTTTGTGTCGAATAGAAAATAATTGCAAACATTTTCAAAAGGTTTTACAACTTCGAAATCAAAATCATCTCCAACTGAAAATACCTTTATGATTTCGATTTTATTATCCATCTTGTTTTTTAATTCCTGACAGAATGCTACAGATTCTTCTCCGTGTAATTGGACAGCTTGTAAATTATGTTCATTGATTTTGTTTATTATATTTTCAACCGATTCATTTACAAAGACACCTGCTTTTTTAATTGTTTTAATCAATTCCGGAATCGTTCCGTTAAAATATCGAGCGGATTTTTCATAAAAAATAAATCCCATATAATCGGGTAGGAGTGCGCCTACTTCGAGAATGTTTTCGGGATATTTCATGCCGCATATTTTGAGTTTCATTTTGTTTTTGTTTTTTTACCGCAAAGGGCGCTAAGGATTTTTTATATTGATTACGCTTAAAAGTACAAAGTTCACAAAGCTTTGTGTTTTTGTTTGCCACAAAGGCACAAAGACACTAAGTTTTTTGCCACTAATTACACTGATTCAATTCGTGTTAATTCGTGAAATTCGTGTTTTATTCTAAGCTTTTAATAAATTCTGTTGCTGCTTTTCCGGCGTTGTCGGTTTTCATGAAGTTTTCTCCAATTAAAAATCCTTTGTAGCCGTAAGGTTTAAGTTCAGAAATTGCTTCGATTGATGAGATTCCGCTTTCTGAAACTTTTACAAAATCATCCGGAATTCGCGATGCTAATTGTTTACTGAAATCAAGGCTTACTTCAAAATTTTTTAGGTTTCGGTTATTCACGCCAATCATATCTAAAGTTGGCATAATCGATTTTTCTAATTCTTCCTGGTTGTGAACTTCAAGTAAAACTTCTAAACCTAATTTCTTAGCAAATTGGGATAATGATTTGATTTCTTCACGCGTTAAAACCGCTGCTATTAATAAAATCAAATCAGCTCCAAAAGCTTTTGCTTCCAGAATTTGGTATTCATCAACAATAAACTCTTTTCGCAAAAGCGGAATATTTACGCTCGCTCTTGCCAAAAGTAAATCATCAAGAGAACCTCCAAAATATTTTCCATCCGTTAAAACAGAAATTCCGCAAGCACCGGCGTTTTCATATCCTTTTACTACTTCTTCAACCGTAAAATTATGATTAATTACTGATTTTGAAGGTGAGCGACGTTTGTGTTCTGCAATAATTCCAGTTGAACTTGTTTTTAGTTTTTGACTTAAAGAAATGGTTTCTCTTCCAAAAAACACGGAGCTTTCCAATTGCGAAACCGGAATGATTGATTTTTTCAGGATGACTTCTCGTTGTTTATCAAATATTATTTTGTCTAAAATATTCATTTAATTATAATTTAAAGATTGAAAAATTTAAAGATTAAAAAAATAATCTATTAAATTAAGCTTCTATTTTGGTATTTAAGTATTTTATAAAGTTTGATAAGTTTTGTGATATTTCAATACTTAAATCATAACTTTTTTGAATTTCTAATTGGCTGCAAAATTCAAGTTCTCTTGCTAGAATCAGCATACTTCTGACTTCGGCACAACTTCCTTTTGAAATTTTTAGATATCTTATTAATTGTTTGTTATTGTTGTATTCTGATCCCTCAGCAATATTATTCGTTATTGTAACAACTGCTCTTTTTATTTGATCTTTGAATCCAAATTCTCTTTCAAAGGGTTTAGTATTCATTAATCCAAAAGTTAATTTGGCAAGATGAATTCCTTTCTTGTATACTTCAAATTCTTCAAAAGATTTGGTCATAATGCTTCAATTTTTAAATCATTAAATCTTTCAATTTATTTAATGCTTTTAGCCCTTTTCCAGAGAACAGGCTTTCTTTTGCTAATTCAAATCCTTCTAACGGAGAACATTTTGTAACCGTTGCAATTGCCATTGCGGCATTGGCTAAAACTACATTGTTCTGTGCTTCAGTTCCTTTTCCGGAAATGATATTCGTAAACATTTCAGCTGATTCTTCGATGGTTTTTCCGCCTTCGATTTCGCTTTGTGATAAAAGTCTAACCCCAAAATCTGAAGGGTTTAACATACCTTCCATGTGGGATGTAATCGTTTTGGTTGGACCTGTTAAGGAGATTTCGTCATAGCCGTCAAGCGAATGTAAGATGGTAAAATTTATATCGGTATTTTGATATAAATAGGCATACATTCTCGCTAATTCAAGATTGAAAACTCCAACCAATTGATTTTGGGGAAACGATGGATTTACCATTGGTCCCAACATATTAAAGAACGTTTTTACAGCTAATTCTTTACGAATTGGGCCAACATTTTTCATCGCAGGGTGAAATAGGGGAGCGTGCAAAACACAAATTCCGGCTTTGTCAATACATTTTTCTAAAAAGGATGAATCATTGCTGAATTTGATTCCCATTTTTTCCATTACGTTGCTTGATCCTGAAATCGATGAAACACCATAATTTCCGTGTTTCGCCACTTTTATTCCGGCCCCTGCTGATATAAAGGAAGCTAAAGTTGAAATATTGAAAGTGTCTTTTCCGTCACCACCGGTTCCGCATAAATCGATGGTGTTATAAGCTGATAAATCAACGCGAACACATAATTCTAATAAAGCCTCACGAAATCCGGAAAGTTCATCAATCGTAATACTTCGCATCATAAATACGGTCAAAAATGACGAAATCTGACTTGGATTATAACTTCCGCTTGAAATATTAATCAATACGTTTTTTGCTTCTTCTTTTGTAAGAACTTCGTGGTTGATTAATTTGTTTAATATAGTTTTCATTTTTTTTATTCTATTAATAATTTCAGTCTGTAATCATCTTCAATTCGATTAGAAATATTAATTACCAGATTTAGTTATACAAATTAGATTTTAATAAATTTTCCAGAATCTATAACTGATTTACCATTCATAATAACATAGAAGTAAGCTCCTTTATTAAGATAAGCAGGTGTTTTCCATTGATAAGATGATGTTGATTCGTTTAATTTAATTTGATCTATATTTTTACCATTGATATCGAAAAATTTGATTGAATCAAATGGCGAATTTTCATTAGTTTCAAAAGATAAATAATCGGTAGTTGGATTAGGGAAAACTTTTAAACTTGTCACTTTAGGTTTTGTAATTACTCCTGTAGATAAATTTCCTCCTAATTCTTTTGCGCCAATATCAGCGATTGTTCCATTCGATACAATTATTGAAGGATCCCCAGCATTAACCGCTTGTGAATCACTTCTTAAAGTGCAAAAAGTGCTTTCTGTTTGAATAGTAGATTCAAATTCTGGGTCAACAAATATGTTATAGTAAGCATCAGATGGAGTGTTATTTTTATTTACTGTAATTACCGGACCAACACCAACTGGTAAAACATTTCCAACTCCCGAACCATTATTATATATTAAATTATAGGAAACGGATTCTGGTTTGTTTACTCCTTGAGAATGAATTCCATAATACAAATTATTAGTTATAATGTTGGAATTGATAATTGGATTTGTTATCCTGAATGTCTCATTATCATATAGCCCGATACCATTTTGGTTAAACATTACTGTATTGTTAACAATAGTTGGTTTGCTATATTGAGCAAATATTCCATAAAACTTATTATTAAATACAATATTTCGTTCCACTCTTATATTAGATTGAACTAATATTCCCATATAATTACAATTATAAACTGTATTTCCTTCTACAATTATAGAATTGGAATCCATCCCAATATAAATACCGAATAATGTATTATCATGTACTTCGTTATTACGAATTATTATTTTGCCAGTCCCTCCAAAAAGAATTCCGTAAGAGCAATTGTAAATTTTATTGTTAATTATATTAACATTCCCATTAGAAGAACTAAGATTTCTTATCGCTTCCTTATTTGAATTCCTAATAATAGAATTAGACAAGTTAAAGTTACCATTTATATTTATAAAGGATTCGTTGTTATTATTAATATCATAGATTTTACCATATTCTATAATGCAATAGTCCATTATTGATGTTGTTGTACTATTAATTGTTATCTGGTTCCAATCTTGATTTGTTGGAATAGCTTTAGCAGATGTGAATTTAATATAATTGTCTTTAGAGCCATTTGCAACTATAGTCCCATTAACAGTTAGTGAGTAATAACCATCAAATTTTATTTCAACACCTTTCTCGATAGTTAATGTTTGACCAAACGGGACAATAATATCTCTTGTTACTTTATAAGTATTTCCTTTGGTCCACGCTCCACTAACATTACCATTTACCAGTACTAAATTATTAGACGATAACGTAACATCATTTAATGTAATAGTACCATTTATGAAATAATTTAATAGTTCGTAAGTTTGGTAGCCATTCTTTTCATATTTTATATTATAAATCCCATTAGCAACAATAGCCGTAAAACCTCCATCTATTTGAGATGTTGTTTGAGTTAGTACAGCACTTGGTGAAACCGGTGTGAAAGTAATTGTAGAGTTTTCAAAATTTGATGTATTGTCTAAAAAAACTTTACCGCTCACATCAGCGGCAAACGAATAAGTTGATAAGAGAATCAGTAAAATAAGTAGAATTTTTTTCATTGTTTTATTTGTTTTTAGATTTAACGTCAAGGATTAAATGTTTTAATTAATACTTGACGTTAAATTTATAATATATGCATTGATTTTTAAGGTAATATTTTTGTTAAAAGTTATACTAACTCTTAATCCAATTCTCCAATATCCTTTTCCCATTTGGAGTCAAAACACTTTCGGGATGAAACTGAACACCTCTTACATCAAACGTTTTGTGTCTTAATGACATAATTTGGCCATTTTCATCAATTGAAGTCGCTTCAAGAACGTCTGGCAAATTTGCGTCTACAACCCATGAATGGTATCTTCCAACTTCGAATTCGTTTCCTAAACCTTCAAACAAAATCTCATCTGAAACTACTTTTTTTACATTTGTAGCAACACCGTGATACACCTTGTCAAGGTTAGAAAGCGTTCCGCCAAAAACTTCACCAATCGCTTGTTGTCCCAAACAAACTCCTAAAATACTTTTTGTTGGAGCATATTTTTCGATTACTGCTTTTAATAAACCTGCTTCATCCGGAATTCCGGGTCCTGGCGAAAGTAATATTTTATCGAAAATTGCGATTTCGTCAATTTCAAATTCATCATTTCTATAAACGGTAACTTCGCAATTTAAATCTTCTAAATAGTGCACTAAATTATAAGTAAAACTATCGTAATTGTCTATAACTAATATTTTTTTCATTTTTTTTGAGTTTCTAAGTTACTAAGTTTCTGAGTTACTAAGTTTTTAAACTGAGACTATAAACTGAAACTGGCAACTAATTTTTTTCTATTTTTCTCGAACATATTTTTCGACAATAATTCGGTCAACGCCTAATTTTTCTATTTTTTCGAATCCTCTTTGTATCAGAGTGTCATTTTTAATTTTTACTATAAATTCAAACTTATTATTCTCCCATTGCCTGTTATTGAAAAACTCTAAATGCTCTGTATAAACACTATCTTTTAAAGTATATTTCCCTGCTCCGCCGAAAAATAATGCCGAACTGTCTTTTCCATGATTCAAGTCATGATTAAAAAAAGCAAAATGAGTATCATTTATAATTTTAATCATTTTTGTTTTTGGATTGAAAGTCGAGAATGTTGAATCTTTTTCTGTCGTTTCTGCTGATATCAAACGCCAGGTTCCAACCAACGGAAGAATCTCAGAACCTTTCTTTTCGCATGAAGCGAAAAATAGGATAACAATAATGAAGGAAATATAATTTTTCATAAGTTTTTTGATTAGTTAATTTTTTTCAAGTTTCAGGTTTCAAGTTTTCTTAATTCACGTTCCAACCAACTTGAAACCTGAAACAAAGAAAACGTGAAACTATATTTATATTTTCTCCGCCATTTCCAGCGCGGTATTCAGAGCTCTTAGTTTATTATAAACTTCCTGCATTTCACTTTCTTCATCTGAACTTGCTACAATTCCTGCACCCGCCTGACAATGTAACTGATGATTTTTACTCAGGAAAGTTCGAATCATAATCGCGTGATTAAAGTTTCCTTCAAAATCCATGAAACCAATTGCGCCTCCGTAAAAATTACGGTTTGTTTTTTCGTAATCTTCAATCAATTGCATCGCTCTGTGTTTTGGTGCGCCGCTTAAAGTTCCTGCAGGAAAAGTATCTGCAACAACTTGCATAGTGGTCGCTTTTTCATGTAAATGTCCTGTTACTTTTGAAACCAAGTGAATCACGTGGGAGAAAAACTGAACTTCTCTGTATTTCTCCACATTTACATCATGACCATTTCGGCTTAAATCGTTTCTGGCCAAATCAACAAGCATTACGTGTTCGCTGTTTTCTTTTTTATCTTCAGAAAGTTGTTTGGCTAAAACCGCATCTCGTTCGTCATTTCCCGTTCTTTTAAACGTTCCTGCAATGGGGTGAATTTCTGCTTTTCTGTTTTTTACGATAATTTGTGCTTCGGGCGAAGACCCAAATATTTTAAAATCCCCATAATCAAAAAAGAACAGATACGGAGAAGGATTAATGCTGCGTAAAGCGCGATAAACATTAAATTCATCACCTTTGAAGCCCTGTGTAAAACGACGCGATAATACCAATTGAAAAACGTCGCCACGGAAACAATGTTTTTTGGCTAAAGCCACATTGTGTTTGAATTCTTCATCAGTTAAGTTAGAGAAGCCTTCGCCTTCTTTGGTAAATTTATAAGAGGCAATATTTCTGGATTGTAATAATTGCTCGATTTCCGAAATATTATTTTTTCCATCTAGACTATGGCAGAAAATATAAGCTTCATTTTTGAAGTGATTAATTGCAATTATATTTTGATAAACTGCATAAAATATATCAGGAATTGAAGTTGCATTGTCTTTTTTAGCAATTGAAACTTTCTCGAAATAACGAACAGCATCATAAGAAATGTATCCGAATAAACCATTATTAATGAATTTAAAATCGTTTTTTTCTGATTTAAACTGACTTGAAAATTCCTGAATTACTTGTGGGATATTCGTTGAAGCCTCAATTGAAATTTGTTCCGTCGTTCCATCAGGAAAAGTTTTTGAAATGATTTCGTTCTCGATTTTAATCGTTGCAATAGGGTTGCAGCAGATGTAAGAGAAACTGTTATCATTTCCATGATAATCACTACTTTCAAGTAATAAACTATTGGGGAATTTATCTCTTATTTTAAAATAAATACTAACCGGCGTAATAGTATCTGCCAGAATTTGTTTGTAATGTGTGTTGAGTATAAAAGGTTTCAAAGTTTTAGTTTTTAAATTTTAATTTTTCACTTGAGTTTTTACCAAAAAAAAAGGCTTGTCGTGATGACAAGCCTTTTATATTTATAGTTTTGAAAATACCATAGGAAGCTTAGTTCACGACGTTTGACGTAAATTCTTCCACCACCAAGTATTGTTCATTATTGTTTTCATATCTTATTTTGATGTCACAAATATATAAATGTAATTTGGATTAGAATACATAAAAATTAAAAAAAAACTTTTCTAAATATAGAAATTTGTTACATTTTGCTAAAATTCATATTTTTAATAACTTAATTCCCAATCGCAATTGTATTGTTTTGGTTAATTCTAAAGTCGGGATTTCCTTTGATATTAGGGATTGTAAACAATTCACTGTTTTTTATTTTTGTAAAATTAATTTCAAAATTAGGATTGCTGTAGAACTTTTCGATTATAGCATTAGCTCCTCCAGCTTCGCTCGTAATGCCACCAGTACAATTATTAACGATTAAGTTTTTGAATGTAATTTTAGCTAAATTAACTTCTCCATTTCCAATATTTCCTTCTAATAATGCAAAAGGAGTAAAGCCAGAAATAATACTGTTCGTTAAATTAAATAAAGTATTTTCTCGTACATAAACAGATTCTCTCACAAGTCCCTGATTGTTTTCTTCTAAATTTACTAAAGTGATATTGTTTGCATTTATTTTAGTTAGTTTTTTGCTCATATCCGTATTTCCAATTTTGTCATATGAATCTACTTCAAAACATCGTGAACCGGAAACATCAGACGAAAATGGATGACGAATTGCAATACTATTGTTGATATTGATTTGAGCACCTTGAGTAAAATCAAAATCATCATCTGTTGTTCTGTACGAAACAAGATTAGTCATATTTAAATCCCCTCCGTAACACTCAAAAGAATCATCGTTTGAAAAACTAATCTGAATGCTGTTTAATATAGTTTTTCTGCCAACACCGGCTAGTGAAAGTCCGTTAAGTTCCTTTGCAGCGCTTAATTTTCTTCCCGAATATTCAATTCGAACATATTTTAAAATACCTGAATTATCTTCTGAATCCTGACCTCCATAATGGTTTAACAATGGTTCTAAGTCAAATGGTAATGTATGAATACCGCCAATGGTATTTATTGGAGCTTTTCCTAAAATGATAATTCCACCCCAATCGCCAGGCTTTCTTTCTGAAATTTCTTTATTTGAAGTAAAAACGATTGGATCAGTTTCTAAGCCTTCTGCCATAATTTTTGAACCATTAGTTATAACAAGAGTTCCGCAGGATTTGTCGTCGCCACGAATAACTGTTCCGGGTTCTATCGTTAAAACAGCATTATTAGTTACATAAACTACTCCAACTAATTGATATGTATTGCGTTTAGTTAATTTAGTGTCTTTATCGATATTGCCTGCAATGATATTAGTAGCTTCGCCGTATTCAGTATTTGCAGGCTTAAAATTGGTCCAGTTGTTCATCCAGTTATTGTTGCCAATAATTCCTTTTGGCTGTTGGGCTTGTAGCAATAAAGTACTTATAAGAGCAATAATCGCAATGTGTATTTTTGTTTTCATAACTATAATTTTGATTTCTAGTTTTTGATTTTTAAATAATCCCAAAATTAGAAGCCGAATGTTAATCAAACCATTGTATGATATTACGAAAGTGTTAGGTGAATATTAAGTATGTTATCTTTTTGGAAATATATTATATAAAGAAACCCCAATAGTTACTGAACTATTGGGGTTTATCTTATAAGAATTAATATGTTTTAAAATATTAGAATTTTAAAGCTACAGTTAATTCAAAATCGTCATTGATAGTTTTGTCTCCTAAGTTTTCAAAGAAGTTACCAGAGTTGTATTTGATATCATATTTAGTTCTGTCAACTTTGAAAGCTGTTGTAGCACTGTTTGGGTTAACAGTAAGATCAAAAGTTACAGGTTTAGTAATTCCTTTGATAGTTAAATCAGCAGTTACAGCATAAACATTAGCAGTTTTAGTAGTACCAATTTTTTTGAAAACTAATTTTGCAGTTGGGAATTTATCAGTTCCAAAAAAGTCATCAGCTTTTAAGTGACCGTTTAATTTTCCTTGGTATTCTCCAGTTAAATCTGTAGAAGTTAATGAAGTCATATCAACTACAAAGCTTCCTCCAGTTAATTTTTTTCCTTTAAAAATAATAGATCCGTCTTTAAAGTTTACAGTTCCAGAGTGTTCTCCAGTTACTTTTTTACCTACCCATTTGATAGTACTTGACGCTACGTCGATTTTTTTTGTTTGAGCATTTACTGAAATACTAGCTACTGCTACGAATAATGCTATTGCAATTGTTTTAAAATTTTTCATGTTGTAAAAATTGATTTTAGATTAATAATAATTATATAGTGATAAATAATTCTTCGTGAGATTTTCTAACTTTTTTGTAGTGTTGCGTATCATCTTCACCATGTCTGTAACCAACAGTAGCAATAACTGACGCGTTTAAACCTAGTTTATCGAAACCTAAGATTTCGTTGAAAGCAGCGGCATTAAATCCTTCCATTGGAGTTGCATCGATTTTTAATTCGGATGCGGCACTTAATAAAGTTCCTAAAGCGATGTAAGTTTGTTTTGCTGTCCAGATGTTTTTATTTTCGCTTGATAAATTAGCAATTGTACCCTTCATCATATCGCTGAATCCAGCAAGAGCATCAGCAGGAACACCTCTTGTTTCGCTAATGTTTTTGATATAAGCATCAACAGATTCTGCTCCAACATTTAAGTCATTTGCAAAAATAAACAATTGAGATGCATCCGTAATTTGAGTTTGTCCGTATGCAGCAGCTTTTAATTGCTCTCTGATTTCTGCATTTTCTACAATAACAACTTTGTAAGGTTGTAAACCGTATGAAGAAGCGCTTAATCTAACAGCTTCTTTTAAAGTATTTAAATCTTCTGAAGAGATTTTTTTAGTTGCATCAAATTTCTTGGTAGCATATCTCCAGTTTAGATTTTCTAATAATGTGCTCATAATATTAATTTTGTTGGGTTCGGTATTTTTCTAATAATTGATTTAATAATTCTAATTCTTGCTGACTTATATTTCCGGCAAATCTGCGCTCGTGCTCATCGACCTTCGGGTCTAACTCTTTTAAAATATTTAATCCCTTTTGGGTGATCAATACTTCAATTTTACGTCTATTACCAGGACAAACATTTCTTGTAACAAAATCCTTTAGTAATAATTTGTCTACTAATCGGGTTGTATTACTTGTTTTTGCCAGCATCCGTTCCTGTATTACACACATATTAGCAGGATTTCCTTTTTGTCCTCTTAATATTCGTAACACATTATATTGTTCTCCGGATAAATCATACGGTTTTATCAACTCGTTGAAATGATCCTGAATTACATTTTGCGTGTACATGATATTCAGAATAACTTTTTTCGCATTATCCATCTTAACTGTACTTTTTATAACCTCTTCAATTGTCATAGTCGTAAGTGTCTAATTTGTATATACAAATGTATATCTTTTAATAGTTGTACATACAAATGTCATGTTAATTTTTTGTTAATTGAAATAATATGCAAGTTTCTGATATCAATGGATAAAAACTAGACTAAAAATACTATATTTTTATATGTAAAATATTGATTGATTGAAATTTAATATTTGTTTAAAGTTGAAGTAAGGATAAAACATAAAAAATAAACCCGACAAGTTGGACTGCACCCAAAAGTTTAGACGAATTTATAATTAAATTTGATAATAATGAGCTCGATATTGTATCGGGCTCATTCCTTTTAGATTAAGTTTTATTCGATCATTATTATAATAGTCTATATATT
>NZ_JAGYVZ010000001.1:93722-531268 GCF_018380615.1 Flavobacterium psychroterrae | reverse complement strand
AAATTTCTAGAAAATCCAGAAAAAGATTGGATAATTGACAAGGCTGAATCAGAACAACTATCATTTATTTTATAACCTGTTTTTAAAAAAATACAATAATAAAAAATTAAAACACTGACAATGAGACATATAAGAAATAAATTCTTTTGGTTTTATTTTTTATCGGACATTAATGATTATAAATATAAAAAGATGCAAAAAAGTTATCTTACTTTTTACCAGGCGTAGTAAATTGCTCCAATTAAAAAACGCTGTAAAACCGAAGTCTTACAGCGTTTTCGCCTCAAAAAATAAATAATTAACGGGTAATAGGTATTATTTCCAACCGCCGCCCAATGCGCGATATAACTCGACATTGGCAGAAAGTTGCTCTCTTTTTATGTTAGCAAGTTCTAATTCACTTTGCAATAAATTAGCTTGTGCTGATAAAACTTCTAAATATTCAGCCATACCATTTTTGAATAATAAATTGGCATTTTTAATGGCTTGTTGCAAGGTTTTTACTCTTTCTTTAAGAAAAGATTCTTGCTGTTGTAATTTCTCTACTTTGACCAAAGCATCAGAAACTTCACTTACAGCAACCAAAACGGATTGCCTGAAAACTAAGACTGCTTTTTCTCTTTCGACAACAGCAATATTGTATTGTGTTCTTACTTTTTTGTTGTTCAGTAAAGGTTGAGTCAAGCCTCCGGCAACAGTTCCAAACAATGAAGCCGGAATGTTGAACCAATTGCTGGTTTCAAATGAGTTTACTCCGCCTTGAGCGGTAATTTTAAGAGACGGATACAAATCTGCTTTTGTGATTCCTACGTTGGCATTGGCAACTTTAAGTGCTAATTCGGCACTTTTTACATCTGGTCTGCGAGCTACTAATGAAGACGGAATTCCGATTGCGTTATTGTTTTTCACTTCAAGTGCACTCAAACGCGTAGTTCTGGTTTTTGAATTAGGAAATGATCCTGTCAAAACACTTAAAGCATTTTCCTGAATGGCAATGTTTTGTTCTAATTGCGGAATCAATTGTGCAGCAACTAATTTCTGCGCTTCTGATTGCTGAATCGCTAATGTAGTTACTTGTCCTGCGTCGTATTTTAATTTAATGATGGTTGTTGTGCTATCATTTAATTTAAAATTTTGTTTCGCGATTTCTAATTGTGCATCTAACATCAAAAGATTGTAATATCCTTTAGATACATTGGCTACAATATTTGTCTGCAATGCTTTTTTAACTTCTTCTGACTGAAGATATCCTGCATAGGCACCTTTTTTCTGATTACGGATTTTACCCCAAATATCAGCTTCCCATGAAAGTGAAGCTCCGGCAGAATAATCATCAATGTGATTTTGGCCTAAAGCCTGACTTAAATTCTTTCCTGTAAAACTATTATCAGATGGATTACTGGTACTTGCACTTACATTCAAATTAACCTGAGGAACATTTCCCCATTTTGATTGTGTGAATCTGTATTGTGCAATTTCAATGTTTTTTATAGCGATTTGCAAGTCATTATTTTTTGCAACTGCGCTGTCAATTAACTGAACAATATCTTTTTCTGTAAAGAAATTTTTCCACTCCACATCTGCAATACTCGTTGTATCTTTTGAAACCGATGCATTCCTGAAATTTTCAGGAAATGCATCTTTTGGAGTTTCAATATCCTTCGAAACTTTACAGGATATTATAGTCGTGATCAAAATGGCGATTATCACGATTTTGGTTATATAATTTTTCATTTTATATGATGTCATTAAATTTCTGTACAAGTATCTTTTCTGGTTTCAAGATCTCTTGAGATTTTATAGGATATGTATCCAATGCCAATTATGATGGCTACAAGGATTGTCGTTATATAATTTTCCATTTTTATTTTTCTTCGTTATGAATTACGGCTACTGGTTTTCCAGAAACCTTTTCTTGTAAATATTGGAATATGATGAATAATACAGGGATGATAAACAACCCTAATACTACTCCTGAAATCATACCTCCGGCGGCACCAATACTAATAGAGTGGTTACCTTGTGCTGACGGTCCTGTGGCGCTCATCATCGGGATCAATCCCACAATAAAGGCTAGTGATGTCATGATAATTGGTCGCAAACGTAGTTTCGCTGCATCAATCGCTGCTTTGACTAATGCCTGACCTGATTTTCTTTTCTGGACGGCGAATTCTATAATCAGAATCGCATTCTTGGCGAGCAGTCCAATTAACATTACTAATGCAACTTGTACATAAATGTTGTTTTCAATTCCTGTTAATCCAATGGCAACAAATACTCCAAAAATACCTGCAGGGATTGATAAGATTACGGCCAATGGCAAAATGTAACTCTCATACTGTGCAGCAAGTAAGAAATAGATGAATATCAAACACAGTAAGAAAATCGTTGCTGACTGACCTCCGGACGAAATCTCTTCACGAGTTTGTCCTGAAAATTCAAAACCATAACCTGCAGGCAATTGTTGTGCTGCTACTTCCTGAATTGCTTTAATGGCATCTCCGGAACTAAATCCTGGTTTTGGGATTGCATTAATCGAAATCGAATTAAACAAGTTGTATCTCGAAGCCGTTTCTGAACCATAAATACGGGTTAGTTTTACTAATGTATTTATTGGCACCATTTCGCCTGTTTTGTTTTTTACAAAAACTCGGTCAATTGATGACGGATCAGCTCTGTCAGCAATATCTGCCTGAACAACAACTCGGTAATATTTACCAAATCTATTAAAGTCAGATGCTTGTGCACTACCAAAATAGGTTTGCATGGTTTGTAAAATGTCTTTTACGTTCACACCCAATTGGTTTGCTTTTTCATCGTTGATATCCAATTGCAATTGAGGATAATCGGCTTTGAAAGAAGTAAAGGCAACGGCAATCTCAGGACGTTTCATCAATTCTCCAATGAAGTTTTGAGAGATTCCACTAAACTTATCCAGTTTTCCTCCGGTTTTATCCTGAAGTACTAAATCTAAAGCTTCGACATTACTAAATCCGGGAACAGTTGGGAAACTGAATACGAAGAAACTTCCGCCTGAAATGGCACCTAGTTTTCCACGAACCTGATTCATGATTTCGTCGATGTTTTTGATATCTCCACGATCTTCATTTGGTTTAAGCAATACAAATACAACCGCCGAAGATGGACTGGTAGAATTTGTCAATAAGTTAAAACCTGAAATTGCTGTAACATCTCTTGAAGCATCTAATTTGCTAAGAATGTTCTCGGCTTCGGTCATTAGTTTTTGAGTTCCGTCAAGAGATGTTCCTGAAGGCGTATTTACTGCAATCGCAATAAATCCTTGATCTTCCGTTGGGATAAATCCTGCAGGAGTAGTTTTTACCATTATTACTGTTGCAATAGTAATTAAAGCCAAACCTCCTAAACTCAACCATTTTCTTCTGATTAAAAATTTCAAACCTCCAACGTAACGGTTGGTTAATGAGTCAAAACTTTTGTTGAATCCGTTAAAGAATTTCTCTTTAAATCCTTTTTTCTCGTATGGAGTATCTCCGTGTTCCCCTGCGTGATTGTCTTTTAAGAATAATGCAGCAAGTGCAGGACTTAAAGTTAAAGCGTTTACTGCCGAAATTACAATTGCAATTGCCATCGTAAAGGCAAACTGACGATAGAAAACTCCTGTTGAGCCTTCCATAAAACCAACCGGCAGGAATACAGCAGCCATTACCAGCGTAATCGAGATAATAGCACCCGTTATTTCGTGCATTGCTTCATGTGTGGCTACTTTTGGAGACAAATGTTTGTGCTCCATTTTGGCATGCACGGCTTCGACGACGACAATCGCATCATCTACCACAATACCAATCGCCAGAATTAAAGCGAATAATGTCAATAAGTTAATCGAAAATCCGAATAACTGCATGAAGAAGAACGTTCCTAAAATTGCTACAGGTACAGCAATAGCCGGGATTAATGTTGATCTAAAATCCTGTAAGAATATAAATACTACAATAAATACCAGAATAAAAGCTTCTAATAAAGTATGCTCAACTTGTTCGATCGATTGATCTAGAGCCACTTTTGTACTATAGAAAATATTGTGTTTAATTCCTTTAGGGAAATCTTTAGCTGATTTTACCATCAACTTATTGATCGCAACCTGAATATCATTTGAGTTAGAACCTGCTAACTGAATAATACCAATTACAACTCCTTTTTTACCGTTTAAACGAGTTAAACTGTTGTATGAATATGCACCAAGTTCAACTCTGGCTACATCTTTAAGATGAAGTACTGAACCATCAGCATTAGAACGTATAGCAATATTTTCATATTCTTCGGGTTTGGTTAATTTACCTTTGTATTTAATAACGTATTCAAAAACTTCTTTACTTCTTTCTCCAAATTTACCCGGAGCAGCTTCCAAACTTTTATCCTGAATCGCACTCATGATTTCGTTTGGAGTCACTTTGTAAGTAGACATTTGCGTTGGATTCAACCAAACACGCATTGAGTAATCTTTAACACCTCCAAAAATACTTGCAGAACCAACTCCCGGAATACGTTTAATCTCCGGTATAATATTGATCTGTGCATAATTGGCAACAAAAGTCTGATCGTATTTTGTTTCGTCATCGGTATACATACCAATCGCCATGATAAAACTGTTTTGTTGTTTCGCAGTGGTTACACCTTGTTGAACAACCTCTGCAGGTAATTGACTTGTTGCCTGAGCAACTCTGTTTTGAACGTTTACCGCAGCCTGATCTGCATTAGTCCCTAATTTAAAGAAAACTGTAATCGCAAGAGATCCGTCATTACTGGCTGTAGAACTCATGTAAGTCATGTTTTCAACACCATTGATAGACTCTTCAAGTGATGGTGCCACAGAACGTAAAACCGTTTCTGCATTCGCTCCCGGATAAACCGCCGTTACTAAAACCGATGGTGGCGCAATATCAGGAAACTGTTGTAAGGGCAACTTCGTAAGACCAAGTATACCTAATATGACCAATAAAATGGAAATAACGGTTGCCAGTACAGGTCTTTGTATAAATATTTTGAACATTTTCGTAAAAATTATTTTTTATTAATTATTTGGGCAACTTTAGCAGGAGATGATTTCTCAGGCTGAATTGCCTGACCGTCCTGAAGTTTATCGATTCCGCTTAATACGATTTGGTCACCGGATTTTACACCATCCTTGATAATGTAATTCGTTCCGCTTTTACCAGAAACCGTTATAGGCATTTTAGTAACCTTGTTTTCTTTATTTACAGTGAAAACAAACACTTTATCCTGCATTTCTACCGTAGCCGATTGTGGTACTAAAACTGCATCATCATGTTGAAGACCTAAACGAATTCTTCCTGTATTTCCAGAACGTAAAGTTCCGCCAGCATTAGGGAAAGTAGCTCTTAAAGTAATCGCACCTGTAGTTTTATCAAACTGACCGTCAACCATATCGATTTTTCCGGTTTGAGGATAAGAATTATTATCTGCTAAGATTAAAGTAACAGGAGGTAATTTTTTTAATTTATCGCCAAGGCTGTTTCCAGCGTATTGCGCTTTGAAGTTGATGAAATCTGTTTCACCTAATGAGAAATAAGCAAACACTTCGTGGACATCAGATAAGTTAGTTAAAGGCTCAACATCAGTTGCAGAAACTAAACTTCCTTGTTTTTTAGGTAATCTTCCAATGTAACCACTTACTGGGGCTGTCACATTAGTATAGCCTAAATTAATTCTGGCAGATCCTACCATTGCTTTTGCTTGTTCGATATTTGCAGCAGCAATTTTTTGAGAAGCTTTAGCCGTTTTCAACTGATAATCAGAAACTACTTTATTTTGAACTAAAGGAGTTAATTTATCAACTTCTAACTGAGCGTTTATTAAAGCGGCTTCATATGCGTGAAGACTTGCCAAAGCATTGTTTAATTGCTCACGAAACGGACGTTCGTTTATTTTGAATAAAGTTTGACCTTTATTTACATAAGCACCTTCGTCTACAAAAACTCTTTCAAGGTTTCCGCTAACCTGAGGGCGAATTTCTACATCAACTGTTCCCTGAATCGAAGCAGGATATTCAGCATCTGTAGTCGTGTTCTCGCTTGTGATCGCTAAAACGGGCAATAATGGTGGAGCAGGAGCTGCCGGAGCCTGCGACTTATCAGCACAACTGCTTAGCACTAGTGCCAGAATAAAACTGGTTATAATTACATTTTTCATTTTCGTATTGGTTTTAATTTGTTGGACATTCTTGTTGTTTAATTGTGGTATTACGGCATTCTGGGAATTCATATCTAATTATATTAAATTATCTAACGTTGTTAAGTAAATTGGTACAGAAATCCATATAATGATGCCTCCCAATTGTATTTCATAATCGGTATTAAATTATTTATCACTGTTAAGTAAAAAGAGAAAAAAAAGCTCAGTATTACTTAATTAAATTTTCTAACGGTGTTAAGTGAAGTAGTAAAAAAATAGTTTTGCTAAATTACTCTATTAAATCATTTATCACTGTTAAGTTAAGATAAAATTTTTTTTATTGAATTGATTTTATAATGCCGCCAATCGCATCTTTTAAGATCTGATTGTTGATAGTTTCCATTATTTCACTTCTGTTAATAATATTAATGGCTATTAAACCATGAATTACCGAAAAGAAAGTAAAATACTTTTGTTTGATTACTTCGTCACTAGGATTACTGTTTTTCATTATCTCAGCAATTACCGAAGTGAATAATTTATAAGGTCTTTCCTGAGCTGAACATTGTTGAGAACAACAGTTCATTTGAACTCCAAACATTACCTGATACATTTCGGTATCTGTAAATGCAAAATCCCAATATGCCATCCACATGGCTTCTAATTGTTCTTCCGGTTTTGGAAACTTAGCTTTTGCTTTTTCAAGTTCTTTTGCCAGTTTAATGAAACCTTTACCGGTTAATTCCTGTAAAATCGCATCTTTATTAGAAAAGTATTCGTAAATTATAGGAGCCGTATATTCAATTTTGTCAGCAATCTTTCTCATACTCAGACCTTGCCATCCTTCTTCTTTGACGATAGCATAAGCAGCATCAAGAATGTTAGTTCTTGTTTCTTCTTTTTGTCTTAAAATTCGATCTTTACTTGCCATTTTGATTGAGTATTAAATTGTTTAACACCGTTAGGCAAATGTATGGCGGTTTTTCTGATTATGAAATAATATTGTCATAATATTTTCTTATTGTTGTATAGACAAGTATTAAAAACGATGAAAGCCCTTAAAAATAAGGACTTTTTAATCTCCTTTTTTAAGGAAGCAGTTCGTTTTTCTTGTTTTAATACCATATTTTCCGCTGGACTTAAGTCCAGCTCTACAAAATAAGCTGAGCTGATGACTCTTTTTTAAATCATTTTAAATGATTATTCGCCTAGATTTTAAAATTCCGGAGGAATGATTCATATTGTAGGGCTGGACTTTAGTCCAGTTTAAAATGAGATTAAGAAACATTATAAGACGTTTTTATTTTTTCATTTACATCATTATAATAAGGAGTTCCAATTCCGTATTTTTTAGCATTTTCAATCACGTAATCTACTAAGAAACGTTTCTCGGTTTGATTATTGTTTTCAAAATCCAATTGCAATGATGATTTCGATTCAAACGGAAATTTAGTCAATAAATCTTTAGAAGTTTCGATGTCTTCTTTTGTAAGCATGATATTATTTTTACTGGCAAGCGATTGAATTTCGATCATCATATTGTCCAGAATGTGCATTAGATTTTCATCTTCTAAAAGTTGACCAAACGTAACTTTATAGGCAGAAGTGATTCCTGCAACGGGAGCAACAAATAAATACTTCTTCCATAATATCTCATTGATATTGGGAACATAGGTAATGTCTAAACCTCCAGATACTAGTAAATCAATTAATTGTTTATTCTCTTTTCCTCCAACGAAAATTTTTCCAGGTCCGCCAATATGCTGAACATGTCCCGGTTGCTTTACGTTTGAAGCGACATAAATACAACCTTCCATAATCTGACCAGCTTCGGGTAAAGTCTCACGAATTATTTCATTGGCATTGACCACATTTTGCAAAGTGATTATGATTGTTTGAGGACTTATACAATCTTTGTAAGTTGATAATATATCTTTTATGGAATAAGATTTAGAAGTAAGGATCAAAACATCCAGAATTCCTATTTCTGTTGGATTATCAGATACTACATCTGGAAATATAGTTTCTTTAATTCCTTTCGATTCGAATTGTAAACCTTTGTTTTGTATGGCATTTTTGGTTTCGCCTCTGCAAATAAATATAATTTTGGTAGCACTGTTTTTATATTTTTTGGCCAGGGGAGCACCTACAAATCCACCGATGCCTCCAATGCCAAGAATTCCTATTTTTATTGTATTTGAGTTCATATCGTAGTATTTAGGTTTTAAAATTATCAATGCAAAGTAAATAGGTTTGCCATGATTGATTGATGTAAAAATATCGGTTATATTTGTAAAAATTAAGGATTATGAAAGACACGTTTTTTATATACAAAGATTTCGAAATTTATTCTGTCGAAGAACTCACCTGGAAGAAGGAAGTACACCGACATAATTTTTTCGAGCTATTATATATAGAGTACGGAACAGGAAATCATATCTTAAATTCGATTCCACATCTTTATAAACAGCATGATATTTATTTGCTTACACCAAAGGATTATCATTCCTTTAAAACATTGGAGCCTACGAAATTTCATTGTCTGCGTTTCCTGCCTAATTTTTTTTCAAATAAAAAAGAAATTGAAGAGATAGAGAAGTTGTTTTATTATCACAATCAAACGAATGGAAATTTAATTTTCCTTGAAGATGACAAAGCCTTTTGTGAAATGGTTATTTTAAAAATATTGAATGAAGTAGCAAAACCAAAAGGACAAAACGAAATCATCATCAAAAGTTTGATGATGTCATTAATTCAAATAATCCGAAGAAACGCCACTGTAGACGAAAGCAATTTAAATTTCCAAACCAATGAAGTTTTAAAAATTGATACTATTTTAAGTTATATCCGCTCGAATATTGCCAACCCGCATTTATTGAAGAAAAAAGAAATGGCGAATCATTTTAATGTTTCGATCCATTATATCGGGGAGTATTTTAAAACCCATCTCAATATTACTTTAAGAGATTACATCGAGCAGACAAAACTGAAAGTTGTCACAGAAAAATTGAGCAAAAGCAATCTGACTTTCTCAGAAATCAGTAATGACTTGGGGTTTATCGATAGCAGTCATTTTAATAAATTCATCATGCGTAGTACTGGAATCTCTCCATCAGAATTTAAAAAATCATTGAGTTAAGAGGAAATCTATAAAATTGCTTAACAATTTAATTAGTAAAGTAATTAGAAAATCCGTTTTTATCAGCGTTTTCGCTTTAGCGAATCAGGAAAATCAGCGTTTAATTTTGACGCGGATAAAACAGATTTACTTTGTAAAAACGCGGATAAAAACGGATTGATTTGGAATCATTTTATTTTATAAAATCCATTTCAACGTGTTCAATTCCGGCATCCAGGAAATAATTATCCGTTTGTCTGAAACCGTTTTTAATATAGAATTGTGTTGCATTTACCTGAGCATAAAGATAAATTTTCTCTTCTTCTTTTAAATCTTCTAATATTTTTAGTAGAATTGCTTCACCAATTCGCTGTCCTCTGAAAATATTTAAAACAGCAATTCGTTCAATTTTTGCTCCTTTTTCCATTTTTCTATATCGCGCTGCTCCGGCTGGTACACCATTTACAGTTGCCAGATAATGTACTGCATCTTGATCATCCATCGATTCGCGTTCCGGCGATACATTCTGTTCTTCTACAAATACTTTTTTTCTAATCAAGAATGCGGTTTCTATTAATTTTTGATCTTCAACTTTTTCTACTACAATTGTATTTTCTGTATAAGTCTGAGTTTTATTATTGCTCATTTGTTTTAGTGTTTGATTAAATTCGTTTAGAATAAAATATTTTTTTACAAAGATATGTAGTTAACTACATATATTCAAAATGAAATTTATAATTTAAGTTTTATTTTTAATCAACACTGGACTTTAAAGGATTATTATAATTTAAATAAGAATTATATTTTTTTGTATTATTACAAAAAAAAGAATGAAAACATCCGCTGTCAAAATTGTAATTGTTACGTTAATGATGCAACAATCTATACAATCTCAGGAAACAAAAAAAGAAACTGTTTCTGCCGAAAATAAATACACTATTGAAAATTGTGTCAATCATTTTGAATTACAAAAAGCTACAAAAACAAAAGTAGGGTACCAATATTGGTTTGCTGATAAAGACTTCACTCAGGAAAACACTCTTAAAATGAGTATTGTAGAACCTGGGAAATCAACCCATGCGCCACATCATCATATAGAAGAAGAACTTTTTTATATACTGGAAGGAAAGGCACAATTTTACCTTGACGGAAAAACCGTAATCGCCGGACCCAATACCAGTTTTTATTGTCCATCAAATGTAGAACACGGCATTAGTAATGTGGGGGATACAAATTTGAAGTATTTAGTTATTAAGAAGGATTTGAAATAAAAAAACACCTCTAAACATAACGTCTAGAGGTGCTTTCAAATTTAATTTATAGTAGGATATTATAAATCTGTGTTACTGGTATCTTTTTTACGATAAACCAGATAAAAAACTTGTGGTAATACCGTTAAGGATAAAAACATACAGGTTATCAATCCGCCAACGATCATAATGGCTAATGGTTTTTGAACCTCAGAACCCATTCCGGTTGACAATGCTGCGGGCAATAATCCCAGAGATCCCATAAGAGCAATCATCACAATAGGACGAATTCTGCTGTAGATTCCGTTTGAGATAGCATCTTTGAGATGCATTCCAGCTCGCATATTTTCCCGAATCATACCTATGAGGACAATACTGTCAATCGCGCTGACTCCAAACAGAATAATAAATCCAATTCCTGCCGAGATCCCGAATACGGTTCCTGTTACCCAAAGCGATAAGAATCCACCAATAAAGGCGTAAGGCATCGCGCTCACAGCAACTAATGTATCTTTGAAATTACCAAAATTGAAATACAACAAACATAAAATCAGAATCAAAACAACCGGAACAATCATTGCTAATTGTTTAGAAGCTCTTTCTTTACTTTCAAATTCTCCTGCCCATTTCATTATATTTTCTTTAGGTAGTTTTACTTCTGCAGCTACTTTTTTCTGAGCTTCGTCGATTGTGCTTCCTAAATCTCGTCCTTCGATACTAAATCCTACAGCAATATATCGACTGTTTCCTTCACGATAGATAAAAGTGGGTCCTGTTTTGTATTCTACAGTTGCAATCTCTTTTAATGGAACTTTTTTACCATTCATTGTTGGAATAAGAATATCTTCGATTTTTTCTTTCGAATCACGGTATTCTTTTTCAAAACGTAAAGTGATATCAAATACCTTTTCGTCATCATAGAACTTGGTTGCGGCCTGACCTCCAATTGTCATTCGGATAACGGCTTGTGCATCGGCAGTTGTAACTGCATAACGTGCCATTTTTTCATCGTCAAGCTGAATTCTTAATTCCGGTAAACCAATGTTTTTATAGACATTGATGTCTTCAATTCCTTTTACATCTTTTATGGATTTGGCTACTTTTTTAGCCATTTCTTCCAATTGAAAAAGGTCATTCCCGAAAATCTTAATTACCAAAGGACTTTTTACTCCGGCAACATATTCTTCAACATTATCCTGAATTGGCTGGCTAAAACCAAATCCGATTCCGGGATAAACATCGAGTTCTTTTTTGATTTTGGCAATCAGTTCTTCTTTACTTATATCGCGTTTCCATTCGTCCTGATGTTTTAATTCGATATGCAATTCGATATTAAAAAATCCGGTTGGATCTGTTCCGTCATTTGGTCTTCCGGTTTGGGTAAGAACAAATTTTACTTCTTCGAATTTCCTTATTTTACCTTTCATTTCTTTGGTAAGCCTTACCGCTTCATCCAGGTTGATACTGTTAGGCAAGGTTGCTCTTACATAAATTGCTCCTTCATTTAGTTTCGGAATAAATTCTGAACCATAAAACGCAAACTTGGCACAACAAACTGCAAGTAAAGCAAGGAATGCATATATTGTCGCTTTACGATGTCTGGTACTCCATTGAAAAAGCTTGAAAAGGTTTTCTCTAAAGAAACGCGAAATCATATTTTCTTTCTCGACAATATTTTTCGTCAACATTACTTTACACATTGCAGGAACATAAGTAAGCGATAAAATCAGAGATCCTAAAAGTGCATAACTTAATGTAAAGGCTAGGGGAGAGAACATTTTTCCTTCCACTTTAGTGAAAGAGAAAATTGGCATTAATGCAACAATCAAAATAATCAGGGCAAAGAAAATATAAGTAGCCACACTACCAACACTTTTCTTGATAAGCCCCATTTTGCTCATGCTATTAAAGCGTTCCATTCCCACTTTATGGGCTTTCTTTTCAAGGGATACAAAAACCTGTTCCACGATAACCAAAGTTCCTTCAAGTAATAATCCGAAATCAAGCGCTCCCATCGAAATCAAATTCACAGGCAATCCCTGGATTCTCAACATTATAATGGCAAACAAAAACGAAAGCGGAATTACTGAAGCCACAATCAATGATGTTCTCCAGTTATAAAGGAAAATAAACACAATTAACGATACCAATAAAATCCCTTCAACAAGGTTTTTGGTAACCGTTTTTACGGTTGTATCTACCAATTTGGTACGGTCGATAAAGGGAACAATTTTTACATTATCCGGAAGCACTCTTTCATTAAGTTCGGTCAGACGATCTTTAAGTCTCTTAATCACTTCGCCCGGATTTTCGCCACGAAGCATCACTACAATACCTTCTACAACATCATCGTCACCATCTAAACCTACTTGTCCTAATCTTGGTTTGGCAGATATTGAAACTTCGGCAACGTGTTTTACTAATATGGGTGATGAACCTTTGGTTTCGATTAGAATATTACCAATATCTTCGACTTTATTAATCAAACCAACACCTCTTACTACATACGCCTGATCGCCACGCTGAATAACATCCCCACCAACATTGACATTACTTTTCGAAACTGCTTCGTAAACATCTAAGGCAGATAAATTGTAATTCTCCAATTGTGTTGGATTGATCTTGATTTCGAAGTTCTTTTCTTCTCCACCAAAACTCACTACATCGGCAACACCAGGAACCGAAATTAATTCTCTTTCGATTACCCAATCCTGAATGGCTTTGATTTCCTTAATAGGTAAATCACTTTTGATTATATATCTGAAAATTTCGCCTGTTGCTCCGGATGGCGGTTCAATTTCTACATCGGCACCTTCGGGAAGATCTAATCCGTTAAGGCGATTTGAGGCATATTGCTGGGCATAGAAATCCTCGACATCGTCATCCAATAATACGGTTACAACCGATAATCCGAAAAGCGAAATAGAACGTACTTCGACTTTTTTCGGGATTGTGTTCATTTGTTTTGAAATAGGAAGTGTGATAAATTTCTCTACTTCTTCGGCACTTCTTCCCGGCCATTGTGTAATAATTCTTGCCCTTGTATTGGTTACATCGGGAAAAGCTTCGATGGGGGTATGAATATAGCTCACTATACCCGCGACTAGTAATACGGCTGTCAGGAAAAAAACAATTAGGGAGTTTTTTAGCGAGAAAGCCACCAGACCTTGTACAAATTTTTTCATGTCTTGTATGGTGTTTATCCGTTACAGATAATTAATTTTTTAATCGTTCGTGAATCAAAAGCTGATTTTTGGTAATCACCATTTCGCCTTCATTAACTCCTTTATCAAAATAAATCCAGTTGTTGTTTTTTATAATCGGATTAACTTCTCTGGTTTCAATCGTGCAATCATCTTTATAAATTAAGATATGATCGCGATTGTTATCAAAAATGACTGCTTTTGCCGGAACAGCAACTAATATTTCGCCGCCTTTGCTTTTATCGATTACGATATCTGCCGTCATTCCCGGTTTAAGTTTTAAGTTTTTGTTTTCCATCACGATTCTGGCTTTCAAAACATGTTCATCGGCATCAAAAACTTTTGCAAGCGATGTGATTTTTCCTTTAAAAACTTCACCCGGATACGCTGGTGTTGTAACATCAACCAACATATTCTCGGTTACGTTTTTTAAGTTACTCGTGTAAACATTGACCAAAACCCAAATTTCTTTTAAGTCCGAAATGGTGAAAAGAGGTTCACTTCCTTCGGTAATCTGCATTCCCGGACTAATGTTTTTGGCTACGATATAACCTTCTGTTGGTGCTTTTATCTGAAAAACCGATCTTTCGCTGCTCGCGCTAAACATGGCAAGATTGGCACGTACATTCTCAAGAGAAGATTTCAAAACATCGAGTTCACTTTGTGCCTGCATTAAATCTTTTTGAGACGAAATTCCATCTTCAAACATTGATTTAGTCGATTGTAAATTACGTTGTGCAACCGCTATTTGCGATTGAAACGATTTACTTTCAGATTGCATGCTGTTCAGTTCTGTACTTTTAATTTCTGCCAGAACTTGTCCTTTTTTTACATAATCACCTAACGAGAAAGTAGTTTTAGTAATAATCCCTTCAACAAGACTATTAAACTGAACTACGTGATCAGCATTATAAGTAATATTTCCGGTAAGATTGATAGATTCTGTAACCGCACGTTTTTGTACCGGTTCAATTGTTATTTTTTCTTTTAAGTCTTTATCGATACAAAATTTTTCTTCTTTTTTTTCTTTGATTTCTTCTTTTTTGCCACATCCGTAAACAAGCATTAACCCAAGAATTGGGAGTAAAATATATTTTTTCATTATTTTTATTTTTAGATATTATTGCAGTTTCTTTTTTCGGGAATTAATTAATTTCCTCACCAGAGATATAGCGCAGTTCTTCCAGGTTTTTATTCAGGTCTTTTTTAGAATTCAGCAGGATTGATTTGTTGTCTAAATAAGCGTCAACAAAATCCAGGTATTCTAACATACTTGTGTTTCGCTGCAGGAAGTTTTTGCGGTAGCTTTCCAGAAGTTTATCTAAATCTGCTTCATAATTTGCATCAATACTTTCATACAATTTTTTAGTCACAAGTAAATCTTCATAAGCTTGTAAAACTTCTGCTTGTATAGTTATTGTTTTTTCATCGGTCAGTAATTTACCCTGGTCGATAGCTATTTTTGCAGCTTTTATATTTCCTTGATTTCTACTAAAAAAAGGAAGATCCAGAGAAAAACCGATCCCAACAAAATCGTTCATCAAACTGGCGCCACGGTCATAGCTAACCCCAAGAGTAACGTCAGGCGTTCGCATTGCCTTTTCGTATTTATACTTATTATCGTTGTAATCATTGCCAAGTTTAATGACTTTCATATCAGGTCTGTTCTCTACAGCCGAAGCCATCAGATTACCTAAATTAAGATTTTCGATATTTTTATTATTGGGAACAAAACCTTCACCGGTAAGTTTGATAAAGCTTGTTGCAGGAAGATTCATCAGGACTTTTAATTCCTTTTGTAATGAATTATTTTCTTTTCGTAAATCAGCAATTTCTTTTAAGAATTGAAGCTCAGATGCTTTTAGTCTGATATATTCGCCTTTGCCAATATTTCCTTGTGCAACTTGATTACCGTAACCTTTTAGCATGATCTGCATTGACGAAAGCTGTTTTTTGTAGATTGCTTCCTGCTCCTGAGTATATTGCAGCTCGGTCAGATTACCGCGAAACTCAATTTTCAGGTTACGTAAAAAAGTTTTAAAATATTCCCTTGCAATATCAACGCTCACTTTTTCCATGGCGATCATCTTTTTTCGTTTTCCGGCAGTCTGAATCAATTGTTCCAGTTCTGCGGTAACTTGAGAAGTCTTTCCGAAATTTCCCCATAAAGGAGGCAATTCCTGAGCGGTGGCATTGTTCCAAAGATTGATCTCGCCAATGGTAAGCGTAGGATTGGGCCATAATTTTGCCTGAATAACCTGCGCATCGGCAATGTCGATGTTTAGTTTTTCAGAAATAAGAGAAATATTCTTATCCAGAAACAAAGCCTCAGCCTGAGTTCTGGAAAGAACAATTGTATCGTTTATTGCAGCAGATTGTGCCACACTTTTATGCGATACAATAACGAGAAGGGTTAAGATTATACGTTTCAAATTAAGTTGTTTTAATATGTTGCAAAGCTAAAGCCGACATATTAAGCAGTAATTTGAGGTATGTTATAAAGCGGTTAGAGCAACATTAGAAAACGATTAGAAAACATATTAAAGCGGCGGAAATAATAACGTTACCGTTGTGCCTTCGCCCTTTTTTGAAGTAATATTAAAATCGATATTATTTTGTTTAAAAATAATATTGGCAAGCGAAAGTCCAACGCCGCTTCCTTTTATATCATTGACATTTTTGCCGCGGTAAAAGGTTTGTTTGATAAATTTTAAATCTTCTTCGCTAATTCCGGTTCCGTGATCTTCGATAACAATTTTAAGCTGATTGTCCTGTTGCAACAGACTTATTTTGATAGGATTTCCGTTCGAATATTTCACGGCATTTTCTATAATATTGTATAAGGCGATTTTAATTTCGTTACTGTTTCCTTTTATCGAAAGCAGTTTATCATTGACAATTTCGAGCGCAATTTGTATTTGCGCGTCCTTTAATTGGTGAACATTTGGCAATTGATCGTTAATATCCCAAACCAGTTCATCAACTCTGAAAATTTCGTTGAGTTCTGTATTATCGCGCAATCCCGAAAGCATCATCAAAGTATTCATTGTATCTTCGATCTGATAGACATTTTCTAATACTTTTTCAGACATTTCTTTGTATTCAGCACTTGATCTGTCTTTTTGCGCGAATACTTCAAGGTTTCCTGATATGGCGGTTAAAGGCGTTTTGAATTCATGCGAAACGTAATTGATAAAATTCTTCTGGATAATAAAAGTATCCGAAAGCCGCTTGAACAAATTATTATACGTTTCAATCAATTCCTGAATATCATCTTTTGTATTTGGAGAGGTAATATGACGATCCAGCGACGAAGCTTCGATTTCATTCACCTGATTGATAATATTTTTTATCGGACTATATGCCAAATTCGAAAGCAAACGGCTCACAATATATATGATGATCAATCCGCTAATTAAAACCAGAATCATAATGATCAATAAACGATTCGTAATAGTTTTGAATTCCTGATCATTTTTCTTGACAAAAACCACAAAATCTCCCTGATTGTCGTGATAAAAACTTCCGAAATAAAAATGATGATTCGATTTAAAATTCAGCTTTCTGTTTTTCCTTATGTAATCAAGTTTTTCACGATTTATATTTTCATCAGCCGTTTTGTCGCCATAAACAATCTGATTTTTAGCGTTGTAAACACGCGTAATAATTTCAAGCGAATTTTCCCTGAATTGCTGACCAATAATTAAATGCTGATTCTCCGGCAATTCATCTTTTTCAAGATAGAAAATCCCAGTCAGCAAACACGTTTTTTGAAGTTCGTTGTAAATGATTTTTTCCGAATAACTATAAAACGAAAAATACGTAATAACCGAAGCAATGACAAAGACAATGCTAAAAGTAAACGACGATATTAAGGTAAACCTGTTGCGTATTTTCATAACTATTCCTTCAGCATATATCCCGTTCCTTTTATGGTATGGATAAATTTATGGTTTTGCTCAATTTTGTTTCTCAAATACGAAATATAAACATCGACAACATTCGTATTATTGTCATAATTAATGCCCCAAACTGCGTTTAAAATCTGCGTTCTTGACATTACTTTATTTCGGTTTTCTAATAAAAATAATAGCAATTTATATTCTCTTGGCGATAAATCGATCAAAGCATCATTTTCTGTAACCTTATGTTCTTCAGGATTTATGGTTAAACTTCCTAATGTGTATAAGGTTTCTTCATTGTCATAATTAAATTTAGTTCTTCGGGTCAAGGCATTTACTCTCGAAATCAATTCCTTAAAATGAAACGGTTTAACCAAATAATCATCGGCACCGGAATCCAGCGCATTTACTTTATCATCAGTATCGCTAAGAGCGCTTAACATTAAAATAGGCGTATGAATTTTCTTGAAACGCATTAATTTCGTAAGCTGAATCCCATCAATTCCCGGAAGCATAATATCCATCAGGATAATATCCCAAGTATCATTTTGCACAAGATCCCGGGCAATTTCGCCGGTTTCAGCCAGATGCACCGTAAAGTTATTTTCTTCTAAACCTTTTATAATAAATTCGCTAATGCGTTTATCATCCTCAATGAGTAGAACATTCATACTTTAAAATCTAATATTATAATAGTTGTTTTTTGCATTTGCTAGAAAGTGATAATAACTTAAAGCGAAATTACCTGATGAATCGTTTTTATAAAGTATTTATTTTATAAATTATATTTCTTTATTAAATAAGTATAAAGCAATTCAGCATCTGTATATAGATTTTTATCCAGCTGAACTTGGCTATCTAAAATCTCTTGTTCTCTATTAGACAATTCATAAGGTTTGACTTTATATATTGTGATGTTTATCTCTTGCATGATATTAATTTAGAAAAGCGAATTATCAAAAATAACATTTAATTCTCGCAATCGCTGTTAAAATTGAATCTTGTAGGAAAAGAAGATGTTTAGGAATTTAATTATTGGGATTTTTAGAAGCTATTCCGGCAGTTGGTGTCATCAGATGGATTTTATTTTTTCAAACAAAAAGACTCGCTTTTCTTTTTATTTCTTAATAACTAATTTATAGAACATTCTTTTAGTTTTCATCCTATAAAATAGTAAACTAAATTGACATGAATTTTATATAATTTCAATTTTATTTTTAATAAAATGTTGATATATAATTAATTAACTTTTATTAAAGAAAGGTTTAACATCGTCTGTTTTACCTCGTTGTCTGAAATTACTAATTTTAATAAAAATCAATATTAATAACGTTTTAATACTTAAAATTATGAAAAAGAATATAGCCATATTAGCCACAGACGGTTTCGAAGAATTAGAATTATCCTCGCCTAAAGCCTATCTTGAAGAGCAAGGTTGGAATGCAGATATTATCAGTTTGAAATCAGGAACTATTAAAGCTTGGAAAGACGGTAATTGGAGCAAGGAATATAATGTTGATGTAGTATTAGATCAGGCAAATGAAGCAGATTACGACGCTTTGGTTCTTCCGGGAGGAGTGATAAATCCTGATTTATTGAGAAGAGAAGAGGTTGCAGTAAATTTTGTACGTTCCTTTTTTGAAAGTAAAAAACCAGTAGCGGCTATTTGTCATGGTCCTCAGATTCTGGTAGATGCAGATGTTCTAAAAGGTCGAAAAGTAACTTCGTTCTTCTCGGTTAAAAACGATTTAAAAAATGCCGGAGCACAATGGGAAGACTCAGAAGTAGTCGTAGACAATGGATTAGTAACCAGCCGAAACCCGAATGATTTGCCCGCTTTTAATAAAAAAATGGTGGAAGAAATTAAAGAAGGAAAACACGAGCGCCAAACTGTGTAAAAAGATATTTTAATTTAGATTTATCAAGTTGCAAAAAATGCAAGATCAATTTTGGTCTTGCATTTTTTTTTAGTTGAATTTAATTTTTAATTAGGAGCTATTTCCCGCTGTACGTTCCAATCTTTTGTGCCGAACCCCGGCACAAAAGGATTTCCGCTTCCATCGGGGCTAGGGGAGTTGGTTTCATAATAAATTTATTTAATTGAAAGAAAAATATTATATTTTGTAGTGTGTTTTTACTATATTTGCTTTTCCTAAAATTACGGACATGAAGTATAACTATTTTAAAACTTATCTTGCATTATGTGAGCGGTATCGGAAACGACCGTAAATGCCCTTATTGGCATTAAAATCACTAAAATACAGGATTACAAATTCTTTAATTTTAGAGATTATGAGTACAAAAACTCTTTCAACAGAAGCCGAAACTAGGCTTATGAATTTTTTCAACAACACAATCGACCCAAAAGGTATGGCAAAAGCAATCAGGCAAGTAAATTATGTTCTTGCTTTAGGAGCTTTAAGGCAACATGAAACCCTTCAAAACGAAATCGACAATTTGCAAAACAGCTTTTATTGGCTCAATGAATTAGCTGAGGTTTTGAATCCTTATTTGAGTAAGGAGTAAGGTTTATAAAATGGAAAAACCTCGATTTTTTAAAGGATCGAGGTTCTCGGTACTTTTAAGTAATTAGATCTATTTTTAATTTTTTAAAAGCATCTTCTAGTAGATACTTTATTGATAGAAGGTTTTCTTTGTCAAGTGTACATACCATATTTGAAAATTGTTTCTTGTAATCATCATTTACCTTATTTATGGTAAGTAAAATTTCATCTTCAGTAAAATTGCTTTCTCTTAACGTTTTTTCAGATATTTCTAAATTTTTTAATTTTAGTATTGAAGAATCAATCTTAGTTTTTTTTAAATCTCTTGATATTAACCAGCCATTTGCATTTGCTGCTTTCCAACAATCAATTGATATTAAATCTTCAATAGTGGTTTGAAAAGTAATACCTTTTGATTTAATTGATTTAAGTAAAACGGAATATTTATAACTGTTCTTTAAAATGGAAAAGGTCTTTTTTTCAGCAGAATTTGGCTCAATTTGGCTAATCAAATTATCAATTGCTATCTTTCCAGCTTCATCATCATCAAAGATTCCAACTGCTTTTAAATATTTTTCCTCTTTTGTTTTTATGGTTAATGACTTTGCCCAAATAAAAAGTTGCCTTTGTACCCATGAGGCACCTCCACCATAATTTATCGTTTCTAAATAAACTTTATCTATTTCGTTTTCAAAAAAATGTTTTAAACATGATTCGATAATATTCTTATCTGTTGGACCCTCTAAAAAAATTGTTTCAATTTTATTTGCTTTGACACGTGATTTAACTAAACTAATATGAAATATTAGATCCCTTAAATTATTTTTCCAGATTTCGGAACTAGGTTCAAAGTGCCAAATTTTCCAAATACCTTCAAAGTTATTCTTTAGCTCTTCAAATTGTGTAAGACCAACGATATACATAGGAACATTTACTTTGCTTTTATTTCTATACAATTGTTTAATAAGTACTTGACCGCCATTGTCATTTGGCTGGTCATCATATTTTAGAGGCATTTGTAAATCAGTAATCAATAAGTGATATTCCTTATTTTGTAGATTTTCAATAGCTTCTTGTACACATGAAGCTTGATTTATAGATAAAGTCTCGTCGAAAACTTCTTTAATTGTTCGTATTATAGATGAAATTTTATTAAAATCATCGTCAACTAGAAGAATACTAATATGATTCATGTTTTTAATTCTGATATTAAAGTAGACATATCTATTTGCCAGTTATCTTCATTAGCATTATAAAAGACTGCTCCAATATAAAAACTATCAAATTGGTTTTTAAAGATTGTATTTATTTCGTCGAAAGTTAAATTTCCTTCTTTGGTTGGAAAGACATCAAACATCGTAAATAAGATTGTTGGCAATAATATTTTCCTGCGGTTCATCTCTCTTAGAATTTTTTCTCCACCGAATTGTTCATAATTTCCTCCTAAATCATTCAAACCTTTCTCCCATAGTGGAATTGTCATATCCAGAATTAATAGATCATAAACTTGATAATTACTTTTTAATTCTAACATCCCACTTTGAAAAGATTCTTTGATTACAATTTTTTGAGATTCTAAAAAACTACTTAGCCTTTCAATTTTTATTTTATCATCTTCTATTATTAAAATTTTCATAATTAAGCGATTGGTTTTTTGTAAGGAAAATAAAGAGTAATTGAAATTGAGTTTTTATTTAACTCGTAATCAAATCTGTGTGTTTTGGCTAATGCTTCGTATAAAAGTATTCTTTTTATTTTATCATAACCACTTTCTCCCTCTTTATTAGATCGTTCTATATTTTCATGGTTATTCCAATTTTCTTTTATTGCCTCTAGTTTAATTCTATTAGCAGAATAATCGAAATTAGGGTTCAGATTATTTGTGAATTTTATTAATACAAATTCATCCTTCTCAATTGATGAATCTATTCGTAATTTAATTTTATTTGTGTCTAATTTTGAATGTTCTATAACATTTTTGAACATAATATTGAAAACAAAAATTAAATTACTATATCCTGCAAAAATATTTTTTACATTTATTTCTGGCTTTAAATTAAAAAGAGGATTTATTCTGTTCGTTAAATTTAAACTAGCATCAATAATTGTTTCAATGTTTAATAACGAGGAAGAACTAGTTGTATTTAAATAGAACCATTCTGATAAATATTGTAATTCGTTTTGTATTTCTGTACTAGATTTAGTGAGATTAGATATTAGTTCGCACTCATTTGGTAAATTAAGATTTCTTAACTCCCCAATAGTATTTTCTATTATTAATTGAAATTTCTTTGGAATTGTTGATGAAAATGCGTGAACAATATCCTCTTGAAGATTTATCAAAGTGTAATTGACAAAATTTGTTAATATCATTTCAATTGTTGATTCGACAGAATCGAAGTACTCTTTAGCCTCATTATAAAAAGAATATAAAAGTTCATCATTTGTGTAGTATTGAAATAATCCTTCAGCCTTATCCGAATTTTTTTCTGTTTGTATCTGAATTAATTTTTCTACAATAAAGGTAGTGTTATCATCTATTTCTTTAGAGAAATTTTTTAAGATAAGTTGAACTGGAATATTTAATTCTGGAGTACTCACTAATTGTGCTCTCCAAATATTATTGTCTTTATATTGATTATTTATTTTTGAAGTTATAAGATTTAATTTTTCAAATACGCTTCTAATATGATTTTTCAAAGCACCATGTCTGATTCTTGTGCTCAGACAGCTATCTAGTCCATATTCTTTACTAAAAAGAAAATTTTCGCGGGATTCTAAATAAATACTTTTAAAAGCTAGGTAGTTAGCACTGTTATATTCTTCAATGTTATCGTTTTTCTCAGTCAATGCTTTTTCCCAGTTTTTGGTATTTGAAGTATTAAAACCAATTAAATTTTGAGTTGAAGATGAAGCTTCAATTTCTTTAAATCTTTGAAATTGATCGCTAAAATTTTTAATTTGAATTTCTTTCAAACTGCTGACGTCAATGTATAATCTTCCTTCATCAACTTCTTTTAAGACTTTTCTTACTGAGTTTATTTTATAAATTTCATTTATTTCTTTTTCATAAATTAATTTATTTGATAAATCTACGGAAATTAATATTTCTAATATTTTTACCCTGTCTTCTTCCACATCACTAATGGAGTTATATTCTGTGGAATATTTTAATGTATCTATTGTAATAACATTACTTAAAAAATATACAACTTTTTCTAAAGTGTATTTTTCAATAAAAGAATAGACATCTATTTCTTCGATACTGAAGATATTAATTGAACACATAAAATCATCATAAGCTTCATATAAGTCATATTCTTTAACAATTAACGAATAAAGAATAGGATATTCTATTGAATCGATAATAAAATCTTTATTTCGTGTTTCTTTAATTTCTTCATATAAATCAATGTAGCTAAGTTTTCTTGTGAGAGTAGTTTTATTGAAAAATATTTCTCCAAATAAATTTAATGCCTCTTTCAATAATCCTAGATTTAGAAATGAATAAAAAAGTAAGCTTACTTTTCTTTCATAATAGTATGGTAAATTATCTAAATCAGATGCTTCTGCTAATATTTCAATAACCTTGTTAAAGTCTTCTTTTTGATAACTTCTAATTGCTTCAAATGTACTTTCTTGTAATTTTGATTTTGAAATAGAATTAAGGAATTTCACATCATTTCCTTGCTTAAAATATTGTACTTTAAAACTATGATTCGAAAAAAGGTCTTTAAAATTTTCGACAATTAAGTTTCTGTTACCTATTAGTGCTAAATTTTTATGCGAATTAAAAGATGATGATAAAAATCCTATAATATGATTTTTTTCAATTTTCCCTTCAATTTCTGCCATTAACCCAGTTATTTGTTTTCCAAAATTTGTATTCATTAAAAACAAAGTAGATTTAAGTAAATCTTTCCAGCTTTTTTCTTTATCATTTTTAAAGGTTAATAAATCGTAAGTATTTTTTAATATTTCATCAATTGTTTTACTTAAGCCTGTTTGAACAAAATCAATTTCTAGGTTTATAAGAGATTTACAATATGTTTTGTAGTATTCATATTCTAGAGGATGTGTCTTTATTCCTATACGTGATATTTCTAATGCTCCTTCAAAATCTCCGGAGTAATATAAGTTTAAGCATTGCAGAATGTCATTGTTGTTTTCAAAAATTAGTAATTCTTTTTTTTCATTAATTACATTGTAAATGTTCCAAATTCTATAATCATTGGGAACATTGTCTTTTAATAAATTTATAAAAGGGAAAAATAATTTATCATTTTCAACCGATGTGGCTAAATTGTAAAGAATAACATCAATAAGTATTAGATATTGATCTATTATTGAAAATATATTTGAAACATAAATTACACTTTCAAGATTTTTATATTTGTAATCATAATTAACAATGTTAAAATTTTTGAATACTAAAAAATCTTTAATCAAACCCTCTGCATTAATTGTATCAATTTCATTTTGAAACTGATTTAGAAATGTTTCAAATGAAAATTTAGATTCAATCCTTTTACTACTTGAATTTATTGTAAATTCATAAATTGGTTTTTTTATTTCCTTTAAATAGTAAGAGAGTTTATTCCAATTCGATTCAGAATTATTAACCCTTTCCTCTATTATTAAATTTGCTTCAATACTCCATAAGCTAATTCCAAATAAATTTTCTATATCTTTTAATATATCACTGGCATTTTCAAAATTATCTAGAATTATACATTCTTCAAATTTGTTTTTTAAAACTATAAAAGAATCTATTTCATTTAAGTAGTTTTCAAGAATATTTGTTATCCATTTGAATTCTTTTTTAAAATTTTCTGTGAATGAATAAGGCTCTTTTAAAAAAATATTTTCTATTGATTTAAAAAAAGGATCTTTATTTAAACTTTTATTAAAAATTGGGTGTGATTTTAATGCCTGTTTGTATTCACCAGCATTGATCAATATTTTTATTTGGTTAATCTGATTAACAACGGTTAATTTTCTATTACCTAAAATTAATCGGATTGTCTTTTTATATTCCATTTTTAGTTGTAATGATTATATTTTGTAATAAGAGTTACAGGATTTCTCCTTTATAGTTTTGGAAATAAATCTAGTAATTACCAAATGTATTTATTTTTTCTTATTAAAACTACCTGATAAATAAGATGTCAAATACTTTAATATAAAAATATGTTGGAAAATTATTTATCTATAGGAATGTACTAGCAAAATGCAGAAAGTAAAAAAAAGTCATTTTTGGAAATTATTTAAAGGTGGTTAATATTTTAAACAAAAAAACAGCCCTCCAAATAAATAAAGAGCTGTTTATAGGCAAATTTTTAAATTTGCAACCCGATCGCGCAGATTTACTTTCAATCGTTAGCGCGGATTTGCAATCCGTGCCCGCAAAGATTGGACGCAATGCAAATCAAAAAATTTCAATTGTCGCTGATCTTTTCTGGAACGCAATAGATTTTTTTCAAAACAGATCTAACAAAACAACATCTAAATCATTTTCTAAGCCTGAATAATTCCTTGCCGAACTAAAATAATAATCTTCAACCGAACTGACAGTTTTATCTTTTACGGGATTTTTATGGATGTAATCAATTTTTTGCTTAATAAATTTATTGCTGTAAATATGTTCTGCATGATAGCCATTTTGCCATACTTTATAAGTCTGGTTCCTTTTTAAATGTTCACATGACTTTTGAAAATATTCCGACATCCATTCTCTTCTGCTTTCAGGTTCATCTATTATAGTTTGTATTATTTTTTTTGATGTAAATTTTTTAAAATCTCTAATAATATCATATAATACAAAACCATTAGTTCCTTTGAAGAGCAAATGAATATGGCTGCTCATTATACAATAGGCATAAATTTCTAAACCTTTATTTTCCTGACAATACTTTAAAGCATTTATTAAGATGTTTTTCTGATTTAGTCTTGTAAATATATCTATCCATCCAACAGCAGTTATAGTTATAAAATATGCTTCCTCAGTTGTTGTTGCTTTGTATTTTGTTGACACGTTCTTTTTTCTTATAAAAATAAAAAGTATAGCGGGAATTTTAATCTTTTATTTATGTTTTGAAGAAATTACTTTGTGGGCACGGATTGCAAATCCGCGCTATCGTTGCGGAGCTAAATCTGCGCGATCGCATGCAAAATCGCCAATCTTTGTCGAGCTACTTGTGAGGATTTCTCCTGCGTCGAAATGACAAAATTGGGGTTACTTTGCGATTCAAGGGATTAAAATCGCTTGTTACAAAATGAATCATTAGTACGGAATTTTATAGAGAGTTCCGGAGGAACGTATTATATTGTAGGGATGGATTTTAATCCATTCTACGCATGCAAAATCGTCAATCTTTGTCGAGCTTCTCACGGAGATTTCTCCCTTTGCTCGAAATGACAAAAGAGAATAAAAACTTTGTGTCTTAGCGCCTTCGTGGCAAGAAAACAAAAAAGGACGATATTATATCAAGTATCGCCCTTTAAGGTAAATTGTAATCTACATTCTAAAATTAGATTTTAAAATGCTGCATTGAAGCGTACAGTTTTTGGTAATCACTAAAAATGAAGACTAAACGCAGGTTATTCGTTTATGATATCGCCTTCTTTAGTTTCTTCGCTGGCAATTTTTACCAGTTTATCTTTGAGGTTTAAATCTCCGAAGATTTCAATTTTATCGTCGATTTCCCTACCTTTTTTCACGGTAACTCTAGTTGCTTTTTTATTAACTACTTTAATCACATACAAACCTTCAGCAGAACTTACCAATGCCGATTTAGGAATTACAAATGTGCTGTCTTTTGCATTAAGCGGTAATAAAACTTCGGCAACCATTCCTGGTAATAAGTTGTTTTTTGTATTGTGAACGTCCATTTCTACACGTTCAGAACGTAATTTTAAATCTAAAGCTCCGGACATTCTTGTAATTGTTGCTTTAAAATTTTCCGGTAACGATTTTACATTAAAACTCATTTCATCGCCGTTGTGTAAATATCCTGTGTACAATTCTGGAACCGAAACCGCCAAACGCAATTTATCTTGTTGCTGAATGGTCAATAAAGGCAAATCAGACCCTTTTCCTGCCGGACCTACAAATGTTCCTAAATTCACGTTTCTTGCCGCGACAACTCCGTCAAAAGGAGCACGGATTTCAAGATATCCTCTCATAATCGACACTTCTTTGTGGGCTGCAACTGCGGCTTGATATTGTGCGTAATCAGAGTTTTTCTTTCCGTTTGCCATTTCTAAATCATTTTTAGAAATAGTTCCTTCGACTTTACTTGTTTCATATAAACGGTTGTACGTGCTTTTTGTAGTGGCATAAATCGCTTCCATTGATTTCAGTCTTGATTCGGCAGCAGCTAGTTGAGAACTGATTTCCGGTGCTTCAAGAACTATTAAAAGTTGCCCTTTTTTTACTTTGGTACCAATATCAACTTTTAGCAATTTTACAAAACTGCTTACTTTTGCGTACAAATCTACTTGTTGAAAACCGGTTAATTCGGCTGGTAAACGCAATTCTGTCGTTAGTTTTTCTTTTTCTAAAGAAATAGTTTCTGTTTTAGGTTCAATTTCTGCAACAGGCGCTTCTTCTTTTTTAGAATTACAACTGCTAAGGAAAAATAGTGCTATAAAAAATAGCGCGGTCGATTGTAGTATTTTATTTTTCATTTTCTGATTTTAATGATAGAATATAATGTCTTGTTTACTAAAGAAGCGAAAGAATAAAAGTGTATCAAAGTATTTTCACCACGTGGGACTTTCAGCTTTATGACTTTCAAACTTTAGACTTATTTAATGATGAGATATAATGGATGCTTTCTTCGTCCTCAGGATCTAAAGAAACAGATTGTGTTGTTGTTTTTTCTTGTGCCCAGGCAAAAATTAACGGCAAGATAAGCAATACTGCAAAAGTGGAGAATAATAATCCACCAATTACGGCTCTACCTAACGGAGAAACCTGATCGCCACCTTCGCCATGACCAATTGCCATTGGCAACATTCCCGCAATCATTGCAACAGATGTCATGATAATAGGACGAAGACGCAACGCCGCAGCTTCACGAGCCGATTCTAATGCATTACCATTCTTTTTACGCAATTGTTCAGCATTTGTAACCAGTAAAACGGCATTCGCGATCGAAACCCCAACCGACATAATGATTCCCATATACGATTGTAAGTTTAACGTAGAACCAGTAATAGTAAGCATTAATAAAGCTCCTAAAACTACTGCTGGAACGGTCGTTAAAATTACCAATGAAACCTTGAATGACTGGAAATTAGCGGCTAACATTAAGAAGATCACAAATATGGCAACCAATAATCCTACTTGTAAACTGCTTAATGTTTCTACCAATACTTTACTCATTCCGATTGGAGTGATGAATAACCCCCTAGGTAATTCTCCCAACGAACTGATGGTTGCATCCACATCTTTTACTGCCGTACCTAAATCAGTCTGGCTAATGTTTGCTGTAACGGTAATGTATGGCATAGCCCCTAAATTGTCATTTTCACCACTTACAAATCCGGGTGTAATTTTAGCAACGTCACTTAAAACAGGACGAAGCGAATTTTTTAATACCGGAATTTCTCCCATATCAGTTTTGCTTTTCATCTTATTCAGTGGTACCTGAACCTGAACATTGTATGATAATCCGGCTCTTTCATCAACCCATATATTTTTCTCTGTATATCTTGATGATGAGGTTGATGCTATAAGTGATCGTGATATATCGTTCATGTCAACGCCTAGTTCAGCTGCACGGGTTCTGTCAATATCAATATTCATGGCCGGATAATGAATTGGCTGACCAATTTGAACGTCTCTGAAATAAGAGAATTTCTTTAATTTCTCTACAATTTGGTTAGCGTATAATTCATTTCGTTTTTTATCTTTTCCGGCAATACGAACTTCGATAGGAGTAGGAGAACCCTGACTCAAAACTTTATCGGTCAATTCGATTGGTTCAAAAGAAAGTTTTACATCCGGAAGTACTTTTTTGATTCGGGCTCTAAAGTCGTCCTTAAAGTTGTCCATATCCGTATGATATTCCTTTAAACTCACCTGAAATACTGCTTCATGCGAACCTGCCATGAACAAGTAAATTGGGTTAATCGAGAATAGCGACGGGTGTTGTCCCACATATACAGACGATATTCCGATATGTTCTTTACCCACCATTTTTTGCAATTCTTTCAATACAATGATTGCTTTTTCTTCGGTACGTTCTAAACGGGTTCCATCAGGAGCGCGCATTCTTAACTGGAACTGACTTGAATTTACTTTCGGGAAAACATCTTTTCCAATGAAATTAAGAAAAGTAATTGCTAAAAGTGTAATTACAACCAGATATATTAATGCAGCTGCTCTTTTGTAAGGAAATAAACGATCTAAAGTTTTCATAAAACGGATTCTGAAACGCTCAAAAGCACCAATTTTCCCGTTATTATCGATATCTTCTTTTTCGACCATCGCTTTTTTCTGAGTAATCAGATCTTTTTCAGATTCAGGTGTTAACCCGCAGTCGTTAAACTCTGCTTCATCATCAGTAATATTAGGACCGTGATCATGTTTAGGATGTGCTTTCATCAACCAGTTTGCCATTACAGGCACAAATGTCTGAGATAATAAAAATGAAATTACCATCGAGAAACCAATTGCCAATGCCAATGGTAAAAACAACGCTCCCGGAATACCAACCATTGTAAATGCCGGCGCAAAAACTGCCAGAATACAAAGTAAAATTAATAATTTAGGCAACGCAATTTCCTGACACGCATCCCAAATGGCGAGCGCCTTAGGTTTTCCCATATCAAGATGCTGGTGAATATTTTCGATAGTTACGGTACTTTCATCCACTAAAATTCCAATTGCCAATGCCAATCCGCTTAATGACATTAAATTGATGGTTTGCCCGAATAATTTAAGGAACAAAACCCCGGATATAATCGAAATTGGGATCGTTAAGATTACAATCAAAGCCGCACGTTTATCGCCAAGGAAAAGTAAAACCATTAATCCGGTTAAAACTGCTCCAATAATTCCTTCTGTAATTAAACTTTTTACGGAGTTAATTACATAAACTGACTGGTCAAATTCATACGATAATTTTACATCTTCAGGAAGTGTACTTTGAATTTTAGGTAATTCTGATTTTAATTTCTGAACTACATCCCATGTCGAAGCATCTCCGGCTTTTGCAATACTAATATAAACCGAACGTTTTCCGTTTACCAAAGCATAACCAGCCGTAATATCTGCACCATCTTTTACAGTTGCCACATCGCCAAGAGTTAAGTTTTGAACGCTTCCTTTAAACAACGGAATTTTCTCGAAATCCTTAACTTCTTTAATGGTATTATTAGTTGGTGTAATATAATTGATATCACCCATTCTCACGTTTCCTGATGGAGCTGTCTGGTTGTTTACACGAATCGCTTCAACGATCTGATCCGGTGTCATATTGTGCGAACGCAATAAATCCGGATCAACGTTAACCTCAATAGTTCTTGGGCTTCCGCCAAAGGGTGCCGGAGATAATAAACCCGGAATCGAAGTAAACGAAGCACGCACATAAACGTTTGCCAAATCCTGTAATTCATTATTTGAGCGTATTTTACTGCTCAAAACCAATTGCCCAATTGGCAATGACGAAGCATCAAAACGAATGATAAACGGCGGTTGCGTTCCCGGAGGAAAAGCGGCCTGTATTCTGTTCGAAAGTGAACTCAATTCGGCAGCCGCCTGAGCCATATTCGTATTTTCATAATAGGTTAATTTCATGATCATTAACCCCTGAATATTTTTGGTTTCTACCGATTTTACACCATTGGCAAACGGTAAAATGTTGACATAAGTCTTAGCAAAATAAGCTTCCATCTGGTCTGGAGTATACCCTCCAAAAGGATGCGCAATATAAATAACCGGCAAGTTCATTTTTGGCAGGATATCTACCTTAATGTCCTTGATGGCACCAATTCCGAAGAAAAATAGACCCGCAACCAATACTAATATGGAGATGGGTTTGCGGAGTGCAAAACGTATTAAATTCATTAGGATCTAATTAAAATTCATTTATAAATAAGTCAAAATTGCCAGTTGCGGCTACTTTAAGCAAAAACGATTGCCATACATTATTGTTGACGATATCTCGGTCGATTTCGGCACGGTTCAGCGTATATAATGTTTGGGTTATATCTGTCAAATCGGTTAAGCCGTTTTTGTATAAAGTCGATTTTTGCAAATACGCTCTTTTTGCTGCATCAACCTGAATTGGCGCTTCGGCAAAATTGTCAATCGTGATTTGTATTTTGTCGTCGGCTAATTTTAATTGCGACTTTAATTCCCTGTCTGCCTGATTGTATTCTTCTTGTAAACCTTGCGAAACATATTTTTGAGCACTTACTTGTTTGCTCATTCTAAACGGAGTAGTCAAATTCCAGCTAATGCCAATTCCAACCAAATAATTAGTACGATCCGGATTTACGCCGTCCCAGTAATTTCTGCTAAACGCACTCTGATCTGTCGCGTACGCCGAATCAAATCCGGAAGCTCTGGTTTGTAAAACACCAAAAGCCGTCATCGTAGGGTAGTAAAAGCGTTTGTACAACTTAACTTGTTGATTGCTGTAATCGATTTTCGTTTTGTAGAATTGTAATAAAGGATGCAAACTGTCTGAAGTTGCAGTTCCTCTTAAAAGTTCTTTCGGGATTTCGTTTACAAATAAAGTATCGGTTACAAAATCCTGAGGGGCAACACCCATCAAATCAACCAATTTGCTGTTTTGTTCCTTGACGAAATTTTTAGCAAGATTCAAAGATATTTTAGCTTTCGAAACTTCGGCTGTAGCCAATGTAGAATCGACTCCTGCCAATAATCCGTTTTTAACTCTTGCAACGGCAGTTTTCTTGAAAACTTCGGCACGGCTTAAATTCTTTTGTTGCGAAATCAATAACCTTTGGCTTGCCAGTAAATTTAAGTAAGCAGCAGAAATTTTAATTTCCTGTTGGAATTCTTCCTGCTTTAAATCCTTCTCTTTTGCCTGAACATCAATTTTAGACAAGTTGATTTTTTCCTTTGTTTTTCCAAAAGTGAAAAAATCCCAGTTCATGTTGACCAAATAAAGTGCACCAAAAGCCGAATTCCAGTTTTGTTGTGGCAATGGTAATCCTGATGAAGCAACTCCTAAACCTCCAAAACCATAAAGAGGTCCGTTTTGTCCGTTTACGGTTCCGTAATCTTGTTGTGCCGATAAGTTAAGATTGGGCAAATAATCACGCTTGGATTGTTTTAGAGTCTCGCGTGACGCATTCGTGTAATTGCTTTTTGCTTTGATCGAACCGTAGTTTTCTAAACCTGTTTTTATAGCTTCTTTTAAAGACAAGGTTTGTGCATAACTACCACAGGCAAAAATCAAGAAAACTAATAAAGTAATTTTTCTGAAGTACATAAAATTAGTGGTATGAAATTATCTAACAAAATTATTTGTCTTCAGCTGATATTTGTCATCTTAAATGATGTACTGCGATAATAAATGACCAATTCAATTCGTCATTTTTTAAAAATATAAATTAAATTTTTGTTCGTACTTTGTAAACTATTTAAATTTTAAAAATGAATAAAAAATTCGATAACATATTGGATAACAAATGGTGGCAGGAAATTGCTGTTGTTATCTTTTCATTTACGATTTATACGTTAAAAAATGACTGGATGTTATTTAGTTCTTTCACTTCCATATTAATGGGCGTGTTTTTCTATTTTATTTTATACATGCACGCCCAATTCAATCGTTTTTTTCTTTTGCCAATCCTATTTAAAACACAACGTCCTTTAACTTATATATTTTTAACGCTTTTTGGAGTATTTGTCTTTTCTGTGATTTTATACGAAATTACAATGCTGGAGATGTTTGGTAATTGCCGTTTATATCAAAACTCACATCAAAGGAGTTATATGTATCAGTTAGCGAGTGTTTTAGGGACTTTGGTTTGTATTTTGAGCCCCATAATTGTATTTAAATTCTACAGAATTCATAGAAAGCAAACCGATGAAACTTTGTTGTTTAATGAGATGCAATTAAATTCATTAAAAGGACAGTTAAATCCTCATTTTTTATTCAATACCTTTAATACGCTTTACGGTATTAGTCTGGAATTTCCGGACAGAACGCCTGATTTGATTATGAAAGTGTCGCAATTAATGCGTTATCAGCTGGAAAGCAACAACAAAAAATGTGTTTCTCTTGAAGATGAACTAGAATTTATAAACAGTTACGTTCAGCTCGAAAAAGAAAGAGTAGGATACCGCTGTGAAATAACTTACGATTCTAAAATCGACAATGAAAACGCCTATAAAGTATCGCCAATGCTGTTGATTGCTTTTATCGAAAATGCCTTTAAACACGGAACTTGCGCGATAGAAAAATGCTTTGTAAGGATCATTATTACCGTAGAAAACGGATTGTTGCATTTGCATGTTGTAAACTCAATACCAACGAAAAAAACAGATGTAATTTCGACTAAAATCGGGTTAAAAAATACAATTGAACGTTTGAATTTGATTTACGGAAAAGACTATAAACTGAATATTCAGGACGATAAGAACACGTATATCGTAGATTTGAAATTGCAATTGAAAAAGTTTGTAGAATGAGAGAACCCAAAAAATGTATAATTGTAGATGATGAACCGGCGGCGCATTATGTTTTGGCGAATTATATCAAACAAAATCCGCAATTAGAGTTGGTTTTTCAAGGTTATAATGGCATCGAAGCAATGGATTATCTTCGTGAAAATCCTGTTGATTTGATGTTTCTGGATATCAATATGCCGGAGATTTCAGGAATGGAATTATTAAAGATTATCCCAACGCATCCTAAAACTATTTTAACCACAGCTTATTCTGAATATGCTCTTGAAAGTTACGATTATGGGGTTATAGATTATCTCTTAAAGCCTATTTATTTTCCGAGGTTTTTAAAAGCGATTGATCGTTTTTTTGCTGTCGAAACGGCAAAAGTAAAAACAGAAGAAGCAGCAATTGTAAATTCTGTGAGTGTAAAAGTCGATGGTTATTTTATGGATATCGAATTAGATCAGCTTTTGTTTGCCCAGAGTTTTGGTAATTATGTGAAGTTGCACACTATAAAAAGAACCTATCTGGCATCGATTACAACAACTGAATTTGAGAAATGTTTACCTGAGAAAAATTTCATGCGTATTCATAAATCATACATTGTAGCGCTGGATAAAATAGAAACAACAGATAAGGATTTTGTGGTCATTAAAAATGAAAAATTACCGGTCGGGATCACTTACAAAAGAGAATTATCCGACCGGATAAAAAAATAAAACTCGAAATAAGATTGCTTACTAATTCAAATTATTTCAAACTAAAGCCTGTAATAATATTTTATTGCAGGTTTTTTTAGATTCAGGGGAGTTTTATTTTTGGGCAATACTATATAAATTTTTTTTCCACTCGGGAAGATTTACTCCTTTGAAAATCAGCCATAAACTAAGTGATAATTCTGCTATTAAACAAGGTATTAATAAAATAATACTCGAAAGCTCCGGAATAAGAATTAAGGAAAAACTATTAAACAAATAACAAACTCCTGCAATAGCCATCAAAACCCCAATTGTTTTAGGAAAATATCCGGATTTAAAAATCAAATATCCTTCAATAAGACATACAAATCCGAAGAAGATTAATCCTACTCCAAAACCAAAGTCATGTAGTTTGATTGATAAATAAGATAAAGTATGCAATTGTTCCGGACTAAAAGATTTTAGATATTCAGCATCTCCAAGGAAAAATAACGCTGCTAAAAGATTTAATTTATTCGTTGCTAAAACTGCAGTTTGTATCAAATTGAAAGACAAATTTAATAATGCAAGTTTCCTGCTGACAGGTTTTAAAAGGTAGTACAGAATAATCATTACGGGAAGATCGCAAATTTGCATAATCAGATCTGCCGTGATTCCAATCTTCCATAAAAATTCTGAATGCAGAATGTTGTTTGCAGTTGCGTTTGCATCTCCGGAAACAAATAATTTATTCCTGACAAATGTCTCTGCAAAAAAGCCGGCAATTATAATAATAAGATATAATAATCCGGCAATACGTGCAGAAAGTTGTGGGGAAGTTTCAAAATTTTTAAAGCTGAATTTCATTGCCTTTTGGTTTGGTTAAAAATAAGACGTGTGAGATTAAAAAATGTTACGGCTATTTTAACATTTTTTTATAATTTGATAAATGGTTTAAAATAAAGTAGTACTTTTAATACGTTATTTAAAATTGGAATTATGAAAAACCTTTTCTTTTATATTGCTTTTTTATACAGTAGTTTTTTGATGGCACAGATTATGCCGACAGGGATAATAACTCCGCCTGAAAAGGTAGTCTACACTTTTCAAAAAGAATATCCTGGCAAAGTTCCTGAATGGACGATTAAATATGTTGGTGATGACGATGATGAAATTCGCTACGAAGCAAAATTCAAAGCGAATCCAAACAGTGAAGCATTAGCAGTTTATGATAATTTGGGAGTTTTAAAAGCTTTTGAATCTCAGATTCCGTTAAGTAAGCTTCCGCCGAAAGCGCAGTCCTATTTAAAGAAAAATTATTCTGCAAAAGCAATTAAAGAAATCGCAGTTGTTATCGATGATAAAAATAAAACAACCTATGAAGTAGGAATACAAAAAGACTCGAAATTTTATGATGTTGTTTTCGATAAAAACGGAGGTTTTGATGTAATCGTCGAAAAAGATTAAAAAGAATACTTACTAAATTCAATATATTTCAAATGAAAACCCGATAGATCCAAAATCTACCGGGTTTAGTTTTTTAGAATATTAAGCACTATGAAAAAGCCCACAGGTTTACTCTATGATTAATCAACAATTAATAATTAACAATCAACAATTAATTAAAGCATCATTCCGCCTGAAACTTCAATGCGTTGTGCATTTACCCAACGCGCTTCTTCGGTACATAAAAAAGCAACAACTCCGCCAATATCGTCAGGTAAACCAACTCTTCCTAAAGCTGTTACTGAGGCAATTTGTTGATTCATTTGTTCATTGTCACGAACTACTCCGCCACCAAAATCAGTTTCTATCGCACCCGGGGCAACTACATTTACTCTGATTTTTCTTGTTCCTAATTCTTTTGCCTCATATTTAGTCAAAGTTTCAATCGCACCTTTCATAGCCGCATATGCTGCATAACCAGGAAATGAAAAACGAGCCAAACCTGTAGAAATATTTACAATTCCACCACCATCATTCATTACGTTTAACCCTTTTTGAGTTAGAAAAAACGGACCTTTAAATTGAATATTAGTCAATTGATCAAATTCAGCTTCAGTTGTTCCAATGAATGAATTATGAATTCCGATTCCCGCATTGTTTACTAAAAAATCAAATTTATCAGCATGAAAAGTACTTTTTAAAACTTCAGAAACATTACTGAAAAACCCGTCAAAAGTACTAGAATCTGCAACGTTCAATTGTAGTGAAACTGCTTTTTGTCCTAAGCCTTCTATTTCTTTTACAACTGCATCAGCTTCGTCTTTTTTGCTCTTATAAGTAACGATTACGTCGATTCCTTTTTTTGCAATTGCAATTGCCATATTTTTTCCTAAACCTCTGCTACCACCTGTAACAAGAGCTATTTTTGTATTTACTGCCATTTTATGTTTGTTTATTAAATTAAAAATTAAAAATCTGCTAGATCTGCTAAATCTGCGAGAAAAAAATTAACACATAGTCCCGATAGCCATCGGGACATAGATTATAACGCTTGAAAAAAGAATATAAAAAGAAAACACATTTCTTACACATAGCTATGTGTGTTTAAACAAATGAAATGCCTTTTTTGAGTTTTCTAAAAGCTATGTTCCTATGTGTTTAATTAATTATGTTCAATGAAATTAATTAGAATGTAAAGCATTAAACGATGCTTTTAATTCCGGAATACTTGCATTTATTCTCGTTGCGCTGGTTCCAAAAGTAAGCTCGTCTTTTCCTTCTTTTAATTGTTCAAAAATTGATAGAATGAAATCACTTACACTTGGGTGTATATCATGTAAACCAACACCGCCAAGATCTGTGTTTAATGCCGGTGGAATAATTTCAATTACTTCAATATTTTTTGATTTTAATATATGACGAAGCGAAATTGTAAACGAGCGGAAAAATGCTTTTGTAGCCGAATAGACCGGAACTTTTGCAAAAGGAGAAAGTGCCAATCCAGAAGTTACATTCATTACAGTTGTCAATGATTTTAACTGAATAAAAAGAGAAGTTAAATGTAACGGAGCTTCGATATTAGTGGCAAGTTCGGTTTTAGCACTTTCAAAAAAGTCAGCATCTGTAGGCGAAACCCATTTTTGAATTCCTGCATTATTCACTAAAACATTCAAATCGCTGTGATTTTCTGTAATCCATTTGTAAAGCGCTACTCGTTCAGCTTCAAGTGCTAAGTCGCAAACTTTAGTAATTACGTTTGGAAATTTTTCTTTTACTTCATTTAAAACAGATTCACGTCGACCGCAGATAATTACGGTGTTGTTTTCCTGAATAAATCTTTCGGTTAAGCCAAGTCCAATTCCGCTTGCGCCACCTGTTATTAGAATTTTGTTGTTTGATAAGTTCATCTTTTCGATCTTTTAAATTGATAGGACAAAGGTAGGAGCGAAGTAGGGTTGGGGTATTGTAAATATCAAATCGATGTTTGCGAAATTCAAATCAGGAAGGTTTTAAATTACAATTTTTTAAAATTCCAAATTCCAAAATCTGCAATGCAAAATTTTAATTTTATGTATTCCTGGGCGAAGTCGAAGGATTTGCTAAAGTTTACGGGCGTGTAATTGAACGCGGATGACGCTGATTCGCTTTGCGAAGACACGGATTATCGCGGATTTTTTACGAACGAATCTATATAATGTAATTTTCAATTTTCAAAATCTATAATCTAAAATCTATAATCTATAATCTAAAATCTGCAATCTACAATCTACATTCTAAAAGCTAAGGGCGTGTAAGTTGTTTGTTTTTTAAAGAAGTTTGAGAAATGCGCTAACTCTTCAAAACCCAATGAAAATGCGATTTCAGAGATGTTCCAATCCGTTTGTTTTAAAAGGATTTTAGCTTCATTAGTTAATCTGTTTGTGATTAATTCTGTTGTGGTTTTTCCTGTGTTTTCTTTTAAAACTTTGTTTAAATGATTCACATGAACTGATAATCGTTCCGCGAAATCTTTGGCTGTTCTGAGTTCTAATCTTTGGTTTGGGGATTCAATTGGGAATTGTCTTTCCAGTAATTCGGCAAATAATGATGAAACTCTCGCAGCCGAATTATGCTTTGAATATAAAGCGGTTATAGGTTGTAATTTTTGTCCAAAGTGAATTAGCTCCGCAACATAATTTCTGATTAAATCATATTTATAGATATAATCAGAATTGATTTCTTTTTGTATTTTATTGAAAATCAATTCTACTTCACTAACTTCTTCATCTGTAAGCTGAAAAATAGGATATCCGTCTGAAGCAAAAATAGGAAGTTCGTCCAAGTCAATTCCGCTTTTGTTTTTCGATAAAAATTCACTTGTAAATACACAAAATTGCCCGGATTGATTCGTGTCTTGCGGAAGATAATTGTATGGAATTTTTGGCGTAGCAAATAAAAGTCCTTGTTTGTCAATTTCGATTATTTTATCAGCATATTCGGCGCGGTTTTTCCCTTTAATCAAACTTATTTTGTAATAAGCTCTTCTGTCATAAGGCATACCGGGTTTTCCCTGCATTCTTTCCAGAAGTTCTTTAATGTCAAAAACATTAAAATGTCCAATTTCTTTTTTAATGTCGTTTGGTAGTAAGGAACTTGGTTCGACAGTAGAACCTTTAGTTATATCCTGGTAAAATGAATCTAGTGATTTCATGAGAGTGAATTGTAAAATTCAAATATACGAAAATTAGAAGGATTGTTTTTTTGTTTCAGGTTTTCTTTGTTTCAGGTTGTTAGACTTTATGTTAATTTTACCGCAAAGAGCGCAAGGTTTTACGCAAAGTTCACTATGCTTATTTCTTATCTCTCGCAAAGACGCAAGGGCGCAAAGAATATAAACTTTGCGCCTTTGCGCCTTTGCGTGAAAAAACTAGTATTATACTTTTGCGAACTATGCTGTTAAACTTTAAAACAAACTCCCCTGAATTAATTCCGGTTGAGGATTACTGCCAAAAGGAAATGTTTCTAACACAAAAAACTGTTTTTTAATTGGATCTAATTCTCTTAATATAATAGTGTCGCATAAAAAATGCATATCGATTGTAGTAAATAAATCGTTAGCAATTTTGATACTTTCGGGAGATAATTTACGCCCAATAGAAATATGGGGATCGCTGCTCTTTGTCAAGTTTGAAAGTTGCATTGAATTCTGAGTTTTTTTCATAATTGGTTTCAGATTTGCTTTTGAATCTTCATCAGGACCAATGAAAAAGGCACCGCTATCATAAGCACCGAAATGATTTAAATGTACATTAAAAGGTGTAAACGTATCAGTGATTTTAAATAGTTTTTGTTTGAATTTACCTATTTGGGATTCATCAATTTTGAATTCACAAATTGTAATATGCGCAACTGAATTTTTGCTGTTAAACCAACCAATTTTGGAAGCCAAATCTTCTTTCATTGTTTTGATCGAATCAATTATTTCTTTTGAAGGATGAATGACAACTGAATATTTCTTTTCCATTTTAGATTTGGTTTTATGCAAATTTAAAATTTAAATCGTAAAGTTTAGTTTTGAATTGCCTCCAGCTTTAGTTGGAGTTTATATAAAAATGAATCTTAATGGCTTTAGCTCAATGTCATTAAGTTAAGCTTTTTTGATAATTATGAAAGAGTTGAAACGTGCCGTTAGGCACTAAATATTGGTAGTTAATATAGATTAGAAATGCCATGGCGTGCCGTAGGTACGCAACAAAATGATAAATATTGCGTACCTACGGCACACTATATTTATTCCAATTCATATTAACTACCAATATTTAGTGCCTAACGGCACAAATTGTTTGAGGCTAGTCAATAAATGAATACTTATAAACTTGACGATTCTTGCGCGATTTTTTAAAATAAGCTTAATTTATTGACATCGAACTTAGGGATTTCAATTTGTTGAATATTTTAATATTGTTTTTTAAAATTTAAATTGTGCTGTTAAAGCTGCATAAAAATAATCTTTTCCTGTACCAACTTCTTTTAAGAATGCACCAGAATTAAACCAGCCGGTTTCTAATGTAAAGGATAGGAAATCATTTGCTGCATAATCTAAATTTGTAATTAACTGGGAACCTATAAAACGTTCTGTTATATCTTTTCCTGAATATAATAATTGCATATTTGGAGCGTATATTCCGTCACTTAAAGTTTGTCTCCAGAAAATATCGTAATCAAATCCCAGAGCTAATTTTTGGGTTAAAGTAAAATTAATCGAAGGGTGTATATCAATTAAATTGGATGGACCAATTAAGGCTACTAATCCAAAATAAGCGCCTCTAGGATATAACGGATTAAAGGTTTCCAAATGATTATCGCCTGAGCTTTTATCACCCGAAATGATCTCTGTTTTTAAACCAATTTCAGGTCTAAATTTTATGTTTTCAAATGTATAACAGGCAAAAGAGGAAAGTGTCCATGCAGAAACTGATTTTTGATTCAGGTTTCCGAATTGATAAAGTCCTTCGAAATCATATTTCCAGTTTCCTTTGTTTTTCCAGATTCGGGTTCCAACAGACTGACGGTTTTCTTCTCCGACTGCATCATCAAAAACGGCTCTTTTTTTCCATAATCCTAAATAATAAAAATCAATATTCTGAATAAAAGGTACTTTATGAATAACGGTGTAACTTCCCCAGAATCTTGCATTTTCATTAAAAGCATCATTAAAAGTTCCCGGCTGATTGGCGATGGGATGCGTGTAAAAGGCATCGGTTTGCCAATTATCTTTTTTATAAAATAATTTTACTGCATCAAAAGCAAGTCGGCTGTTTGGACCTTCGCGAACTGCGACTAAACGTTGTGATCCATATGATAATTCCTGTCTTCCGGTTCGCAATGTTAGCTGCTCGTTTTCATTTTGAATAAAATCGATATCTAAAAATGCCTGATGAAAATCCAGCTTATTTTCGTCAACCGGACTAGGATCAGTTTTGCTGTTGGCAAGACTGCTTTGCAATTCTACAAAAGTTCTGAAAATTCCCAAATGAACATCCGCATGAAGCAGATAACGGGAAAGCAAATAACTGTCGCCTTTATCAGAATCATCACCCCATTTATCATTTAAGGTATATGTATATTGCCATCTTGCCTCACCGCCAATGGTTGCGTAATATTTGCCGTTTTGACTTAGCGGAATGTATTTGATTTTTTCATACCAATTTCTGGCAGAATCTTTTAGATAAGTTAAATCATCGTCATATCGCAACTTTTGAAAAACTGGTCTTTGTTGCGCATTTGCAGTATAAATGAATCCCAAAAGCAACAATAATCGGAATATATTTTTCATGGGTTTAGTTTTTTTGGTAACCTCCAAAATAGTTTACAGGACTCCAATCCGGAATTGCTTTTAGGGTTGGTTGGGCAAATGTTCTAAAATCATTATCGGCATAAACCACTTTTCCGTTTACAACAGTAAGTTTCGATTCTATGTTTAAAATTTTTTCTTCGGTCGTGTTGAAATAATCATCAGAAAGTATGGCGAAATCAGCCAGATTGTTTGCTGTTAAAGTTCCGCGATCTTTTTCTAAATTGATTAATTGTGCGCTTCCGTAAGTGAATAATTTTAAAGCCGCAGTTCTGTCCTGAATATTTTCGTCAAGCATATATTTGGTTCCGCCTAAAGTTTTTCCGGTTGTCAGCCAATATAAACCTACCCATGGATTGTAGCTGGCAACACGGGTTCCATCGGTCCCCATTCCGACTTTGATTCCCATTTCGAGTATCTTTTTAAGCGGAACCGTGTTTGCAGCAGCTGTTTTTCCGTATCTTTTTATAAAACTTTCTCCCTGATACGCCATTCTGTGCTGAATTGCCAATCCTCCGTTTAGAGCTTTAATGCGTTTTAAATTTTCTACCGAAACTGTTTCTCCGTGATCAAAAAACCATAAAAGTCCGTTTAGTGGCGTTTCTTTATTAACGTCTTCAATAACATTTAAAAATCTTGTAATGCTTTCGTTGTAAGTAGCATGAATTCTAAAAGGCCACCTTTTTTTAACTAATAATGCTATGACTTCTTTTAATTGTGATTCCATTGCAGGGCTTAATTCCGGTCTAGGTTTGTCGAAATTTTCAAAATCTCCGGCACTCATTACCAGATTTTCTCCTGCACCTTGCGCATGATATTCTACTTTATTATCATCGTGATCGTCACAACCTTCGCCAATTTCTACCGTACTTACCCATCTAGTATAATCGTTAAGTTCGCTTCCCGCTTTTTGGGCAAATAAATAATAAGGCATTCTAATCGTTAAATCGCTGTCTTTACACAAACCATTTGTTACACCATAATCATCAGGAAAGTTTTGAAATCCTCCTCCGGCATCTATAATCGCGGTAACTCCAAGACGATTCATTTCGGTCATGAATTGTTTTGTTGAGTTTACTTTTTCTTCAGGTGATAATTCCGGAAGTTTAGAAAGTGTTGAATATAAAATAAAGGCATTTGGTTCTGCAACTAATAAACCCGTTGGGTTTCCGCTGGCATCTTTTTCTACAAGTCCGCCATTTGGGTTTGGAGTGTTAGCATCAATTTTTAAAGCTGTAATTCCGGCTTTATTTAAATAGGCGTGACCATATAAATGAAGTACAAATGCCGGAACATCGCCTGTAGCTTCGTTAATTTCTTCTAAAGTTGGTAATCTTTTTTCTTCAAATTGATACGCATTCCAACCGCCTACAACGCGAACCCATTGTCCTTTTGGTGTTCTTTGTGCTTGTTCCTTGAGCATTGCCAGAGCTTTTTTAAGAGAACGAACGCCATCCCAGCGTAATTCGGTATTAAAGAATCTTCCTCCGCGGATAATGTGCATGTGTGAATCGAATATTCCGGGAATAATTACTTTTCCTTTGGCATCAATTACGGTTGTTTTTTTGTTTTTTAATTTTAAAATCTCACTGTTTTTTCCCGTTTTCAGGATTTTTCCATCGGCAACAGCCATCGCTTCCACAATTGTATTTTTATCGTCTAGTGTGTGAATTATTGCATGATGAACGATAAGTGTGGCACTTTTGCCTTGAGCGAAAATAGGTAAGTAAAGAATTAAAAGTAAAGCTGATAGTATGTTTTTAAGTTTCATAATAGTGGTTTTATTTGGGTTTTGGAGAAAAAAAAGACTGTGCGGTAACACAGCCTTTTTGGGGTAGATTTAAATTTAAAAAGAATTAATGTTTCAACATTTCGTGAGCATATTGAACACCAACACCGTAAGCACCACCATATTTTTTAACTAAATCTGTAACGGCTACATAAGTTCCCTGACGCGCCCAGTCACGTTGTAATTCTAATAAATATTGTAATGAAGTTATTGGGTGAGCGCCTGCCTGAACCATACGTGTGATGGCCATTTCGTGTGCTTCTTTAGATACATCTGCGCTTGCATCTGTAATTATATAAACATCGTAACCTTCGCTAATAGCTGATAATGTTGGTCCTACGATACAAACGCTTGTCCATAATCCTCCAAAAACTAATTTCTTTTTCCCTTTTTCTGTAATTGCTTTATGAGCAGGAACATCTTCCCAGGTATTCATTGAAGTACGATCAATATAATTGGATGTTTTTTGAGGGTAGAATTCTTCGATTTCACGAAAAACAGGTCCGCTAAATGATTTTTCGGCAACTGTTGTTACAATTGTTGGTACTTTGAAGATTTTTGATGCTCCGGCAACCAAAGCTGTATTGTTTCGAAGCTGATCAATTGGTGTGCTTCCTACTGCAAATGCCATTTGACTTTCATAATCAATAAGGACTAAAGTATGGTTTGTAGGATCTAATAAACCCGGACTTGGTTTTTGTGCAAAGCCAATAAAAGTTACGAATAATAGTGCTGCTGTTAAGATTAATTTTTTCATGATAATTTAAATTTGTTGTGAATAAAAGGGTTTTTTAATATTTGTATTTGTTTTGATATTCAATCTATTGCATTCAAAATGAGTGCCTTGTTGCTAAGGCGTTGATTTTAAAAGGTTTTTCGGAAAAGGCAATAAGGGTTCTAACGATATATCGTCAATTTATCATTGGATATTCGTGAAATGAAATGTTTATAAGACTTAATGTGATTTTAAAAGGGGAGATTTGACCTAATTTTTTCCTTTTAAATATAATCGGTGTTCTATTTCTGATTTTAATAATCCGCTTCCTCCGCCAAAATGTTCTATGACTTCAACGTCGGGCTGGTTTTTTAAACAGAAAGAGGTAAACTCTTTTTCGATATGATCTTCGATTCCGGAACTCAAGAGAACAATATCTATTTTGTGATTTTGAAAATATTTCTGAGCTTCATTTTCGTCGTTGAAACCAACTGCATTCCAGTTTTCGTAAGCATTAACCAGTCTTAATAAAATGGTTAAGATCGCTTCGTTTTTTCCGAGTATTAAGAATTCAAATGTTTTCATTTTTTTAAGGTTCTAAGGTTCTAAGGTTCTGAGTTACTAAGTTTCTAAGTTTTTTTAGGTTCTTATAATTTTTATTAATTCAGTTGTTGGTTGAACTTGTAATTTGTTTTACAAATGTATTTGTTAAATCATTGTTTTTAACTTAATCTAGGATAAGAAAGGTTCTTAGTTTCTAAGCTGCTAAGTCGCTAAGTTTTTCTCTTTAGATTTAAATTTTCAGCTTTGACAGAACTTGTAATTTGTTTTACAAATGTATTTGTTAAATCATTGTTTTTAACTTAATCTAGGATAAGAAAGGTTCTAAGTTTCTAAGCTGCTAAGTCGCTAAGTTTTTCTCTTTAGATTTAAATTTTCAGCTTTTGACAGAACTTGTAATTTGTTTTACAAATGTATTTGTTAAATCATTGTTTTTAACTTAATCTAGGATAAGAAAGGTTCTTAGTTTCTAAGCTGCTAAGTTTCTAAGTCTTCTTTAGATTCAATTTCAGTTTTTGACAGAACTTGTAATTTGTTTGACAAAAGTAGGATAGTAATTTAAGGTGATTGCTTAATCTAGGACAAGAAGTTTTTTGATTAAAAATATCCTATTCCAAAACTTCGATAGTACCTTTATTTTTAAGAAAAAACTTAGTAACTAAAAAACTTAGCAACTTAGTGCCTTTATGAAAAAATCGCTAAGTTGATTAAATACAATAAATTAAAGTAGAATGATTGTAAATAATTGAAAAAATCTTGTCGTAATGAGGAAACCCGTAATGTTTTCTGTAAAGTAGAGTGTAGTTTTGTCTTTAGAAATCGATGTAGGTGATGTTATTTACCTTTTAATCATCATTTTTTGATTTCTATTAAAATTACTGTTTTTGGAGAAACAATTTTTTTTTTACAATGAAAATTTGACATTTTCACTTTAGTGGATAATTTGTAAAGTTTGCAAGACATACAATTAGTCTGATTTTTTTAGGGTTTTTAGATTCGGTTATTTTTGACTGATTCTAAAAGCCCTTTTTTATTTAATGGATATTGCTGTTTATTTTTAACGCAAAGTGCGCAAAGTTTTTTTATAGTGGAGTGTGTTGAAAAACACAAAGTTCACAAAGCTTTGTATTGATTTAGCTTTGTGAACTTTGTGTTTATATCCATTCTGCTTAATAAAAATCTTTGTGTGATCTGCGGTAATTTTTTTCTCCACAGGTTTTGAGATTGAACTTAATATATTTTCCTATTTTTTTAAAGAATTCAATGGTTAGCTAAAAAATAAAAGTCCGGTGATCCAAACCTGAATAATGTCCCAATTGATTTTAAATTTTTGAGGTGAAAAACCATAGAAACTTTTAAAAGCTGCCGAAAAATGCGATACATCTTTATAGCCACATTTGTACGCTGCTTCACTTACTGTTATGGCTTTGTTTTGAAACAATTCTTTTGCACGTTCCATTCTAAGTTTAATAATATAGCTTTTTACAGTTGTTCCAAAACAAGATTTGAAACCCTTTTTCAGTTTAAATTCATTTAATGAAATCAGTCTTGAAAGTTCTGCTAATGAGGGTGCATGAACAAAGTCATTGTCGAGAATTTGTTTTGCTTCTTGTAATTTATTGTAATCTTCCTGATCTATTTGCTCCGTTTGCGATGGAATACTAATAATTGTTTCCAACTGATGTATCAATAATTCCTTGATTTTTGCTTCGAGATACATTTTTTTTAAAGCTCCTTTGCGATTACAATTTTTAATTTCATGCAATACCCATTGAATCGCCGGCGTAAACGGAAGATACTTTGAAGTTAAATAGCTCGGTTTTTTTAGCAGAATATTATTGGAGAATTTTTTATGAAGTTCCCAATCTTCATTAATAATCTTATAATAAAATGCTTTTGAAAGAATTATCGAAAAATAATTAAGATGTTCAAATGCGGGAATTTTAAATGTTGCCTTAAAATTATTGGTATAGAAAATATTGTGTGTATTTTCTTTTGAATATTTTGCGGATTCCAGTTGATCGATCTGAGTTTCAACGTTATTGCAGCAAATGAAATTCATAACAACAGATTCTTCATCAATTTCAAATTCAACAGTTTGCGGAGTAGAAAAGTGCATTTGTGTATCTAACAAAACCATTCCTTCGGTAATTAAATGATGGCTTTTAATTTCTTCCAGGTCAGCATTTTTTATATTCACATTTTCTTCCGTCAGATGATTTTTCGGGTAATGCGTATCGCCAATTTCAATTTTAATAATTGAGTTTTCGTGTCCTAAAATTTTCGATTTAATTTTCAAAATATAATCCGTTTTTACAAAATAATAATCCGTTTTTCCCTATCTTTTTTGGAGTTGTTGATGGTACTTTTGCGGCAAAGTTATTTATAATTAGTCTAATTAAAGATATGACAACTCACAAATTTTTATTTTTTAGTATATTTTTTCTCTTTTCATTCTTGTCATTTTCCCAGCAAAATCAAGGAGTTTCAGTTTCTGGACAAGTCACTGAAAATTCTGGTCAAACAATTCCATACGCAACAATTCACATAGAAAAAACTGACTTAAGTATTATTTCAGATGAAAACGGAAAGTTTATTTTTAACAATGTTAAGCCTGGAAAACATATTTTAAAAATCTCTGCCATTGGTTTTTCAACTCAAAAAAAACATATCGAAGTTTCGGGAAATAATGATGTAAATTTTTCGATTCAGTTAGAAAGTGAATTGAACGAATTAGAATCTGTAACCGTATTAGGTCGTTCACAAACCGATAAGATAAATAAGCAGGCGTACAGCGTTACGGCAATCGATGCTAAAAAATTGCATAATTCTACTCTTGATCTGGCACATGCTTTAGACAGAGTTTCCGGAGTTCGTGTACGTGAAGCGGGCGGAGTAGGTTCAAGATCAGAACTTTCGATCAATGGTTTTCAGGGAAATCAGGTAAAGGTTTTTATTGATGGAGTTCCTATGGATAATTTTGGTTCTTCTTTTCAAATGAATAATATTCCCATAAATCTTGCTGATCGTGTAGAAGTCTATAAAGGTGTTGTACCCATTTGGCTGGGCGGAGACGCTTTAGGAGGAGCAGTAAATATTGTTACCAATAGCAAACCGAGAACATATCTGGATGCTTCTTATTCCTTTGGTTCTTTCAATACACATCGGTCGAGCTTAAATGCTGGTTATACATCAAAAAGTGGTTTTACTGCAGAAATTAATGCTTTTCAGAATTATTCAGATAATAATTATTGGGTAAATGTTGATGTAGCTGATTTGAATACGGGTGCTTATTTTCCTAATCAGCGCGTGAGAAGATTTCACGATAAATACCGTAACGAAACTGTGATTTTGAATGTCGGTTTAACCGGAAAAAAATATGCAGATAAATTATTATTTGGTTTTACGGCGGGAGAAAATAAAGCAGATATTCAAACCGGAGCCAGAATGGTTAGTGTATTTGGGCAGGTTTACAGAAAAGGAAATATTTTGATGCCTACTTTAAAATATCAGGTGAAGGATTTATTTACGAAAGGACTTAATTTCAATTTGACCGGAAATTACAATTTTGGAGAAGAGCAAAATGTCGATACGGTTTTCAGACGATACAACTGGTTTGGAGAATATAGAGAATATGCAGGTTTGGGCGGGGAAAGAAGCCGAACGCTGCGAAAGTTTAAAAACAATAATGGTGTGGCAACGGCAAATGCAACTTATGCTTTGGGAGAACGACACTCTTTTATGCTGAACAATACTTTTACCACTTTTGACCGTAAGGAAAGTGATGAATTAGTTCCGGAATCGTTGGTTTATAAACAGCCTAAAAAAACGCAGAAGAATGTTTTAGGGTTGGGATATAAATTTGATTTTAATGAAAAATGGAGTACATCGGTATTTTTAAAAGATTATTCACTCAAAACTACGTATTCCAGAAGTTACAATCCGTCAGGGAATGCGGGCGATATTGCGTATCAACAATATGTAGACAATACTTCGACAACAGGATATGGCGGTGCAACAAGTTATTATTTAAAACCGAATTTGCAATTAAAGGCTTCGTTTGAAAAAAGTTACCGATTACCAACTCCTGAGGAAATTTTTGGAAATGTGAATGATAATCTGGAAGGAAATCTGGCTTTAAAACCAGAAACCAGTAACAACTTTAACGTTGGGGCAAGTTATCAAACGAGCTTTAATAAAGTAAATGCGTTGTCATTTGATGTGAATCTTTTACATAGAAATGCGACTGATTTTATTCGCCCAACGCTGAATAACAATCAAACCATGACTACAAATGTCAATCAGGGCAAAGTGACGAATTATGGTATTGATGGTGAGATTCGATATTCATACCGCAGCCGATTTACGGCGGGTGTAAATGCAACGTATCAAAATATTCGTAATAAGACGGAATATGAACCGAATCAGAATTATGTTTCTCCTTTTTATGAAGACAGAATTCCAAATATGCCGTTCCTTTTTGGAAATGCAGATGCAACGATATTCTTTAATGATCTTATCAAAAAAGGAAATAATTTATCTGTAGGATATAATCTATTATTTGTACACACGTACTATTTGTCGTGGCCAAGTATGGGAAGCAAGGATAGTAAACTGGAAATTCCGCAACAATTCAGCCATGATTTAAATGCTGTTTACACACTCGCAAACGGAAAATATAATATCGCTTTAGAATGTAAAAATCTACTGGATAATAAGCTTTATGATAATTTTTCATTGCAAAAACCAAGCAGGGCTTTCTACATCAAATTCAGATATTTTTTCACAAAATCAAGTAAATAATTTTTAATAAAAACCATAATAAAATGAAAAATACTAGCAAATTAGCTTTATTGGCGCTTTTGGCATTTACAACTTTCTCTTGCAGCAGTGACTCTGATAAGTCTGGCGAAGAAGTGATTGGCGGTGATACCGGAAAAACAAAATATATTATTACTGCTACAACAGGAGCACAAGGAATTGCCGATTATTTGTTAACCACGGATGATATTTCGACAGGATCGATTACTACAACGGGTAACGGAATAGAACAAGACGGTTCATACCGATATTATATTACAGCTCAAAATAACTTTTTCAGTCTGCTTTACGGACAAGGAAATCCGGGTGCTGTAACTACTTATAATTTGAATACTGAAGGAAAATTGGTTAAAAAATCTAATTTTCAGGCAGAAACTGTACACGTTTTTGCAGCCATTAACAAAGATATTTTAACCATTAAAGTACCAAGAAGCGGTGCTGCTTCAATAGCTTCAATGTATAAAATTGATGCCGAAAAATCACTTATTATTGGTGAAGCACAACAAGACACTAAAAAGTTAGCCGGAAACGGAGAAAGAGCCTTTTTTACCTGGGCAACGCAAGTTGGCGATAAAGTATTCATGCCTTATATGAGTATAAAAGGGGATGGGCTTGATAATTTTGGAACTGTAAATCCTGACAGTACTTGGGTTGCAGTTTATAATTATCCTGAACTTAAATTAGAAAAAGTAATCAAAGATAACCGTACAAGTTATTTAGGTGCTTATTACACAAACGGATTGTATCAGGATGAAAATGGTGATGCTTATGGGTTTTCTAGTGCAGCGGCAACAAGTAATGCAGTTGTAACTTCGACTAAACCATCTGCGGTTGTAAAAATTAAAAAAGGAACTACAGAATTTGATAAAACGTATTTCTTTAATGTACAGGAAAAATCAGGAGGATATAAAATTGCTTCTTCAAGTTATATCTCTAAAGGTAAAGTTTTATTAGAAATGTATGGTACTCCCGGAACAAATAAAGGTGCTGTAAAACTAGCTGTTGTAGATGTATATACGCAATCATTTACATGGGTTACGAATGCCCCGGCGGTAATTAGTTTTAGTACTGTAAACAGATATAATATTGTAAGCCAAGATGGTAACTCTGCGGTTGTAGGGATTAATACACCTGAAGGAAACTGGATTTACACCATAAACGGTTCAACTGGTGTTGCTACAAAAGGTATCAAAGTTGAAGGTGGAGAAATTACTGCAATTGCAAAATTGAAATATTAAGAATTGGTTTCTTTTGAGCCGTAGGCCTTTCGGGGCTTGCGGTTTTTTTATTTATCTTATATACTCTTTTAAATATGTTTTCTTTTTCAAAATCAAAATCAAATCCAAATAAGAAAAAAAGTAAAAAATCGCTTTTCAAGCGCGTTATGGCGTGGCTGCATTTATGGCTGGGATTAGCGTCTGGAATAATTGTAGTTATTGTAAGTTTAACAGGTTGTATTTATGTTTTTGAAAATGAAATTAAAGATTTTATTGAAGACTGGCGTTTTGTAGAACCTCAGGAAAAAGCCTTTTTATTGCCTTCGCAATTAGTTACAATTGCAGACAAAACCATGAAAGGCAAACATGCAACAAGCGTTACTTTTGGCGCAAAAGATGATGCCGCTATTGTGGGTTACTTTACTCAGAAAAAAGAAGGTGGCAAAGATAAAGAAGGCAAAAATGCCGGTAAAAGAAGCGAAGGAAATAGAAGAAATCAAGATCTTGCCAAAACCGATATTGAGAAAGGAAAATCTCAACTAAAAGCGCAAGGTAAAGGTAAGGAAAAAGGAAAAGACGAGAAACCAAAAAGAAGAAGAGGAGGGATTTTTACCAGCGTTTACATGAACCCTTATACAGGCGAAGTGTTAAATGTAAAATCGGTTTCAAGAAGTGACTCTCCGGATTTTTTCAGGTTTATTTTAAACGGGCACCGTGCTTTATGGCTTCCGTATGACATTGGGCGACCAATTGTGGGTATTGCTGTTTTAATTTTTGTTTTTCTATTAATTTCAGGTATAGTGCTTTGGTGGCCAACCAAATGGATTAAGTCAATTATTAATAAAAGTTTTAAAATAAAAACAGATGCCAGTTTTAAACGTGTTAATTATGATTTGCATAATGTACTTGGTTTTTACAGTTGTATTTTTCTGTTCTTTATTTCTGCAACAGGTTTAGTGTGGAGTTTTGGATGGTGGAGTAAATCATTATATTGGGTAACTTCTGGCGGAAAACCTTTAGTTGAAAGCAGGGAATCTCCAAAATCTGATACAACTCATGTTAAAACATTTCAATTGGCAACAGTTGATAAAGTTTTGCTTAATATTTCAAAACAAAATCCTCAGGCATCTGGAATTTTAGTTACAATTCCTGAAAAACCTGCGGATATTATTGGTGCATTTGTTTACAAACAAAAAAATACATTCTATAATATGGATCGTTATAGTTTTGATCAGCAAACGCTGAAAGAAATTTCGATACAATCCCCTTTTTCAGGTAAATATATAGAAGCTAATATTCCGGATAAAATCCGAAGGATGAATTATGATATTCATGTTGGTGCCGTACTTGGACTTACGGGAAAAATTTTAGCTTTTTTAGCCAGTTTAATTTCCGCAAGTTTGCCTATTACCGGATTTATAATTTGGTGGGGAAAACAAAAGTTTGGCAAAAAACCGGCTTCATCTCGAAAGGTTTCGGCAAAGGGAATTCCTGTTGTAAAACCTAAAGTAATTCCTCAAAAGGAATTATCTGTTTAAGTATCGTTATCACATACCATTTTAATTTTTTGTTGCTACTAGTTAAAAAGGCGAAACCTGATCCGTTTCGCCTTTTGTTGTTTTAATGATTTTATGTGGATATTTTTTAAACACATATAAACATAGATCTTGTAGTTATAAATTAAAGAAAATAGAATAAAAAGAAACTAGTTTCCCACATATAGCTATGTGCTTTTATGCAAAGTGAAACGACTTTTTAAGCTATGAATACTATGTCTCTATGTGTTAAAGTATTTAATCACAAAAACTTAATTTTAATTGCTGTATCCATTTACTTTAAGCCATTCTTCACAATCTCTAGTCCAAAATTTACTTGTATCCTGAACGCCTAAACCAAAACCGTGTCCGCCTTTTTCATAAATATGTAACTCAGCTTTAACAGCATTTTTCTTCAATGCTAAATAATAATTAATGCTGTTTTCCGGCAATACAACAGTATCATCTGTAGCATGCACTAAATAAGTTGGCGGAGTTTGTGGTGTAATTCTTTTTTCGTTTGAAAACGAATCAATCAAAGTTTGTGATGCATCCTTACCTAATAAACTTTCTTGAGATCCTTTATGCGTAATATCATTTTGCATGGATATTACAGGATAAATCAAAAGCGCAAAATCTGGTCTGGCGCTTATTTTAGAGGTTGGTTCATATGTTTTTTCGTCATAATGAGTTGCAAGGGTTGAAGCCAAATGTCCTCCGGCAGAAAATCCCATGATTCCAATTTTATTTGGATCAATATTATATTTTGCAACATTTTCTCTAATAAAACGCATCGCTTCCTGAGCATCTTGTAAAGGTCCAATATTTTTGTTTTTCATTATTTTATCGTTCGGTAAACGATATTTTACAACAATACCCACAATTCCTAAACTGTTGAACCATTGCGCAACTTTTGTTCCTTCCTTATCAATTGCCAGATGCTGATATCCTCCGCCCGGAAAAATCAAAACTGCGGCTTGATTGGGTTTGCTTTCCTTTGGTAAAAAAATGCTCAAAGTAGGAACTGTAACTAAACTTGTGCTTTGTACTTTTCCGTCAGTAATACTTTCATTTTCCTTATAATCCGGAGCTTTAATTTCGTCAGGTATTTTTTTCCAAAGTGGAATTATTTCATTTTTAGTTTGCGCCTGATTGGTAATTCCTGTAAATAAAGTCAGGATTAATACAGCTTTTTTCCAGTAATGTATTTTTGAATTTTTCAATTTATAAAAGTGATTTAGTTGAATATTAATTTATAGACCAGAATTTCAAAAATAGAACTTTTCCAGTCATTTCTTTGTTTAAGGAAGGTTAAAAAAGTTTTTTTCTCTCCAAATAAGATACTTCGTAAGAAAAGTTTCGAAAGTGTTGTTTTTAGTACAATTTTACCCCTTAAAAAGGACAAATTTCACATGCTGGCTTTTAACAAATATATTGTTTAATGTGTAATTTTGGATGTGAATTTTTATTCTATATGTTTATTTAACCACATAAAATAATTTTTTATACAATTTATTTGGAATATAAAGATTTAAAACTATATTTGTGCAATCGATTACATTAATTTGTTTTATTAGATTTAATGTATTGGTTTTGCTGTCTTTGTGTTGGCTTTGAGAAGCGAATTAAATTACCCCAAAAAAAATATCAATTTATAATAAACCCATTACCATGAATCAAAAAGAGGAAGTTATTATCAGCCAAACCAAAAAAACTACAGGCAGCTACCGCTGGAGTATCTGCGCATTATTATTTTTTGCCACAACAATAAATTATCTTGACAGACAAGTACTTTCTTTGACATGGAGCGATTTTATTGCGCCAGAATTTCATTGGACAAATAATGATTACGGAAACATTACGGCTCTATTCTCTATATTTTACGCTGTTTCTTTATTATTTGCCGGAAGATTTGTGGATTGGTTAGATACTAAAAAAGGCTTTCTTTGGGCAATCGGGATTTGGTCTTTTGGAGCTTGTCTTCACGCATTTTGTGGTATTGCAACGGCAGGAATTATTACAGGAAACTGGTTTGTAGGTTTTGAAGGCGCGAAACAAGCCATTGATTTAGTACAAGATACAGGATTAGTAATTAATGTAAGTGTTACATTATTCATTTTTGCGCGTTTTGTTTTAGCAGTTGGTGAAGCGGGAAATTTCCCTGCAGCGATTAAAACCACAGCCGAATATTTTCCTAAAAAAGACAGAGCATTTTCTACCAGTATATTTAACGCAGGTGCGACGGTTGGGGCATTAGCGGCTCCGATATCGATTCCGTTCATTGCGAAATCTTTTGGTTGGGAAATGGCTTTTATCATCATTGGAGCTTTAGGCTTTGTATGGATGGGATTCTGGGTGTTTATGTACGACAAACCGGAAAGACATAAAAGAGTTACTGCCGAAGAATTAGAATATATTCAGCAAGATGATATTGCCGATGCTAAGATTGCAGGTTATATACCTGAAACTACAACGAAAGTATCTTTTGTTGAGTGCTTTAAATACAGACAAACCTGGGCTTTTGCCTTTGGAAAATTCATGACAGATGGTGTTTGGTGGTTCTTTTTATTCTGGACTCCTGCGTACTTAAGTTCGGTTTACGGAATGGATTCTACACAAGCAGCCTTGCCATTGTTTGTATTATACATGATTACATTACTTTCAATTATTGGAGGTTGGCTGCCAACTTATTTTGTCGAGAAAAAAGGAATGAACCCTTATGAAGGTAGAATGAGAGCGATGTTAATTTTTGCATTCTTTCCATTATTAGCTCTAATTGCTCAGCCTTTAGGATATATAAGTTATTGGATTCCGGTAATTATCATCGGTATTGCAGGAGCGGCTCACCAATCCTGGTCGGCTAATATTTTTACAACAGTTGGAGACATGTTTCCTAAAAAAGCAATCGCAACCATTACAGGAATTGGCGGTTTAGCGGGAGGAGTTGGTTCAACTATAATCAACAAAGGTTCAGGATTATTGTTCGATCACGCTAAAGAAACTAACATGGCATTTATGGGCTTTAAGGGTATTGAAGCCGGATATTTTATCATTTTTTCAATATGTGCCGTTTGTTATTTAACAGGATGGATCGTGATGAAAACATTAGTGCCAAAATACAGTCCTATTACTAATCTTTAATACTATAATCCTATTATAATTATCAGCTAACTAACCACTCAACCAAACCAACCACTATTATGAATCAAGCTAATGTAGCAATAGGTAGATACCGCTGGACTATTTGTAGTTTAGTTTTTTTTGCAACGACTGTGAATTATCTGGATAGAAATGTAATAAGTTACCTGCGTCCTTTTTTAGCAGAAGCTTTTCACTGGACACCGGAACAGGAAGTAATAGATTATTCGAATATTGAGTTGGCGTTTAAAATTGCATACGCAATGGGAATGCTGGTTGCAGGTGGAATCATCGATAAATTAGGAACAAAAATAGGCTATGCAATTGCAACCGGATTGTGGAGTTTAGCCGCAATTGGGCATGCATTTGCCACAGGAACAGGAGGTTTTTTAATTGCACGTGTGTTTTTAGGAATTACCGAAGCAGGAAATTTTCCTGCTGCAATAAAAGCAACAGCCGAATGGTTTCCGCAAAAAGAAAGAGCTTTAGCAACCGGAATTTTTAATTCGGGAAGTAATATCGGAGCTATCATAGTGCCATTGTCAGTTCCTTTTATAGCAGAGAATTTCGGCTGGCAATGGGCGTTTATTTTAACCGGAATTGTTGGTTTTATCTGGTTAGGATTATGGTTTCTTTTTTATGAAGTACCACAAAAACAAAAACGTTTGTCTCAGGCAGAATTTGAATATATAACTTCTGATAAGGCAGAAACTGTTGAGGTTGAAGATACTGAAAAAGTTTCGTGGTTAAAATTGCTTTCTTTTCGTCAGACCTGGGCTTTTGCAATAGGTAAATTGTTGACAGATCCCGTTTGGTGGTTTTATTTATTTTGGCTGCCGGATTTCCTGATGAAACAATATAAACTAACGGCTACAGAAATTATCTGGCCCTGCGCTTTGGTGTATGTAATTGGAAGCATAGGAAGTATTGGCGGCGGATGGTTGCCGTTAAAATTAATCAATAACAATTGGCCGGCTTATAAAGCACGTAAAACCAGTATGCTGATTTATGCATTTGCAGTTTTACCGGTATTGTTTTCTCAATATTTAGGATCTATAAATATGTGGTGGGCAATTTTGGTTATTGGTTGTGCGGTTTCTGCGCATCAGGCATGGAGCGCAAATATCTTTACCACGGTTTCTGATATGTTTCCTAAAAAAGCAACCGCTTCCGTAACTGGAATAGGTGGAATGTTTGGAGCATTTGGAGGGATTTTATTGACACTTGTAGTTCAAAAAAATATGTTTGTTTATTATACCAGACTCGGAAAAATTGAAACGGGATATTTTATCATGTTTTGCATTTGCGGAGCCGCTTATTTACTGGCATGGTTGATAATGCATATTTTAGTTCCAAGAATGAAAAAGGTAGAATTGTAAATTTTATATCTTAAAAATAAAATAAATTTTGGTTTCAATTATGGTTTTTAAAGATAAAAATCTAATTTTGTGCAATCGATTACATTAAATTAAAAATTATGACAAAATATAGTTCAAGATACGCGTCAAGCCCGGAAGCAGTTAAAAAATATGATACTCAGGAATTACGAAATGAGTTCCTGATTGATGACTTAATGCAGGAAGATGAGATCGTATTAACGTATTCTCATTATGACAGATACATTGCAGGTTCTGCAGTTCCTGTAAAAGGAGATTTGAAATTAGAAAGTATCGATCCGCTTAAGGCAAGTTATTTTTTAGAAAGAAGAGAAATTGGGATTATAAATGTTGGAGGATGTGGTTCTGTTCTCGTTGAAGGCAAATCGTATGAATTAGGTTTTAAGGATGCTTTGTATATCGGAAGCGGTAATAAAGAAGTGATCTTTAAAAGTAACGACAGCGATAATCCGGCTAAATATTATATCAATTCGGCTCCGGCACATACTACTTACCCAACAGTAAAAGTAAGTCTGGCAGAAGCAAATAAATTAGAATTGGGTACAGTAGAAACTGCAAATCACCGTACGGTTAACCAAATGATTATTGGCAGCGTTGTAACAACTTGCCAGTTACAAATGGGAATGACAGAATTAAAAACAGGAAGTGTCTGGAATACAATGCCGGCACATGTACACGATCGCAGAATGGAAGTTTATTTCTACTTAGATATTCCGGAAAATCAGGCGGTTTGCCATTTTATGGGGCAGCCACAGGAAACAAGACACATCTGGATGAACAATCATCAGGCAGTTATTTCTCCGCCGTGGTCAATTCACTCAGGATCAGGAACCAGTAATTATACTTTTATTTGGGGAATGGCGGGTGAAAACTTAGATTACGGAGATATGGATGTTTGTAAAATAACTGAATTAAGATAATTATGACAGATTTATTTGATATAAAAGGAAAAATTGCCCTTATCACAGGAAGTACACACGGACTGGGAATGGCAATGGCAAAAGGATTAGGACTAGCCGGAGCAACGATTGTTGTAAACGGAAATTCTTCTCAACAAAAAATTGATGATGCTGTTAAGGAGCTTAAAAGCGAAGGAATAAATGCCGTAGGTTATAAATTTAATGTAACCGATGAAAAGGAAGTTATTGAAGCAGTTAAGAAAATTGAAAGTGAAGTTGGACCAATTGCTATTTTGATTAATAATGCCGGAATCATTAAAAGAATCCCGTTAATCGAAATGGAAGTTGCTGATTTTAAAGAAGTAATTGATATTGATTTAGTTTCTCCTTTTATCGTTTCTAAGCACGTTGCAAGAGGAATGATCGAAAGAAGACAAGGAAAAATAATCAACATTTGCTCGATGATGAGCGAATTAGGCCGTAATACGGTTGGTGCTTATGCTGCTGCAAAAGGTGGATTGAAAATGCTGACTAAAAATATGGCTACAGAATGGGCAAAATACAATGTTCAAATCAACGGAATTGGACCGGGTTATTTTGCTACTGAACAAACAAAACCTATCAGAGTTGACGGACATCCGTTTAACGATTTTATCATAAGCCGTACTCCGGCTGCAAAATGGGGAGATCCGGGAGATCTTGCCGGTGCAGCAATATTTTTATCTTCAAAAGCGAGCGATTTTGTAAACGGTCATATTTTATATGTCGATGGCGGAATCCTGGCTACAATTGGTAAACCATCAAACGAAGATTAATTCTCTATTACATTAAAAAGACATGAGCGCAAATCAGACATTCATAAACGATAACTTTTTACTTGAAAATAAATTCGCGGAAGAGTTATATCACAATTACTCAAAAAATCAACCTATAATTGATTATCACAATCATTTGAATCCTCAGTTTATTGCAGAGGATAAAATTTTTGACAACATAACACAGGTTTGGATTAGCGGAGATCATTACAAATGGCGTGCAATGCGTACATTAGGGATCAACGAGCAATTTGTAACGGGAAACGGTTCAGATAAAGATAAGTTTATCAACTGGGCAAAAACAGTTCCGTACACCATGCGTAATCCTTTGTACCACTGGACGCATTTAGAATTAGCCCGTTATTTTGATATTTATGATTTGCTGAATGAAAAATCAGCAGAGAAAATCTATCTTGAAACTACAGAGAAAATTAATTCTCAGGCGTACAGTACACAAAACCTGCTTAAAAAAGTAAACGCTGAATTGGTTTGTACTACCGAAGATCCGATTGATAATTTAGAGTTTCACCAGAAACTGACAAAAAATCCTATTGGAACTAAAATGAGTACAGCTTTCAGACCTGATAAAGCCATCCTGATTTCTAACGATGGTTATAATGCATATCTGGACACATTAGGGGATGTGTCCGGAGTTGCAATTACAACTTACTCGGATTTATGCAGCGCACTAAAAAACAGAATTGAATTTTTTAATGCAAACGGCTGTAAACTTAGTGATCACGGTTTAGATCAGATCTATTTTGAAGAATTTACTGAAAGTGAAGTAAATGCAATCTTCAAAAAGAAAAGAGAAAACAGAATTATTACTCCTGAAGAAGGATTGAAATTTCAAAGTGCAATACTATTGTTCTTGTCTGAAACGTATCATCAATTTGGTTGGGTACAGCAATTTCATTTAGGTGCTTTAAGAAATAATAATGCGCGTATGCACAGAATTTTAGGACCTGATACAGGTTGGGATTCTATTGGAGATTATCCGCAGGCGCAAAAATTATCAAGCTTTTTAAATGCTTTGGACAGTAAAGATAAATTGACTAAAACAATCATTTATAACTTAAATCCTGCTGATAACGAAGTGATGGCAACCATGATTGGAAATTTCAATGACGGAAGCGTTCGTGGTAAAGTTCAGTTTGGTTCCGGGTGGTGGTTTTTAGATCAAAAAGACGGAATGACCAAACAATTAAATGCCCTTTCAAACATGGGATTAATTAGTTGTTTCGTAGGAATGCTGACAGATTCAAGAAGCTTTTTATCTTTCCCGAGACACGAATATTTCAGACGTATTTTATGTAATCTTTTAGGAGACGAAATCAAACGCGGAGAATTGCCAAACGATATGGAATGGATAGGGAAGTTGGTGGCTGATATTTCATACAACAACGCAAAAGAATATTTTAAGTTTTAATTAAAATAGCTTAAACAGTGAGGTATTATGTTAAGCTAAGTTTAGCTTTTTAATCCCTTAATGGTAAAAGAAAATTTTTACTGGTAAAACAATACAACAATATGAGTAAAGTAGTTGCATTTGGAGAAATTATGTTGCGTCTTTCGACAGAGAGGCATTTGCGTTTTTCGCAGGCAAAAGAATTTGGCGCTTCTTACGGCGGCGGCGAATTTAATGTTTGCGTTTCGTTAGCAAATTATGGTGTAAATGCAGAATTTGTAACAAGATTGCCTGAAAATGAAATTGGAGGTTCCGCATTAAAGGAAATGCGAAAAATGAACGTCGAATCTAAAAATATCATTTATGGAGGAGAACGTTTAGGGATTTATTTTCTTGAAACCGGAGCAGGAACACGTGGCAGTAATGTAGTTTATGATCGTGCGCACAGTTCAATGGCAACTATCCAGAAAGGCTTAATTGACTGGGAAAAAGTATTAGAAGGTGCAAACTGGTTTCATTGGAGCGGAATTACTCCGGCAATTTCACAAAGTGCTGCCGAAGCTTGTTTAGAAGCTATTAAAGTAGCGCATAAACTGGGAATTACGATTTCATGCGATTTAAATTACAGATCAAAATTGTGGCAATACGGCAAAACGCCAAGTGATGTTATGCCCGAAATGTTAAAGTATAGCAACGTTATTTTAGGAGATATTGATACGGCATATTTCATGTTGGGAATCCCAAAAGCAAACCCTAATTATCAGGATGAAAAATCACTTCCTGCTTTATACACAAAGTTGTTTGATTTGATTCCGAATTTAAAAACTTTTGCGACAACTTTACGTTATTCTGTAAGTGCTTCACATCAGAGAATTGGCGGGATTTTATTCGACGGAAAAGCAATTTATCAGGCAGCCGTAAAAGAGGTTACTCCGGTGGTTGACAGAGTAGGTAGCGGAGACGCTTTTATGGGAGGATTGATCTACGGATTACAAAAATATCAAAATAATAATCAGAGAGCTTTAGATTTTGCAGTAGCAGCTTGTTGTTTGAAACACACAATTGCAGGAGATTATAATTTGGTTACTTTAAAAGAAGTTGAAAATATGATTGATGGTGATGGTTCTGCATTAGTATCAAGATAATTAATATAAAATGGCAAAATATTCAAGAATTGAAGTCGCTTTAACAATGAAGGAAAACGGAATGGTTCCGTTGTTTTTTCATTCAGATTTAGAAATTAGTAAAAAGGTATTAAAAGCCTGTTACGATGGTGGTTCCAGATTAATGGAATTCACGAGCAGAGGAGATTTTGCCCATGAAGTTTTTGGAGCATTAAACAAATATGCTTTAGCAGAATTACCGGGAATGATGTTGGGCGTAGGTTCGATTACAGATGCTGCTGCGGCTTCATTATACATGAGTTTGGGTGCTAATTTTATTGTAACTCCGGTTTTTAGAGAAGATATCGCAATTGCCTGTAACCGACGTAAAGTGTTATGGTCGCCAGGTTGCGGAACTTTAACGGAAATTGCCAGAGCAGAAGAACTAGGCTGTGAAATCGTAAAATTATTCCCTGCGGATATTTACGGACCGGAATTTATAAAAGCCATAAAAGGACCTTGCCCGTGGACGAACATTATGCCAACAGGAGGAGTTTATCCAACCGTAGAGAGCTTGTCTTCATGGTTAAATGCAGGTGCAACCTGTGTTGGTTTAGGATCACAATTGATTTCAAAAGAAATACTTGATAATAAAGATTATGACGGACTAAAAACAAAAGTAAGTCAGGTGCTGGATATCATCAAAAATATTAGAAAATAATAAGGAGTAATCACGCCAATCCTTATTTAACATGCGTTTTTTTTAGATTTTAGAGATTGTAATAGAGCATTACGCTTGGTAAAATAAATTTTGTCATTCCTCACTTCAAAATTTGTTTTTCTCACACAAGTGTAATGTTTCTTTTACAGTTTAATAAAGAAAAAAAACAGTAAGGATTTAGTGGTTATTTGTAACACTTTAATGATTTAAAATGAAACAGTTAAACAGAAAAAATACAGGATTAGAAAAATTACAGCCAATTAAAGTAGTTCAGTTTGGAGAAGGGAATTTCTTGAGAGCTTTTGTTGATTACGCTTTTCACAAACTAAATAAAGAGGTTGACTTTAATGCCGGTATTGCAGTGGTTCAACCTTTGAAAGACGGTATGGTAAGCATGATTAATGATCAGGACGGTCTTTATACGTTGTTTATGAACGGGATTAAAAAAGGTGAAAAAATACAAGATATTGAATTAATCACTAATATTGTAAAAGCAATAAATCCATATACTGAATTTGCGGATTATTTAGCTTTAGCTAAAGAAGAAGAGCTTCAATTTATTGTTTCAAATACTACTGAAGCCGGAATTGAATTCATTGAAAGTGATACTCCGGATATGCAGCCGCCAGTTTCATTTCCAGCAAAGTTGACTGTTTTATTATATGAAAGATTCAAACATTTCAATGGAGATCCTTCTAAAGCAGTTACTATCATTCCTTGTGAATTGATTGATTATAATTCAGAGACGCTGAAAAAATATATTTTGCAATATTGCGATACATGGAAGTTAGAGGAAGCATTTAAAAACTGGGTATCTGATGCTTGTACGTATCACAGTACTTTGGTTGATAGAATTGTTCCGGGATATCCAAGAGCTGAAATTGAAGAATACAATAATAAATTAGATTATCAGGACAATTTAATTGTTGCTGCTGAACCATTCTTCCTTTGGGCAATTGAAGGCGGCGATGATTTAAAAGCAAAATTACCTTTTCATAAAACAGATTTGAATGTAAAAATCGTTGATGATATTCGTCCTTTTAAAATGATTAAAGTTCGTATTCTAAACGGTGCACATACGGCAATGGTTCCTTTTTCACTTTTATACGGTAACAAATTAGTAATGGAAACGGTTGACGGAGATTTTACCGGAAAATTCGTAAACAGTGTTATCGGCGAAATTAGCGAAACTCTTGATATGGATAAAAATGAAATTACAGCCTATTCTGAAGAGGTAATGGACCGATTTAAAAATCCATTTATCAAACATGCACTTGCTGATATCGCATTAAATTCTATTTCAAAATTCAAAGTAAGAGTTTTGCCTAGTTTATTAGGATATTATAATGCTAACAAAAAATTGCCTGTTAATTTGACTTTTTCATTAGCTAGTTTAATCCAATTCTACAAAGGAACCTGGAATAACGAAGCATTACCTGTAAAAGATTCTCCAGAAATAGTTGAAGCATTTAAAAACGCCTGGGAATTAGGATCTGCAGATTTAGTTGTAGCTAAGATATTAGCAAACACAGAATTCTGGGGTGAAGATTTAACTAAAATCAATGGTTTATCTGAAGCTTTAGTATTGGCCTTGAATGAAATTGAAGAAAACGGAATAGAAAAAGGATTTGCTAATTTCAGCAAACAATATTAATTGAAATAGTTCTAAGATTCTAAGTTCCTAAGTTCCTAAGTTTTTGGAACAGATCTTAGCAACTTAGTATCTTAGAGACTTAGCAACTTAAAAAAAAACAATCATGCAAAAAAAATTAATAAAAGTAAACCCTTCAGATAATGTTGCAGTAGCATTAGTGAATCTTACCGCCGGCGAAGTGATTAACTTTGAAGGACAAGATGTTATTGTTGAGTCTGATGTGAAGATGAAACATAAAATCGCAATGGTTCCTTTTAATGTAGGAGACAGGATTATTATGTATGGTGTTTTAGTGGGGAAAGCGAGTGCCAGAATCGAAAGAGGAGGATTGCTTTCTACATCAAACGTAAAACATGAAAGTGATAAAGTGACCGGTAAAACGGAAACTATTGGCTGGAATGCGCCAAATATTGACAAATGGAAAGACAGAACGTGGCAGGGATATCACAGAGAAGACGGACAAGTTGGAACTGAGAATGTTTGGTTATTTTTTCCATTGGTATTCTGTGAAAACAGAAATATCGAAATCTTAAAAGATATTTTTGAGAAGGAATTAATGAAGCCAAAAGAAAATGATTATCAATTATTACTTCGTTCTTTAGTTAAAACCGAAACTGGCGGTGCAGGAAATGAAGCGGCTTCAAATGATGCTAATTTATTCAATAATATCGAAGTAAAATTCATCACGCATCAGGGTGGTTGTGGCGGAATTCGTCAGGATTCACATAGTCTTGCTAAGTTATTGGCTGGTTATGTAAACAATCCTAATGTCGCTGGAGCAACGGTTTTGAGTTTAGGTTGTCAGAACTTACAGATTCAGATTTTCAAAGATGCAATGGATGCAATCAATCCAAACAGTAAAAAACCTGTTTTGATTTACGATCAGCAACAAATAGGAACAATCGAATCAATGCTTAGCAGTGTTGTAAAAGATACTTTTGAAGCGATTAAAATAGCAAACGACATAAAAAGAGAACCTGCACCTTTATCTAAATTAAGAATTGGTTTAGAATGTGGCGGATCAGATGGATTTTCAGGAATTTCTGCTAACCCGACTTTAGGTGTACTATCTGATCATTTAGTTGCCTTAGGAGGAACTACAATTCTTTCTGAATTCCCTGAATTATGTGGAGTAGAACAGGAATTGGTAAACCGTTGTGTAGATGATAAGGACGGAAAACGTTTCTTGGATTTAATGCAATGGTATGAAAAAACAGTTGTAGATGCAGGTTCTGGATTTGATATGAATCCGTCTCCGGGTAATATCAAAGATGGTTTAATTACAGATGCAATGAAATCGGCTGGTGCTGCTAAAAAAGGAGGGACTTCACCAATTGTAGGGGTTTACGATTATGGAGAATATATTAATGAAGCAGGCTTTACATTGTTATGTACGCCAGGAAATGATGTTGAATGTACGACTGCAATGGTAGGTTCAGGAGCAAATATGGTATTATTTACAACAGGTTTGGGAACGCCAACAGGAAACCCGATTGCGCCTGTAGTTAAGATTTCATCAAACACTCAGTTAGCAAACAAAATGTCCGATATTATCGATATCGATACTGGTGGAATTATCACGGGAGAAAAATCGATTGATGAAATGGCAGATGAAATGTTAGAATTTATAATAGAAGTTGCAAGTGGTACAATTAAAACCAAAGCAGCAATCTTAAACCAAAACGATTTTATTCCTTGGAAAAGAGGAGTTTCGCTTTAAGATTTTTAACATGATATACTTGTAGAGACGCACAGCAGTGCGTCTTTTTTTATGTCATATAAGTGATATAAGAAAATATAAGTTGTATGTTTTTTTTGCCACAGATTATTTTGATTAAAATGATTAAGAAAAAGTTTGCCTCGAATTTCTCAAATTCCCACTAATTATGATATGGAAAATTGAATAAAAAAATTCGTGAAAATTCGTGTAATTCGTGGCAAAAAATCTGTTTTAATCTGTGGTAAAAAAAGACGTACAACAGTAATGAGTCAATTTTTATGTTTGTTTTAACCATATAAGTGATATAAGAAAATATAAGCCACAGATTATTTTGATTAAAATGATTAAGAAAAAGTTTGCCACGAATTCCTCGAATTCCCACTAATTATGACATGGAAAATTGAATAAAAAAATTCGTGAAAATTCGTGTAATTCGTGGCGAAAAACTGTTTTAATCTTTTAAATCTGCGGCAAAAAAAAGACGCACAACTGTGCGTCCCTATGTATATGGATTGAAGGAAAGATTAAATAGTACTTCTTGAAGATGATTTACGAATATGTAATTCAGGAGCGAGAACTACCTTTTTTTCTATTTTGATTGTATCGGTTTTGTCAACTTGTTCAAGGAAAACACGTGCAGCCATTTTTCCCATTTCAAGCGGAGACTGATCTACAGAAGTAATTGATAATTCCATAAATTTAGTAAAAGGTTCATTACTGAAACCCGCTACACAAAACTCTTTTGGAATACTGATATTTCGTTCTTTTAGTTCCTGAATGGCACCTAAAGCAGCGAAGTCACTCGAAGAAAATATAGCGTCTGGCGGAGTCTCTAATTGTAACAAAATATCAACTGCTTCTTTTCCTGCGTCAACGCTACTTTTTACAGGAATAACATATTCCTCTTTAAAAATCATTCCGTTATCCAGTAAAGCTTGTTTGTAACCTAAAAACCTGTTCTTGAAAATCTCAAGAGATTGATCTCCTGATAAATGCGCAATACATCTGCAGCCTTCGTTAATTAAATGTTTGGTAGTTAGATATCCGCCTTTGAAATCATTGATGGTTACTGAGCTTACACCATCAATATGTTTACTTCTGTCAAAAAATATAAGCGGAACATTTTTTTCTAATACATTACGGAAAGCGCCGTCATTTTCGGTAGTTACATCGGTTACCGACATTAAAATTCCGTCGACCTGAGCATCTATTAAGGTATATAAATTTTCGTTTTCTCTTTTTGGGCTTTCATGAGTCTGGCAAATAATTACCTGATAACCATGAGGATGCAATTCTTCTTCGATTCCTCTAATGACAGAGGCAAAAAAGTTACTGTCGATACGAGGAACAATAACTCCTATATTATTACTGCGTCCGCTTTTTAAAGCTAAGGCAAGTTTGTTTTGCTTGTAGTTCATTGCAGCAGCCGTTTTAATAACCAACTCGCGCGTACTTTCTTTAATCTTCGGATTGTTGTTTAACGCCCGTGAAACCGTTGCAGCGGTGATATTCAATTTCTCAGCAATATCGTAAATGGTTATTTTTTCGCTCATTAATGTGGTTTTTTCAAATTAGTTACAGACAAAAATACATTTTTTTTTATAACGTTACACAAATTGTTATCGATTACCATAAATTATAATTACATCGTTTTCGATTCTACAATGATAATAAATTATATGTTTTTTTACATTAAGTGTAATTATAATTAGTAATAAAAATTAAATATATAATTTATTTCCAAATAAATTTGGTGCAATGGAACTTATTTTATATTTTCGTGTAATCGATTACATATTTACTTTGTTTTGATTCTGAAACAATAAATACTACACAAATGATTGTAAATAAGTTTATAGCACTTAAGTCAGTTTTAATTTTCAGTGTAATTGCTGTATTAGTATTGTCATGCGCGAAACAGACTTCAAAAATTTCCGATTCTGATCCGTGGAAAAAAATGGAATTAATCGTTAAAAGTATTCCTGTAACTCAATTTCCTGATAAAACATTCAATATAAATGATTTTGGTGCTGTAGCCGATGGAAAAACATCCAATACCATCGCTTTTGAAAAAGCAATTAAGGCATGTGTTCAAAATGGTGGCGGAAAAGTGCTTGTTCCTAACGGAAAATATTTAACCGGTCCAATACATTTAGAAAGTAATGTGAATTTACATTTAGAAGATAATGCAGAAATTCTTTTCAGCATAGATCCTAAAGATTATCCAATTGTTCATACTTCCTGGGAAGGAACAGAGTTGATGAATTATTCTCCTCTTATATATGCTAAAAATAAAACGAATGTTGCCATAACAGGAAAAGGAACTCTTAATGGTCAGGCCAATGCTACAAACTGGTGGATTTGGTCCGGTGGTAAAGATTATGGCTGGAAAAAAGGAATTGCTTCTCAAAATGATCCTAAAAACCGTGAAGTTTTGGTTGATATGGCAGAGAGAAATGTTCCGGTATCTGAAAGAGTTTTTGGTGAAGGACGTTATTTGCGCCCCAATTTCGTCGAGTTTTTTGAGTGTAATACAGTTTTAGTAAAAGATATCACGGTTATAAATGCTCCGTTTTGGATTTTACATCCTATAAAAACAAATAATATCATAATTGATGGTGTTACGGTAAACAGCCACGGACCTAATAATGACGGTTGTGATCCTGAATATTCACAAAATGTAATCATTAAAAACTGCACATTTAATACAGGCGATGATTGTATTGCCATAAAAGCAGGCCGTGATGCTGATGGTAGAAATGTAGCGATTCCGAGTAAAAATATTATTGTTCAAAACTGTAAAATGATCGATGGTCATGGCGGAGTTGTAATTGGCAGTGAAATATCGGCTGGAGTAAATAATGTTTTTGTTGAGAATTGTGTCATGGATAGTCCAAACCTTGATCGCGCTATTCGAATCAAAACAAATTCAAAAAGAGGCGGCGTTATTGAAGATGTCTTTGTTCGCAATCTTGAAGTAGGAACCGTTAAGGAATGTGTATTGCTTGTAACAATGTTCTATAATGTTTACGGTTCGCAAACCGGAAATTTTATACCAACAGTAAGAAACATAAGTCTTGAAAATGTTACGGTAAAAAACGGAGGAAAATATGCCGTTTGGGCAGAAGGTTATGAGCAATCTCCAGTAGAAAATATTATCCTAAAGGATGTTGTTATACATAAAGTAGACAAAGTGTCTTTGTTGAAAAATGTAAAAAATATCAATTTTATAAATACAATTGTAAATGAAAAAAAAGTAGAAAACCACTAAAAATTAAGAACTATCAATTAACCAAACTTTAAAACAAACTATGAACATTAAACAATTATCAAAGAAAAAAATAAAATACAATCTTGTATTTTTATTTTTCCTGAATTTTCTGTTGAGCTCCACAATTTACGCTCAATCGACTACAATTGAAGGAAAAATCACTGATGCTGCGGGATTATCACTACCAGGTGTAAATGTCCAGGAAAAAGGAACTAAAAATGGTACCTCTACAGATTTTGAGGGAAGTTTTAAAATGAATGTAACAAATAATAAAGCAATCTTAATCATTAGTTATTTAGGATTTCAGACACAAGAAGTTAGTATTGCAGGAAAATCTAAAGTAAATGTTAGTCTTGCTGAGCAATCAAACTCTTTAAATGAAGTTGTTGTGGTGGGATACGGATCTGTTAAAAAAACAGATTTAACAGGATCTGTAAGTACTATTAGTGCTGCAACTATTACTGAAAGAAATACAACAAGTGCATTAGAAGCTATTCAGGGAAGTACTCCGGGAGTTCAGATTACGTCAAGTACAGGACGAGCTTCTGATGGATTTAATGTTGTAATTAGAGGTAACAATTCCTTAATTGCGGGTTCAACTCCTTTATATGTTGTGGATGGCGTTCCAACTGACGGAATTGACTTTTTAAATCCTCAGGATATTGCCAGAATGGATGTCTTGAAAGATGCCTCTTCTGCGGCTATCTATGGTTCAAGAGGAGCTTCGGGGGTTATCATCGTTACTACAAAAAGCGGTTTAAGTGCTAAATCCGGAATCACGGTTACTTTTGATTCTTCATACGGTACAAAAACGGCTGCAAGATTACCTCAAATGATGAATGGTGAAGAATGGTGGAAATTTCACCAAACAGCTTATATGAGCGCAACGCCAACTACACAAACTCCGGCACAACTTGCTGCATTAGCAGGAAATCAAAGTCCGTTGTTAGTTTCAAGAGCAAATAGTGGTTACAATTTTGACTGGTACGATGCAGTATTGAAATCAGGAATGACCGAAAATAATTATGTGAATATTTCAGGACGTTCTGATTCTGGCTTAAGCTATAACTTAGGTTTTGGAGTTCAGGGCGACAGAGGTTTAATTGATAAAGATTCAATGGATAAATACTCGTTTAAATTAGGATTAAATCACAAAATAAACGATAAATTTTCTACAGGTGCAAATGTAACAATCGCAAATGTTGACTCACAATTAGGGAGCGATTTAGCGATGCAGGAAGCGTTTAGATTAAGCCCGTTGATGTCTCCTTATGCAGTTGATGCAGCAGGAAACGAAAAAGTAGGTGAGTTGTTTTTCTTACCTGGAAAATTGACTTATCCTGATGGTTCATGGGCAATTAACAAAACGAGTTCTGTGAATCCTTTAGTAGAAATTGCGAATTCATCTCAAACAGAAAAAACATGGCAAACTGTTGGAAATATTTATTTTCAATACCAACCTATAAAATGGCTGTCTTTCAAAACCACTTTTTCAGCAGGAATATTGAGTGCTAAAAATGGTAAAGCTTATGGCGCTCAAACAAATGCAGGTGTACTTTTGAACAACAAAAACTCTTCATCTCTTGAAAATGTAAACAACTTTAATTATACATGGGATAATCAAATTGATTTGAAACATACTTTTAATGAAGTTCATGATTTTAGCGTTTTATTGCTTCAAAGTATCTATTCTAATAAAGACGAAAGTTCATTTTTATCATCCAATACACAACCTTTTGATACTGGTGTAGATAATATTGGCTCAGGAGTTCAATCGAGCTATGTTGTAAAATCATCTTATGCAAAAAATACTTTGAACTCTTATGCGGTACGTTTAAACTACGCATTTAGAGACAAATATTTATTGACAGCCTCTAACAGATGGGATGGTTCATCTGTATTGGCAGAAGGCGTAAAATGGGAAAGTTTCCCATCATTAGCTTTGGGTTGGAAAATTAGTAAAGAAGAATTTTTAGCTGGAAATAATACGGTTTCTGACTTAAAATTAAGAGCAAGTGTTGGTTATACAGGTAATGATAATGTCGCACCATATACTTCACAAGCCTTATTGAACCAACAAACATTTTATGCAAACGGTTCAAATGTGGTTTCCGGATGGCAATCAGAAAACTTAGCAAACCCGCAATTAACGTGGGAAAAAACGAGAGAATTTAACTTTGGTCTTGATTTTGGTTTCTTAAAAAACAGAATTACAGGTAGCGTTGATGTCTATGACAGATTATCTGATGATTTGATTTACAAACAAAAATTACCATTAGAGTCAGGGTATAATAATACTTTTTCTAATGTAGGATCTGTTAGTAATAAAGGTGTTGAGGTTTTATTGACGACTAAAAATATCAAATCAAGACTGGTTACCTGGGAAACTACTTTTACATTCACTAAAAACGTAAATAAATTAGAGTCTATATACAATCAGGATAAAGTAAGTGATGTTGGTAATGCTTTGATACTTGGTTCTCCACTTCCTAATCCGGCTTTTAACTCTTATAATTATGTTTATGATGGTGTTTGGCAGGAAAGTGAAGCAGCTCAGGCAGCTTCTTATGGACAAGCTCCGGGTCAGGCAAGACCTAAGGATTTAAATGGTGACGGTAAATTCAATCAGGATGACAGAACGGTAATTGGTAATCCAAATCCGGAATGGCAGGGAAGTTTTTATTCTAAATTAAATGTAGGTCAGTTTGACTTTAGTTTTTCTGTAATCACAAGTCAGGGACAAACTGTTTTGAGCAGCTTTCATCAAAACTTTACAGATGTAAGTGACAGAGGTCGCCAAAAATTAGCGATGGATTATTTTATCCCTACAAATGGTACAGGTATTCCTGCTAATGCAAATAACGAAAATCCAAGACCGGGACCTGTAGCAACAGGTGCAGGAGCATATTGGTCATCAGGTTTTGCTTATTACAGAGATGCATCATACACAAAAATTAAAAATATATCTCTAGGATATACATTTGAGCCAGATTTACTTAAAAAACTGAAAATGAGTAATTTTAGAATTTATGTAAATGTTTTAGATCCGTTTGTTTTTACAAATTTCGATGGATACGATCCGGAATGGGCAGGTTCAGCTTTTGGAGTTAACCGTCCGGCATCTGTTACAACGCAATTGGGTTTAAGTGTTAAATTTTAATAAGATACAAAATGAAAAAGATAATATTAATTTTAGGAATAATCGTAACTACTTTCACTTCATGCAGTGATTATATCGAAGAAGAATCACTTTCAAATGTTCCGGCAGATGCAACATATAAAACAGCATCAGGATTTCAGTTGTTAGTAAACTCAGACTATGCAAGGCTAAAAGCAATTTATGGAGGTGATCCGTGGTTGTTTGAAGCAGGGACAGATATGTATGCCGAAGGCAGAACGGCAGAACCGGCCGGATTAAGCCAATATACATTATTGATTCCGTCCTCAACAGGAGTAGAGCAATTGTATAATACCTGTTATTTAGCAATACAGTCTGTTAATAAAACGGTGTATTACTCTACTGTTACAGAACAAAATCCAAATGTGAGTGTTCTTGTTGGTGAAGCAAAATTTATCAGAGCACAAGCTTACTTTTTATTGGTGCAAACCTACGGAGGAGTTGCAATTGTAGATGAAAACATTGTCAATCCGGTTTTATCCTTTACAAGAAATTCTGCTGAAGAAGTGTATGCGCACATTATAGCAGACTTAGACAGCGCACTTGCAACTGTGGGTACAGGAGCTTATGCTGCATCTGGAAAAGTAAACAAAAGAGCCGTAAATGATTTATTGGCAAAAGTGTACTTAACAAGAGGTTACGAAGCTTTTGGTAAAGCAGATGACTTTACAAAAGCAGCTGCTTATGCTGATGCAGCAATTGCAGGACAAGCTTTAAACATCCCTTATAATCAATTGTTTACTGCTACTGCGACTACTAATAATGATTTGAATACAGAAACAATTTTCTCTGTTCAATATGATAAAACTTCAACTAGTACAGATCCTACTAAATTAGGAAACAATCAGTTTTACTACTTTAGTTCTTATTTAGGAGGAAGTGAAACTAAAGGCGGTGCGCCATTAAGAAGCTATAATTTACTTCCAACAGGTTATACGTTAGGATTGTTTACTAAAGATGATAAAAGATGGACAGGTACTTTCATGAATGAAGTATATGAAAACTATTACGACTTTTTTAGAGTTGCGGATAAAACAACTTTGAAAGTGAAACATTTTTATGCTCCTAAATGGTTTACACCAGCGGATAAAACGGCTTATTTAGCAACAGCAAAATTAGCAACAGGATTTGTTTATCATTCATGGGGAGAATATTCTGCGGAATATACATTGACTAAAAATATCGATTACCAAACTATTCCGGTAAAGAAATTTGATGATCCGGATCCAACAACACCTGCAAGTACAGGAGGTGTAAGTACCAGAGATATTATCGTGGCAAGACTTGGAGAAACGTATTTAGTGGCTGCCGAAGCGTATTTAAAAGCTGGAAATCCTGCAACTGGTTTAGACCGTTTAAACGAAGTGAGAAGAAGAGCGGGAGTTGCAAATGCGACTGCACCTGAATTCAATATAGATTATATCTTAGATGAAAGAGCGAGAGAATTGGTAGGTGAGTACAAACGCTGGTTCGATTTAAAACGTACAGGAACTTTAGTTGCAAGAGCGTCTGCATATAATTACAGAATCAAAGCAGCTAATTTTGTTGGAGTTGACGGACAGCTTAAAATTTTAAGACCAATACCACAAACAGCATTGGATTTAAATCAAAATAAGGATTTCCCTCAGAATCCTGGATATTAGTAATTTTAAAATTTTTGAGGTTTAGTTTTTTTGAAGAAGTTAAAAAGGAGTTCGGTCCTGAATCGGGCTCCTTTCTTAACTAAAAATTAGTTCGCTGGAAATGAAAAGAATACTATTTATTTTATTACTTGTTTCTCAAATTAGTATAGCGCAAAGTCACTATACTATTGACACGTCATATACCGTAAAAAGTACGTATGCGAAACTAATTAAGAAATATCCTTTTATAAAAATTGCCGAAGCGAATAAAGGAATAAATGATACTCAGATTGAAAATGTGATGTATTATAAAGATCAAAACCGAGCGTTACATTTAGACGCTTACTTTAATAAAAAACAAAAAAGAAATCCGGGTGTAATCATGATTCATGGCGGCGGATGGAGATCAGGAAATAAAAATCAAATGCAGGTTATGGCGCAGGAAATCACCTCAAAAGGGTATTCTTGTTTTGCAATTGAATACAGATTATCGCTTGAAGCGAAATATCCTCAGGCAATTTATGATGTAAAAAATGCGATTAAGTTTATAAAAGATAATGCAAAAAAATTCAATGTTGATCCAGACAAAATTGCGGTTTTAGGATGCTCTTCAGGAGGCCAAATGGCAGCTTTGATTGGTACAACAAATGAAAATTTAGCTTTTGAAGACAAAGAATACAAAAGTAAATCCTCTTCAAAGGTTCAGGCAATTATCGATGTAGACGGAGTATTGGCTTTTAAACATCCTGAATCTAGCGAAGGAGAAATGGCATCGTTTTGGCTTGGAGGTTCTTATGAAGAAAGTTCGGAAAACTGGAAACAGGCATCGGCTTTAAGCCATACAAATAAAAATACACCGCCAACACTGTTTATAAACAGCAGTTTTGACCGGTTTCATGCAGGAAGAGACGATATGATTGCAATTTTAAATCAGAATAAGATTTATAATGAAGTAAAAACAATTCAGGATTCGCCTCATTCCTTTTGGTTTTTTCAGCCTTGGTTTGACGAAACAATACCTTATGCCACAAAATTTTTAGACAGAATATTTAAATAATTACAATAAAAATGAAAACAAAAATCACATTCGCAACCTTACTTTTAGTTGGTATTACGGCAGTTAACGCTCAGAAATACGATATAAAAACAGCTAAAACGTATGCCGAAATATCTGCAAAAACAGACGGAAAATGGGAAGGTCGTAAATACAAAGGCGGAACTGTTTTTAAAAATGTTGACAGATTAAAATTAGCTCCGGAACATACAGATCATTCCTTTGATATTCGTTACGAAGGTCCGGGATGGGAAAGCAACCGAATAGGATATCGTTTGTATTTAGACTGGAGAAATGCGATTGATATTTTCGGAAAGAAAACTTCGGCGAATATTTTGCCACTAGTAGGACAGGATAATTTTGATTCTTACCACGAAATGAGCGATTGGGGAGCGGATATCCTGAAAGCTGGAAAAGGAATCGGGATTGGTTCTATTGACCGTTATTTAAACAATGAAAAATTACACTTTCGTGAAGTTGATTCAACAATTGCAACTGTAGTAAATAAAACGAATGAATCTGGCGTAAAAGTAAATTATTACGGATGGAAAACAGCAGGTGATAAAATCAATTTTACATCTGAGTTAACCATCAAGCCGGATCAGCTTTATACACAACATACGATTCAGGCATCTAAAGAAATCAAAGGAATTTGCACCGGAATTGTAAAGCAAAAAAATACAGAACTGCTTAAAAAAGAAAGCAAAAATAAAAAATGGGCTTATTTAGCGACTTACGGTGACCAATCGCTTGTTCCGGACAAATTAGGAATGGCTATTTTTTATGAAGTTAAATCAATTGAAAATATTGCTGATACTGATTTAGATTATCTCTTAGTTTTTAAACCAACTACAAAAGCAACTTCTTTTTACTTTTTAGGCGCTTGGGAACAAGAACCAAACGGTATTAAAACAAAAGATGAATTTGTAAAATATTTAGATGAAAAACTTGAAGTCCTGAACAAAAAAGGAAAAATCTAAAAATAAATTAAAAATCTGCTTAATCTGCCAAATCTGCGGGAGAAATTATTTTTAACAAGAAACATATATTTTGCTCACAATTTTAAAAAAATAGCCACAGATTAAATGATTAAAAAGATTAAAAAATCTACTCACCAGAGCGATAGTGAACAGGCGAAGCAATCTGCCAAATATCAATCTTTTTAATCATTTAATCTGTGGCAAAAAAGCAACATACAATTTTAAAACATATGTCCATACAGGCTTTTAAAAATATAAGTTTATTCGTTTTGCTACTAATTTTTAGCAGTAAAACAATCGCGCAGACAAGAGAAAATACCGTTCTTCCTGATAACTTAAAATGGTCAGAAAGGACAGCGATTACCATTTTGAACAAATACCCAAAAGCATATCAAATCGACGGCAGCGAAAAACCGAAATGGGATTATAAAATGGGATTGGTATTATCTGCTTTTGAAAAATTATATCAAAAAACAAACGATAAAAAGTATTTGAATTACATCAGGGAATATGCTGATGAAATGATTGATACTGATGGAAATATCAAAAAGTACGATATAAACGAATACAATATCGATTGTGCAAATCCAGGGAAATTGCTTTTTAATTTATACGATGAGACGAAAGATAACAGGTATTTAAAAGTGATTCAGCAATTGAGAACCCAGCTTGAAAGTCAGCCCAGAACGGCAAGCGGAGGTTTTTGGCACAAGCAAATTTATCCCAACCAAATGTGGATTGACGGCTTGTATATGGCAGAACCTTTTTATACGGAATACACCGTAAAATATGAAAAAGGAAAAGCTTTAGATGATATTGCCAAACAGTTTGAATTGGTTCAAAATCATTTAGTGGATAAAAAAACAGGATTGGTGTATCAGGCTTGGGATGAAAGCAAGGAAATTGCGTGGGCGAATCCGGAAACGGGAACATCTCCAACAATCTGGGGTCGAGGAAATGGCTGGTACATGATGGCTTTAGTAGAAACATTGGAATATTATCCTAAAACGCATCCAAAATATAAAACACTTATAGAATATCTAAATCAAATTGCAAAAAGTGTTGTTGAACATAAAAGTGCATCAGGTTTATGGTATCAGGTAGCAGATAAGCCGGATTTAAAAGGGAATTATTTAGAATCTTCTGCTTCGGGAATGATTATTTATTCTTTGGCGAAAGCTGCAGATAAAGGATATTTAAGTGCTAGTTATAAAAAAGTAGCTCAAAAATCATTTGATTCCTATTTGAAAGAATTTGTAAAAGAAGACGAAAAAGGACAGATAATAATCTCAAATGTTTCATCGAATGTTGGTCTTGGAGGAAAGCCTTTCCGTGACGGAACAAATGATTATTACATCAACAGTAAAACAAAAGACAATAGTTCGCCGGCTTTAGCAGCGTTTTTGTTAAGCGCAATCGAATTAAATAAATAACTTTTAAGCGTGAAAAAAATGATACATACAAAGAAAGTTTGTTCTGCTTGGATTATGCTAATGGGTTTGATTGTGTTTTCCGCTGGTAATATGACGGCTCAGGAATCTGTAAAGAAAGAAATTGTAATTTCTCCATCTTTAAAATGGTCAGAACGAATGGCACTTTCTATTATCAAACGCGATCCAAAATTGTGGCAAGTTGATAATAACGAAAAACCAAAATGGGATTATAAACTAGGTTTAGTCGCGATGTCTTTTAAACAATTGTATAAAAAGACCAATAATTCTGTTTATGAAAATTACGTAAAAGAATACGGCGAAACGGTTATCAATAGTTCAGGAGAAATTATGAACTACAAACTGGAAGATTATAATATTGATTATGTAAACGCCGGAAAAATACTTTTTGACCTTTATAAAAACACAAAAGACAATCGTTATCTGGTTGCAATGCAAACGCTGAGAAAGCAATTAGAAACGCATCCAAGAACAAATTCTGGCGGATTTTGGCATAAAAAAATATATCCAAATCAAATGTGGCTTGACGGCTTGTATATGGGAACACCATTTTACGCCCGTTATACCGCAGAATTTGATAAAGGAAAAGATTTCGATGATATCGCAAAACAATTCGAACAAATTCATTTGCATACAATTGACAAAAAAACAGGTTTGCTTTTTCATGCCTGGGATGAAAGTAAACAAATGCCGTGGGCGAATAGAGAAACAGGAACTTCGCCCAATTTCTGGTCGCGTTCTATAGGCTGGTACATGATGGCGTTAGTCGATGTTCTGGATTATATGCCAAAAGATCATCCGAAGAGAAAAGAATTAGTTCAGTATTTAAGTGAGATTTCTACCGCGGTTGCAAAATATCAGGATATTTCAGGATTATGGTTTCAGGTCACAGATTCAGCAACAAAAGAAGGGAATTATCTGGAAGCATCAGGATCTGAAATGTTTATTTATGCTTTTGCAAAAGGAGCAAAAAAAGGATATTTACCTTCAAGTTATAAAAAGCTTGCAGAAAAGGGTTTTGACGGTTTAATTAATAAATTAGTAACGGTTGATCCTGACGGAGAAATTCATATCACACAAGTTTGTGCCAGTGCAGGATTAGGAGGAAATCCTTATCGTGATGGATCTTATGAATATTACATTAAAGAAAAAATAAAAATTGATAACTCGCACGGGTTAGGGCCATTTATTCTGGCAGCAATTGAATTAGATAAATAGTAGAATTTAAATATATTTTAAAATGAAAAATAAAAGACAAGGTTATTTCGCATCGGTTGCTTTAGTTTGTTTGATGGCTTTTACAAGCTGCAAAGTGACTTCGCAAGAACCGGCAAAGAAAGAAATTGTAATTTCTAAGGATTTAAAATGGTCTGATAAAATGGCTTTAACCTTAATGAAACGCCATCCTGAAGCCTATATGATCGACGATTCTAAAAAACCAAAATGGGATTATGTTCATGCTTTGGTTTTACATTCCATCGAAGAATTGGACAAGAAAAATCCGGATCCACAATACAAAGCTTATATAAGAGGTTATGTAGATGAACTGGTACAAAATGACGGAACAATTAAAACCTATGAGTTCGACAAATATAATATTGATTTAGTAGTTCCGGGACGATTGCTTTTTGATATTTATGCGACTTCAAAAGAAGAAAAATACCTGAAAGCGATGCAATTAGTACGCAAACAACTTTCAGAACAGCCACGTACACAAAGCGGAGGATTCTGGCACAAACAAATTTATCCAAATCAAATGTGGCTGGACGGTTTGTACATGGGAGAACCTTTTTATGCACAATATACCCTTACGTTTGAAGGCGGAAAAAGTTTTGATGATATCGCAAAACAATTCGAATTGATTCAATTGCACGCTACCGATCCAAAAACAGGATTATTGTACCATGCATGGGACGAAAGCAAACAAATGCCGTGGGCAAATAAACAAACCGGAAACTCGCCAAATTTCTGGTCAAGAGCTTTAGGCTGGTATGTTATGGCACTTGTTGATGTATTGGATTATATGCCAAAAGAGCATCCAAAACAAAAAGAATTAGTAAAGTATTTGAATAATGCTTGTACTGCTCTGGCTAAATTCCAGGATCCTAAAACAGGATTATGGTATCAGGTTACGGATAAAATGGGGAAAGACGGAAACTACCTGGAAGCATCAGGATCATCAATGTTTGCTTATGCTTTTGCAAAAGGAGCAAACAAAGGATATTTGCCTGCAAAATATAAAAAGTTAGCCAATAATGCTTTTGATGGCTTGACTAAAGTTTTAATTAAAAAGGTAGATGAAGACGGAGGTATTACCTTAACGAACTGCTGCCAGGTTGCAGGTTTAGGCGGAACTCCATATCGTGATGGAACATATGAATATTATGTAAACGAAAGAAAAAAAGACAACGATCCTAAAGCAACCGGACCTTTTATTTTAGCTGCTTTAGAATTGAACAGATAGTTTTTTAACAAACCCGACAGGTTTTAAAAACCTGTTGGGTTTAAACGCAAAAAGTTACCCAGTTTGTCATTTCGACGAAGGAGAAATCACATTTAGAGACTCCGTAAAGAATATCGCCAATCTTTGTCGATCAACTAGTGTGATTTCTCCTCTGTCGAAATGACAAGACACGAAAACCCGACAGGTTTTTAAAACCTGTCGGGTTTAACCAAAAGTAATCATTACAAAAAATGAAAAATTTAAAAGCCCTGATTCTTCTATTATCAATATTCGCCCTACAAGAGAATTTTGCTCAGGTTTGGGTACCTGATAATGGAGACGGAACCTATACAAATCCTATTATTCACGCCGATTATTCAGATCCTGATGCAGTGCGTGTGGGAGATGATTTTTACATGACGGCATCGTCTTTTAATTGCATTCCGGGATTGCCTATTTTGCATTCTAAAGATCTTGTAAACTGGAAGATTATTGGTTATGCATTAGCAAAACAGCCTCCGTTTGAGACTTTTAACAAAGTACAGCACGGTAATGGCGTTTGGGCGCCATGTATTACCTATCATAACAATGAATTTTATATTTATTATCCGGATCCTGATTTTGGAATCTACATGATAAAAGCCAAAAAGGCAGAAGGACCGTGGTCAGAACCACTTTTAGTAAAAGCTGGAATTGGGTTGATAGATCCAAGTCCGTTATGGGATGATGATGGCAAAGTGTATCTCGTTCATGCCTTTGCCGGAAGCCGTGCACAAATAAAAAGTCTGATCGTAGTTTGCAGCATGAATGCCGAAGGAACTGTTGTGAATAATGACGCAGTTATGGTAATTGACGGACACGAAAGTGAAGGTACAATCGAAGGTCCTAAATTCTATAAACGAAATAATTATTATTACATTTTTGCTCCGGCAGGCGGCGTTGCGACTGGCTGGCAAACGATTTTAAGGTCTAAAAATGTGTTTGGACCTTATGAAACCAAGAAAGTTCTCGAACAAGGAAAAACTACTATAAACGGACCACATCAGGGAGCCTGGGTTCATACTCAAACCGGAGAAGACTGGTTCATACATTTTCAGGACAAAGGTGCATATGGAAGGATTCTACATCTTCAGCCAATAAAATGGGAAAAAGACTGGCCGGTTATGGGACAAGATTTCGACAAAAACGGAATTGGCGAACCTGTTACAACATTTAAAAAACCAAATGTAGGCAAGAAATATCCAATTGAAACTCCAGCAGAATCAGATGAATTTAATGAACCAAAATTAGGTTTACAATGGCAATGGCAGGCAAATTCTCAAATCAATTGGGGATTCCCAACGAGTTTAGGATTTTTAAATCTATTCTGTCAAACCACTTTAAAAGACAATCAGAAAATATTTGATGCACCAAATTTATTGTTACAAAAATTCCCTGCCGAAGAATTTACAGTAACTACAAAAATGACTTTTAACACAAGGTTAAACGGAGAATCAACCGGATTGATAATTATGGGATTGGATTATAGTTATTTGAACTTTAAAAACGATAACGGAAAATTATATCTAAACCAGAAAACAGGAACTTTTGATAAAAAAGTTTCAGAGTCAGAAACAACACCGGTTTTAATACCAAACAACACAATTTATCTTAGAGTAAAAGTAAAAAAAGGCGGTATTTGCAGTTTCTTTTATAGTGTAGATGATAAAAAATACCAGCCAATAGGATCTGATTTTATTTCGAAAGAAGGAAAATGGATTGGTGCCAAAGTAGGTCTTTTTGCATTAAGCCAAAAAGTAACAAATGATTCAGGAAATGTCGCCGTTGATTGGTTTAGAGTTACAAAATTGTAGAGGAACAAAGGTTCAAAGTGGCAGAGGGACAAAGGGACAAAGTTTTACTATGATTACTGTTGTACGTTTTTTTTGCCACGAATTTCACGAATTTGCACTAATTCTATCGTGATAATTTTAATCCGTGATAAAAAAACTATTCGTGATAATTTGTGAAATTCGTGGCGATAAAAAAATAAAAAAAATCTGCCAAATCTGCGAAATCTGCGTGAGAAATAAACACATAGCACTATGAAATTTATTTTAAGTAAAACGACTTTAAATGTTTACAAAGCCTATGTCCCGATAGCTATCGGGACTATGTGTTAAAAAACATGCGCAACAACAATAAAAAATACAAAATGATTCCATCTAAAAAGTACATACTATTCCTTTTCTTCAGTATTAATTTTGGGATAAATGCTCAAAATACATACAAAAACTGGTCGGATATTATTCGTAAAAATGAGGCGAACTGGTTTGGCACGGACGAAGCTAAAAAAATAGCAGAGAATGTTTTATTGTACCAAAGAGACATTGGCGGATGGCCAAAAAATATCCAGATGCAGCAGGAATTGACCCCTGCTCAAAAAAAGGAACTAATTGCAATAAAAAATTCAACAAAAGAAGTTACTACAGATAATGGAGCAACGAGTCAGGAAATGCTTTTCATGTCTAAAATGTATGCTCAGGTAAAAGACGATCGTTATAAAGAATCTTACCTGAAAGGACTCAATTATTTGTTTGAAGCACAATATGACAATGGTGGATGGCCACAGTTTTATCCATTAAAAAAAGGATATTACACACACATTACATACAATGATGATTCGATGGTAAATATCCTGAACATCATAAAACAAGTCAGTGAACAAACTGATTTTTATAGCATAAAACCATCAAAGGAAATTGTCGAAAAAGCAAAGAAATCTTTCGATAAAGGAATTGATTGTATTATAAAAACGCAATACAAACAAAACGGAGTTCTAACAGCCTGGTGTGCGCAACACGACGAGTTTACTTTGGCTCCAGCCAACGCAAGAGCTTTTGAACTGGCATCTCTAAGCGGATATGAATCGGCTAAAATTGTTTTGTTATTGATGACAATTGAAAAACCTTCGGCAGAAATAATTCTTGCAGTTAAAAGTGCTGAGGTTTGGTTCGAAAAAACAAAAATCACCAATCTTGAAGAAAAACGAGTTTTAAATGAAGCCGGAAAAATCATTGACAAAAAAATGATTCCAACCCAAAACGCTGCGCCAATATGGGCAAGATTTATGGAATTGGATAACAACGAACCCTTCTTTTGTGACCGCGACGGAATCAAGAAAAAATCAATTGATGAAATTGGTCCTGAAAGACGAAATGGATATTCCTGGTATTCTGATGCACCAAAAGAAGTACTGAAAAAATATGCTGCCTGGGCGATCAAAAACGGAGTAAAGGTTTCGGAAGCAGCAGCTTCGGATAAAAAAAAAGTTAACTTTATTACAGTAGCTTTAGATGGTTCCGGTGACTTTATGAAGATTCAGGACGCCATAAATGCAAGCCCGTCATTTCCTTATGAAAAAGTTACGGTTTTCGTTAAAAACGGAATTTACAATGAAAAAGTCCGAATTCCGGAATGGAACACGCGATTAGCTTTAATTGGCGAAAGCAAGGAAAAGACAATTATTACTTTTGATGATAATTTTTCTAAAATCAATTTAGGACGAAACAGTACTTTTTATACGGCAACAGTTTTGGTAGAAGGCGATGATTTTTCCGTATCAAATTTAACCATAAAAAATGCTTCGGGAGATAATGGTCAGGCAATTGCATTGTCTGTGGTGGCGAATCGTGCTCAAATTTCAAATTGTAATATCTTAGGAAATCAGGATACTTTGTACTTGTCAGGGAAAGATGCTAAACAATATTTTAAGGATTGTTATATTGAAGGAACCACCGATTTCATTTTTGGAGGTGCAACGGCTTTGTTTGAAAACTGTGAGATTCACAGCATAAAAAGCTCTTATATTACGGCGGCTTCAACTCCGGAAGGAACAGCTTTTGGTTTTGTTTTCAAAAACTGTAAACTTACAGCAGAATCCTCTGCAACAGCGGTTTATTTAGGCAGACCGTGGCGTATTTATGCTAAATCTGTTTACCTCAATTGCGATATGGGAAAACATATCAAGCCGGAAGGCTGGGAAAACTGGTCAAAACCCGATGCGGAAAAAAATGCTTTGTATGCCGAATACAATTGCAGAGGCGAAGGATTTCAACCAACTAAAAGAGTTGCATGGTCGAAACAACTTAAAAAGAAAGATGCTGAAAAATATACAATAGAGAATATTCTAAAAGATACTATATTGAATTGGTATTCAAAATAAAACCATTGCCCACGGATTTTACGGATTGAACTGGTTTACACGGATTTTTATATTGCCACAGCTTAAAATGGATTAAACGGATTTACGCAGATTTTTTTATTTAAATCGTGGGCTAAATCTCTCGCAGATTAAATAGATTAAACAGATTTTGAAGAATAAAAATAAAAACCAGTGACAACCAGTTGAGCCCGTTAAAACCCGTGGGCTAAATCTCTCGCAGATTAAACAGATTAAACAGATTTTTAAAGTATAAAATAAACCAGCGGCAACCAGTTTAATCCGTTAAACCCGTGGGCTAAAATCTCTCACAGATTAAACAGATTTTTAAATTATAAAATAAGCCAGTGACAACCAGTCTAACCCGTTAAAACCAGTGGGCAAAAAAACATTAAAAACATAAATTATGAATTTTAAGTATTTCATTTTTCTATTAATTTCATGGACTTCTTTTGCTCAGAACAATGAATTCCCATCAGCAAAAGTAGATTCAATCGTTAATAGAATTCAGCTTCCTGTATTTCCATCATATCAGATAAATGTATTGAAATTAGGCGCAAAAGGAGATTCAATTACCAACAATAAGGTTGCATTTGACAAAGCAATGGCGTTGTGTAAAAAAAATAACGGCGGAACTATAATTGTACCTAAAGGAATTTATAAAATCAATGGCCCAATTCATTTTGTAAGTAACGTCAATCTTAAACTGGAAAAAGGTGCAAAAATTAAATTCAGCGATAAACCCAAAGATTATTTGCCAATGGTTTTGACAAGTTGGGAAGGAACAATGTTGTATAATTACAGTCCGTTAATTTACGCTTATGAATGCTCAAATATTGCCATAACAGGCGAAGGAACAATTGACGGAGAAGGAGGGAAGACCTGGAAAAGCTTTAAAGCCAAAGAAGGACAAGGCAAAGAATTAAGCCGCGACATGAACCACAATAACGTTCCGGTGAAAGACAGGAAATTGGGAGACGGTTATTTTTTACGTCCGCAAATGATTCAGTTTTTTAATTGCAGGAATATTTTAGTCGAAAATATCCGTATAGAAAATTCACCTTTCTGGTGTTTGCATTTATTGAAATCACAAAGTATTACAGTGAGGGGAATAAGTTATAAATCATTAAATTATAACAACGACGGTATCGATCCGGAATATGCAAAAGATGTTTTAATCGAAAATGTAACTTTTAATAACGGAGATGATAACGTGGCAATCAAAGCAGGAAGGGATCATGAAGGAAGAGCAAATTCAGCTACGCCAAGTGAAAATATTGTCATAAGAAATTGTAATTTTAAAGGACTTCACGGTGTTGTAATAGGAAGTGAAATGTCTGCCGGAGTTCAGAATGTGTATGTCGAAAATTGCAAAACGGTGGGTTTTTTAAAACGCGGAATTTATTTAAAGACAAATGCCGACCGTGGTGGTTTTATCAGGAATATTTTTGTCCGAAATATTACCCTCGATGAGGTAGAAGATTGTTTGTACATCACGGCAAATTATCACGGAGAAGGAAAAGGTTTTCAGTCGGATATATCAAATGTTTCCTTTTCAAATATTACTTGTAACAAAGCGACCGCATCAGGAATTGTAATTCAGGGATTTGCAGATAAAAAAGTACGTAATATTTCCCTGTCTAACATAGATATTAAATCGGCTAAAAATGCAATTTCAAGCACAAACGCTGAAAACGTTCTTTTAAACGAAGTTTTTATAGGAGAAAAAGCAACAGTACCAACGGCAGCTAAGTAGGTTTTTTGAGGAAGTGTTAAAGGGTTCAAAGGTTCAAAGGGTCAAAGGTTCAAAGGTTCAAAGGTTCATAGGAACAAAGAATACGGGGAGCATTGAAAACCCGTTTAATCCGTAAATCCGTGTGCCATTGACCACAAAGTTACCACAATCTTTCTCATCCTGAGCGAAGTCGAAGGACACAAAGTAATTCGACAAAGAAAATAACACCAGTGAAAACCCGTTTAAATCCGTAAAATCCGTGTGCCATTGACCACAAATTACCACAATCTTTGTCATTCTGAGCGAAGTCGAAGGACACAAAGTAATTCGACAAAGAAAATAACACCAGTGAAAACCCGTTTAAATCCGTAAAATCCGTGTGCCATTCACCACAAAATTACCACAATCTTTGTCATCCTGAGCGAAGTCGAAGGACACAAAGTAATTCGACAAATAAAATAACACCAGTGAAAACCCATTTAAATCCGTAAAATCCGTGTGCCATTGACCACAAAGTTACCACAATCTTTGTCATCCTGAGCGAAGTCGAAGGACACAAAGTAGTTCGACAAAGAAAATAACACCAGTGAAAACCCGTTTAAATCGTAAATCCGTGTTCCATTGACCACAAAGTTACCACAATTTTTGTCATCCTGAGCGAAGTCGAAGGACACAAAGTAATTCGACAAATAAAATAACACCAGTGAAAACCCTTTTAAATCCGTAAAATCCGTGTGCCATTAACCACAAGGCAACCACAATCTAAAACTCCAAAAATCTAATAATCTACAATATGAAATACTACCTATTAATTATCTGCATAATTTCCGCAACTTGTTTTGCACAAAAAACAACCATTTATACAATAGGCGATTCAACAATGGCAAATAAAAAAGATCCGGATAAAAATCCTGAACACGGTTGGGCTCAGGTTTTACAGCCATTTTTTAAAGATAATTTTGTTGTTGAAAATAAAGCGGTAAATGGTCGAAGCACCAAAAGTTTTATCAATGAAAAACGATGGGATTCTATTTATAAAAAATTAAAAAAAGGCGATTACGTTTTTATTGAATTTGGACATAATGATGAAAAAATAGAAGATTCAGCACGATATACAAATCCACATACAAGTTATAGATACAACCTTATCAAATTTATAAACGAAAGCCGTGAAAAAGGAGCAACTCCAATAATACTAACTTCTATTGCAAGACGCAATTTTAACGAAAAAGGAGTGCTTGTTCCTACACATGGCGATTATCCTTTAGAAACCAGATTAACAGCACAAGAATATAAAGTTCCATTTATTGATTTAGAATATTACACAGAAATATTAGAACAATCATATGGACCAGAAAAATCTAAACAATTGCATTTACATTTTAAAGCCGGAGAAAACCCTTATTATGATAAAGATAAAGCAGATGACACCCATTTATCATTAAAAGGAGCAACTGAAATTGCACAGATTGCTGTAAATCAAATTAAAATATCAGAAGACCCTTCATTGGTGAAACTTAAAAAGGGAATTAAGTGATATCTATTGTTCTAAAGATGTCTTAAACTGTCATTTTAAAACCTTATAGAGGTAATAATTTTTTATAGTGATTGCTATTTTTGTAATAGATATTAAGAGCCTTTTGTTAGTAGGGAATTGTTTTTGTATATTCTTAGTATTCTATTTTAAGTATTTTGATGATTATTTTAAAAAGAGAGAACTTAGGTTTTCTCTTTTTTTTGTTTTTAAAAATGTAAAAGCAAAAACAGTTTTAGAATAAATTATTTTAAAAATTTAAAGACTATTTATATCAATAATAAAGCCGATGCAGAAAACACTGTATCGGCTTTGTTTTTGTTAAGTTATTTTTTGAATTTTTAAATTTTACTTGAGTTGCACTTAAAATTTTAAGTTAAAAAATGTCTTAAAGTGTTATTTAAAAAACTTTTAGGAGACATTTAGGCGGTGATTATAAAATATATTTGACTTGTTGATTTGAAGGAGTTAATTATGTGTTTAGAGAGTATAAAGCTTACTCAAATCAATTTTTTAGAGTTATTATTTTTTGTTGGTTGAGGCGGCGATGTAATTTGTTTTAATTTATAGTAGGATAGAAATTTTAAGCAACATTACGTGAAATTTGGGAACTTTCCCGCTGCCTTACCAACAAATTAAAACTTAAAATTTTAATTATGAAAGAAGATGATAATACGATTTGGCACGGTACAAGATTAATGTTGTATGGTTTGATTATAATTTTACTAATTCTTAATGTGATCCAATTTTTTTCCAAATAATTCCTGAAAATTAAATTTCAAATACTTTATCTATTAATATCCATTTTGACTTAAGAAAAATCTTTGGAGCTTTATTAATCTTAGCAGCAAAGTCTGTTAATTTTACTTAAGTAGAAAAAACACAAAGAATGCAAAGCTAGATCAACACATCCTGAAGCTTCGGGACTGCGAACGTTGTGTTTTTTAATCTTACATATAAAAAATCTTAGCAGACTTTGCAGTTAAATTCTATTAGCCAATACAAAATATTTTATGTTTTCACAGGTTTTTGCGTTGATACCAAAAAGGGTAGCCATAAAAGGATTTGGATATAGAATGTTAGTGCTAATATTTTTACTGCATTTAATTTTTGTAAATAATTATATAGATATACGAGGAAACTTTAGTTTCCTCCTTTTTATTTTAAAAATACTAATCATGTATTATACCCCAATACATGTAAACCTATAGTATCATATCAGTACACCACAGATTAACTTGATTCTGTATTGTGCTAAATAGTCAAATCACTCTATTGTAATTCATGATACTTTAATCATAAATATCAAAATCTTATTCTTTACAGTTATTCCTATCAAAGGATTGTCCTATTCTGTAAGTATAAAAACTTTTGCTGGTAAAATTAGGATTTATTTAGGGAGACCTTTGCAACTTCAAACAGAGATGTTTATGTATTAAAAGTGGTTAGCAGTAACAAACCTCTTAATAATCAAATTAAAAATATTAATCATATCGCGGTATTTCATTGAAAGAGCCATTTTCGAGAATTATGGTTTTTTATCAAAGAAATAAAAGTTGTAAAAATTAATCCTTTGTATTTGAATAATTCAATTTCTGATTTAGAATAATTTAAAAAATAAATAATAATAATCCATAATGATTGAATCTTATGAAGAATAAATTACTCCCATTACTTGTAGTATTAGGTAGCTATTCGGCTTATTCACAAGTAGGTATAGGTACTTTAAATCCTAACGGGTCAGCCCAGTTACAAATTAAGTCTGAGAATAGAGGTCTTTTAATACCAAATGTTAAGTTAGCAGGTCTTACAGATGCTAGTCCTATTATAGGTCTTAAAGACGACTCGAAAGATGAAGCTAAAAGTTTATTAGTTTTTAATACTGAAACTGTACCTGGTATGACTCCCGGGTTTTATTATTGGCTTGACAAGAAATGGCACAGACTAGCTGCTGCGGATGAAATTTCAGGAGGTACAGCTGGTGCAGCAACTGGTACTGGAGTTCCTAAAAAAAGAGGAGAAGTTGATTACCCTGGTGACAATGTCCTTTTATATACAGATACAGTAACAAATACTGTTTACATACAAAATCCTGACGGAACATGGCTTCCAATTAACGGAGCAGCCGGGAACAACGGAAAAGACGGAATGATTGGCGGCGACGGAGCACCTGGAACAGTGATAATAATGGATCATTTTTAAAAATGTTTAAAAGAAATTTCAAAGAGGAATTTGATTTTTTTGAGAGCTCATTTTTATATGAAAATGAAAGTGAATCAAAAGAGTTTGATCGTTCTATATTTGTTATTTATGATAAGTTTGAATTAATGGAGTTTTTAGCATTAGATAAAAAAGGATCGAATGTTTTAATTTGCTTATTTAACAAACAATTATACGATAGTTTATTTTTTTTAGAAGAAGCTAAAAATTTAAATTTATTAGACTGTAATCAAACGAGAATAGAGATGATTAAGGAATTAAAGTTATATTTTAACTGGAAATGCAGTTTTGTCGAAGAAACGCCGCCAGTAAAGTTTCCAATTTCAAAACTATCAACTAAATACAATAGTTTTTATAAAGCTTTATTTTCTATAATGTAATTAATTCAAATCTTATTTTATACAAGAAAGCAGCATACACAAGTAATTGCGTTTGCTGCTTTTGTTTTTAAGGATATTAAGAATAATAAACTCTTATTTTATTTTATAGATCTCTGAACCAGCCAGTAAAAAACAACCTAATCCGTAATCTTCAAAATCAGGAATTTTATCGTAAGATAAAGGCTGACCATCTTTAGGTTCTTTTCCCGTTGATTGCAGGTAACCTAAAAAGCCATTATTATGTAAACTCTCTGTAGTTATGGCATTCCACGCTTTTTGAATAACAGGTAAATACGTTTCTTTTTTCAGGATTCCGCTATTGATTCCGTAGGCTATTCCGTAAATAAATAAAGCAGTTCCGGAAGTTTCCTTTTCGCCAAAATTCGTCGGATCATGCAAACTGACATTCCAGAAACCATCAGTTCTTTGAATAGGAACTAAAGCGGCTGCCATAGCTTTTAAATCTTTTACATATTGTGCTCTGTGAGGCACATTTTGAGGGACAATAGTCAGCACTTTTGCGAGAGCAGCAATTACCCAGCCATTGCCACGGCTCCAGTAACAATTCTCGCCATTTGGTTCTTTATAAGGCGGATCAAAATCAGCATCGCGCCACCACAAACCATCTTTAGGATTAAAAAGGCCATGATCGCCATGATTATTTCTCGAATACATATACATTTGATACATTTTCTCGAAATAGCGGTTGTCTTTTTCTAAAACACCTAATTTGGCAAAAACAGGCATTCCCATTTGTATCGCGTCAATCCAGGACCAGTCGTCCAGTTGCGGCGTATTCAAAAGCATATTGATAGTAGCCTTTGTGTTTTTTAATTTTTTAGGATCCGGTTCTAAATTATACAAATCAATATAGGTTTGGGCAGCACAATAATTATCGGCATTTCTAGTGGTGTTGCCGCTATTGAATCCCCATTTATGAAATTCTGACCATGAATAAGCATATTCATAATAAGCATCTTTAGGGAAAATTTCGTGCAAAGCCATTAATCCTTCATAATAAACGCCACGTGTCCATATATTACTGGGACGTTCCTTATTTGTAATGATAGTTTTACCGGTTTCAGGCCATTTTTGCATGAAATAATCATTAGCAAGAATCATTTGTTTCAGCACCAATTTCCTGTCAAAAGCCTGTTGCGCATTTGCTGAATAATTATATAATAAGCATATAGCCAAAAATAAAAGTATTTTTTTCATTTTTAATATTCGTTGTTTGGTAGTTAGTTTTGTTTTAATGGCGTGAGTGTAACCGGACCTAATAATCCTGAGGGAGTAAGTTTCCATTTTGTGGCATCGAATTTTTTATAATCTTTATCGACCATATTGATTTCGTAAAAAATCTTCCATTCTTCGCCTTTTATTTCTTTGTCTCGAATTCGGTTTGCCGAAAGATTAGTCACCTGAACTTTCAGGATATTCTTTCCTGATTTTAGTTTTCCAATGTTTAATTGATAAGGAACAGACCATGCAGTGCCAATAAACGCATCATTTAGCCATACTTTTGCGCTTTCGCGGACGTCACCCAGATTCAGGCTCCAGTATTCTGTTGTCGCATTTGGTTTCTCAAATTCTAATATATAAGTTGCAGTTCCTGAAAAAGCGGCTGCTTCAGGACTTAATTTTGTCCAGGATTCAAGACTAGAAATTATATCACTTTTAGGCAATTCCGGACCGCCTTTATCAAAAGTAATATTCCATTTTCCTTTTAAAGGAATAGCTTCAGCAAGAGGTTCATAATACTTCCATTTTTTTTGTGAAGCCGAATTTTCTGTTTTTAAAAAGTAAGATTGTCCCGGTTCTATTTTCAGTTTAACTGATGTTGTATTGGCATTTTTAGTCACAATTGCATTGCCGAATTCTCTGGTTAACGGATCAAAAATCACGACTTCCTTATTGCCAATTTGCAACGGAACAAATGCATCAATTGTTTTGGGTGTATGATTCACCAGATAATATATTTTTTCACCGTCAATAGCTCTTCGGGTGAATTTTAAACCTGTAGCAACAAGAGTTTCAGGAAATATTTGAGCATTTTCAAGAGCTTTAAAAATATCAGAAGACGGTTTGACCAAATCTTTATTTTGTGCCAATATCGATTGCAGTTTTTGTTCCTGCTTTTTATAATCCTTATAACCGGGAACAGATTCCGGCAAACCTTCAAAAATAATTGAACCGCCTGCTTTTTGCAATTCGATTAATTTTTGTAAAGTAGCCAGTGGCATTTTTTTACAAGACGGAATAATCAGCGATTTAAAACTGCCGCCCGGTAAAATGATTTTTCCGTTTACGACTTTTGCTTCGGCAATAAAATTATCCGATATAAAATCTACGCCATAACCTTTATTCATTAAACTTTTGGTCGTATCATAAAATGAAGTTCCATATAGCCAGTCTGATAAAGAGTGAATTTTAAACTGTACAAACAAATTCCCTTTTAAGTATTTATCCCACGCGTCATAAACTGGCCAGTAAAGCAGGATTTCATTATCAGATTTGCCTTGTTGCAACAACGACTGGCAGTTAGCGATATAGGAGAAAAGGGCAGGAGCATCTTCCCAAATACTGTTATTGCTATTGAAATTTACAGCCGCATAAAATTGCCATCCCGGCCAGGCAGCTCTTGTAGGCGAATACGTAGAACCATGCAAAAAAACATGATTGACACCGTTTAACATTAAATCCTCCACCTCAGGTTTACATTGTGATAATGCAGTTTTAAAATGTTCCCTCAGCCATGTAAAAGTCTCAGATGAAACCAGATTTTTGCCTGAAATATGTGCCGCAGACGACGAGAATTTCAGCATTACAGGATCAGCATCTCCTTCGCGAATATCTTCTTTCTCACGTCGGAATCCCGGAATATCAAAGGGCATCGAACCAAAAGTTTCACATTCAGGAATATCTGCCGAAGCGTACAAATCAATCAGGTTCCCCGGTGATCCGTGCGCCTGAAGTTTGGTTTTAAAGTTTTTGAAATTTGCCCATTTTGTCCACGATTTATCAAATTTATTCAGTAATAAATCCGCGATTGTTTCCCGGTAATCACTTCGTATTCGGTTTCCAGCTTCATTATCGGTTTCATTCAGTAAAAGCGGTAATTCTTTTTTAAGATCGTAACCTCGTAAAATCTTGAATTCCTCAAAAAAGTCGGGCGTAAAATCAGTTCCGTAAACCTCAAAACTATCATTAAAAACAGCCCGAATTTTTCCTTCACGTCCTTTAAAAGCAGTGTTAAACGGGACGACATAAGCATTTAAAGCTTCTTCAGAATAATGGTCTAATGTATAGCCTTTTCCTCCCGGAGCCGCGCGTTTTACTTGTTGTCCTGTTTTTCCGCTAAATACCGCATAAATCGTATAATCGGTTTTTTGGGCTTTCCAGTTCAGTTTGTTGGGTTCAGCTATATTGGGTAATTTGACATGATTTCCTTCAATTCCTTTATCCTTAGAATTTATCTTATTTTTTTTTAATTGATTTGTTAAATTCACATAAGATCCATCGCTTCCGTACGCTACTACATATAAAAGTTCAGCAGGAGTTTTTTCTTTAGTGCTATCAGGAACAATATTTTTATTGAATGTTTCATTTTTTTTAAGCGGATATTTTTCAACAATTAGTTTTGTAGCAGCATTTTGTAACGTAACATGAGAACCTCCGTAAGGCCAGCCGGTTCCTAAAACCATGTCGACCTGCATGTTTAAACTATCCGCAACATGAATTGTATAATCCAGCATTTCCATCCATTTTGGTGACAAATAATCGATAAAATTATTCTCTTCGCCTTTCACGCCATAAATGGGCGTTATTTCAACACCGCCAATTCCGGCTTTATGAAAATCAATCAGGCTTTTTTTAAGATTGGGTTTATCAACAGCGCTTCCCATCCACCACCAGCGCGTCCAGGGCTGATTGATGTTAGTAGATTTTGGCCATGGCGAAATTGCTTCCTGCGCAAATGAACTAAAAACACAGCAAAAAAATAAGGAAATAAAAAGGATCGATGTGGTTTGTTTCATTATTGTATTCAAAGGTTTAGTTGTTTCTGCTTATTGATTGTAACCGAAAAAAAAAGATCTAACACATAGTCCCGATAGCCATCGGGACAAAGATTCAGTTTTACAAAATATTGCAAAAAACTCATTTCTTTCACATAGCAAACTATGTATAATTAATACCAAGTGAAACGCCTTTTTTAAGCAATACAAAATCTATCCCGATGGCTATCGGGACTATGTGTTAAAAAAAAGCACAAAGTTTTTTTTCAATAAAGTAAAAGTATAAGTAGTGCATCAAAATGCTATCCTGTAGCATCCTGTTTTTTAAAATTATATTCAAAAGCGAAATAGTTAGTAAAAACTTACAGTTGATTATAAATTCATATTTTTTTATATAAATAGATATGAAATGCTAAAAAATATTTTAGTAAAATTTTTAATATCATATTTATTGATTTCTCAATGAATTAGCGATTGTAAATCAGCTAGTTGTGCTGGTCTAGTGTTAATATAAATATAAAAAAAATCATAAACTATTGAAATCTAACAGGATACTACAGGATACTAGCGCAACTACTTCTGGATAAATTTGGATTAACTATTAAACTAACCAAAATTTAACTTTTATGAAAAACAAACTTAATCTTCTGCTGATTATGGCCTTTTTTGCATTTGCACATGCAACAGGTTATGCACAAGAAAAAACGGTTACAGGAACAGTTACTGATCCGGCGAAACTCTCTATACCGGGAGTCAACGTAATTGTTAAAGGAACAAATAGAGGAGCCAGTACAGATTTTGACGGAAAATTTACGATCAAAGCTTCTGAAGGAGAAACATTAGTATTTTCGTTCGTAGGATTTATAAAAAAAGAAATAAAAATAGGTGCCACAAACACCTATAATGTTTCTTTAGATGCTGAAAGTGCCAGCTTAAATGAAGTGGTCGTTATTGGTTACGGAACTCAAAAGAAAAAATTAACCACAGGGGCAATTTCCGGAATCAAAACAGAAAATTTTACCGAAAGACCAATTTCAAGAATCGATCAGGGTTTAATTGGTCAAGTTGCCGGAGTTCGTGTAAAACAAACTACAGGATTACCGGGACAGCCTTTTAGTATCGAAATCAGGGGAGCGGGATCGATAACGGCAGGAAATGAACCGCTTTATGTTGTAGATGGTTTCCCTATTTATACTGAAGGATCAAACAGCAACGGTGCATTTTCAAGCGGAAGCCCGTTAGACAATATGAACCCAAATGATGTTGCTTCGATCGAAGTTTTGAAAGATGCCGCAGCAGCTTCAATTTACGGTTCAAGAGCATCAAACGGAGTAGTTTTGATCACAACCAAAAAAGGTAAAAAAGGAAAACCAAAATTCACTTTTAATACCTACGGCGGAGTCAATAAAGAAGCCAACAGAGTCGATATGTTATCATCACAAGGATGGATCGACAGAGCGAAAACCATGATAGATTCACAATGGGTAGGATCAGGAATTGCAGGAGCATCTGCAAGTCAGAATACTGCGGAAAGAATTGCTGCTTATAATGCAAAAAATCCAACTGCACCGCTTACCACCGCAAACACCAGATATTATACATATTTGTATGATGACAGATGGGATATGCCAGGACATCCGGGATTGGATTATATTGACTGGCAGGATAAAGTTTTCCGTACTGGAGAATTTAATAACTATCAATTATCGGCTTCAGGAGCTACAGATGTGGTGAATTATTACGTGTCTGCTAATTATCAAAAAAACACGGGATACATCATTGGAACTGATTATACTTTGTTTTCGGCACGTGCAAATGTTGATGTGAAATTATCCGAAAGTTTTAAAATGGGAATTAATATTGCGCCTTCTTATTCGATTAAAAATGATCCGGGAGTGGAAGGAAAAGACAATACATTATTCAAAGCCCTTACGGCAACACCGGTTTTTGAAAGCGCATCAAACGCAGCCGGAGAAAAATACACCACAAGATATGCATGGGGAAGCAGCACAACAAACATGTTAAACGCATTAGCAAGAACCGGAAAAAACTCGATGTACAGAACTTTGATTTCGACTTATGCCAGTTATCAGTTTGCTACGGGATTTACCTGGAAAAGTACCTTAAACTTTGATAACTCAGACAATACAAACGAAAGTTATACGCCAAACGATGTTCAGGCAAGTATTAGAGGAGCGTATAATACCTACAGAAGACAAAATTTAGTAAACGAAAATACCTTAAACTGGGATAAATCATTTGGAAATCATAATATCAATGTGCTTTTAGGGCAATCCTTCAGTTCATACGAAATTATGAGATCAACCTTATCTTCGGGTGCACTTTACAACAGTTCAACAGTAGAAACATTGCCAACAGGATCTCTTGGTTCAACCAATGCTGAAAAAAGTACATTACTTTCCTATTTTGCCAGATTACAATACAATTACAAAGAAAAATACATATTCTCAGCAAGTGTGAGACGTGACGGTTCTTCAAAATTTGGATCAGATAAACAATGGGGAGTTTTCCCATCACTTTCATTAGGATGGAGAATTAAACAAGAAGAATTCCTGAAAAATGTCGATTGGCTTACGGAATTAAAACTAAGAGCGAGCGGCGGACTTAACGGAAGCAATAATATTGGCAGTTATGCATCTTACGCAACTCTTGCCACTTACAATTATTCTATTGGCGGAGCAGCAGCAATTGGGCAAGGCGCATCATCAATTGCAAATCCTTCCTTACACTGGGAAGAATCCCGAAGCGTTGATTTAGGTTTGGATTTCGGAATCATCAAAAACAGACTTTCAGGAACATTTGAAGTCTACAGAAAAAACAACAGCGAATTACTTTTAAGAGTTCCCATTGTAGGCGCAACCGGATTTACAAGCTATTTAACGAATGTGGGAGAAGTACAAAATCAGGGTTGGGAATTTGAATTGAGTTCCTTAAATGTGAAAACACCAAGTTTTGAGTGGAGAACATCAGCAAATATAAGTCATAACGAAAATAAAGTTTTGGCATTAGGACCGGATCAGTCAAAAATTGAAATCAGTAATGCGTATGACGGAGGAGTTCCATTTATAAAATTAGAAGTAGGAAAACCAATGTATACCATCTTTGGACTTAAACAAAATGGTGTAGTCAGCCAGGCAGATATTGACACAGGCGGAACAACCATTGGTGGAAATAAACTGGTTTTAGGCGATCCGAGATATATCGATCAAAACGGCGATAAAAAAATTAACTCAGATGATCGTGTTGATTTAGGGAATCCAACTCCAAAATATACTTGGGGAATTACCAACACTTTTAAATACAAAGACATTGATTTGAACATATTAGTTCAGGGACAAAATGGCGGAACGGTTTACGGATTAACCGGAAGAGCAATTGACCGTACCGGAATGGGATCTGTAGAAAATTCTCTAAACGTAGATCCAGCCGTAAGAGGAAATTGGAGAACATCATTTGGCTATCAGGCAAATTCAGACTGGTTGTACAAATCAGATTATGTAAGTGTCAGAAATATTACAATAGGATATAATCTAAGACAAGCGATTAAAGGCTTAAGCCGAATTGACAATATGAGATTGTACGTTACGGGTGAAAACTGGTTCTATTGGAACAAATATAAAGTAGGTTTTAATCCCGAAGCAGTAAATACATCAGCAAGTTCAAACAGCGATTTTTCTGTGCCGGTAGATTATGGAGGAGCACCTCTTGCAAAATCTTTAGTGATAGGACTTAACATTAATTTTAATTAAAATAAAATGAAAAAATATATTTATTTACTCGCAGTATTATTTGCATTTACTTCATGCAATGATGAGTTAGAACAATTGCCTTTGTCACAAGGAACAATTGAAAATTTCTATGCCACTCCGGGAGATTTCGTTCAGGCAAGAAACGCAACTTATTCAGTAGCTTTTCACGGAATGGGAACTTACGGTTATGCAAACAGAGTCTTGAATTTAAGCGAAGTTCGATCAGATAATTTGCTAGCAACAACAGAAGCTTCAAGAGACTGGGAAGGAATTAATAGTTTCTACACCAATATAAGTTCAAATACATTTGTAAAAGAAGCTTATATCAGTAATTATAACGCCATTAATAAAGCCAATCAATTACTGGAAAAAATAGCCGAAAAAGGAGATCAGATTTTTACCAATCCTGCTGATAAAGCAGCAATGACAGCCGAAGCGCGTTTTTTAAGAGCGTTTTGTTATTTTGATTTAGTAAGATGGTTTGGACGAGTGCCGTTAATTGATAAAACAATGACAGCAACAGAAGCTGCGGCAATAAAAAGAACTCCCGTTGTTGATGTTTATAAACTAATTATCTCAGACCTTGAACTGGCAATTCCGGATCTTTTGCCATCCTACGATACCGCAAATTTCGGACGAGTTTCTAAATACGGAGCAAAAGCATTATTAGGACTGGTATACATGACGCGCTCAAGCCCAACTTACGGAATCGACGGCGCAACTCTTGGTTTAAACGAATGGGATAAAGCGTACCAACAATTAAACGATATCAAACTAAGCGGATTATATAAAGTTGGAACAGATTACGACGCTATTTTCAAAGTAGAAGGAAATGCAAACCTTGAAAATGTACTAACAATTCCCTACACGCAAAGTTTACCATTAGCAGTTGGCGGAAACTTCATGGTAGAATTAGGTTACGAACCTTATTTTGCATCCGTAAATTTATCAGCACAAGGAGCCTTAGAAGCAAAACCAATTTCAACTGGATTTTTAAACCTGTTTGCTGCCACAGATAAAAGAAAAATCTTTGGTATTGCCACAAGTTACACCGTTGCAACCGGAACCTATAAAGGAAGTTACACCTTGCCGGTTTTTAAAAAATACATAGATGCCACAAGATACGGAAACGGACGTGAAGACTGGGGAGTAGATTTCATGGTAACACGTTATACTGATGTATTAATGATGATGGCAGAATGTACGCTTCACGGTGGTGGAGGCTCTCAGGCTGAAGTAGATGCAATTGTAAACCAAGTACGAACAAGAGCAGGAGTTCCCGCAAATGCAGCGAACATAAACTTAGATCAGTTGTTTGAAGAACGAAGAAAAGAATTTTTCTCAGAAGGAACAAGATGGTTTGATTTAATCAGATCAGGAAAAGCCGTAACCATCATGAATGCATGGAAAGCAGCAGAAGATACCGGAGGAAAAATCAGAGCAATTGAAAATAATTCATTGTTATATCCAATTCCGCTATCAGAAATTTTAGCCGTTCCCGGACTTTACGATCAAAACCCGGGTTACGATTAATTATTGGTAATTTTATTTTTTGTTTTTTAGAAGAAGCTGTCTTTTCAGACAGCTTTTTTTAGTTTTTAAAATTCAGAATAAACAGGAAAGCACAGGATGCTTTTATGGTTTAACTCTTTTAAATTTAAAGTTTTAGTAAACCGTTTGGTGTAATAATAAAGTTCAATCAACACATAGTCCGGAAGCTTCGGGATAGATTTTAAATTTAAAAAGATGCAAAAAGAAATTTATTTCTTTCACCTAACAAACTATGTATAATTAATACCAAGTGAAACGCCTTTTTTAAGCAGTATAAAATCTATGTCTCTATGTGTTAAAAAATTTCACCCAACCGGATTTTATTATTTAAAAATATTCACAATGACAGACCTAAAAAAACTTCTTTTATTTTTATTTGTTTTAGGAAGAATAACTTCCATAGCTGCACAAGTAAAATTGCCCGCATTAGTTGCGGATAATATGGTTTTACAGCAAAATGCAAAAGTAAATTTATGGGGATGGGCATCTCCAAACGAAAAAATAAGTATCACTTTAGGATGGGAAAATTTGCCTGTTGAAGTTATGGCCGATGCCAATGGAAACTGGAAAACAGCCGTAAACACACCAAACGGAAGTGATAAAGCCTACGAGATTTCAATTAATGCGTCAAACAATATCACTTTAAGAAATATCTTAATAGGCGAAGTCTGGATTTGTTCCGGTCAGTCGAATATGTTTTTTCCCGTGGGAAGAGAAGATAAAACCTGGAAAACCGGCGTTAAAAATTGTGAGGAAGAAGTAAAAAACGCCTCTTTCCCCAATATTAGATTATTCACAGTTGCACTAAACGCATCACCAACTCTACTTGAAGATGTTACCGGAAACTGGAAAGTATGTACGCCGGAAAGTATTCAGACATTTTCTGCCGTTGCTTACTTTTTTGGAAGAGATTTGTATCAGAAATTAAATGTACCAATCGGCTTAATATCAACTTCATGGGGAGGAACAAAAGCTGAAGCGTGGACAGCACAAACCGTTTTAGAAGAAGATATTGCTTTTTTACCAATTTTACAGGAAGATGCAAAAAATGAAAAATTGCATCAGGAAAAATTAGAAGCGTATTATCTAGATCTCGCAAACGAGCGAATTGCAAGTACCGAAAATGCGCCAAAAGCACCATTAAAAAAGCCAAAAAAAGAACCCAACAAAACGTCGTATGTTTTGTACAACGCCATGTTGCACCCAATAGTAAATTACACCATAAAAGGCGCAATCTGGTATCAGGGCGAAAGCAATTCAGGAAAAGCCTTTTTATACCGAACCTTATTTCCTGCAATGGTAAAAAGCTGGAGAAAAGAATGGAAGCAAGGTGATTTTCCTTTTTACTACGTTCAGATTACGCCACATAAAGGACAAAATCCTGATATTCGTGAAGCACAATTAATGTCGCTAAAAACAATCCCAAACACCGGAATGGTTGTAACAACAGATGTTGGTGATACACAAAACATTCACCCAATTGACAAACAAACCGTAGGCTACAGATTAGCTTTGATTGCACTCGCTAAAACCTATGGAGAAAATAAACTGGTCTATTCAGGACCAATTTTTAATCATATGAAAGTCAAAAAACAGAAAGCTCAATTGTTTTTCGATTACGCCGATTCTGGTTTACAGAAAAAAGGAGAAACCCTAAAAGAATTTGAAATTGCAGGAAACGACCAGATATTCTATCCCGCCGAAGCCAAAATTGACCGAAAAACAATCGTAGTTTCCTCATCAAAAGTAAAAGAACCAGTTGCGGTTCGGTTTGCATGGAAAGCCGTTCCCGAGCCTAATTTATTCAACAACGACAATTTACCTGCTTCGCCTTTTAGAACCGATGACTGGGTCGCGAATCCGGAGAAAAAATAAGTTTTAAATACGTTGCGATTTATTTTTTTTACGCACAGTTTATGCACAATCTTGTCATTTCGACGAAGGAGAAATCACACTCGGGATTGGCGATTTTGATTGCGGAGTTACTGGATGAGATTTCTCCTTCGTCGAAATGACAAAACCTTTGGAGTTTTTAATCTTTTTTAATTCTTTTAATCAGTGGCAAAAAAAAGGCATGCAAGAAAATTAATTAAACTTAAAATGAACAGAAGACAATTTATAATCGGAAATTCGCTTGCAGCTCTGGCATTGTGTCTTCCTTTTTCCGTTAAGGGAAATATTTTTATGGACGATCCAAAGTTATCTGATTTCGAAAAAAGACTTCGACCAGTGGGACGCGCATTAGAATTTGAAGATTATTACGTGTGGTGCAACAGCCCAATAGAAGGTCCGGACGGAAAAATTCACGTCTTTTTTTCAAGATGGCCAAAAGCAAAAGGAATGAGCGGATGGATCAACAGCTCAGAAATTGCCCACGCCGTCGCCAATAATCCCGAAGGACCGTATGAATATATCAGCACAATTTTAGCACCAAGAGGCGAGGGTTTCTGGGATGCAACAACCTGCCATAATCCCAGTATTCATTTTGTAGACGGAAAATACGCCCTGTTTTTCATGGGAAATTCAAACGGAAAAATGAACACAAAACGAATTGGTTTAGCGACTTCAGATTCCCTTTACGGACCCTGGGAACGACCGGATCAACCGTTATTATTGCCCGGAAAGCAAGGTTCGTGGGATGATCTTTTAACCACAAATCCGTCTTTTTTGAAACATCCAAACGGCGAATATTGGCTGTACTATAAATCATTGGATACAGAAAATTATGAGCATCCAAAATTCCCCGTAAAAGGCAACAGGAAATACGGACTGGCAATTGCAAAATCACTTCACGGACCTTATGAAAAATACGAACACAATCCCGTAATTGATTTCTCGAAACTAGGAGATAACAAACAATGTGAAGACGCTTTTGTATGGTACGAAAATAAAAAATTCAAAATGCTGGCAAGGGATATGGGCGTTTTCGGGATCGATTATGGCTTGTATATGGATTCTGACGACGGCAAACATTGGAGTAATCCTCAAATCGCATATCAGCCGTTAAGCAAATACATCAATCAGCCCGAAGCACCAAAACATTTAAACAGATACGGACGAGTCGAACGTCCGCAATTATTGTTTCAAAACGGAAAACCAACCTATTTGTTTACCGCTTCACAAGGAGGGAAATATGAAACAGCTTCGGCATTTATTTTTAAGATAGTTTAGAAGAAAGGAGGGGCAAAGGTGCAGAGGAACAAAGGTGCAGAGGTTCAAAGAAACAAAGGGGCAAAGCTATGTGAATTCAAACAAGTGAAACGCCTTTTTTAGACAATTCAAAAGCTATGTCTCTATGTGTTAAAAAAATGCGTGTAACAAAAAAACATTTAAAAGATGAAAGATAATAGCACAATTAGAAATGCTTTTACAATGAAATTAAAACCAGGTTTTGAAACCGAATACAAAATTCGGCACGATCAAATCTGGGCAGAATTGCAAATATTACTTTCAGAAAGCGGCATACAGGATTACAGTATTTTTTTAGATGAAGAAACTTTGACGCTTTTCGCAATCCAGAAATTAAGCAAAGATTTTGATATTAATCTTTTGCCCAATCATCCCATTGTGAAAAAATGGTGGAGTTACATGGCAGATATTATGGAAACAAATCCGGATAATTCGCCCGTAACAATTCCGCTAAAAGAAGTTTTTCACTTGGATTAAATAACTAAATTGTTTTAAAATAGAAAAGAAAAACAAAATGATTTCCCGAGGAACAACGGAACTTGAAAGACATTTCAACTACATTCTAATACAATCCTTCGTCCGTCAGAATTGGCAACATCGTGATAAAACAAAACAACAACTATACTAACACAAACCAAAAAATGAAAAACACCATAAAATTTTTAATCTGCGTCTTCGTTTTTTCGCAATCTTCATATTCGCAGGATTACAAAAACGACAAATTCCCTGATGGAACCGAAATCAGCAATTGGTTCAAAGATTATTCTAAAATTCAATTGAAAGATCTCGGAAAAAAATACACCATAACAGATTTTGGAATAGGGAAAGACAGTACTAAAATCCAAACCGTTGCCATTCAGAAAGTGATTGATAAAGCCGCTGCAAACGGAGGAGGAGTAATTGTGATTCCAAAAGGAGTTTTCCTGAGTGGCGCTTTATTTTTTAAACCCAAAACCACTTTATACGTTTCTGAAGGTGGAGTTTTAAAAGGTTCAGATAATATTGCCGATTTCCCAATCATGCCGTCTAGAATGGAAGGGCAGAATCTGGATTATTTTCCCGCACTAGTAAACGCATACGGAGTTGATAATTTTTCGATTTCGGGAAAAGGAACGATCAACGGAAACGGAAAAAAATATTGGGAAGCTTTCTGGGAACGCCGCAAAGAAAATCCAAAATGTACCAATCTCGAAGTTTCAAGGCCAAGATTAATTTTTGTATGGAACTCTAATAATGTGCAGCTTCAGGACGTAAAACTGATTAATTCAGGCTTCTGGACCAATCATTTTTATAAATGCAATAATGTAAAACTGCTGGATCTTTATATTTTCTCGCCACATATAGGTGTAAAAGCGCCAAGTACAGATGCTATTGATATTGATATTTGCACCAACTTTTTAGTAAAAGGTTGTTATATGTCCGTGAACGATGATGCAATTGCCTTAAAAGGAGGAAAAGGGCCTTACGCAGATCAGGATCCAAACAACGGACCAAACGCCAATATCATTATAGAAGATTGCAATTTTGGATTCTGTCATTCTGCACTAACAAACGGAAGCGAATCTATCCACAACAGAAACGTAATTATGCGTAATTGTAAAATCGATGGCGCGTCGAGATTATTATGGTTGAAAATGCGACCTGATACACCACAACGATACGAATATATAAGAGTAGAAGATATTAAAGGAGAAGCAAAAACCTGTCTGGCAATTTTTGCATGGAAACAATTTTTTGATATGAAAGGTCGTCCTGATGTACCATTATCTTATGGAGACAATGTTACCTTAAAAAATATCGATCTAAAATGCGACACTTTTTACGGAGTAGAAAACGATCCAAATGTGCGCTTATCAAATTTTACATTTGAGAATTTAAATATTCAAGCCGTAAAAACAAATATTGATAATAGCTTAATAACAAATGTAAATTTTAAAAATGTGTACGTAAATAAGCAAAAAGTTGACTGATTTTTTAGCCTATTTTCAGTCAGTCTCTTGGTTTCTCCCGTTCAAAGTGTAAAATTTCTGACTGTTTTTAATGATTTAGAAAAATATAACAAATTATTTTTCCATATCTGTCAGCACGTTGTAAAGCCAACTATTTCATAAATTAAAAAATAAGTAGTTGATTAGTAGTTGGTTGGTTCTTTTATTAAATGAAAAAAAAAGTGAGGTAAATTTAATGTTAAATCAAACGTTAAAAAACGCTGATAATTTTAACGTCAAATATGTTGTAACTATCATTCAAACTTTTATTTTTGCGCCTTAATTTAATAATTATAAGCATGAAAGATCTATTAGTAAAAATCAACGCCGAAATTGAAACATTTAAAACAGAAGCTGACTCTTTAACAGAAAAAGGTGTTAAAGCTGCTGGAGCAAGAGCTCGTAAAGCTACTTTAGAAATTGAAAAACTTTTGAAAGAGTTTAGAAAAGTTTCTATCGAAGAATCAAAAAAATAATATTTTTAGTCAAAATAAAACCTCGTTTAATTCATTTTAAACGAGGTTTTTTTATTTATAAGAGTTTAGAGGGAAGATGTTAGAAGAAAGAGTATAGAAGCAACATTGGAGAAGAAAGAGCCACGAAGAAAGAAGCAAGAGCCAAGAAGAAAGAGGCAAGATGCAAGATTAAAGAGGTACTTTACAATCTAATATCTTGCATCTTGCTTCTAACATCTTGCGTCTAAAATCTTGCATCTAACATCTTGTCTCTTGCTTCTAACATCTTGTCTCTTGCTTCTAACATCTTGCATCTAACATCTTGCATCTAACATCTTGCCTCTAAAATCTTGCATCTTGCTTCTTGGCTCTAAGACCTACTCATAATTCAAAACTCTTAAGCCCACAATCTTTCAGTTTCTTAATACTTTCCGCTACAGTTTTTGCATTAAAATCAGCACCTTCTGAGCCCGTATGCGTATGATCTTTTGGGAAAAACGCCTTTACTTTTTCTTTGCCTAATTTTTCATATTCAAGCGCAACGATTTCATTAAGATCAATATAAAATGCATTTTCTTTCTCAGCGGCTTCTTTTGACCATTTTCCGTACGTATCGCTTCGTCGTTCTACTTTGTCGTTTGGCCATTCATTTCTTGGCGTCTGACTTAAAACAATCGGGATTGCGCCTTTTTCTTTCGCTTGACAAATAAACTTTTCCATATACCAGCCAAAAGTATGCACCGTTTCTTTAGAGCCATCAGCCAGCGTTACTTCCTGAGTTTCGTTACCATTTCCTTTAATCGAGCCCCTGAATTTTTCCTTGTCAATTGCTCCCGCATCATTATGCCCAAACTGAATCAATATAAAATCTCCCGGTTGCAATTGATTTTTGACTTCATCCCAAAGACCTTCGTGGTCAAAAGTTCTGGAGCTTCGACCACCTCGGGCTTTATTAATTACCTCAATGCGCGTTGTGTCACAATAAGCAGGAAATGCAACTCCCCAACCCACAGCATTTACATCATTGTTATTCGCCATAGTCGAATCGCCAATTAAATAAACCTTTTTCTTTTTAGGAAGTACAATTTCAGGATCTTTTAAAATGTAATTTTTCAACGAATTTTTACTCTCTTTCAATTGATTGATAATTACCGAAGCCGAAAGTACAGCACCTTTTGCAGATGTATGCGTATGATCTTTTTTATAGAAATACGTTCCAGTTACTTTTTTTTCACCCCACTTTTCCATTTCAAGGCTCATTTTATCATTCAAATCTATAAATGTCACCTTCTCTTTATCTGCAATTTGTTTCGCCCATAACCCGTATGATTTGTCGTTACGAGGTACTTTTCTATCTTTCCAGTCGTTTCTGGGAATTGGGGAACAAACAATAGCAATCGCGCCTTTTGATTTCGCCTCGCGAATTATTTTCTGAATATACCAGCCGTAACTATGAACCGTTTCGTGTTTTTTAGTTAAGATATTATCTATTTCCTGAGTTTCTTCGCCAATACCTTTAATCGTTCCGCGTGCGCGAAGACTATCGTTTAAAGGTCCGTCGTCATTATGCCCAAACTGAATCAAAACATAATCACCTTTTTTAAGTTTATTCAAAACAACATTCCACAAACCTTTATCCTGAAAAGTCCTACTGCTCGTTCCGCCCAAAGCATGATTTTCAATACTAACTTTTGTAGTGTCTAAAAACTGACCAATAAAATCTCCCCAACCCCAAAGTCCGCCAGCGCCATCACCTTTACCATTTTTTACTGTAGAATCACCAACCATAAAAACTGTTGGCTTATTGTCTTGTTTTGAAGTAAAGTTGAAAAATAATAAGCCTAATAAAAGCGCTGAAAATATTTTAATTGATTTCATATGTTTTGATGTGAAAATTTGAAAAGACAATGTTCAGGCTTTGGCCAAAAAAATCTGTCAGGTATAAATAACATTAGATATGAACGTTAGCCTGAAACAAAATAAAACTTAAAACTAAATTGCATCCCTAAAATCAAACCACAAATTCATCTTAATCCCGTCGTCACCGCTTTTGATCCTGATATTTGTTGGCTGACTTTGCGGACCTTGTTGTTCAAGAGGTTTAAAATCCCTCATTGCCGGAATTTCATACATAAACGAAATATCTCCTTCCGGAAATTCCGGTTGCGGATAACTTCCCGGGAAAGCATTTTTAGGCAAATCAGGTGTGAATAATCTCAGTAATAAATTATCATTTTCGCTAAAAACCTTAAACGATGAGGTTCCGGCTTTTAAATTCGCGCCCAATAAATTTGCGTGATATCCTTTGAATTCCGGATAAATCAAATTCTCAAAACTTTCACCCGTGATTGTGTTATTATAATCCTTCTCCCATAAGCCGTAAGTAGTTCCTTTAATTCGGTTTTTCCAGACATGATAAGGACCTCTTCCAAACCATTTAATACCCGTAACTTCCTTTTCAGGAAAACTAAAAGTGATTCCGAAAGCGTTGATTTTATCTTCAAAAAAAGCACCGTCAAAACCCTCGCCGCCAGAAGCATTTTTCAGCGCCAGCAATTCCATTTTAAAACGTCCGTCCGGTTCCATAATCCATTTTATAGAAGATAATCCGCCCGAATAATTAACTTGACAAACCGCTTTTTCACCTTCTTGCGAAATCTGAATATCCTTTAATTTGGCTTTCATTCCAATAGGTCTTGGACCATTTGTAAGCGGAATTATCGAAGTTGTATTTTTAACAGATAAAATTTCTCCAGTTGTAACGTCTAAAGTTACCGTGACATTATCTCCTTTTAAAATGATTTCATTAGCCGTTTTTGCAACCGAAGCTTTTACTTTAATGTCCTGAACCTTTAAAAATTTAGCGGCATAATATTTAGCTTTATGAATTGGCCACGTCCACGTATAAATTTCCTTATCGAACTGATCAAAAGCTGAAATCGATAAAATATCCCCTTCAGCAAAATTACTCGGAACATCAAATTTAATTTTGCGGGTTTCCCCAGGATCAATACTCGGAATCTCAATTTTTCCTGAACTTATCGCTGTAGAATTTCCATTTGTATAAAGAACATTATTGTCAGCTTTTAAAACTTTAAAATCCATTTTACAGGAATTCAAATTACTAAAAAGGTATTCATTGGTAATTAAAAACGATCCGTCAAAATCCTCAGTAACTTGCTTTGGTTGAAACTGAATTGGCGACCAAACCTCTTTTACAGTATAATAACTTCCTTCCCTTTCACGATGAGGCCCCAGTATTCCATCCGCGGCAAGCGAACCTTTCGAATCAAATTTCACATCACCCGTCCAGTCTGATCGTTTTACAGCTTCGTCAAGCATTGCCCACATAAATCCTCCGGCGAATAGCGGACTTTCCTTATACCGATTCCAGAAATCTTCTAATGCCGCGCCGTGCCCGTTATCATACGTTCCGTGCATAAATTCAGTGGGAAAAAATACATTTTCACCCGAATTAAATCGATGCATTCCCGTTAAATAAGTCGGATAATGATGCGTGTCCCAACCGTTAAAATCCGCCCACGGATGAATCACAATCCTTTTTTGCGGATCATTCTCGCCAAAAATCTTATCGACATTATAATTCCAGCCGCCCTCATTACCATTATCCCAAATTATTACAGATGGATGATTAACGTCACGTTTTACCATTTCGGTCACTAATTTCGTTCCCGTTTCAGTATCATACGAGTTTTGCCAGCCCGCCAGTTCATTCAAAACAAAAAGCCCCAAAGAATCACAAACATCCAGAAAATGATCGTCAGGCGGATAATGCCCGCGAACCGCATTCATATTCATATCCTTCAATAATTTTCCGTCTAATTCACTGATGCGCTTGCTTGTACTTCGTCCGCCTTCCGGCCAAAACGAATGGCGATTAATTCCTTTCATGATAATTTTAGTACCATTTACATAAATTCCGTCCTGTTTTTTAAATTCCAAAGTTCTAAAGCCAATTCGCTTATGATATTGATGCACAACAATCCCATTTTGTTTTAAAATTAATTCTAATTCATACAAATTAGGCGTTTCAGGATTCCACGGTTTTACGTTTTTCCATTTTGCAGCAATTGATTGTTTTATAGTTTTCGCTTTAAGCGGAAAAGTAAAAGTTTCAAAATTTTCTCCATTCAAACCTTTAAGTTTTGCTTCGACACTAGTATTTTTTGAAATATTGTTAAGTTGCAAATCAACCGTAATCGAACCGTCCATTTTAGGATTTACGGCAATATTTTCAATGTGAGTTTTAGGCGAAACCTCCAGCCAAACCGGACGATAAATGCCACCAAACAACCACCAATCTGCCCGACGTTCAGCTGCATTTACAGATTTATTAGCAGAATGTTTCCAGACATGAACTTCAAGAATATTTTTGGCACCCAACTTCAATAAAGAAGTGATGTCATATTTAAATTCATAAAAACCACCCTGATGAATCGCTCCCGCTAACTTTCCGTTGACTTTAACTTCCGTATCCGTCATCGCACCGCCAAACGCAATCAGAACATCTTTATTTTTATAATCCGCCGGAATTTCAAATTCATATTTGTACAAACCTTCTTCCTTGCTCGGTTCTTTTTGGTTCAGTTCCTTGTACCATCTTCCATAAGTATATTCGCCAAAACCCTCTAATTCCCATTGCGATGGAACATTAATTTTAGACCAGACTTTGCTGTTATTTCCGCCCGTACAATAAAAATCCCATTGTACAGGATGTTCAAAATCTTTTCCGGACAAATAGACTTTTTCAGTTTGTTGCGCGTTGCTTTTTTGTAAAAACAAAGCGAACACAACAATAATGAATTTTTGAATAATGTTTTTGAATGTCATAGTTAATTTGATGTTATTTCAAAACTAGTAGTTCTGTTTTTATATAGTATCCTGTACTATGATGTTAAAATATTGAAGGATTATAAATTATCATTTTGATAAAATCAGGTAGGTACAGGATACTATACCACTAAAAAACAAAGAAATTGCATCTGTATTTAGGAATTAATAAATAATTATAGTTTTCTAAAATTAACTAAAGACATAGAAATATTTGTTACATAGCTATCTCTGTGTGTTTTGAATAAGTGAAACGCCTTTTTATAAGAGCTAAAAATCTATGTCCCGATAGCTATCGGGACTATATATTAAAATATTTACAACCAATTAGTTGTCTTTTAAAATTTTAGAATAAACCATGTCACATTAATATGAAAATTAAAAAACAATCTATTCAAATCCTCATCGGCTTATTTTTAATTTGTTCAATGGCAACATTTGGACAGGAGAATAAAGCTATGCGTAAAATTCATTATGCGCCCGAAGGAAATAGTTTTGTTTTGAAAAATGGCACCCGAAAATTCAACAGAGCCTTATATGGTTCTAACACAGAATTTAGGGTTGAAACTGGTGATTTACCTGAATTTGCAATGTATATGCCCGGAATGGGAGGGAATTTCAAGCTAGGTTTAGTAAACGGAAATGAAAGCAAATGGATTACCGAAGCCACCAAAATCGATACAAGATATGTTTCAGGAACAATGCGTTATACAATCGAAGACGCAATTTTAGGAAACGGAAAACTATTTGTTGATGTGGTAGCTTTAAAAGAAACTGAAGGTTTCATTGTAAAATTGTACGGAAAAAATAGCTCTAAAAACACCAGTTTAATTTGGGCTTTTGGCGGAGCAACAGGAAAAAAGTTCAGTCGGGACGGAGACATTGGCGCAGATCCTGAATCGGTGTTTTATTTACAGCCGGAATATTGTACTAATAACAAATACACCATAAAAAAGGGATCATTTTTATTAGAATATGGTTCAGAAAGTAACAAACAAAAAACAGGAAATAATAGAAATATTACTGGATTTTTCCCCGAATCAGCTCCACATTTAGCTAATGCTAAAATGCAAAACAAACCATTGGAACTTTTCAATTCAAATCCGGAATCACTGACTTTAATTACCGGAAAAATAAAAGCTATTACGGAAAAAGCATCTTATTGGTTGTTCCTTTCTGAAGATTCTAAAACAAATTACAACCAAAAAAACATAGCACAACTGTATGAAAAATCAGTTCAGGAAACAGCACTTTTAGCGAATCGTGTTAAAGTTTCAACTCCTGATCCGTATATCAATACCTTAGGATCTGCACTTTCAATCGCAGCCGATGGAATTTGGGAAAGTCCCGCTTATCTTCACGGAGCAATTGCCTGGAGAATGTATCTAAATGCCTGGCGCGGTGCCTATACCGTAGATCCTTTAGGATGGCATGATCGCGCAAAAACTCATTTTACGAGTTACAGTAATTCCCAGGTTACAAGTCCGGAATCGGGTCCGATTGTATTGGATCAAGAACGAAATTTAGCACGCCAAAAAGAGGAAATAGGAACCTCAATGTTCAGCAGCGGATACATTAGCCGAAGTCCCAACAAAAATAATGTCGCACATCATTATGATATGAATTTGGTTTTCATCGATCAAATGTTAAGACATTTTAAATGGACGGGCGATACTTCATTCATAAAAGAAATGTGGCCCACAATTCAAAGACATTTAAATTGGGAAAAAAGAAATTTTGATCCTGATGGCGACGGATTATATGATGCTTATGCGTCAATCTGGGCGAGCGATGCTTTGCAATATAGCGGTGGCGGAGTAATTCATTCATCGGCTTATAATTATTATGCGAATAAAACCGTGGCACAAATTGCGAAGAAAATTAATGAAGATCAAAATCCGTTTACAAAAGAAGCAGATAAAATCCTGAAAGCCACAAATAACCAACTTTGGATTGCCAATAAAGGAATTTTTGCCGAATATAAAGATGCTTTAGGAAATAAATTATTGCACGATACACCCGGAATCTGGAGCATTTATCACACAATAGATTCAGAATTATCGACTCCTTTTGAGAGTTATCAAATGCTGGATTACGTGAACAATCAGATTCCGCATATCCCAATTTCTGCCGAAGGACTGGATAAAAAAGACCTTTATGTGATTAGTACAACAAACTGGCAGCCTTATACATGGTCAACAAATAATGTGGCTTTAGCCGAACAATTGCATACTTCACTGGCTTTCTGGCAGGGCGGACAATCTGAAAATGCGTTTAAAATGTGGGAAAGTGCTTTGGTCGAAAGTATGTATTTAGGCGCTTCGCCCGGCGGTTTTGAGCAGCTTTTGTATCAGGATGCGATGCGAGGTGAATTGTATCGCGATTTTGCCGACCCAATAGGAATGGCTTCCAGAACTTTAGTCGAAGGACTTTTTGGGATTCAGCCCGATGCTTTGGCAGAAGTTTTAACCATTAAACCGGGTTTTCCTGAAAAATGGAATCAGGCTTCTTTAGAAATTCCCGATATTTCAATTGATTTTAAAAGAGAAAATAAAGAAGAAAAATATGTGATCAAAAATCAGTTTTCGGCTAAGATGAATTTGAAATTAGTTCTGAATTCTTCTTTTGAAACTGTAGAAAATATTACTGCAAACGGAAAATCAGTTGCTTGGAAAATTGTTTCGGAAAACATCGGAAAACCAAAAATAAGTATCGAAGTTCCTTACAATGCTATTTATGAAATTACGATTAAATGGAAAGGAAATCCTGTTGAAAAAATAGAATCAAAAGAGAATTATACATTAAATGAAATTTTGGATTTGAAAACTCTTAAAGCTAAAATAATTTCGCTTTACGATCCGCAATTGGTTTTAAGTGAAATTTCAAAAACAGGTAATTCGCTCAAGGCGAAAGTGAATTCGGTTGGCAACAAACTGTTTTTTATCGAATTAAAACAAGGCGAATTATCCTGGTGGGAACCCATTCATTTAAATGTAAAATCCGAAAATAAATCAAATGAAGCAGTTACAAATTGGGATCTTCCGCTGGATAAATCAAAAAGTGCAGAAACAATTCAGCTTTCGTCATTTTTTAATTCAAAAGTAACCGATATTTTTAATTATGAATATCTTTCTCCAAGACCGCAAACAGTGACTTTGCAACTTCCTAAACAAGGAATTGGGAATTGGTGTTATCCAAATATTTCGGTAAAAATTGATGATTCTGGCTTACGCCAAAAAGCAAAAGCAAACGGACAGATCACAACGCCAAACGGGGTTCCGTTCCAAACACCTTCTGATGCAAATCATAAGAATATTATTTTTACATCAATGTGGGATAATTTTCCGGAAAGCATCAATATTCCGTTAAACGGAAAAGCTTCACACGCTTATTTTATGCTCGCCGGAACTACAAACCCAATGCAAAGCCGAATCATAAACGGAGAAATAATAGTAAATTACACTGATGGAACATCTGATATTCTGCCTCTGAAAAATCCGGAAAACTGGTGGCCAATCGAACAGGATTATTTTATTGACGGACTTGCCTTTACAACCAACGCGCCAAAACCGCCAAGAATCTATTTTAAAACAGGAGAAATTTCAAGAGATTTTAAGGATTTCAAAACCATAAAAGGATTCACCAGTTATGGAGTTGATGGAGGTGCAGGAACTATTTTGGATTTGCCGTTGAATAAAAATAAAGCGTTGAAAAGTTTGACGCTGAGGACTATTGCAAATGATGTTGTGATTGGGTTGATGAGTGTGACGTTGGTGAGAGAAGCAAGAGAATAGAAGCAAGAAGCAAGAGAATAGAAGATAGAGAATAGAAGATAGAAGCAAGAATAAAGAAGCAAGAAGCAAGAGAATAGAAGATAGAGAATAGAAGAAAGAAGCAAGAGAATAGAAAAAAAGTGATATGATGCTCCGTTAGGAGCTAAATATTGGTAGCAAAAAAAAAAAATCAATTTCCCACATTTCAGAGTTCCGTAGGGACGATATATAAATCGAAGCAATGATAAAATTAGATAACCTATTAAAATAAAAACATTAAACCGCTTAAAATTTTACAGCAAAGCACGCAAAGTTTTTTATGCTTGCGTGATTTGTGACAAAGCAAAGTCCGCAAAGCTTTGTATTGATAAAGCTTTGTGAACTTATGTTTTACAAATAATATTGATAAAAAAACTTGCTTGCTTTGCGGTTAATTTTTATCATCTCAACCAGAACCTATCAAAACCAACTTTTATACTATGAAAAAATATCACTTAATTACCGCATTCCTCTTTTCGATATTCATTTTTGCACAGCAAAAAATAGATCGAAAAGCATTAGTAACCAGACATAACGTTAAAATCACGGCTATAGATACTTTAGCTTCTTTAACTGTTGGGAACGGTGCTTTTGCTTTTACAGTTGATGCTACGGGATTGCAGACATTTCCTAAAAAGTATGAAAACGGAATTCCGTTGGGAACGCAGTCGGAATGGGGTTGGGACAGTTATAAAAACACCAATAATTATAAGTTTTCGGAAACCTTAAGAGATTATAAACAGTTTGGCAGAGACATTTCATATACGGTTCAGATCAAAGAACCTGCGAGAAGAGTTGAAGCGGTGAACTGGTTTCGTCAGAATCCGCATTTATTGCAATTGGGAAATTTGGGTTTTGAAATTACCAAGAAAGACGGAAGCATCGCAAAACCGGAAGACATAAAAGAGATTGCTCAAAAATTGAATCTTTGGACAGGAGAAATCGAAAGTTATTTTGAAGTCGAAGGAATTCCAGTTACAGTTTTAACCGTTTCACATCAGGAAAAAGACGCGATTGGCGTAAAAGTCAAATCGGATTTATTGCAGCAAAAACGGTTGAAAATCAGTTTAAGAATTCCGTTTCCAACAGGCGATTGGGCAGATATGGGAACAAAATGGGAAGGCAAACAAGATTATAAAAGCACATTGGCTGAAAAGTCAAAAACAGAAGCGGTAGTAACGCATGTAATGGATAGTATTTCGTATAATGTCAATTTGAATTGGAAAGGAAATGCACAAATAAAAAAGGTTTCAGATCATTATTTTGTAGTTGAAGCATCGAATACCAATACATTAGAATTGAGTTGTCTTTTTGCTTTAGCAAATAAAAAATCAGCAACAAATTCATCATTTACAGATATTGAAAACAGCAGTGTAAAAGGCTGGGAACAATTCTGGAAAAGCGGTGCAGCGGTAGATTTTTCAGGAAGTACAGATCCTCGCGGCAAAGAATTGGAACGACGAGTTATTCTGTCACAATATTTAACCAAAGTGCAATGTACAGGAAAAGTTCCGCCACAGGAAACAGGTTTAACCTATAATAGCTGGTACGGAAAACCGCATCTGGAAATGCATTGGTGGCACGGCGTTCATTTTGCACTTTGGAACCGACCTGAATTATTGGAAAAAAGTTTACCATGGTATCAAAAGGTTTTTGAGAAAGCCAAAAATATCGCCAAAAGACAAGGTTTTGAAGGCGCAAGATGGCAAAAAATGACAGATCCGGATGGTAATGAAAGTCCGTCATCTGTAGGTTCATTTTTGCTTTGGCAACAGCCACATTTTATCACTTACGCAGAATTAATTTATCGTGCAAAACCAACCACAGCAACTTTAGATTTATACAGCGAGCGTGTTTTTGAAACCGCTAATTTCATGGCTTCGTTTGCAAATTACGACGCTAAAAGTGATCGTTATGTTTTAGGACCTGGCGTTATTCCGGCGCAGGAACGCTTTAAAGCAATGGAAACTTTTAACCCAACCTATGAATTGGCATATTGGAACTGGGCTTTGAAAACGGCAATTGCCTGGAAGAAAAAATTAAACCAGAAAGTTCCTGAAAAATGGGAAACCGTTTTGGCTAAATTATCTCCGTTACCAATTGCAGATCAGGTTTATCTGGCGACAGAAAGCGCAAAGGATTCATACACAAATCCTGAATTCAAAACAGATCATCCGTCGGTTTTAGGAACATTTGGTATGCTTCCTGAAACGTCACTTTTAGATAAAAAAATCATGAAAAATACGTTTGATCTGGTTTGGAAAACATGGTCATGGGATAAAACCTGGGGATGGGATTTCCCGATGACAGCGATGTCCGCAGCACGTTTGAATATGCCCGAAAAAGCCGTTGATGCCTTATTTATGAATGTCACAACAAACACATATTTAAAAAACGGACATAATTATCAGTCAGACAGATTAACGCTTTATCTTCCCGGAAACGGGGGATTATTAACCGCCGTTGCCATGATGTGTGCAGGTTGGGACGGAACCACAGAACAAAATCCGGGTTTTCCAAAAGATGGGACTTGGAAAGTGAAAAGTGAGGGATTTGCGAAGATGTTTTGATGCAATATTGCCCACGGATGATACGGGTTTAACGGGTTAAAACAGATTTCTTTTTTTTTGTCATTTCGATCAAAGGGAGAAATCACACAAGAAAAGATTGCCCACGGATGATGCGGGTTTTGACGGGTCTATGCGGATTTTTTTTATTTCGCGCAAAGACGCGAAGTCGCAAATTTTTATTGAAGTTAGTTTGTCCTCCTGAGCGAAGTCGAAGGACACTAGAAACTCCATAACGAATGTCGCCAATCTTTGTCGAGTTACTTGTGTGATTTCTCCTTTCGGTCCAAATGACAAGCTTGTCTTAAAACAAAACAAAACAAAGAAAAAAAACTTTGCGCCTGTGCGTCTTTGCGCGAAAAAAAAAAAATCCGCATAGACCCGTCAAAACCCGTGTCATCTGCGTGCCATGACAATCCATAAAAAATACCAATTATGAAAAATACAATTCTATTCTTGCTTTTATTTTCAGGTACTTCCAGTTTCGCACAAAGACAAATGGAAAATCTTGACCGAGGCGTTATTGCAGTAAAAAACAACAATCAGTTTTTTATTGGTTGGCGTGTTTTAGGAACAGATTCTGATGATTTGGGTTTTAATTTATATAGAAAAAGCGGTACTAAACAACCAGTTAAACTAAACGATAAACCCATTTTTGGCGCAACAAATTTTATTGATGCAAAAGCCAATATTCAGGAAGAAAATACATGGTTTGTAAAAACAGTTTTTAAAGGAAAAGAAACCGATGCAAGGGGAAGTTTTACAATTCCTGCACAAAGTCCTGATAAAGATTATCTGGCAATAAAACTAAAACCAGTTGCAGGATATATCCCGAATGATCTTTCGGTTGGGGATTTAGACGGCGATGGGCGATATGATCTGATTGTTCATATGACAGGAAAAAGTCTTGATAATTCTTTTAAAGGAATCACAGATCCGCCCATATTTCAGGCGTATACATTAGATGGAAAATTTTTATGGCAGATTAATCTCGGAAAAAACATCCGCGAAGGCGCACATTATACCCAATTTATGGTGTATGATTTAGATGGCGATGGCATTTCGGAATTTGTCTGTAAAACTGCCGATGGAACAACAGATAGTGAGAATAATGTTGTTGGAAATTCTACGAAAGATTGGGTTGACAGAGATGAAAATTCTCCAACTTATGGAAAGATTTTAAAAGGTCCGGAATATCTTTCTGTCTTTAACGGAAGAACCGGAAAACTAATTACGATTACTGAATATATCCCGGAACGAGGCGATCTTGCAGGCTGGGGCGGAAGAGGCGGAAGCGGAGGGAATGATACTAAAGGAAATAGAATTGATCGTTTTACGGCTTGTATTGCCTATTTAGACGGGATTCATCCGAGTGTTGTAATGTGTCGGGGATATTATGGAAGAACGGTTTTGGCGGCTTGGGATTTTAAAAATGACAAACTAACTTCGAGATGGGTTTTTGATAGTAAAAATGCCGAAAATCCATATTCAGGAATGGGAAATCACGGACTCACGGTTGCAGACGTGGACAACGACGGGAAAGATGAAATTATTTACGGATCAATGTGCGTCGATGATGACGGAAAAGGATTGTACACAACTGGTTTCAGGCACGGCGATGCTTTGCATGTTTCTGATCTTGATCTGGATATTCCGGGTTTGGAAGTTTTTGGAATCCATGAAATAGAAAACGGAACAACGGGTCCGGGAGTTACTTTATTTTCTGCATCTGACGGAAAAGTTTTATTTACGGATTCGCTTAACGAAGATGTTGGTCGCGGTGTTGCAGATAATATCGATCCAACCCGAAAGGGCGCACAATGCTGGTGGTCAGGATCGCCGTATTTGCATGACATGAAGGGAAATGAAATAGGAAAAGCACCAACTTCAACCAATTTTTTAATTTATTGGGATGGAGATTCTTCGAGAGAATTGCTGAATTCTAATTATATTGATAAATACAATGCAGGCAGATTGTTTACTGCAACAGGAGCAGCTTCAAATAATGGCACTAAATCCACGCCGGCACTTTCGGCAGATATTCTGGGAGACTGGCGTGAGGAATTAATTTTAAGGTCTGAAGATAATACTGAATTACGAATTTATTCTACCACAATTCCAACCGAAATCAGGCAATATACTTTAATGCACGACCCGCAATATCGATTAAGTGTTGCGTGGCAAAATGTAGGTTATAATCAGCCCCCACATACGAGTTTTTATATGGGAATGGGGATGAAACCAGCGCCTAAACCAAATATTGTACTGGTTAAATTTCAGGATAATTAAGCGCTAATATTCATTGATATTAATTTTTTGTAACGATAACTTTATCATTTAAAGCAAAAGAGAATAAACATTTGAGAAATTAGATTTTGTATTTTATTAAAATGCAAAATCTAATTTTTTTATTGTCTATTGTAAGAAAAATTAAATAGATTTGAACAAAAATGTTAAGGAAGTTTTCAGTACGGGCTTTTTTTGGATGTATTAACACATCTATTTTTTTGTGTTATCAATTAAATAGTACCCCAAAATAAGCCAAAATTAAACTGAGGCGATACCATTATGACCTACATAAAGAAACTTTTCTTAACAACGACCATTGCTTTCTGCTCTTACAATTTGGCTTTAGCCAAAGCAAGAATACCAATTGGTAAAATTGACAAATTAGAGATTGTTGCAGATTTACCCAATACTGATGAATATCTTTCAAAAGAAGAATCAAATACCCATTTAGATCTTGCCAGATTACATCAGGAGTATAGTATCGCATGGATACCAGTTTGGATCACTCAGGAGCCAAAGCTAATATTGGCAAAAGAGCATTCTGACAGATATTACGAACTCTCGAATGAAGAGATTGAAAAAATAATAAGCGCAAATAAATTAAAGAAAGAGCAACTGTTGAAATTAGGATTTTATACCCAATATGGCGGAAAAATACTCCTGTTTTTACTAGTCTGTTTAATTCTATATGGCCTTTTTGGAAAAGACAAAAAAAAAGACGTAAAACCAATTAACCTTTAATAAAAAATTAAATTATGAATCCACTTTTTTTAATTCCCGTTGTATTAGTAATTGCCGGTATCGGTTTTATGGTATACATGAATAAAAAACACGCAGCAGCAAAAACAGAAATTGACTTAGATCTTGAAAGAACCAAATACGATCTTCATAAAGAAGAAGTTTTAAAACAGGATTTCCCCCAATTAACACAATGGATGAAAGGAAAATCAATAGATGCTTACACCTCTGGATCAGTTCCTCAGACCAAAGCCAATAAAGTTCAGGAAGTTGTAACTGACGGAATAAAAAACGTTGCCATTTCTGCTGTAGGTGTAAAACTTCAGCGCGTAGAAACCGAATGTTTCTGGGTATTGAGCGGTAATGATTTGCATTTTTTCAGTACCGATGCTGTAGGAGAATTAGACGAGCATGTTGTTTTTGATAATTTCCGTATTGAAGAGGCAAGACTTGAATATGGAGGTATTTTAAAATCACAGTTAGGAGTATATTCAAAATCTTCTGAAGAATATTTGCCAAAAACTCATATCATTACATTCAATATAGATGGTAATCCTTTGGCGCTTGAAATTCACGACAGATTGCATTATGTTCCGGATCCAACAGATCTTTTAAATTTGAACAAACAAGTATTAACCAGAGCAAAATATCAGGTAGTAGGCGAAAACTTTGTAAAAGTATTGCAAGACAAATTTCCAAATCTGCAAGTAGCATAAGGGCAATGAGTGTATTTTCGAAAATTTTCAATGCGTTTAAAAGCATAAGATTAAACGATAAAAATAAAGTAGTTGGTCAGCAATTAGATTATTTATTAATTAGTTCCATGTATGCTGAACAGCAATCAGCCTACCTTAATTCGTACGAAACAGGGCTAAGTAAATCGACAATCAAGACGATTTTAGAAGATTATTGGAGCGTGTTTGATAAAGAAACAGCCATAGCAATACTTTTAGATTTGCAGGAAAGAAACCAGGATCAATATATAAATGTAGTTTATAGTGCTTTTGAAAATAAAGAAAACTATGTTGCTATTTTAAAATCAGATTTACCCAACGAAGAAGAAATTTTTCAAGAATATTTACAAATATATCGAAGTTTAAACAACGTTATACCTGAGCTTTTAGAGCAAAATGTAATCAAGAATTTTGCTCAGATAAAAAAAATAAAAGATTCAGCCTGGAATTACGGCAGAGGATCATTTTTATCACGTTGTTGCTATGAAGCAGGTTATCTTTCTGAAACAGAGATGAAAGAATATTTAAGAAATTCGTATGTAGGTATAAAAAATTATTGCCTTACTTGGGAAGAATATACTATTAGCTACATCTTTGGAAGAGCACTTTGGGGAGGTTCAAACAACAGCGGAATGATACAAATTGCTGATGATTTGCTCCATAATGCAAAGAGCCCACTTAAAGATAAAAAGTATCTTTAAAGGCAAAGAGTAAACCTGTTTTCCTTTAAAATAAGAAATCGAAAATTAAATAAACAAGCAGAGTTGGAAAAGAAGTGTCTACACTTTAATTTTTGACTCTGTTTTTTTTATATAAAGAAAAAAATTGTGCCCGTACTGACTTTGAAGCAAAAAAACTACTAAAACTAAAAAAGCTCAATTGATCTGGAGCTTTTTTAGTTTTGATCTTAATTATATAAAAAAACATTAAAATCTATATCGAATTTCGATCAATAAAATTAAACGGCACTTTTACCTGTCCTTTTTCTTTATTCAAAATCATTCTTGCAGCAGTTTCCCCCATCACATTAAAATCAGTCGACATTACTGTGATCCCAAGAAGCTCTTTTAAAGGAGTATCATTATAAGAGATTATGCCAATATCTTTCCCTAAAACATATTCTTCATCACGAATTTGTTTCATTAAATTCACCAGGTCAGATTCTTCTATAGTAATAAATAAATCGCCTTTTTTAAGAATCATATCGTCATAGACTTCGCTTAAAATCTCAAAATTGATTTCGTGCTCGACGCAAAACTTTTTAAATCCATGTAAAATTCTGCGTGGATAAGGATAAACGGCCTTGTCCGGATAAACTAAAATTAACTTTTTATATTTACTTATTTTCGAAAGACCTTCTTTTAACGCATTATAAATATCATTTTCAAAATCCTGATAAATCTTGATGATTTCACCGTCCATTCCCAGTTTAATATTATCCATTAAAACCAGCTTTTCATCCGGAATTCTCTGGATTGCCTTTGCCACTTCATCCGTAAAACTAAGGTGTTTTAATTCATCGGTTTTAAAATGTGTGGTAATTACATAATAATCATAAGCGCCTTCAAACTTGTCTAATAAGTTGAGAAACAAGGTTTCATCACAATGATAAATATGAAGATCAACGTGAGCATTTGCGCCAACAGTATTAATAAAAGAGTTGTAAGTTTTCATTTTATAGGCACTCAGTTTATTAAGCACAAACAAAATATTTACTTTAGATTCAAGTTTCGTTCGGGTGATATAATATCCTTTTCCTCTGATGGATGATATTATTTTTCGCTCTTTTAAAATATTATATGCCTTTTCTACTGTATCTCTCGACATATAAAATTCTTCACTAAAGCTATTTATGGAGGGTATTTTTTGATTTATTTTTAAATTTCCGTTCGCAATATTCTGCAGGATCGAGTCTACAATTTGTTTGTATTTAGGAACCCTGGAATCTTCATCTATTTTAATAAGTTTAATCATTTTTTTGGCTTGTAAATTAGGCGACAGCTGGTTACGACATCCTCTTAAATCATAATTTATATCAAAAGTTGATCTGAAATCTTTAAAACGAACCTGCTTGTTACTTTTCTCACAAAAGCTTCAAAATTAAATAAGGCTTATTTTATATTTTTTGCTGATTTGTTTATTTCTGGCAAATTGAGGATATAATAATTACGAAATCGATTGCTAAAATAGAAATTTTAAATTTATATTTCTAATATTTGAGGGTTGTTCTTTGCAATAATTCTCAGTTTTAACATAAATGGCAAAACTATAAAGGATAGTACAGGACAGTTTTCTTTTTTACATTCTATTATTTTACAAAACAAAATTAACTATCACAATAACCACAAAACAAAATCATTAATGGAATCATTATTAGGAATTATTTTTCATTCTATCGGAGGATTTTCTTCAGGTAGTTTTTATATGCCTTTTAAAAAAGTAAAAGATTGGGCTTGGGAAAGCTACTGGATCATAGGAGGTTTTTTCTCCTGGTTAATAGTGCCGCCAATCGCAGCTTATTTAACGATTCCAAATTTTGTTGAAATTATTGCAACTGCCTCACCATCAATAAAAGCATTCACATTTTCAATGGGACTGATTTGGGGAATTGGAGGATTAACATACGGTTTAGGCGTTCGTTACTTAGGAATGTCGTTAGGAAACTCCATCATCTTAGGATTCTGTTCTGCTTTTGGCGCATTAGTTCCTTCAATTTATTACGATATCTATCCTACAGCGGGTAAAATTTCATTCAGTCATATGCTTTCAAATCCAGGCGGACAACTGGTTTTAGCAGGAGTTGCAGTTTGCCTTTTGGGAATTGCAATTTCAGGAAAAGCAGGGATTTTGAAAGAAAGAGATTTCGCATCCGGACATCAAGACAGAGATAAAGATTTCAGTTTAGTAAAAGGGTTGATTATCGCGGTGATTTCAGGGATTTTGAGTTCGTTTTTTAACTACGGAATCGAAGCCGGAAAACCAATGGCAGAAACTGCAGTAAGCTACGGTTGTAATCCGCTTTTTCAAAACAACGTTACTTATATCGTTTTGATGTGGGGAGGTTTAACCACCAATTTTATCTGGTGCATGTACCTGAATTTCAAAAACAGAACCTTTTCAGATTATACCAATAAAAACACACCAATTTCAAAAAACATTCTTTTCTCGGCAATTGCAGGAACAATGTGGTTTTTACAATTTTTCTTTTACGGAATGGGAGAAAGCAAATTAGGAAACGGTGCAAGTTCATGGATTTTACACATGGCAACCATTATCCTGACAGCCAATTTTTGGGGATTTTATTTGAAAGAATGGGCGGGAGTTTCTAAAAGAACACTTAGAACATTTGCCTGGGGAATTGCATTAATCATGCTGTCAATTGTTTTAGTTGGAATTGGAAATTCATTATAAACATACAGAAATAACGTAACAACAATGTCGAATATAAATATAAATAATATGACTTTTAAGCATGTAAGCTATCTTTGGGATGAGGCTCAGGCAGCAGCATTGGCAGGAGATGAAGTGGGGCTTTTCATTTATCGTTCTAATTTATTAGGAGCTGATTTAAGATTGACTAACTATGGCGGTGGAAACACATCGGTAAAAATTACTGATAAAGATCCGCTAACCGGAGCGAGCTCTGAGGTGATGTGGATCAAAGGCTCTGGTGGAGACATTGGTACGCTAACAAAATCAGGTTGTGCGGCGCTTTATCTGGACCGACTTCGCAATCTTGAAAATGTGTACAGAGGAATTGAGTTTGAAGATGAAATGGTCGAATTATTCAATCACTGTATTTTCGATTTAGCTTCAAAAGCACCTTCTATCGATACGCCTTTACATGGTTTTTTACCCTTTAAACATATTGATCACTTACATCCTGATGCGGCAATTGCAATTGCAGCAGCAAAAGACGGAGCTAAAATTACCGACGAATTATTCAACGGTGAAATTGGCTGGGTAGGATGGCAGCGTCCGGGTTTTGATCTCGGACTTCAGTTAAGAACTTGTCTGGAAGAAGCAGAAAAAAAAGGTAAAAAATTACGCGGAATCATGTTAGGTTCCCACGGATTATTTACCTGGGGAGATACTGCTTATGAAAGTTATATCAACACGCTTGAAGTAATCGAAAAATGTGCAGAATATTTAGAAAATAACTTCGGAAAAAAACGTCCTGTTTTTGGAGGTAAAAAAATAGAAAGTCTTCCTGCTGAAGATCGTAAATTAAAAGCAGCAAAAGTAGCCCCAATTTTAAGAGGTTTCTGTTCATCAGAGCGTCAAATGATTGGACATTATACAGATGATGCAAGAGTTTTGGAATTCATAAATTCAAATGATTTATCAAAATTAGCTCCGCTAGGAACTTCTTGTCCGGATCACTTTTTACGTACCAAAATCAGTCCTTTGGTTTTAACCTTAGAACCCAACGAAGATTTATCAGATGTTGCTGCAATCAAAGCAAAATTAACACCAGCTTTTGAGTCATATCGCGCCATGTACAAAGACTATTACAACACTTGTAAAAAGTCAAATTCGCCGGCAATGCGTGACCCTAATCCGGTGGTGATTTTATATCCGGGAGTTGGAATGTTCACTTTTGCCAAAGATAAAACAATGGCACGATTGGCATCAGAATATTATATCAATGCAGTAAACGTGATGAAAGGTGCTGAAGCAGTTTCAGAATATACTTCGTTACCGCGTCAGGAAGCTTTTGATATTGAATATTGGTTGCTTGAAGAAGCAAAATTACAGCGTATGCCTAAACCAAAAGCATTGTCAGGAAGAATTGCTGTAATTACAGGTTCTGCTGGCGGAATTGGTAAAGCAATTGCGAAAAAATTTGCTCAGGAAGGTGCTTGTGTCGTGATCAACGACATTAACGAAGAACGTTTAGAAACCGCTACAGCTGAGTTTATAAAATTATTTGGTAAAGATGCTGTTTCAAGTACTTTACTAAATGTGACCGATGAAAAAAGTACAGAAAAAGCATTAGACGAAGCTTGTTTATCTTGTGGAGGTGCAGATATTATAGTGAATAATGCAGGAATTAGTATTTCTAAATCTATTGCAGAACACACTCTGGAAGAATGGGACAGATTGTATGACATTTTGGTAAAAGGACAATTTATTGTTTCAAAAGCCGGAATCGAAGTAATGCGCAAACAGGGATTTGGTGGAGATATTGTGAATATTGTTTCTAAAAATGCAGTTGTAGCAGGACCAAATAATCCTGGTTACGGTTCAGCAAAAGCAGCTCAGGCGCATTTGACACGTTTAATGGCTGCTGAACTAGGTGCCGATAAAATTCGTGTAAACACAGTAAATCCTGATGCAGTAATCTCAGACTCTAATATTTGGTCCGGAGGCTGGGCAGAAGGTCGTGCAAAAGCATACGGTATCACGGTTGAAGAGTTGCCGGCTTATTATGCAAAACGTACGTTATTGAATGAAATTATATTGCCGGATGATATTGCAAACGCTTGTTTTGCCTTTGTTGGTGGTTTACTGGGTAAATCAACAGGAAACGCATTAAACGTAGATGGCGGCGTATCAATGGGCTTTTACAGATAGATTGTTAAGTTTTTAAGTTTGTTTAAAGCAAAAGTGGTTTTTTGTGGTCTAGCGTTCGATATCATTCGGACGTTAGATTTTTTTAGACATTCCACATCGCATAAAAGTCGCATAATAGCATAAAATAGTAAAGTTAAACCAGAGTTCAGTTTATATAAATTATATATATTGTAGTCTCTATTAAAATATAAATAATATGTTAATCGGATCAAACAATATCGCATCTCACAACGAAGATTTATTAAAAAAACATCAAAATAAATTTGCTTTTACAGTATCAGAAATTGGTGATACAGAAGCAATTATTCAAAAACTAATCGATTTTCAAATCGCAATTCCATCCTGGGCATTAGGAACGGGTGGAACAAGATTCGGACGTTTTCCCGGAGGTGGAGAACCACGTTCAATCGAAGAAAAAATAGAAGATGTAGGTTTGCTTCATGCCTTAAACAATGCTTCGGGTGCCATTTCATTGCACATTCCGTGGGATATTCCACAGGATTATAAAGCAATTAAAATCCTTGCTGCACAACACAATTTAAGATTTGATGCCATGAATTCGAATACTTTTCAAGATCAGTCAGGTCAGGAAAATTCATATAAATTCGGATCATTACAAAACGTAAACAAAGCAGTTCGCAAACAGGCAATTGCTCATAATATAGAAGTAATTCAACACGGAATCGAATTAGGATCAGAATCATTAACGATCTGGTTGGCCGATGGTTCTTCTTTTCCGGGACAATTAAACTTTAGAAAAGCATACCAAAATACATTAGAAAGTCTGGAAGAAATCTATGATGCATTACCTTCAAACTGGAAATTATTTTTAGAATATAAATGTGCTGAGCCAAACTTTTATTCAACTACAGTGGCTGATTGGGGACAATCATATTCATATGTAAAAAAATTAGGTGACAAAGCGCAAACTCTTGTTGATTTAGGACATCATTTACCAAATGCCAATATTGAACAAATCGTTTCCTTATTGTTGATGGAAGAAAAACTGGGTGGTTTTCACTTTAATGATTCAAAATACGGAGACGACGATTTAACCGCCGGAGCTTTAAAACCATACCAATTATTCTTGATTTTTAATGAATTAGTCGAAGGAATGGACGCTCGCGGAATGAACCACGCCAAAGATTTAGGCTGGATGATCGACGCTTCGCACAACATCAAAGATCCTTTAGAAGATTTATTGCAATCTGTAGAAGCCATTATGATCGCTTATGCTCAGGCACTTTTGGTAGATAGAAAAGCTTTAGAAATTGCACAGCAGGAAAACGACGTAGTTAAAGCACAGGAAATTTTGCAGGATGCTTTCCGTACAGATGTTCGTGCCTTAGTTGCCGAAGCTCGTTTGCGTTCCGGCGCGGCATTAAATCCGGTAGAATTGTATCGCAGTCTGGGTATCAGAAAAAATCTAATAGGCGAAAGAGGTTTAAAAACAATGGCTACAGGCTTATAAATAGAGTTATGAATTATGAGTTAAACGTTCATAAACTATTTTGTTTATACCAATCGTTTGATGTAAAAACAAAAAGGCGGAGCAAAAATCATAATTCTGTAACTCATAATTAATAACTTATAATTCATAATTAATTAAATGAATGTAGTTGCAATTTTTGACATTGGTAAAACAAACAAGAAAGTGTTTTTATTTGATGAAAACTATAAAATTGTTTGGGAGAAATCAGTAAATCTGGACGAAACCGTCGATGAAGATGGTTTTCCCTGCGAAGATATAGAAGTGCTTAAAAACTGGATTTTTGAACGATTATCAGAAATAAAAAACAAGACAGATTACGTTTTAAAAGCCATCAATTTTAGTACTTATGGTGCCAGTTTTGTCTACATTGATGAAAAAGGAAAAGTTTTAACTCCTCTTTACAATTATTTAAAAGAATATCCGGAGGAGTTAAAAAACGATTTTTATAATAAATACAAAGGGCAAGAAGCTTTTGCAGTCAAAACCGCTTCACCCGTTTTAGGAAGTCTGAATTCAGGAATGCAAATTTACAGACTGAAAGAAGAAAAGCCGGAATTATTCAATCAGGTAAAATACTGTTTACATTTACCGCAATATTTGAGTTTTCTATTAACAAATGAAGCTTTTTCGGATATTACAAGTATTGGATGCCATACCAATCTTTGGAATTTCAAAAAGATGAAGTATCATAAATGGCTCAAAAAGGAAAATATTTCGGCTAAAATTCCACCGCTTCATTACGGAAAAGACATCATCAAACAACAAGACGGATTAGCCATTGGCGTTGGTTTACACGACAGTTCATCGGCAATAATTCCGTACACGATAAATTTTACAGAACCATTTGTTTTATTGTCAACAGGAACATGGAGCATTTCTTTAAATCCTTTTAACAATAAACAATTGACTTTTGACGAATTGCAACACGATTGTTTGTGTTACATGCAATACACAGAAAAGCCTGTAAAAGCAGCCCGATTATTTTCAGGCAACGAACATGAAATACAAACCAAAAGATTAGCAGAATATTTTAATGTTCCCGTGGATACGTATAAGGAAGTGTATTTTGACAAAAAGATAGTTTCAAATCTAAGAGCGTTAAATTTTCAAATTATTTATCCAAAAAAATATGATTTTGATATCTTAAAAGAATGTCCATTTCAAAAAAGAGATCTCAATAATTTTAAAAGTTACGAAATCGCCTATCATCAATTGATGCTCGATATCGTAGAACAACAGTTTTTTTCGACTAATTTAGTGGTTCATAATAGTCCTGTAAAGAAAATTTTTGTAGATGGTGGTTTTAGTAAAAATTCTATTTTCATGAATTTATTAGCCGAAGCCTTTCCGGACATAGAAGTTTACGCCGCATCAATGGCACAAGCAAGTGCATTAGGCGCAGCACTAGCAATTCATCAAAACTGGAATCCTAAACCGATCCAGAATGATTTGATCGATTTAAAGTTTTATAAGCACTAGAATTAAAATTAAAAATTAAAAATTAAAAATCTGCTTAATCTCCAAAATCTGCGAGCGAAATAATAGCCACAGATTAAAGGATTAAAAAGATTTTTGTTTCACGCAGATTCTGCAGATGTCAGCAGATTTAAATTTGATTAATGATCTGTGTACATCTGCTTAAATCTTTTGAAATCTTTTGAAATCTGCGTGAAAAAAAATTAACGCATATTTATGTTGAAAAAATATTAGAATATGAAAATCGGATTATTTATACCGTGTTATGTCGATCAGTTTTACCCAAAAGTAGCCATCGCCACCTATGAACTTTTACAGAAATTAGGGTGCGAGGTTCATTTCCCAATGGGGCAAACCTGTTGCGGACAACCTATGGCTAATAGCGGATATCAATATTTAACTAAAGGCTGTGACGCCAATTTTATCGCCAATTTTACTGGATTCGATTATATCGTTTGTCCGTCCGGAAGTTGCGTTTTGCATGTAAAAGAACATTTACATGACGAAAAACAAGAAGAACTTGCAGCAGCAATGCGCAAGAAAGTATTTGAATTAACAGAGTTTATTACCGATATTTTAAAAGTAGAATCCATAGAAGGAAATTTTCCTTACAGAGTAGGAATGCACGTAAGTTGTCACGGTCAGCGTGGATTAAAGCTTTCGCAGATGACAGAATTAAACGCACCATTTTTCTCAAAACCGGAACAATTACTTCATAATATAAAAGGATTAGATTTGGTTTCATTAACCAGAAAAGACGAATGCTGTGGTTTTGGAGGAACATTTTGTGTTACCGAGGAAGCCGTTTCGGTAAAAATGGGACAAGACCGAATCAAAGATCATGAAAACCATCACGTTGATTATATCACAGGTGGTGATATGTCGTGTTTAATGCATTTAGAAGGAATTTTAAAAAGACAAAAAAGCCCGATAAAAACCATTCATATCGCCGAAATTTTAAATTCTCTCGGAAATTAAGTGATTTTAAAATGGAACTTAATTTTCTTTTTACCATTAAGAGATTAAGTTCATAAGCTTTGTTTAAAATTACTTAATGTATTGATGGTGAAATAAATAAGATAAAAAGATGTCTTCAGAAAAAATAATAGAACATAGCGAAGCAGCTGCACGTTTTAATAAAGATGTAGAACGCGTCAACTGGCACGACGAAACACTTTGGTTCGTTCGTGAAAAGCGAGACAGATCAGCACATCAAATCGCCGATTGGGAATTGCTTCGTGAAACCGCTTCACAAATCAAAAATAATGTGTTGTCAAATATTCACGATTATTTAATTGAATTTGAAGCCAATGCACAAAAAAACGGTATAAAAGTACATTGGGCAGCCGATGCAAAAGAACACAATGAAATCGTGCATTCGATAATGGCAAAACACGATGTAAAGCAAATGGTGAAATCAAAATCAATGCTTACAGAAGAATGCCATTTAAACGATTATTTAGCTGAAAAAGGCATTGAAGTCATCGATTCAGATTTAGGTGAATATATAGTTCAGCTTCGTAAAGAACCGCCAAGTCATATTGTTTTACCCGCAATTCACCTAAAAAAAGAAGATGTAAGCGAAACTTTCCATGAACATCTTGGAACAGAAAAAGGAAACATCGATCCTCAATATTTAACAGAATCTGCACGTTTAACCTTAAGAGATACATTCCTAACCCGAAAAGTCGCTTTAACCGGAGTCAATTTTGCTATTGCAGAAACGGGCGAAATTGTAGTTTGTACCAATGAAGGAAACGCAGATATGGGCGCACATTTAGCCGATGTTCATATTGCGTGTATGGGATTTGAAAAGTTAATTCCGCAAAGGAAACATTTAGGCGTTTTCCTGAGATTATTGGCACGAAGCGCAACGGGACAGCCTATAACTACTTTTTCAAGTCATTTTAAGAAGCCAAGAGACGGAAAAGAAATCCATATTGTCATTGTAGATAACGGCAGAAGCACACAATTAGGAAGAGAAGATTTTAGAAATTCCCTAAAATGCATTCGTTGTGGCGCGTGTATGAATACGTGTCCGGTTTACAGACGAAGCGGCGGTCATAGTTATCACAATGCCGTTGCAGGACCCATTGGAGCGATTTTAGCGCCCAATTTAGACATGAGCAAAAATGCCGACTTACCATTTGCAAGTACACTTTGTGGTTCTTGTACCAATGTTTGTCCGGTAAAAATTGATATCCACGACCAATTGTATAAATGGCGTCAGGTTTTAGTAAAAGAAGGACATACGCCAACATCAAAAACAATTGCTATGAATACGATGGCAAAAGTTTTGGCGAATCCGACTATTTTTAATATTGCCGGAAAATCAGGTCGTTTTGTAATGAAAAATATTCCCGGATTAGTCAATAATAAAATGAACAAATGGTACGATCAACGCGAAATGCCGGACGTTCCTGAAGAATCTTTTAGAGAATGGTACAAGAAAAATTCAAGAGAATCAAAAGCAAAAAACAATGAGTAGTAAAGCGGATATTTTAAAGAAAATAAAGCAAAACCAACCTGCTTTTGTTACTGAATTACCAAACCTGAATTTGCTAGGTTCAGAGCAATTTGATATTCTTGAAACGTATAAAACCGTACTTAAAAATATTGGCGGAGATCCTGTTGAAGTTACAAACTACAGCGATATTTTAGAATACATCAAAACAAATTATGCGATTGAAAAACGCATCATAACCACAATTACTGAACTTTCTGGAATTGCAACTTTGGACTGGACAAATGATGATCCGCATTCACTTCAGGATGTGGAATTAAATATTATAAAAGCGCATTTTGGTGTTGCCGAAAATAGTGCGCTTTGGGTTACAGATGAACTTTTAGGACAACGTATTTCACCTTTTATCGCACAATATCTGGCAATCATAGTTCATAAAAAAGATATCGTAGCCACAATGCATCAGGCATACGAAAGGATTGGAAATGAGGAATATGGTTTTGCAACTTTTATTGCAGGACCATCAAAAACTGCTGATATCGAGCAATCTTTAGTTCTGGGAGCTCACGGCGCAAGAGGATTAATCGTTTTTTTATTAGATTAAAATGCGCAATATTTAGAGCATAAATTATACTTTTTTTTCAAAAGCTCCATCGGAGCGATATATTATCACGTTATTAAATAGATTTCTATTTTGTCATCTTGACGAAGTAGAACACATCCCAATATTAGACAAAGATTAGCGACATTCTTTACGGAATTTCTAATGTGATTTCTCTCCCAAGGCTTCGGGATTGAAATGGCGAAATTACGCTTTCTTTAAGCCTAAATTTCCTCTTTAAAACTGCTTTTTTTATTCAAATGGATTCCCAATTTTATAGTTCGGCAAAAAATAAAAGTCTAACTTTATAGTTAGAACCTAAATTAAATATAAAAAAGTTGAGCATGAATCTAAGAAAAAGCCTTAAAGCAGTAGCGTACGGAGAAGTACTCTGGGATGTTTTTGATAAAGAAAAAAAAATTGGCGGCGCACCATTAAACGTAGCTTTACGAATGAAAACATTAGGTTGTGATGTTGCCATCATCAGTTGTGTGGGAAATGATCAAGACGGCGAAGATATTATCAATCACGTGAAAAAATTAGGACTTGAAACTGAATTTATCATGAAGACAAACGATTATCCAACCGGATTAGTCGAAGTGACTTTAGATGAGACAGGATCCGCAAGTTATATCATAAATTATCCATCGGCATGGGATAAAATTGTACTGAATGATCAGGCTAAAAATATAGTGAAAGAGGCAGATGTATTAATTTACGGAAGTCTGGTTTGCAGAGACCAAGTGTCTAGAAAATCTCTTGAAGATTTATTAGAAACAAAAGCCTGCAAAGTTTTTGATGTCAATTTAAGAAAGCCACATTATACTTATGAAATCCTTGAAAAATTAATGCAATCTGCAGATTTTATAAAGTTTAATGATGATGAATTATTAGAAATTGCTTCGGCTTTAAAATCGCCTTTTACAACTATAGAAGATAATATCAATTTTATAGTTGAACACACAAATGCAAGCGGAATCTGTGTTACAAAAGGCAAACATGGTGCGTTATTATTATGGAAAGGTAAATTGTATGAAAATAAAGGATATCAAATTAAAGTTGCCGATACAGTAGGAGCAGGTGATTCCTTTTTAGCTGCGCTGACAACTTCATTACTTACCTGAAGAGATCCGCAGACAGCAATAGATTTCGCCTGTGCAATAGGAGCTTTAGTTGCTGAATCTCCAGGCGCAAATCCCGAAATTTCAGATGCTAAAATTCACGAATTGATGTCGAAATAAATGTAATCCTGCCGATTTTAATTTTTAAACAAAAAGGGGTATTCAAAAAACACCACTAAAATCTTTTTTAAATCCACAGAATGAGCCTTTAATTCGATAGCACAAACTTTAAAAGTTACTAAATCGTTTTTGTAGATTTTTGATAAGAAATATTGTCCAAGCTAAATTCTGACGCAAAAGAGTAAAAAAATAAGTAAAAATTGATGTTTTTAGATTTAATTACAACTTATAGTTATATTCTATAAGAGGGTTTGTAAGAAAAAAAAATGAGATAATCGTAATATTGCTCTACCAGTAATGTTTTATATTAATCCCAAATTATTATGTTCCTTACCCTAACACAAGACCAGGTCAACTTTCAGTACGGATCAAATCGATGGCGATACAGTTTTAATGAAATTTTAGAACTTGGTTTACTTAAAAAAAAGAAAACTTACTTTCTTGAAAATTCCGCTTTTATTTTAGTTACAGCGTTGGCATATTACTGCATGGTTTTCTCCAATTTGATGGAGTTGTATTACATAGGTCCAACCTTATTGATGTATACAATTCTCATTATTTTGAGATTTTACAATGGTATCGAATTTGAGTATTATGTCATAGTGAGAGACATTTATAAAAAAGAAACCAAAGTTAAAATCAAAAATGCAGATCGGTCCATAATAGGCAAACAGATTGATCAGTATCTGGAACGCAACTTTGACCGACTTTTAAAACACACAACTAACCTACAAAATAAACAATGCTATTACAAGCAATCTCCAAATATGATTTAGTTATGATAGCAGCTGCTATTTTATATGGTTATTTTATTACGACTAAAAAAAAATGAACAAATACTACACAAACCTACCATTGAAGTAGTACGGATATTACACATTAAAAAATTATAGCTGTAATACTAAAAGTTTAATACCGGTCAGTTTTAGCTATAAAAAGACCCCCAAATAAAATTATGACCTCTTCAATAAAAAACAAAATCAAAAGCATAAAAGAATTAAAAAATTACACCCAGGAATATATGGCGGATCAATTAGGAGTTACACAGGCAGGTTATAGTAAAATTGAAAAAGGAAAAACGATTCTGTCCTATATAAAATTGGTCGAAATTGCCCGTATTCTAGAAGTTAGTGTAGAAGATGTTATTAGTTTTGACAGTCAGAGATATTTCAATAGTTTCAACAAAGTAAGAGGAAATAATAACGGCAGCATCCAGATTAACTCTGATAATACAGCTACTTTAAAGGCTCTTTATGAAGATAAAATAAACCTGTTAGAAAAATTATTAAGCAAAACAGAAGAAGAATTATCACGTTACAAAGATAAATACGGACAACTTTGAAGTGAACTTTTAAAAACAAAAAACGGGGTTTTAAAGCCCCGTTTTTTTATACTATAAAATAAATTTATACAGTTTGATCATCTGTAACAGCGTCAGGCGCATTTGTTTTTACAGATTCAATTCCGTTATCTCTTCCGCTTACACTTTCATACATTTCGCTCGAACCAATAATCTGACCGTTAGTAGCTTTTAAATTGAAATACCATTTTCCGCTTTTAGATTCCAGTTTGTCAAATTTACTATCATCCTGCGAGTTTTTTTGAACAGATTCAATTCCGCCAGTACAACCTGCTTTTGTACTATAGCCTTCACTGGAAAGGATTGTTTGTCCATTATTTGCTTTTAAATTAAATTGGAATTCACCGTTGGTTCTTTTAGTAATTACAAATTTGCCCATAAGGTTTTTGTTTTTAGTTATGTATGATTTATTTTGCTGAAATAAAAATACAAAACTTTACTTACAAAATAGATTTTTGAATAATAATATTGAATACATTTTAAAAATAAATGAATCTGATTTCTTATTTTAATCAAGTAAAAGAATGAAATAAATTATCAGTATACCTATATTATATATAAGAATATTCTTTATTTTTGAATTATTAAATATAGACCCATGAGAAATTTTTTAATGATATTATTTATTGCTTTTCAATTTATGTCTTGCAATGCAAAAAGAGACGAGACTTTTAAAACCTCTTCCAAAAATTCAGAAAATATGATAGATGATATCAACACTGTAGGAGAAGTAAGGACTTATAAAGGAATTTTGCCTTGCGCAGATTGTACCGGAATTGAAACGGTATTGAAAATTTATCAGGGAGATGGCACAATCGAAAGTCACGGCTTTGAACTCACAAGTTGGTACAAAGGAAAATCACAGGATACTATTGAACAGGATGGTAATTATAATTTGGAAAGAGGCTTAGGCGAAGATCCGGACGGAACAATTTATGTGCTTAATTGGGATAAACCAGAAGAAGAACAAATATATTACGGTTACACAAATGCTGCTCCTGACAAATTATATTTACTGAACAGCAAGCGTGAAATCATTAAATCAAAAAATAATGCGCTGATATTAACACGGAATTAAACAACGGCGTATTAGAAATTATTAATCATTAAAAATTCTTTTCTATACGTACTTGGAGTCTTTCCGATTAACTGCTTGAAGTATTTATTAAAGTTGACAAAATTTTGATAACCACTTTCATAGCATACATCAGATATAGACAATTTTTCATTTTGTAAAAGCTTACAGGCATGTCCGGTTCTTAATTCATTTAAAAAACGCGTAAACGACTTTTGGGCCCTTTTTTTAAAAAAAGTGCAAAAAGCAGGAGGAGTCATGTGAGCTATGGAAGCAATAGTTTCTAATGAAATAGGTTTCGTAAAATTCATCATGATGTACTTATAAACTTTATTCATTCTCTCGGTATCTTTTTCATTATAGGAATAGCTGTAACCCAAACCTGCCAGTAGCTCATATTCATCTGTATGCAGCATAATATTCACAATTTTAAAAAACTCAATAACCTGAGGAAGTCCTTCAATAATTGTCATTTTTTCTAAATGTTTTGTTATTTTTTTTTTGGTTTTTCCACTAAAACGCATTCCTCTGTTTGCTTTTTCAAAAAGAGTTCTTTTTTTAGATAAATCCCCAAGATCAGTACATACTTTTTCAAAAAAATTAAGAGGAAAGTAGATTACAATCGCCTCAACAGATTTATTCTTTTGAGGATGATTACCTGATACATCTTCATACCACATATGAGGAAGATTTGGACTCATAAGTACTAAATCTCCATCATGAAAACTCGTAATACTATCCCCAATAATCCTTTTTCCGTTGCTTTTTTGAACAAAACTTAATTCACAGAAATCATGAAAGTGAAAAGTAGCATCAAAATCATGCTTCTTTACTTTTTTAACCGTAAGCAGAGAAGATTGATGACTGGGTAATTCAATTAATATGGCTTTCATGAGATAGTGAATAAAGGTTGATGTGGTAAACTTAAACAATATTAAAGATAATTATCACACGAAAAGACTTAGTGATTAATATAGTTTAAGTATCAGTTAACTTAGTGTAAATAGGCAAATTGGTTTATGACATACTTTTGAAAAAGAAATTAAGAGCAATCAATTAATAAAATTTGAAAGTAATGGAAACTATATTTTGGAAAAATGACGAGGAACTTTTTGATATTGTACGTAAAGAACTTTATACAGCAGTGGTTGGGGATATTATGGATAAAATGAAATTGCTGAACCAATTTCTTCCTCCGCAAATACAACCTTTACGTGATGACATGTTTATTATTGGCCGCGCAATGACAGTACTCGAAGCAGATGTTGTTTCAGATTTCAGTAATAATAATCCTGTTTTGAACAGGCCGTTCGGGTTAATGCTGGAAGCACTCGATGATTTAAAAAAAAATGAAGTATATATATGTACAGGTTCATCACCATCATATGCATTATGGGGAGAATTGATGGCGACCCGCGCTCAAATATTAGGAGCAGCAGGCGCTGTAGTCGATGGTTATTCAAGAGATACAAAAGGCATCTTAGACCTTGGGTTTCCTTCTTTTTCTTACGGACGTTATTCGCAAGATCAGGCGCCACGTGGTAAAGTAATTGACTTTAGAGTACCAATAGAAATAAAAGGCGTAAAAATTAATTCAGGAGATATTATCCTTGGAGATATGGACGGAGTTTGTGTGATACCAAAAGAAATTGAAGTAGAAGTTTTTCGTTTAGCAATCGAAAAAGCAAGAGGAGAAAAAGTAGTACAGCAAAAAATTCAGGAAGGCATGAGTACCAGAGAAGCTTTTGATAAGTACGGTATCATGTAATAAAATTTCAGATTGTATTTAAACTTTTTTAAAAGAAGAAACCATTCAGATTATTAATAGAAAACAGACACAAAAATGAAAATTATAGATGTAAAAGTATGGCTCGTAGAAGGTGTTAAATACAACTGGACACTTTTAAAAATTTATACAGATACCGGACATACGGGAGTTGGAGAAGCAACAAACTGGCCCGGAAGCCCAATAGTTTATAATGCAGCAAAACATATAGGAGAAAGAATCATTGGGCTTGATCCCATGAAAACTGATTTTATCTGGACAAAACTATATCGCGATCTCAACTGGGTTGGACCTTATGGAGCAAGTTTGTGTGCCATCAGCGGAATTGATATGGCATTGCTTGATTTAAAAGGAAAAGTATTAGGTACGCCATGTTATGAATTATTAGGAGGTTCTTTTAGAAAAGATATTTTATTATATGCCAATTATTGGTTTACAGGAGGAGGACATAATGCTCAGGATTATGCTGCTCAGGCCTTGAAAGTCAAAGAAGCAGGTTTTACAGGATTAAAATTTGATCCATTTGCACACACTAATTATTTGTACGGTGAAGATCTCTCGTCAAACCTTACCCTTACAGCTGCACAACAAGATTTAGCGTTTAATGTTAGCAAAGCAGTTCGTGATGCGGTAGGACCGGATTTTGACATTATGATCGAAACCCATGCTATGCTAAATTACAGAGTAGCAGTAAAAATGGCACAGCGATTATCAGAATTGGATATCACATGGTACGAAGAACCGGCAGGTCCTGAAAGTGCAGATACATTACGGGCCATGAGAGAAAGAATACCATCAAATATTTCTATTTGTGTGGGAGAAAGACATTACACAAGACATGGAATTCGTCCCGTATTAGAAAAAAACATTTGCGATATCATGATGCCAGACATCACCCGTTGCGGAGGACCATCAGAAATGAAGAGAATGGCAACAATGATGGAAGCTTACAATGTTTTATTGGCACCACATAACCCAAACGGACCATTATCTACCTTAGCATCTGCTCATGTTTGCGCCTCGGTTCCTAACTTTTTCCGTCAGGAATTTATGTTTAATGATGTGCCTTGGAGAGATACCGTAATTACACATCCTATAAAAGATATGATTCACAATGGGCATTTACGCTTAAGCGAAAGACCAGGTTTAGGAGTAGATTTGGTAGAAGAAGAAATGGAAAAACATCCCGGTATATTAATTCCCCGCCCTGGTTTTTATGTATAAGTTTTATCCTGATTTATATTACTATACAGAATAATAGTTAGCAACGGAGACCAAATCTTAACTCTGAAAAAGCTCAGTATAAATTTGATTTTATTAAAAAAGAAATATGTTTCAAATAGATCTTACAGGAAAAACAGTTTTAATAACTGTCGTTACAACCGGAATTGGGGCAGGCATTGCAAAAATGTTTGCCAAAGCAGGAGCAAATATTTCCGGTTGCGCCACATCTCAAAAAAGTGGCGAATTTGTGCAAACCACAACCGAAGATACTGCACAGTCAATATACACTCAATGTGATGTAACTAAAGAAGAAGATTTACAAAAGCTGATTCAGAATACGATTCAAAAATTTGGGAGAATCGACATACTTGTTTCCAATTCCGGACAAAATGTTTTTGAAGGAGCAACTAATTGTGACGAAGATCACTGGAATAAAAATATAGAGCTTAATCTGGCCTCACATTGGCGATTGGCAAAATTAAGTAAACCATATCTCGAAAAAAATAATGGCGTAATTATCGTCATGACTTCGAATCACGCTTTTTCTACAATTCCGGGTTGTTTCCCTTATAATGTTGCAAAAACCGCATTGACAGGATTAGTACGAAGTTTAGCAGTAGAATGGGGACCAAATATAAGAACGATAGGCATTGCACCGGGTTTTATTGACACTCCGGGAAATCAAAAATGGTTTGATTCCTTTCCTGATCCTGCAATAGAAAGACAAAGAACAATAGATTTGCATCCCGTTAAAAAAATGGGATCGCCGGATGAAATAGGAGCATGGTGCGTTTTTCTGGCAAGTGATTATGCCTCATTTGCCAGCGGAGTAACCTATTTAATCGATGGAGGAAGAAACGCATTAATGCAGGATCATTAAATGCAGATCTGGAAAGCCAGTTCACTAAATAATCCAAAATCAATTCTGGGAGAAGGAGCAATCTGGAGTACATTTCATAATGCATTTTTCTATATAGATATAGAAGGAAAAAAAGTGTGTAAAATTGATCTTATTTCTAAAATTACGAAGGAACAACAACTTCACGAAAAAATAGGAACTCTAGTTCTCACAGAAGATGGCAGACTTATTTTGGGCCTGGAAAACTCAATTTCGATATTTGATTTTGATACAAATGAACTACAGGAACTAGTAAAACTGGAACCGGAAATACCAACAAATCGTTCAAATGATGGAAAATGTGACGCCTCCGGAAAACTTTGGATAGGCACAATGAACCAAGAAGCAAAAGGCAAAGCAGGAACATTATATCGTTTTGACGGTACAGAAATTATAGAAAAGATTAAAAATCGAAAAGTATCTAACGGAATTTGCTGGAGTATTGATAACACTAAAATGTATTACATCGACTCCTATGATTACAACATAAAAAAGTATGATTTTGATTTAGATTCCGGAACAATTACAAACGAAAGTATTATTGTTGAAATGAACAATCCAGCCTTTACACCAGATGGTATGACAATAGATTGTCAGGGAATGTTGTGGGTTGCTATGTGGGGAGAAGGATGTGTAAACAGATATGACCCAAACTCAGGAGAATTGCTTGGAAAGGTAATAGTAGATGCTCCAAATGTAAGTTCTTGCGCGTTTGGAGGAACTAATATGACACAATTATTAATAACCACTGCAAGTACAGGATTAACTCCGTTACAGTTTACTAAGTTTCCTGAAAGTGGAACTTTATTTTTAGTTGATCTTGAAATTAAAGGAATGGAAATGTACCCGTTTAAATTCCGGAGTAAAATATAATCCATACAATTTTAGAAACTATTATTAACTCAAATACAATAGTTTAATACCGTCTTTAAGGTATAATTCAGTAGCATGAAATTAAACCGGTAAGAAATTAATTTACCAGTATTTAAAGCCACTTAAATCAGGGAGAATAAATCAATGTGTTTATTAAACTATCATCAAAGAAACTATTACTATGAAATTAGAATTGATTGATTACCTCATTATTGCCATTTATTTTGTCTTTGTAATTGGTATTGGATTTTTGCTCAAAAGACAAGTTAAATCAGCCAATGATTTTTTAATGAGCAATCGCAGCATTCCTTTATGGATCACAAGTCTTGCTTTTATTTCTGCTAATTTAGGTGCACAGGAAGTATTAGGAATGGCGGCGAACGGAGCAAAATATGGTTTGTATACAGCACATTATTATTGGTTGGGCGCCGCTTTAGCAATGATTTTTCTTGGCGTTTTTATGATGCCTTTTTATTATGGAAGCAAAGCCAGAAGCGTTCCTGAATATCTTAAACTTCGTTTTGATGAAAAAACAAGAACTTTCAATGCCCTGAGTTTCGCCGCAATGACAGTTTTTTCATCCGGAGTTTCATTATATGCATTAGCCATGTTGATGGATGTAATTTTAGGCTGGAATTTTGATCTTTCAATTTGGGTTGCAGCAGCGGTAGTATTTGTATATATTTTTATGGGAGGTTTAACAAGTGCCGTTTATAATGAAGTGCTTCAATTTTTTCTTATTGTTTTAGGAATTGCACCACTGGTTTTTATTGGTCTTTACAAAATAGGAGGTTGGGAAGGGATAGTAGCAAATGTAGCAGATTATAAACTGCACATGTGGAAAGGATTAGACGATCCATCTCATAACCCAATGGGAATTGATGCATTCAGTATGGTTTTTGGGCTTGGGTTTGTTTTAGCTTTTGGATATTGGTGTACCGATTTTCTTGTAGTTCAGAGAGCAATGATCAGCAAGAATTTAACAGATGCACAAAGAACCCCAATTATAGCAGCTATTCCTAAAATACTTATGCCGGCAATTGTAATTTTACCCGGAATAATAATTCTCGCATTACAAAATAAATTCCCCGGATATGATCTTCCGGTAAATGCAAACGGAGATACCAATTATAATATGGTATTGCCTATTTTGTTACAAAAATTATATCCTAACGGAATTTTGGGAGTTGGTATTACAGCATTAATTGCTTCGTTTATGAGCGGAATGGCCGGAAATGTTACAGCATTTAATACCGTATGGACCTTTGATATATATCAATCCCATATTAAGAAAAATGCCTCCGAAAAGCATTATTACTACGTTGGAAAAATTGCCACGATAGCAGGAATTTTAATTTCAATTATGACTGCTTATGTAGCCCGTGGTTTCAATAACATCATGGATTTACTGCAATTAGTATTCAGTTTTGTCAATGCACCGCTTTTTGCCACATTCTTTTTAGGTATGTTTTGGAAAAGAACAACCGGACATGGCGCTTTCTGGGGATTACTTGCCGGAACAGCGACAGCAACAATTACGCACGGACTCACCGTAGCCGAAGGAAAAGGAGGATGGATTGCCAATACGCACGAATATTTTTCAGGTACAAGTCAAGCTTTTAATATCGCATGGATTTCTTTTCTGGTATGTGTTGCCGTAACTATTTTGATTAGTTTATTTACCAAGCCAAAACCTGATGAAGAACTTGTAGGATTAGTTTATAGCCTAACCCCAAAACAAACCGACTCTAACAAAATATGGTATAAAAATCCGCTATGGATGGGAGTTGCAGTATTGATAGTTACACTTATGTTTAATATTATTTTCTTTTAATAAAACGATTATGAATAAATTATATGACTTGCGATTTGTAATTGGGGTTTTCTTTCTTATTGTTGGTGTCCTACTAATAGGTTATGCATTTATAGGCGAAGATTTTTTTTCATATAAAATGAAAATTAATCTTAGCTGTGGACTACTATTTTCTTGTTTCGGATTAATGATGTTTGCATTAAAAAAGAAAAAGTAATCTCATTTAAGTTAAATATTTTAAGTAATGCTGAAAATCATCAGCGCTACTTATTTACGAATGGTTTGTAATTGGTTTTTTTAGTTAAAGCACTGTCTTATATTAAATAAGGCAGTGCTTTTTAATTATAACACAAACTTGTTTTTATATTTCGTTCCCCTTATTAATATACTTTTTTAGAAAGCAGAACCATGCAATCTTTGAAAAAGACCTAATAAAAATTAAAAAATTCTCTATTTTTGTTAGGAACGACTATTACTATGAAGGAAATAAGCGAAATTCTAAAAGCATATTCAGCAGCAAAAGCAGCGGGAAAAAAGACAGCACTTGCGACAGTAGTCAAAGTCGAAGGTTCTTCGTACCGCCAGCCTGGAGCGCGTATGCTTGTAACCGAAGATGGTTTGCTTACAGGTGCCATTAGCGGAGGCTGTTTAGAAGGAGATGCATTACGAAAAGCACTTCTTTCCATTAATCAGCAACAAAATAAACTCATTACCTATAATACAAGTAATGAAGATGACAGCGAAGTTGGTTTGCAATTAGGTTGTAACGGAATTGTACATATCCTTTTTGAATATATTAATGATGAGGTTCAAAATAATCCTATTCAGCTTTTACAGCAATTAGAACTCAAACGTAAAGAAGCCGTAGTTGCTACTGTTTTTTCATTAGAAAGACAAGCTGCACAAATAGGAACCATATTATTTTATAGAGAAGATATTGAGGTAATTTACAGTAATACAATCGCATTGAGTATTTTGGAAGATGTAAAAAATGTGATCCAAAATAAAACTACAATTGTAAAAAAAATCGAAGATAATAATCACAACGAAGCCCTTTTGGCGTACATAAATCCTCCTGTTTCCCTTGTGATTGCAGGAGCAGGAAATGATGTTCAGCCACTGGTAAAAATCGCATCATTATTAGGATGGGAAATTACAATTGGCGAAGGCCGTGCAACTCACGCGACAAAAAAGAGATTTCCCGAAGCTAAAAACATATTTGTTGTAAAACCGGAACAATTATTAGAAAATATAACGATAGACGAGCAGACGTATTTTGTACTCATCACACACAATTACAAATACGATTTAGCAGTTTTAAAACTTCTTTTAGAAACCAATTGCCAATATATTGGAGTTCTTGGACCAAAAACAAAACTCAACCGGATGCTTGATGATTTGCAAAATGAAGGAATCCATCTTAGCGAAGAAAAACGGAAAACTATTTATGGCCCAATCGGACTTGATTTAGGTGCAGAAACATCAGAAGAAATTGCCTTGTCGATTGTATCTGAAATCAAAGCAGTTATGAGCGGAAAAAAGGGTAGTTCGTTAAAATTCAAAACCGAGAAAATTCACGATACAAATAATCTCGTATAATATGAAAGACATAACCGGAATCGTCATTTTAGCAGCAGGAAACTCATCACGATTGGGACAGCCCAAACAATTGCTTTCGTATAAAAACAGTTCTCTTATACAAAACACAATTTCAGAAGCTTCTTTAATACAAAATTCTGCAATTATAGTAGTTACAGGAGCAAATCATGAATTGGTAGAGAAAGAAATCACAGCTTCAAAAACTACAATAATCTTTAATCCTGATTGGGAATCCGGAATGTCATCTTCAATTTCAAAAGGCTTATCCCAATTATTACATCTTTATCCTGAAGTCGAAAAATGCATTTTTACCGTTTGCGATCAGCCGTTTGTAACAACTTCTATTTTTGAGAATTTAATCAGCGAACACAGTACAACCAATATTGGAATCGTAGCATCATCATATTCAGATACTTTAGGAACTCCGGTTCTTTTTCATAAAAAATATTTTAATGAATTACTGAAATTAAAAGGTCAGGAAGGTGCAAAAAAAATTATCAATAAATTTCTTGATGATACTGCTTCAATTTCGTTCGAAAAAGGAAATATAGATATTGATACACAAGAAGATTATTTGAAGCTTATTTCTTGAAAGAGGTTCAAAGGTTCAGAGGGACAAAGGTTGAGAGGCTTTTTGAAGCAATCTTGTCATTTCGACGGAGGAGAAATCGCACTATTGAATCGACAAACAGTGGCGATATTCTTTGCGGAATTACTTGCGGAGATTCTTCGTTCCTCAGAATGACAAAGCGAGTGTGTAAAGGTACAAAGGCAACACAAAGCAATCCCAATATTTGTCATTCTGAGGAACGAAGAATCTCCACGAGAAGCTCGACAAAGATTGACGATATTCTTTGCGAAGTTAGTTGCAAAGATTCTTCGTTCCTCAGAATGACAAATCGGGCGCGTAAAAGATATAAACACAACACAAAGCAATCCCAATATTGTCATTCTGAGGAACGAAGAATCTTCACGAGAAGCTCGACAAAGATTGACGATACTCTGTGCGAAGTTACTTGCGGAGATTCTTCGTTCCTCAGAATGACAAATCGGGTTTATAAATCTGACGTAATTCTAAACAAAAACTATTATCTCACCTGCTTTACCAAACTCAAAACCCTCTCCACAACCTCCAAAATCTCCTTTTCAGTTGTGAATTTCCCTAAACTAAAACGAATCGAACTCAGCGCATTTTCATCAGATAAACCCAAAGCTTTTAATACATGCGAAGGTTCAGAAGTAACAGAGGAACAAGACGCACCATTTGAAACCGAAATATGCTGCAAAGCAAGGATCAGCGTTTCAGAATTAACTCCCGGAAAGCAAATGTTTGTAGTATTATAAATTCGGTTTAAAGGATTTCCGTTTACAAAAGATCCTTCAATTTGCAATAAACCTTCTTCAAGATCATCTCTAAGTTTTGTGAGTCTTTTTTGATCATTTTCCATTTCCGCCTGAGCGATTTCACAAGCTTTTCCAAGTCCAATAATTCCCGGGACATTCAGGGTACCGCTGCGTAATTTGCGTTGTTGACCTCCGCCATGTATTTGCGGAATCAGTTTTATTTTCGCTTTAGCGGAAATATATAAAGCACCAATTCCTTTTGGACCATAAAATTTATGAGCCGAAAGCGTTAAAAGATCGATTCCCAGTTTTTCGACATCAACAGGAATTCTTCCAACAGCCTGAGTTGCATCGCACATAAACAGTGCGTTTTTAGCATGAACAATTTCTGATATTGCATTAATATCCTGAATGACCCCAATCTCATTATTCACCATCATGACCATCACCATCAAAGTTTGATCAGTAATAGATTCATTTAATAGATTTAAATCTAAAATTCCGTCAGATTCAACAGGTAAATACGTAATCTCAAAACCCAAAGTTTCCATAAACAGGCAAGTATCAAGAACTGCTTTATGTTCTGTAGCAACCGTAACGATATGTTTCTTGTTTTGATTTGCTAATCCTTTAATCGCTAAATTTATCGATTCTGTAGCGCTGGAGGTAAAGATGATTTCCTCTGCTTTTGCACCAATTAAATTTGCAGTTTGCCACGCAGCATTTTCAACCGCTTCATGAACCGTTAATCCAGCCAAATGATTACTGCTTGCATTTGCATACAAATTAGTAAAATAAGGCAGCATAATGTCAAGTACCCGTTTATCAAGTTGGGTAGTAGCATTATTATCGAGATAAATGATGGGCTTTTGAGACATGTTTTTCATTCTTAATAAAGTAAAAATACAATTTAGGAATTTAATTTTTGCTTTTTTAATCATTCTAAATACGCATTTTAAATAGAGTTTATGTCAATTATGTAACTTTTTGTCACATTTGATTCTTAAATTTGTTAGGTAACATTTAGACTTTTACTAATTTAAAACAGTATTCATGGCTGCCAAAAGAACAATTAGAAATAAAGCGATCGAGGAAGAATCCGGTTCTTCACGACGCGATTTTATAAAAAAGTCAGGTTTATTGACTGCACTTGCTTTGGCTCCGCCTTCATTGGTCATGGCTTCTGAAAATAAATGGGATGAAAAAATTGCCGAATATTTAGAAACAGTTCCGCTTTCACTTGAAGTAAATGGCGTAAAACACACTTTAAATATAGAACCCAGAACCACGCTGTTAGATTTATTAAGAGAACAATTATTACTTACCGGAACTAAAAAAGGCTGTGATCATGGGCAATGCGGCGCGTGTACGGTTCATGTAAACGGAACCCGAATATTATCGTGTTTGTCATTAGCATCAATGCAGCAAAATGCGCAAGTAACCACAATCGAAGGACTTTCTCAAGGAAAAAAACTCCACCCAATGCAGGAAGCTTTCATTAAAAATGACGGTTTTCAATGCGGATATTGCACGCCTGGGCAAATCATGTCGGGTATTGCCTGTATTAAAGAAGGTCACGCGAACAGCAGAGAAGAAATTAGAGAATATATGAGCGGAAATATCTGTAGATGTGGTGCTTATCATAATATAGTCGATGCAATTACAGAAGTTAAGGAAGGAGGAAAGGCATTATGAAAAACTTTCAAATAATAAGAGCATTATCATCTAAATCTGCCGTATCAAGTATTGCAAAAGAAAACTCAGCTATGTTTATCGCAGGCGGAACCAATCTTGTCGATTTGATGAAGAAAAATGTTGTCGCGCCGGATAAACTCATAGACATTAATGGAGTAGATTTAAAAAAAATAGAATTCCTGACAGGAAAAGTTTCCATAGGCGCATTAGCTAAAAACAGTCAGGTTGCCGAAGATAAAGTAATCAAAGAAAAATATCCTTTACTGGCATTGGCATTAGCCGCCGGAGCCTCACAGCAAATCAGGCATATGGCAAGCGTAGGAGGAAATATGCTACAGCGCACGCGTTGTTCTTATTTTTATAATACAGATATGCCCTGCAACAAACGTGTTCCTAAAAGTGGTTGCGGAGCAATTGGCGGATCAAATAGAATGCATGCTATTTTTGGCGCTTCGGATAGTTGCATCGCCGTTCATCCAAGTGATATGTGCATTGCGCTTGCTGCTTTAGAGGCTACAGTTCTTGTTGAAGGTCCGAAAGGAAAAAGAGAAATTAAATTCACGGATTTTCATCGTCTTCCGGGAAATACGCCCGAAAAAGACAATACACTTCTAGAGAAAGAAATCATTACTTCGATCGAAATTCCGACTAATAATTTTACCAAAAATATTCATTATTTAAAAGTTCGTGACCGAAGCAGTTATGCTTTTGCCTTAGTATCTGTAGCAGTTGGTTTAGATATTCAGAATAATACCATTCAGGATGCACGACTTGCAATGGGTGGAGTGGCGCACAAACCGTGGCGACTTACCGAAGCTGAGGAATTTTTGAAAGGAAAAACAGTTTCTGAAGCTACATTCAAAAAAGCGGCCGATTTAGCCATGAAAGGCGCCAGAAGTTATGGCGATAATGATTTTAAACTGACGCTTGGACCAAATGCAATCACAGAAGCTTTGACAATAGCAGCATCTAAATAATTCGAATTATGAGCAAGACAAGTAATATAAACAGAGTTGACGGATTTGCTAAAGTAACAGGTTCAGCGACTTATTCAGCCGAATATAAAACCCCAGGCATTACCTATGCATGTTTGGTAGGAAGTACGATTGCCAAAGGAACAATTAAATCCATAGATACTAAAAAAGCCGAATGGGCGCCGGGAGTTTTGGCGGTAATTACGCATTTAAATGTGGACAAACCCGCAGGATATGAACAACCCAAAAAGCGAGAAAATTTAGGTCAGCCTTTACAAATATTCAAAGATAATACCGTTCGATATTATGATCAGCCAATTGCGCTTGTAATTGCCGATACTTTTGAACGTATGCAATATGCGGCGAGCCTTATTAAAGCCGAATATCTCAAAGAAGAACATTCAACCGAACTTGAAAAAGTAAAAGATAAAGGAAAATTACCGGGCGGAGAACGCGCAAAAGATTATAATCGCGGAATTCTGGACGGTTATAAAAATGCAGAAGTTGTTCTGGAAGAAGAATATACGATTCCTACCGAAGTTCATAACCCGATGGAATTAGCAAATATTATTGCGAAATGGGATGGAAACAAACCTATTTTATATACAAAAAGCCAAGGTGTTGAAGGAACCCGAAAAAGCGTAGGAAATGTATTTGGAATTCCTGCCGAAGATGTTGAGGTACATTCTGAATATTTAGGAGGTGCTTTTGGAATGGGATTGCATACCTGGCCTTATGAAATCGCAGCACTTATTGGATCAAAAAAAATAGGAAAACCGGTAAAATTGGTTTTGCACCGTGAACAAATGTTTACCAACGTAGGTTTTCGTCCTTACACAATTCAAAAAATGGGATTGGGAGCAACAAAAGACGGTAAACTTACAGGATTAACACACGAAGCTCTGGCAATGACTTCTAATTATGAAGATTTTACAGAAGCAACCGTAAACATGTCGCGCTTTATGTACGATTGTGCGAATGTTTCGACCAAATATCGCATTGCTGAACTGGATACCTGTACACCAATCTGGATGCGTGGTCCGGGAGAAGCAACAGGTTCATTTGCATTAGAAAGTGCGATTGACGAATTAGCGCATAAACTGGATTTAGATCCAATTGAATTTCGAAAACGCAATCACGCCGAAAAAGATTTGGAACAAAATAAACCCTGGAGCAGTAAATACCTTTTAGAATGTTACGAAGGCGGTATGGAGCGCATTGGCTGGAAAAACCGAAAAAATAAACCCGGATCTGTTCGTGAAGGCGAATGGCTTGTAGGTTACGGAATGGGAACGGGAACTTTTGGTTCTTTCAGAAACCCAACCACCGTAAAAGCAAAATTTCTGGCAAATGGTTCTTTGGTTTTACAATGCAGCGTAAACGATATGGGACCGGGAACGGCAACAATGATGACGGCAATTGGAGCCGAAATTACCGGAATCCCAACAGAAAATGTAATTATTGAAATGGGACGAAGCGGTTTACCAAAAGGACCAACTCAGGGAGGATCTGCCACAACATCATCCGTAGGTTCTGCGGTTCATGATACCTGTAATTTATTGGTAAGCAAAACGCTAGGATTAGCAACTGAAAATGAAACGTTCAAAAATATCCCAATAACCGATTTAAGTTTTGCAAATGGTGCAATATCTTCTAAAAAAGATACTAAAAAATCAGTCAGTTTAGTTTCATTACTGAACAATAATAAGCTTGAAGAATTATCTGTAGAAAATGAATCTAAAGGTTCTGAAGAAGCTAAGAAATATTCTATTTATTCGTTTTCGGTACATTTTGTAAAAGTATTGGTGAACCCGAATTTAGGAAAAATCAGAATTGCCCATGTGGTTTCCTGTGCTGATATTGGAACCGTTATCAACCAAAAAACTTCGGCAGGACAAATGTATGGCGGAGCAGTTGGAGGAATCGGAATGGGATTAATGGAATCTCTTGAAATTGATCATAGATTTGGTCGTGCCATCAATAATAATTTTGCCGATTATCATGTTCCCGTAAACGCCGATATTGAAAAACAAGAAGTGTTTTTTGTCAATAAAAAAGATCCAATAAGCAACCCAATGGGAACTAAAGGACTTGGAGAAACCGCTTTAGTAGGGATGGCTCCGGCAATTGCAAACGCCGTTTTTAACGCAACCGGAAAACGAGTTAGAGATTTACCAATAACACTCGATAAAATATTAGAACCATCTGTAGCAAAAGCATGATAGTTATAGTTTTAAATAAATAAAATCCATTTAGGAAATCAATTTCTAAAGGGATTTTTTAATTAAATAAAATGAGCCGTATTTTCAAATTAGTTAATCAACTTCTCAATAAAAAATGATGCAAAATATCATAAAGCAAAACGTCATGGATTTTAAGGCAAAAATTAAAAAAACAAACTATCCTGTTATTGGCTAAAATCAGAAATAATAGTTTTTTTTTAATTGCTGTCTTTAAATATTAAGCTTAATATTCGTTTATGACAAATGCATCATTTTTCTCTTAAATTGGATTTGGTTACATAGATTTTATGATTGAATAACTAATTAAGTTTTTAAAAAAGTTGTGGAACATTTCTTAATAATTATTTGTCCATGCCTTTCAAATATATAGTTGTTGAAAATCTGTTTTTTATATAATTTTGGATAAAAGTTATATAATTCCCATGTTAAGTCTTGATAAATTGTTGATTATTAAGTTGTAAACAAAAAAAAGAGACACTATTTTCACTTAGTGTCTCTTTGTATTTTGTTTTAATGATAATTATTTGATTGTAATAGGAACTTCAACTGTGGTTTTATCCCATCCAATTACCAGGTTTGCAACAGATCCCTGAGTTGTAAAAGCAATTGATAAAGCTTCAATAGGAGTTGAAACCGGTTTTACAGGAACAGAAACTCTGGCAATATCTTTGCTTTCATCGTAGGCATAATTTCCCCACATATCAAGCTCTTTATTGATAATAATTGTCCATTTATCTTTTTCAGGAATAGCAAATAAACTGTACGTCCCAGCCGGAATATTTTTTCCGTCAATTGTAACCGCTTTGTAGAATTTGATCTCTGTGTTTTCGTTAGCACCAACTCTCCACATCTCACCAAATTTAAGCACTTCACCAAAAACAACACGTCCTTTAGCAGAAGGTCTTGCATAAGTCACCTTAATTACCGGTGAAGGATTATCAGTTTTTTTGAATTTAACCGATTTATTTGGGAAATAAGAAATATCAACCGGACTTGCGTCAAGCGGAGCAAATTTCACTACATCCTGAGCTTGAACTGTAAAGGCAGCAAATAGAGTAACTACCAGTAAACTTAATTTTTTCATAGGATTACAATTTTTAGAATAAGTACAAAGTAAGTTAATAATGAAGAAAAATCATATAATTACTCTTTGTTTTTTGTTAATGAATTGATAATAATAAGGTTTTATTTCATAGGGAAAAAGGTTCAGAGGGACAAAGGTCAAAGGTTTATATGTAAAAGTATCTCATGTTCAACATAAATTAACCTCGATATTTGTCATTCCGATTTATATGATAAACCAAATATTTTTTTCAGGAGCTAATCCCGCTTCCCGATAGCTATCGGGACGTTTCAATCTTTTGTGGCGAACACCGCCACAAAAGGATTTCCACTTCTATCGGGGCTAGGACAATCATTTTCATAACACTATTTTCGTATAGTTTGTCAATTCCGAGGAACGAGGAAACTCCACAAGAAGCTCGCTAAATATTGCATAAACCAATTGTCATGGAGTTACTTACGAAGATTTTTCTTTTTTCTTTTTTGCATACCAATCCTGCATGATATAAAAAGCTTTCTTTTTATTGCCATCGTTCGAGATTAATCCTTTACGATTATAACCATCCTGAATTCCCGGAAGTAACCTTTTTGGTGATCTGAAATCAACCAATATCCACGGACTCAAACCACTTAGATGAGGTATTTTTTCTATCATTTTCAAATTCTGAATGTATAAATATTCCTGATATTCCTCTGTCCAGCGCTCGTTTTTTTCACCGTGTAAACCTGCTTTTGCATCGCCGCCAAATTCAGAAACAATCACAGGTTTGTTGTATTTTGTTTTCCAAAGAATTTTTTCAGCATCTTCAAGATTTCCACCATACCAACCTAAATATTGATTAAAAGAAATAATATCCAGATATTGACCAATTTCGTCATTTATAGTTCCAAAACCGTTGCCGCTTTGCGTTAATAAAGCCGCGCTGATTAATCGTGTATTGTCCAGCGATTTTGTGTGATCGACCAGACTTTTGATAAAAGTATTTCTCGCATCAGAAATTGGCGTTTCATTTGCCATTGACCAGATAATAATACAAGCACGGTTTTTATCTCTTGTAATTGTAGTTGTCAATTGATCTTCGGCATTTTTATAAGTATCTTTATTAGTAAATTCAACCGTCCAATACACCGGAATTTCCTCCCAAACCATTAGCCCTAATTTATCTGCCTGTCTGATAATGTTTTCGTTATGCGGATAATGCGCCAGACGAACATAATTACAGCCCAGTTCCTTCGCCCAGTTTAACAAACGCAAAGCATCTTCTTCAGAATTTGCTCTTCTGCCTTTTGAATTTTCTTCATGAATAGAAATGCCGCGTAAAAAGATTTGTTTTCCGTTTAATAAAATTTTGTCTTCCTGAGTTTCAATAGTTCTAAAACCAATATTATCCTTTAGTTTTTGTCCGTTAAAATCAATTGTTACTTCATATAATTTAGGATTTTCCGGTGACCAAAACGAGATTTTTTTCGCAGGAATTTCAAAGTTAACAATTCCGTCAGTTCCAACTTTTCCTTTATAATTGATTTTTAATTCCGGAATCGAAATCGTTACTTGGTTTTGTTCCGAAGTAAAATTATTCACCTTTATAAATCCTGAAATCAAAGCCGAATTTCCTTTTTTAAGCTGAATATTATAATCTTCAATAAAAGCTTCATTTTCTTCAATTAAAGTCACGTCACGCGTGATTCCGCCATAATTCCACCAATCCGTATTTGTTGTAGGAACATCTTCTTTATGTCGCGTATTATCCACTTTAACAACAATATAATTGTCTTTTGGTTTTACAATCGAAGTTATTTCGAAATTAAAAGGCGTAAATCCACCTTCATGCGTTCCCAGTTTTTTGCCATTCAAATAAATATCCGACTTATAATTAATCGCTCCAAAATAAACAAAAAGACGTTTTTTATCCTTTAAATCATAATCGAAAGATTTTTTAAACCACACATTTCCTTCATAATATTTAAGTTCAGGAATTTGCGAATTCCAATCACTCGGAATCGTTATTTTTTCCGATTTATCGAAATCATATTCAACCAATTCCTGCTTGTTTACCGCATGATAATTATTAAAAAATGCCGCATTTGATGGTTTCGTTTGTTTATCATATTGATCGTGATGAAAGCTGTAAAAACCAGTTTCGTAAGGATCAACAATATAATTCCAGACACCGTTTAATGAAGTTACAGCTCGATTGGGAACGTTCGAAATCAGATTTTGAGCCTGCCCGATCAAAACAGTTGCTAGTAGTAGTAAAGTGATTCGTTTTTTCATTCGTATTTTTTTTATAATTAATATCTAATTAACTGTTGGTAAGGAGTTTATTTCTGTGATGCTAAAGTCTGAAAACCGAATCGCTTCATCTCTCATATTTGCAATATCTTTCAAACTGCGATAAATTCCCCATTTAGGTCTGATAAAAGCGTTTGAAGTATAAACTTTTCCGGTTTTCGAGGTATAAGCAGAACGAATCGTTTGAATAGTAGGATTGCTGTAATCCATTAACGTTTTTCCGTCACTTACTTTTTTTATATTTATTGCGTACGATCCTTGCACACCAACTTTAATTGTTTCTGTAGCTTCAACCCAGGTTCCTTCAAAAAGGGACATATTTACTGATTGATATTTGTTCATTTTTGAAGCTTTATCTTTTACATAAATGAGTTCTAATTTGTCGACACCATCTGACATTTTTCTCAAAGTCAATGTAAATATTGGAAGATTATCATCGCCATCAACAGCTTTTATCTGATGAATATGCGTAAAACTCGTAGTTGGTTTAAAGCCAACAGGAATTTTAAAACACCATTTGTATTGCACCGTTTCGCCCGTATTTCCTTTTAAATTTTCCGGAGACGGACCATAAGTTTTGATTTCAACACGCTGCCTGTCCGTTTTTCCCTTCACCGGTTCATTATCAGGCGGACTATTGGTAACGTGAGCATAAAATTCAAATACATTTTTATTCAAATCCTTATCAAAAACTTCAGTAATATGACGCCCAAAACTTGGGTGAATAGCATCAGGAGCTTCTACCGCACCGTTTTTTGTTCCGGGTGCAAAAGCATTTGTAATCAATTCATAAGTTCCAATTTCGCCGGGACCATCTGCATTTAATGTGACTTGAGCATTGGTTGTAAAACTTGTTACTATTAAAGCAATTCCGTAGGTTATGTTTTTCATAGTTTGCTATTTTTTATATTTCTCGCAAAGTTTATACACAATTTTGTCATCCTGAGGAACGAAGGATCACACATGCAAATCGACAAAGATTATGACTTTCTGTGCGGAGTTTCGAGTGTGATCCTTCCTCCGTCAGGATGACAAAAAACTTCGCGCCTTCGCGTTTTTGCGCGATTATTTTAATCGGTATTAATTTTTTCACGCAGATTTTAAAAAGATTTAAGCAGATACGCGCAGATTTTTAAATAATCTCCAAAATCTGCTTAAATCTGTAATATCTGCGTGAAATAAAATCATTTTAATCCTGATAATCTCTGGTTAAAAAAAACTTTGCGTCTTTGCGACTTTGCGCGATTATTTTAATCGTTATTAATTTTTTCACGCAGATTTTAAAAAGATTTAAGCAGATACGCGCAGATTTTTTAAATAATCTCCAAAATCTGCTTAATGTGTAATATTGAGTGAAATAAAATCATTTTAATCCTTATAATCTGTGGCTAAAAAAAACTTTGCGACTCTTCGACTTTGCGAGATTAATTTTAACTTATTCCATCAATTCGCAATCTTCAAATATTCCCCTTTAAAACTCTGATTCAAAGCTGTCATCTCGATCGGAATTCCTAATCCATCAGGAACCACTTCAATCGAAGCTTTTCCGTTTGCCATTTTTATTGATTCACTTCCGGTTGGAGTTCCTTGACTTTTCATGGTTTTTCCGCCTTTTATGCACTGAAAATAAACACTTTCCTCATAATCTAAACAACGCAAATTGTTGTTATCAATTGCAATTGCGGTAATTAGATAATTGCCATTTTTTAATTTTTCAGAAGACAATTGTAAAGAAGTTGCCGTATCATTTTTATTGAAACGATAATTTACCTTAATAGTATCCGAAACCTTTTTTCCGTTTTTTGTTTCACCAATCGCAATCAGAATATTTTCGCCTTTCAGGAAATTCACATCCCAAGTTAAGCCATTTGCAGGATAAATCGAAAGATTTCGTTGCTTTTCTCCGAGTGATTTCCCCTGATGAAAAAGGATAACCTTGTCACAATTACTAAAAACACTCAAAGTTCTTGGCGTATTTTCCGGTCCTTGACGTTCTGTCCAGGTATGCGATTCGATGTATGTAAAAGGCTCATCGCTCCAGTAACTTTTAAAAACATAATATGCATCTTTAGGATTTCCGTTTCTGTCTACAAGCCCTTTTTGATTCATATACGGAATATCATCTTCGGGACGTAACGGCGTTGCAAAATCCTTAAAAGCCCATTGAATGTTACCTACAAACATTGGATCATTCTCAGAAATATGCAAATGCCAGTCAAATAAATCAACGATATAATTCTCGCTCCAATCGCCAATTTGCGCAATATTTGCCACTTTAGTTTGCACAATGGCTTCTTCCCAACCTTCAGCTTTTATGATGTTTTCGCCCGTAATTGGGTTTTCGCTGTGACGGCCTACGTGGCTGTCACCGCCATATTCAGCATGAATAAAATGTTTGTATTCTTTTTTATAAACATCAATTGCTTTTTGATAACTTTTATAACTTCCTGAATACCAACCCGACCAGATAGAAGGCGAGAAGACATCCACAATTTGAGAACCTTCGTAATATTTTCTAATCGCTGTTTTTCGCGTTGGATCCATTTTATGGGCGATGTCGTTTAATTCGGTTAAGAATACATTCATTCGATCCGTATTATCTCCGTCAGGAAAATCAGGCAGCCAATTCATCTCATTTCCAAGTGACCATATAATAATACTTGGGTGATTGTAGTTTTGATTGATGATTTCCGCCAGTATATTTTTAGTATTCGTTTGCCAAAGTTCATCACCAATTCCGCCACGGCACCACGGCAATTCATCCCAAACCAATAGACCCAATTCATCGCAGGCTTTATAAATTTCAGGATCTTGCGGATAATGCGCGAGACGAACAAAATTAGCGCCCATTTTTTTAATCGATTCCATATCAGCGCGATGTTGTGCATTGCTCATTGCAGCGCCAACTCCGGCTTGTTCTTCATGACGATGTGTACCTCGAATCAATAATCGTTTTCCGTTAAGAAAAAAAGGACCATGATCTTTAAATTCAAACCATTTGAAACCTACTTTTTCGTTTACGCTGTCTTTTATTTGGTTTTTTTCAGATAAAAAAGCGGTTACTTTATATAAATTTGGTTTTTGAGTATCCCATAATTCAGGATTTTTCAGGTTTTCAAATTTGATTGTTGTTGTTTTATCCAGAACCTGAATCGTTTTACTCGCAATCTTTTTCCCCTTTGGATTTTTAAGAATCACGGTTAACGATAAATCTTTTGCATTATCAGGATTGATAGTTGAAGCAATAATATTCAAAGAAGCTTTTTTAGCCGAAACTTCAGGAGTTGTAATTTTTAGATTCTCAATATGATTTTTGTATTTAGACAATAACCAGACATCGCGGGTTATTCCGCCATAAATAAAGAAATCGCTTTTTTGAGACGGAATGATTTCAATATCATAATTATTATCAACCCGAACAAAAATTTCGTTGTCTCCTTCTTTAATAAAATGGGTAATATCAATTGTAAAACCAATGTAACCGCCAATATGTCCGCCGGCTTCTTTACCGTTTACGTACACTTTTGTCGTTACATTTGATCCTTCAAAATATAAAAAATAACGCTGATTTTTATCTATAGAAGCTATGTTCAGCTTTTTTTGATACCAGCTTGCATCACGTCTGTAACCCGGATTTAAGTCTGTTGCATCTTCGGCATTCCAGGTATGAGGTAAATTAATTTCGCTCCAATTATTTGCTTTTTTTGCCTGATCAATATTTGGAGTACTATTTTCCAGATAGAGCCAGTTTTTATTGATATTAGTTTTTGTCTGAGCAAAAGAATTATTTAGAGAAACAAAAAAAACAAGGAAAGCAAAAATCGAAAACGGTTTATAATGGTACGGTAGTTTTTTCATAAAATATAAAGGTTTTTTTTAGGTTCAAAGGAGCAAAGGCTCAAAGGCTTACAGGCTCAAAGGCTCACAGGTTCAAAGGTTCAGAGACTGAAAATCTTTGTCACTTTTACTTCTAAACCTTTGTACCTTTGTCACTTTGCCCCTTTGTTACTTTTCTTTAACAATGCTTCCAGAAAATAATAGTCGGCATAGATAATAGGTTCGTCGATTTCGTCGTGTTTTGGCCAGTTTCCTGTGCTGTGATCCAATATAAAAGGCGCGTTTATTTTGGAATTTAAAATATATTTATCAGAATGTAAAGTCGCAATTATTTTATCGGCGAAAGCCAGATAAGTTTTGTTTTTGGTATAACCGAATAATTCATACAAAGCTGAAGCCATAACGGTTGCAGCAGAAACATCACGCGGTGAATTTGGAATAGCAGGATCTTTAAAATCCCAATACGGAATCCCGTCTTCGGGTAAATTTTTATTATTTATGAAAAAATTTGCGGTTGCTGCGGCTTGTTTTAAATACGCAGGATCTTTTGTATATCGATACGACATTGTAAAGCCATAAACTGCCCAGCCTTGCCCGCGTGCCCAAACCGAATCATCATTATATCCCTGAAGCGTTGTTTTCTTTCTGACGGCGCCAGAAATCGGGTTATAATCAATAACATGATAACAGCTATTGTCGTCTCTAAATTGGTTTTTCAGCGTTGTATTGGCGTGTTGAATCGCGATATCCTGATACTTTTTATTGCCGGATAGTTTCGTGGCTTCAAAAAGCAATTCGAGATTCATCATGTTATCGATAATTACAGGATAATCCCAAATTTCCTTATTGAAATCCCAAGATCTTATCGCACCAACTTTTGCGTCAAAACGAGAGCATAAAGTTTCGGCTCCTTTGATAATGACAGCTGCGTATTCTTGCTTGTTTTCGACTTTTAAAGCCTCGCCATAACTGCAATAAACTTTGAAACCTACGTCGTGGGAATTTCGGTTTACGCTTTCTTTTTTACTGAAAGATGTCCATTTTTCAGCTTGTTTTTTATAATCCTCATTTCCTGTTAATCGGTACAATTGCCAAAGATTTCCGGCAAAAAATCCGCTTGTCCAGTCTCTTGAAGGAACTTTTTTGGTTTCATTTGTTTTAATCGTCATACTTCGTGGCATCGACATAGAATCAACCGGATAATCGAGTAACATTTTGTATCTCGTTTCAAGAAGATTTTCTGTTGTTGCCGCAGTATTTTTGGTTGTAGAATTAATCCCGGATTTGCAAGCTGTCGCCAGCAATGCAAACCCAAGAATTAAAGCAAAAAAACTAACTTTATTCATACTAATTATTGTTTTTAACGGAATCTAATTTCGTTGGGTTTAATTTAAACACATAGTCCCGATAGCTATCGTGACTATGTGTTTAAATTTTTCATGCAGATTTTGCAGATTGAGCAGATTTTTTATTTTCGTGACTTAAATATTTTGTTCTAATGTGTTATTTTATTTCACGCAGATTTTAAAAATATTTCTGCAGATTCACGCAGATAATTATTTCAATTAAATCTGCTCAATCTGCAGAATCTGCATGAAACAATATCATTTTAAAAATATGGAATCTCTGTTCATTTATATTTTATTGGAAAATTCAATCTTGAATTGCCTCCAGCTTTAGCTGCAGAAATAAAGTTGCATCTTTAAAGCTTTAGCCAAATGTAAGTTTGGCTAAAGCCTCTATATGATTACTTAAGATAACATCCGGCTAAAGCCGGACCCTATTCATTTATTATTTTTTATTTCAAGCAGATTTCAAAATATTTAAGCACATTCACGCATATAATATTTAAATTAAATCTGCTCAATCTGCTCAATCTGCTCAATCTGCGAGAGAAAAATATCATTTTAAAAATATGCAATCGTTTTATGATCCTTCCTTCGTCAGGATGACAAAAATGTCGATATAATTTGCATGAAAACACAATAATTGTGTGTAAGAAACTAGTTTCTTTTTATTCTCTTTTTTTTTAATTTCTAAATATGAATCTATGTCCCGATAGCTATCGGGACTATGTGTTTAAAATTTTTTCACGCAGATTTGGCAGATTGAGCAGATTTTTTATTTTCATGACTTAAATATTTAGTACTATAGGATAATTTTTATTTCATGCAGATAATATTTAAATTAAATCTGCTCAATCTGCAAAATCTGCGAGAGAAAAATATCATTCTATAAGTTTAAATTTTTCACGCAGATTTAGCAGATTTTTGAGTCTAATAATCCAACAATCTAATAATCTGTTTTAATACCCTGGATTATTCGGTTTTAAATTAGGATTAATCGCTAACTCAGTTCCCGGTAATGGAAATAAATAATCCTTGTTTGGATCAAAAGTATGAGGCTCAAAACCATTTGGACCAAAAACTTCAGGACCGTTTTTCAATCTTTTGATATCGTACCATCTGATATATTCAAAAGCCAGTTCTAATCTTCTTTCGTTGATAACCATTTTTCTAAAATCAGCCTGAGAAGAACCCGGCGTTACATTTGCAGGAAACGAAACCAGTTTTCCGGCTTTATTTCTTGCTCTTGCGCGCACTCGGTTGACATAACCATCAGCTTCTGTAGTTCCCGGAGTAATTTCGTTTAAGGCTTCAGCGGCAGTTAACAAAACTTCGGCAAAACGCATCGTGATATAATTGTGTTGAGAAGTTCTTCCATTCGCTCCGGCTTTCCCGGGAAAACGGTAATATTTTGCAATATGCGGACGTGGCGATTTCTCATTATCACTTGAAGGGAAAATTTGCAAAGCTCCTCCCGGACCCGTTTTTTTTCTGATAATAGTATCAAAACTAACCGCTCTTCTATAATCTCTTTTGTCCCAATCGTTAAAAACTTTTAAAGAAGGAACAGCAACCGAAAATCCTTGTCCGTAACTGTAACTGTCATCTTTTAATGAACCCGTAAAAAATGCTGTATAATCCTGACCGTAATTTCCTGAAACCAGATTGTTAAAGTCAATTGTAAACAAAGGTTCTTTTAAAGCTGCGGTTTTATTAGCATTGAACAAATCCTGAAAATCAGCATCTAAACCTAAACCAAATTTAGCTTCGTTTGTAATCACATATTTCGATTCGTCATAAGCTTTTTGGTAATTTCCAAGAGTCAAATAAACCGATGCCAAATACCCCGCCGCAGTACCTTTTCCCGGAACCGCTTTTACTTTTGGTTTGTCTTCCAGCCATTGTTTTGCAAATTCTAAGTCGGCAATAATTTTTGGGTAAACATCTGCTTCCTTCATTCTGCTTAAAGAATTGACCTGCGAAACATCGCTCACAACAAAATCAACATACGGAATATCTCCAAAAATCCGAACCAAATGATAGTACGTAAAAGCTCTTGCAAAATATGCCTGAGCCACAATTGCATTTACTTTTGCAGGATCTCCGGGCGTTTTTTTAGCACCCTCAATTGCCTGATTTGCTGCTGTAATTATGATATACGATTGTGGCCAAAAGTTAGCAACAAGCGCATTTGTATCATTCATACTCATATCATTAACATCAATACGTGCAGCCTGAGTTGTTCTATCGCCAATATCAGCCATATCATCGCGCAGCATTAAGGCAATTGTAAATTCACGACCCCAATAATTATTGTGCGCAATGTTAGCAAAAGCGCCGTTTACAGCGGCTTGCAAATCATCTGTATTATTAAAGAAGTTATCAGGACGAATAATTCCCACCGGATGTTCTTCTAAATCGGAACATCCAAAAGCGAATATTCCCAAGAAAAGAAAAGCTATATATTTTTTCATGTTTAGTATTTTTAATGCGTTGAAATGATTTAACACATAGAAACATAGGTTGTATTCTTAAAAAAGGCGTTTCACTTATTTAAAATACACAGAGTTACTATGTGAAAGAAATATGTTTCTTTTTGTGTTCTGTTTTTTGCACATAAAATCTATTTTTCTATGTGTTAAGAATCTTTTTTAAACTAGAATTTTAAATTAAAACCAAAAGTGAAAGTTCTTACATTCGGGTAACTTCCATAATCCAAACCTAAATTTGTATTACTTCTGGCATTCGTATCATTCAGGTAATTTACCTCAGGATCAGAACCCGGATAATTGGTAATTGTCCATAAATTTTGCGCACTGATGTAGAAACGAACTTTATTCAAACCAATTTTCGAAACCACTTTTTCATCTAAACTATATCCTATCGAAATGTTTTTTAGACGAATATAACTGGCATCATAAACAAATCTTGAAGTAACTCTTTTAGTTCTTGCAGCATTTATTGGCACATTTGTATCCGTGTTCGTTGGTGTCCACGCATCCAGAACTTCAGTCGTTGCATTGTTGTTTCCGGACGCCAATTCCATTAAAGTATAATTCAGGATTTCATTTCCTTCAGAACCCTGAAAGAAGATATTCAGGTCAAGATTTTTATAAGTGAAATCATTATTCAAACCAAAAATAAAATTAGGATTTGGATTCCCGATAATCGTTTTATCATTAGAATCCAGTTTTCCGTCGCCATTGACATCTTTGAATTTTTCTCCACCCGCAATTGTTTCAAAATTTCCCGGAAGAACAGCTTCTCCCTGCTGAATTACACCATCATAAATAAACCCAAAGAACGAACCAACCGGCTGACCAACTCTCAAAATTTGGGAATCTGTTGCAAGGAAATGTCCAGGCGTAGAGTTAATTAACAGATCTTTATTGTCGGCAAATTTTAATACTTTGTTTTTATTTGAAGAAATATTAAAACTTGTTGACCACGTAAAATCTGCACCAATAAAGTTTTTAGTATTCAAGCCTAATTCCCAACCTTTATTTTCTAATTCTCCCACATTTTGAAGTTGAGAACCAATTCCCGAAACCCCCGGTAAAGGTCGGTTGAACAATAAATCCTTCGTAATTGTTTTATAATAATCGGCAGTAATGCTAATCCTGTTATCAAATAAACCCAGATCAATTCCGTAATCCTGTTGGTAGGATGTTTCCCATTTTAAATTTGGATTATCCAATGAAGTCAGCTGAACTGCATTTACGATAATATCACCGCTTACATCATAAATTTCAGAGAATCTGGATAAAGTAGAGTAGGCGCCAATCGATGGATTTCCTGTTGCTCCGTAACTCGCTCTTAATTTAAGATTAGAAACCGTTTTATTATCTTTCAAAAAGTTTTCCTTGCTGATATTCCATCCCACAGCTCCGGAAGGAAAAGTTCCATATTTATAGTTTTTGCTAAAGCTTGAAGAACCATCACGACGCGCTGTGAACGTAAACAAATATTTATCATCATAATCAAAATTCAACCTCCCGAAAGCCGAAATCAATTCAGTTTCAGATAAATTCGAATCCGGTTTTAAGAAAACAGTTCCCGCACCTAAATTGCGATAGGAATTTGTGTTTGTTAAAAAACCTCTTGAAGCCGCATACGAACTTTCGTTTTTATTTTTTTGATACGAATAACCACCAAGAACCGTCAGGATTCCTTTGTCGATAATTTCACGTTTGAAAGTCAGATAATTTTCAGTTAAAAAAGAAGAAAATCTCGTGTTGTTTACAGAAGCTTCTCCTTTGATATTTTTACCTGCAATCAAAGTTGAAGGAATAAATCTTCCGGTTTGCGAATTATTATCAGTTAATCCTAAAGTAGTTTTAAAGTCAAGATCTTTTGTGATTTTATATTGTGCAAAAAAGTTACTTCTGTTTACAATTGATACTGTTTCCAGAATATTTTCCATTGCTGTTGCATACGGATTATCGATATCGTCCCCAATTGGAGCCGTTGTTGTATAAGATCCGTCAGCATTATAAATTCCTTTATCCGGCATAAAACGGTACGCTGCAGCAATTACACCCGCAGCACCAGTTCCTCCCGCGCCAGTCTGGCTAATGATTCCTTCCTTATTTTGCTTGCTTTGAAATAAATTCAGGCCCACTTTAAAATTATCAGATAAATCAGCTTCAAGATTACTTACAATCGTGTATTTATCAATACCTGAGTTAATTACAACTCCGTTTTGATTGTAGTAATTTCCAGAAACATAATACCTCACTTTATCAGAACCTCCGGAAAATGACAATTGCGTATTCGAAATCATTCCTTCTCGATAAATAACATCCTGCCAGTCTGTATTTGCACCGCCATCAGTATTTGTTGTAAAACTTTTTCTATAGGCTACAAATTGTTCTCCGTTTAATAAATCCAGTTTATTGTTTACGGTTTGCACCGAAGTTGAATTACTAAATTCGATCACTGGTTTTCCCGGTTTACCTTTTTTAGTTGTCACCATAATAACCCCGTTTGAACCTCTGGAACCGTAAATTGCCGTTGCCGATGCATCTTTAAGAACCTCAATAGAAGCAATATCACTTGGGGCCGGCATTGCAACTCCCGCAAAACCATCAACCACAATAAGCGCATCACCGCTTGCATTGATCGAAGTTCCTCCACGAACCCTTATTTTTACAGGTGCTCCCGGTTCACCACCGTTATTTGATTGTACCGAAACCCCAGCTGCACGACCTTGTAAAGCCTGTTCAGCATTTAATGTTGGGTAAGCGTTCAGTTCTTTTGCCGTTACAGATGATACAGAACCTGTTATGTCGCTCTTTTTACGGGTTCCGTAACCTACAACAATTACTTCGTCAAGATTTTTAGTATCCGGTTTTAAGCTGATATTCACTACAGTTTTATTCCCAACCGGAATTTCCACCGTTTGATATCCTACATAGTTGAAAACTAATACAGCGTTTTTTTCAGAAACAAAAACACTGTAATTTCCATCCATATCTGTAGATCCGCCAACAGACGATCCTTTAATATAAACATTCGCACCAGTAAGCCCGAGTAAATCTTCGCTGGAAGTGACCTTTCCGGTGACTTTTTTTTCCTGTGCATTCATAACAATATTCGCCAGTAAAAAAGTTACCAGCAAATACCATTTAAGCGATTTGAAATTTTGGATTGTAAACATTCATTTTGGTTTTAGGTTAATGTTAGATAAAATAAAAAATCAATAAACTCATTCCTATTATGATAATTACAAATAGAATTTGCAGCAATATGAATTTCGTTTTCCTGGTTTTCATAATGGCAAATGTAGCAGGCGAAAACGATATAGAAATACAAAAAAGGGTATCTAAAAATACAGATACCCTTTTTTAATCCCTTTAAAATAACGAATTCCCTAAATTATAGCCGAAGGCTTAAAAAATTTGTCAGCGAACTGAGTGGGTGTTTCGCCGTACTTTTTCTGGAAGCATTTACTAAAGTATTTCGGATTATTAAAACCAACTTTATAACTTACTTCGGAGACATTTAATTTGTTTTGTTCTAATAATTGAGCCGCGCGTTTTAAACGTATTTCGTGAATGAATTCATTAGGTGTAAAATTCGTCCACGCTTTTACTTTCAAAAATAACATCGTGCGGCTAACACCTAATTCCGTACAGAAAAACGGAATATCAAATTGCTCGTTCGAAATATTTTCTTCGACAATTTTGAATGCTTTTTTCAATAATTCTTCGTCTAATGATGAAACCGTAATTTCCGATGGGATAAAATTATCCTCGCTTGAAAACTTATTTTTCAAACGTTCTGTAGAATTTAAAAGGTTTTTTACCCGAAGTTTAAATTCAATTAAATTAAAAGGTTTACTAATATAATCATCAGCGCCACTTTCCAATCCTTCAAATTTATAGACTAATGAAGTTCTTGAAGTCAGTAAAATTACCGGAATATGACTGGTTTTTAAATTCTCCTTAATCTTAGAGCAAAGCTCAGTTCCCACCATTTCAGGCATAATAACATCGCTTATAATAAGATTCGGGATCTGTTGTACTGCTTTTTCAAAAGCTACTTTTCCGTTTTCGGCTTCAATAATATTGTAATCTTCTTTCAGTAAATTTTTCATGAACGATCGTAAAACCTTGTGATCTTCAACAATCAAAATTGTTTGTTTTTCGTCGTTTACTACAAAATCATCAATATCATCTGGTTCTGCTATTTCCGATCTTTCTAATTGTACATTATACTGCGAAATATCATCACTAATTTTAAAATCGGTAATAATTTCATTGTCCAAGAGATGTTCGCGACCAAGCGGAAGCGTTACTGTAAAAACGGCACCTTCGGTTTGTTTATTTGTAACTTCAATGTTTCCTTTATGCAGTTTTACAATATTTTTCACGATCGAAAGTCCAATTCCGGTTCCTTTATTGTAGTTTTTTTTGACATTATTGTGCATAGGAACTTCAAAAAACAAATCAAAAATTTTGTCTTTATATTCTTCTGCAATTCCGGCTCCTGAATCTTCAACGGCTATAAAAAGATTCTCGTTATCGTGAGATATTTTCAAGTGAATATTTCCGCCTTTCGGAGTATATCGAAACGCATTTGAAATCAAATTATAAAAAACACGTTCCAGTTTATAACGATCAAAATACACCGGGATTTCTTCTTCAGATGATTCAAAAGTATACGTATAACCGCCGTCTTTAGCATATTCGATAAAAGATAAAAAGATTTCCTTAGTGAATTTGACGATATTTCCCTCAGCCGATTCCAGCATAACCTGATGATTTTCAAGTTTCCTGAAATCCATTAAACGATTAATAAGGCTTAAAAGATGATTCGCACTTCCTTCAATAACCAGCAACTTTTTATACATTTCATTCGTTCCGTTATAATTGGCAAGGATTTGTTGCAAAGGACCTAAAATCAACGTCAACGGCGTTCTGAATTCATGCGAAATATTGGTAAAGAAATCCAGTTTTGCCTGATTGTTTTCTTCAATGCGTTTAGTTTCCAGATATTCCAGTTCCAGTTTTTGTTTCAGTCTGGCTTTTGATTTCATAATCCATATTAAACCGTATAATCCTAAACCTATGATAATTGCATACAATAAAAACGCCCAGATACTGCGCCACGGAGCAGGATTTACAATAACGGTTAATGTAGTTGGAACTTTATTCCAAACGCCGTCATTGTTTGCGCCACGGACTTCAAAGGTGTACGTTCCGGGATTCTGGATTGCAAAAATAGCTTCGGTATTTTTAGTCGTTGTCCAGTTGTTTTCCAGTCCAACCAAGCGATAACTATATTCATTATTTTTGGATCGAATGTAATTTGGAATTGAAAAATCAATCGAGAAATTAGCTTTGTCATAATCCAGCGTAATTGTTTTGGTATAACCAATGCTTTTTTCTAAAACGCCAACCAAATCATTGGGATGAATCGTTTCGTTTTTGATTTTTAAATTGGTAATCAAAACCTGAGGCGCATATTGATTCAAAGAGATTTTCCCGGCATCAAAATACGTCGCACCGGACGGACTTCCGAAATAAAACTGATTCGAATCTAGTTTTAAAGCCGAATTATCATTAAATTCATTACTTGCCAGACCATCTTTTTGGTCATAAATAACAACCGTTTTTTGTGTTGTACTATATTTTATAATTCCCTGATTGGTACTAATCCATAAGTTTTTATCATCATCTTCTAATATCGAATGTATCGAAGTTATGACCGTATTTCCAACTCTTAAATTGATTTTGTTGAATTTTTTTCCGTCAAAATAATGCAGGCCTTTTGCTTTTGTTCCCACCCAGATTTTCTTTTGACTGTCCTGAAATAAAGTCAGAATATCATCGCCGGATAAAGATGAGGAGTCAAAAAAGAAATGTTTTATCGCATATTTATTTGAAGAAAAATTCTTAAACGGAATAAAATTCAGTCCGTTTTGAGTTCCTGCCCAAACGCCATTTTTTTGATCGACTAAAAGCGTTCGCACAATATTATTGGTCAGATAATTGGTTTTTGTAGTATCATTTTCGATAATTTCAAAGGTTTTAGCAACTGTATTGTACCGAATCAATCCTTTGCCAAAAGTCCCAATCCAAAGAATTTCATTTCCTTCAGCCTTAATCGAATAAACGCCGGATTCCTTTAATAAAGCATTCAAATTCGCAGCAATTCGATTATCTTCAATTCTTTTTGAAACCGTATTATAAGCCGATAATCCTTTTGAAAAAGTCCCAATCCATAAAATATCTCCCAAAAGGCACATCGATTTTATGTCATTTTTAACCGTTTGTCCGCTTTTGCTGTTGATGTAACTTGTAGCTTCGGTAGTTGGGGTATAAATGGTAATTCCGCCGCCTTCGGTTCCAAAATAAATATTGTGATTTTTATCGGCGATAATCGAACTCACAACATCAAAACTCATCGGAATTTTTTTAGAATTTTGATTGTAATTGGAGAAATTCACATTTGAAATGTCCCAAATATTCACGCCTTTGTAATAACAACCAATCCAAACCGAACCTTTTCGATCCATAAAAATCGATTTTACCTTGTCGATTCCGTTGCTGTTATTGCTATTGTTTATTTTTTGAATGCTTTTGTCTTTTCCTAAAATGTAGATTCCGTCGTACGCGCCAATCCATAAAGAACCTTGTTTGTCAATTGCCAGAGAACGAATGTCCGTATTGATTTCGCGGTAGTTGTAATCAGATAAAAAAGAAACAAAAGCGTTTGAAGTTTTGTCGAATTTCAAAAGGCCTTTATTTTTTGTCCCAACCCATAAATCACCCGAAGCATCTTCTGTAATTGCCTGAACATTTAATAGATCAACCGCATTTAACGGATAATTTCTGAACGCTAATTTTCCGTTTTTTCTGCTGATAAGCTGGCACAAACCTTTAGTAGTTCCAATCCAGATTTCGCCTTTTTTACTTTTTAAAATAGTAATAATATTATTACTCGGAACCGTCGAATTATCAGTATCTGAATGAAAAACCGAACTGAATTTATTGGTTTTCTTATTATAAATCGTCAATCCCTGTGAAGTTCCAAACCACATTTCGTCCCCAATTTCCCTAATCGACCAAATGGCGTTACTGCTTATGGTATGATTTGTTTTGGTATGTAAATATCGTGTAAAAGTATTGCTTACAGGATCATAGCAATTAAGCCCGTTATAAGTTCCAACCCAGATTTTACCCGTATTATCTTCTTCAATAGATAAAATATCATTGTTGCTTATTGAATGTTTATTGGTAACATCATTCCTGAAAATCGTGAATTTACTTCCGTCATATTTATTCAGACCATCACGCGTACCAAACCACATTTGCCCAAATTTATCCTGATGAATAGCAATAACAGAACTCTGCGAAAGCCCATCCGTAGTCGAGATATTTTTAAGACGATATTTATTTTGGGAAAAAATATTTCCTGAAATAAACAGTAAAACCAGAAAAGCTATTTTATATTTCATGGTGGTTTTTTTTGAGGTGCAAAGGGTCAAAGGGTCATTCAAAGGTTCAAAGGTTCAAAGGTTCAAAGGTTCAAAGGTGCAAAGGTGCAAAGGAGCAAAGGTGCAAAGGAGCAAAGGTGCAAAGAGGCAAAGGAGCAAAGTGACAGAGGTATTCCTTATTTTATGTCATTTCGACGAAGGAGAAATCACACGCGAAACTCCGCATAGAAATCGTCAATCTTTGTCGAATTACTAGTGTGATTTCTCCCTTCGGTCGAAATTACAAACACTACGCTTTATAGTTACTTAAAAAACTTTGCGACTTCGCGTCTTTGCGTGATTAAAAAAAAATTACTTCAACCGCTTTTTTAACTGATAATCATACAACGAAGGAATTTTATCCATAGACGTATTCAAAAACTCAGTATAAGCATCAGGTTCATATTTCACTTCGAATTTAGCATTCCCATTCACACCAATAATCCTTGCAAAAGGTCCATCTTTCATGCCGTAAAGTAAAACTGGCTTAGTAATTTCAGACGCATTTTCAACCTGAATATTCAAGTTCCAGAAAGTGCTGAAAGGTCCGTGCGAAGGTTTCCAATATTCTGCACCGCCACCGCCAAATAAATAGTAACCATTGTTTTTATCCGGCGTAATATGCACCGTAATATGATCAAATAAATTTTGATGATTCGCCCCCGAATGCTGATCTAAAAGTGCATCGGCAAAAATCTCACAATTTTGGTAAACATTTTTAGTAGCAAAAGTGTTGAAACTTAACGGATGAACCGCTTTATTATAAATCTTCAAATTCTTAACCAAAACATTATGAACGCCACCCAAAGTCACCGTATAATGAGACATATGCGGACCATCGGTCACAATATCCTGAATGGTAACATTCGATATTTCCTCGCATAAAATCCCGCTGTCGGCATTCGTAATCGTGACATCTTTCACCCAGCTATTAAAAACGCGCGTTAAGAATATCGCATTATTTCCCGGTTCAACGTGATGCGCCACTCTTGGAATATCAGGGAAAGTAAAACGAATATGTTCGATTCCTACTTCGTTTAAATGTTTCCATTCTACCAATTGCGCCTGATAACCTGGTTTTATCGCAATTGTCAAAGGTGTTTTAATCGTTATTTTTGAGTTCGAAATTTTAGTGATTTCAACTTGTTGTCTCACGATTGGCAGTTTTGGAAATTTCCAATGATGAGAGCCCGGTTTTACATTTGCGCCTTTGTATAAATCTTTGATGATTTCGCCGTTTTCACCATCTTTATTAAACAATTGCAACTCGACAATATCGCCAACTTTCAACCCTTTTACTTCCGAAACATTGATAACGTGTTCTCCCATATTTCCGGAACTCACTTTCGCAAGCGGATTTGGCGTAGGTTCGTATTTATCCAAATATGATTTTACACGTTCACCGGGAATTTGCGCCCAGATAAATCCACCCGACCATGCGTATTGCGAGAAAGGTAAATCGATATTATTCTCAGGTTCGCGCTGTCTTTTATCAAGCGTTGTAAGATATTCTCTAAGTTCGGCCAGAGATTCAGGGTCTTTAAGATACATCATTGGTCTGGGGCAATAAATTTCTGTTCCCTTTTCGCCAGATCCGGCGCCACGAAAAACGAAATTGCTTCTTTCGATATATACAATTTCACTTAAGATAATTGTTCCTGCCGGTAATTGCAAAATCACATCTCCATCGACAGCATTTGCGGCTTTTACAGCCTTCAATAAAGCTTTAGAATCGTCAAGACCGTCATTTGCTTTTACGCCAAAATCAGTCGCATTGATGATTTTTCCTTGCGATTCAGGAATTTGGCTTTCGCCGAAATGATAACCAGCGTAACTAAAATCAGGTAAATAATTTGTTTTTGATTGAATAATTTTAGGTAAATCCTGTGCCATTATATTCATACTACTGACGAAAAGGCTACAACAGATAATGAGGTTTTGGCGGGTCATGTTTTGTGGTTATTTTGTGGTTAGTTAGTGTTTCTCGCAAAGGCGCAAATATTTTTTGTTTCACGCAGATTTTGCAGATTTAGGCAGATTTCAGCAAATTTATAATAGTATTCTTTTAATTTAATCTGCTCCATCTGCTTAAATTTTTTTAAATCTGCGTGAAATATTTTTTTTAATTCTGGGATAGCCACAGTTAAAAAACTCTGCTACTTGCGAGAATAATTTATAAAGACTTCTTAATTCCGATTTCAAGCCCTCTTAATTCAGCCAAACCTCGTAAACGCCCAATAGCAGAATATCCCGGATTTGTTTTTTTATTCAAATCATCCAGCATTTGGTGACCATGATCCGGACGCATTGGCAATTGACTATTATTGCTGTTTTCGACTTCAATAATCGCTTTTACAACCTCGTACATATCAACATCGCCTTCAAGATGGTTCGCTTCGTAGAAACTTCCTTCAGCATCTCTTTCAGTGCTTCTTAGGTGAATAAAGTTCATTTTATCGCCGTGACGCCTTACTATTCCCGGTAAATCATTATCGGCACGAACACCGTAAGAACCCGTGCACATCGTGAATCCGTTTGATTTTGATTCGGCAGCAGCCATTAATTCTATCAAATCTTCCTCCGTACTTACCACTCTTGGCAAACCTAAAATCGGGTAGGGAGGATCATCCGGATGAATCGCCATTAAAACCCCTTTACTTTCGGCAACCGGAATAATTTCTTTTAAAAAATAGAATAAATTTTTCTTCAAAGCCGCTCTGTCAATATGATTGTAACCGCTTAAAGTAATTAGAAAATCTTCTACAGAATATGCTTCTTCCGCGCCGGGAAGTCCGGCAAGAATATTTTGCTGTAATTTTACTTTATCAGCAGCCGTCATCGCTTCAAAATATTTTGTCGCTTTTTCGATTTGTGCTGCCGAGTATTCATTTTCAGCTCCGGGTCTTTTCAAAATAAACAATTCAAAAGCCGCAAAAGCATTAATATCAAAACGCAACGCCTTTGATCCGTCTGCCGTTTCATAAGCTAAATCAGTTCTCGACCAGTCTAAAACCGGCATGAAATTGTAGCAAATACATTTTATCCCGCACAAAGCCAGATTCCGGATACTTTCCTTATAATTTTCAATGTATTCAGGATAATTTCCGGTTTGTTTTTTAATATCTTCATGCACCGGAATACTTTCTACAACCGACCATATTAACCCAGATGCACCTTTTTTAGGATCACCATTTTCGTGTTCAATTTCAACTTTTCTTTTAATAATTTCCTCAATATCCCAAACTTGCCCGTTCGGGATATGATGTAATGCGGTCACAATTCCGGTAGCTCCGGTTTGCTTAATATCTTGTAAAGAAACTGGGTCGTTTGGTCCGAACCATCTTAACGTTTGTTCCATTTTTAATTTATTTTTATTAATATTTAGGAGCTATTTCCCGCTTCCCGATAGCTATCGGGACGTTTCAAACGAAGTTCACTGAACTCCGATTAAAAATAAGAATTAAGTGAAGTAATCTTTTATTCTGAACCCCAGAATAAAAAGATTTCCACTACTCCCGATAGCTATCGGGACGGGGCTAGGGCACTCATTTTTATAAGAAATATTCTTAATTTTTAAAATGTCATTTCTACCAATGATATTTTAAAAATTAAAATAAAAAAATCCCTTTAAATCCGCGTCTTTGCAAAGCAAATCCGTGTCATCTGCGTGCCATGACAAAGATTCTAGACAAATATGTTGTGTTTTATACCTGCAAAGTTTTGAAAACCTTGCAGAAGCAAATGAAAAAAATTAAATACTTGTTGCCGCAAATCCACCATCGACTTTTAAGATCGTTCCCGTAACAAATTTTGACATATCGCTGCATAAATATAAAAGTGCGCCATCAATATCTTCCGGTTTCCCAAATCTTCCCATTGGCGTATGTTCGATAATTTTTTGACCTCTTGGCGTCAGTTCTCCTTCCGGAGTCAATAATAAAGCACGGTTTTGTTCTCCTATAAAAAATCCCGGAGAAATCGCATTTACACGAATTCCTTCGCCATATTTTGAAGCCAGTTCAACCGACATCCATTGCGTAAAATTATCAATTGCCGCTTTTGAAGCCGAATATCCAACCACTCTTGTCAAAGGTCTTTGTGCCGAAGCCGACGAAATATTTATGATATTTCCAGTTTTTTGTTTGGCAAAAAGTTCAGAAAATACCTGAGTTGGCAACATTGTACCAATAATATTAAGGTCCACTACTTTTTGTAAATCTTCGACTTTTAAATCATAAATCGCCTGATCCGGACTAATTGTTGCACCCGGCATATTTCCGCCAGCAGCATTAATTAAAATATCAAGTTTTTCGTATTTTTCAACGATAAAATCCCTTGCTTTTTCTAATTCTTCCTTGTTTAAAACATTCGCCTGAATTGCAAAAGCTTTTCCGCCATTGTTTTCTATTGTTTCAACTATTTTATTGGCTTTTTCAATCGATTGAGAAACAATCCCAACGATAACGCCTTGTTTTGCCAAAACGTTTGCAAAGTTGCTTCCCAAAACTCCGGCGCCACCCGTAATAAGTGCAATTTTTCCTTTAAGGTTAAATACTGAATCCATATTATTTTTTAAATTTTATATGTAATGTTTTTTCTAACACAGAGATATAGTTCGTTCCCAATTATCGGGTTTATTATTTTTTGCCACAGATTAAAAAGATTAGAAAAGATTTTCTTAAAAAATAATCTGTGTTAATCTGTAAAATCTGTGGCAAAATTATCTGTGTGCTTTTTTAAAGTTATTTATCTTCGTATTGTCTGGATGATTTCCAGCATTTTTTTAGTTTCATTTTCAATTACATCGTAATCTTGTTCTTCCATACGTTTTTTACTGATGAGTTTACTTCCTAAACCTACAGCAGAAGCTCCGGCAATAAACCAACTTTCAATACTTTCATGAGTAGTTTCAACTCCGCCAGTAGTCATAAATGTGAGAGATGGAAAAATGTCCTTTATACTGGTCAAAAATTCCGTTCCTAAAATATTTCCGGGAAAAAGTTTAACAAATTTGATTCCTGCATTTTCAGCGGCGATGATTTCTGTAGGCGTCATACAACCCGGAGTATATAAAAGTTGATTACTAATTAAGTAACTCGCAACTTCAGGGACAAAACCCGGACTGATAAAAAAATCTGCTCCGGCATTGTGAAAATCTTTAGCCTGTTCTACATTTTTAATAGTTCCAATACCTAATAACATTTCAGGCAATTCGGTATTTCGAACCGACACCATTTTTGTGAAGTTGGACAGCGCTTCAGGACCTCTGTTCGTGTATTCTACAGCTCTTATTCTTGCTTTGTAAAGTGCTCTCAGGACTTCAACACTAATAGTTTCGCTTGTTGCAAAATAGAGTGGGAGAATTCCCTGGTTCACAATAACCTCAATCGAGTTTTGAATGCTGCTCATAACTTTAGATTTTTACTTTAATAACTATTTTTTTAAGTGTTCCTTCGCCAATCATTGCTGCATGAACATCCTCGGGAAACAAAATAGCGAACTGTTTTTCCTGTAATTTAAAAAACATATCAGGTTTATCATGAAAGAAACGAACATCTCTTTCGTCGCTGTAATCTCCATTTGGACTAATACATTTTTCCCTTGGCTTCCATGCAAAAGTTTCAGGTCCTTTTATCGAAATCTGAATGTCAATATTTTTATCATGACATTCAAAACCCTTAATACTTTCTTCTTTCGTGGCACCTTCACCAACAATTACAATTACTTTTAATCCTTCGGCAATCTCAAAAGCGCCTTCTTCAAGAATGCTGATATCTGTTTGACTTACATAATCAAATGCTTTTTTAAAATTGGGATGAAGGCCGAAATATTTGGCAGCGTTTTGTAATGAATCTACAATCATTTTATTTGGTTTTATATTTTGCTAAATTGTTCTATATCATCTTAATTAATGTTTTACTTTAATTAAAGTATTACTTTATATAATGTGTATTAGATTATTGGTGTTTAAAGATCAATCATTATATTGTCAGTATTATATTAATATGTCATATGTTTTACTTTTAAGTTATTATCAATCTTCTATTTTGTAAAGATTTAAATAAAATTTTTATCAATAATACAGTTTTTATAAAACACATGTGTATATTTGCGTGTACGCACACGGTAATTACAAATGTATATAAAAAGTTAGGTTAAACAAGCTGCATTTAATAAAAAAATAATAATTTAGAATGATATCCAGAATCATTTAACTTAAAAACAATCAATATCATAACAATAAAAAAAATTGCCGAACTCGCCAACGTTTCACCCGGAACTGTTGACCGGATTATCCATAATCGTGGGCAGGTTGCTCAGGAAAATGTCGATAAAGTGAATGCTATTATAGAACAATATGGTTATAAACGAAATATTCTGGCGAGTAATCTTGCCTTGAATAAAAAGTTTCATTTTGCAGTATTTTTACCGCAGTATGAAAATTTAGAATATTGGAAAAGCCAAATTGCCGGAATAGAAAAGGCAGCTGTAGAATTTCATAAATTCGGGATTGTGCTTGATTATTTCTTTTATGATTTTAATGAAGTTTCGTTTAAAGAGTCTGTCAAAAAAGTATTAGAATTTGATTGTGACGGATTGTTATTTGCGCCCATTTTCTATGAAGAATCCGTTCGGTTTTTAAAGGAATACGAAAAGAAAAATATACCGATTGTCATGATCGATTCAAATATTGACAGCAATAACAAACATGCTTATGTTGGTCAGGATGCTTTTCAAAGTGGGTATCTCGCCGGAAGATTAAGTAGTTTTGCTGTAAAAAACGAAAGGCAAATCCTGATTTTTAAAATCACAAGAGAAATAGAAAGTACCTCAGTTTATTTACAAAGAATAGATGGTTTTTATTCCTTTTTTAAAGATCATGATGAACTTACGAACTTCAAATTTTCAGAAATTACCATAAAAGATTCCGGAATCGATCAATTAAATCTCGAAATGTTCTCAGGAATAAACAGTGTTTTTGTCCCAAATTCAAGAGCTTACATTGTCGCCAGATTTTTAGAACAAAACAGTATAAAAGGCGTTCGTATTATTGGTTACGATTTATTAAAGGAAAATATCGAATACCTAAACAAAGGCGTAATTGATTTTTTAATCAACCAAAGACCCGAAGAACAGGGTTATATGGGAATTGCTCATTTGTATAAAAAACTTGTTTTGCAGGAAGCTGTAGAAAACACCCATTATATTCCGTTAGAAATTATTCTAAAAGAAAATTATTTTCCTGCGAAGAAAACGGTTTAGGTTTTTTTGCCCGCGGATTTTACGGGTTTGAATTGGTTTTCGCTGGTTTATTTTAATCGCGCTTTTACCATTTACTAAGTCGTAAAGTTTATCGCAACCACCTTTGTCAAACTTTAAAACTTTGACAAAGTTTTTACGTACAACAAAATAAAAATCCGTGAAAACCGATTCTAACCCGTAAAATCCGTGGGCAAAACCCGCAAGCAATAAATTCCTACTTCTTAATCTTAACAACAAGCGGATTATTTACCTTCTCAGCAAACGAGCTCAAATACGTTTCCCAATCTTTTTGAGTTTGAAACGGACTTCCTTTTTTCCAACCAAAACCAACGTAATAGATTGCTTTATGGTTTTTAACAGCAATATTTCCGTATAAATTACTTAGATCTTTATCGTTTGTAATATGATTATCAAAACTTTTTAAAGTGTTTTTTGGTGCAACAATTCCTGTTCCAATTTCCGAATCATCGATTGGTTCCCAATGACTTAACCAACCTTCCTTAATATTGGTTCCAATAGTGCCTTTTTTATCATGAAGTGTTAATCCTGCCGCAATAGATTTTGTTCCCGTAATATTGATTTCAAAACGAGAAAGATAACTTCCGTAATCCAGGCTTATAAGTTTAGATTCGGTTATTTTTTTTCCATTTGCGTCCCAATTAGCGTACGTCAGGATAAAACTCGTTCTGATAGGACCAGTTGTAATAGTTTTCCAAGAGGTGAAATTCTTCGAAAAATAATATTTATCATCGACTTTAACGGCAATTCCGCCAACGCCACGACTATCGCCCACATGAAAATTATCCAAACCTTCGCCCGTATCTTTATGATACGTTCCCGTTCCGTTTGTTGCTTTTTCGTACCATTTATTAATTATTGGATAATCGACTCTTTTCAGCCACGCATCGATTCCGCTTGTCAAAGTTCCGCCGGCAACTTTATCTTCGACCATTTTTTGTGCAACAGGACCATAAGTTCTAAAAGCTACTTTGTTATTTTCCCACGCATAATCGTCCGTACGTTCCGGAACAAAGCGCGAATAACAATTGATGTTTTTAGTTGCCGAAGAATTATCCGATAATTTAATTTCAAATTCTTTAGATGATGAACCACTTATTTTTGGCTGAAACAACAAAACATCCATGATTCCATCGCCATCATTATCTACAGTTTGGGTTTCTAAAACCAAATTAGAACTTATTTCTTTTACCGTATAATCTTCCAATTTTACCGAAGAAGGCAGTTTGAGTGATTTTTTAGTTAATTCAACCGTTTCAAATTCCCGATCTATTGGCAGAGAATTGGTTACTGTAATAATTTTATTTTGAGAATGAACGGCAAAACTACTTGCCAGAATCGCGGTGAATATCAGATATTTTTTCAAAGCTGTATTGTTTTTAATTTTCAAAAGCGGAAAGCATTTTATGAATTATAAATTTACAAATCAATTATTACACAGAAATACAGAATTGGGGTAAAAATGTACATAAATCTTAAAATGAGATAATTATAGAGGAAATCTTTGTAATTATATAATTCAGGTTCAGCAAAGAATTTTATCTTTATAAAGTAAAATTAATCTCCATGAAAAAAAGCGCCGGCATATTACTCTACAAATTTATAGATAAAACAATTTATTTTTTATTGGTGCATCCTGGTGGTCCATTTTGGAAGAATAAAGATCTGGAAAGTTGGTCAATTCCTAAAGGAGAATTTACAGATGACGAAGATCCTTTGCTTGCTGCCCAACGCGAATTTCAGGAAGAAACCGGTTTTACATTAGAAAGTGAATCTGAAGATGATTTTATTGCGCTTCAATCGGTTAAGCTTAAGTCAGGCAAAACCGTTCTTGCATGGGCGTTGGAATTTGATATTGATGTGACTCTTGTAAAAAGCAATGAATTTGAAATGGAATGGCCGCCAAAATCCGGAAGTATGAAATGCTTTCCTGAAATTGACAGAGCCGAATGGTTTCAATCTGCAGAAGCGCTGAAAAAAATAAATCCCGCACAGGCTGATTTTATTGTTCAGATTATCTCAAAAATTTCTTCTTCGATCTAAAATATGCATTCGCTTAAATAATAATTTCGTAATTTACATTTTCGGTCAAGCCGAATAATTAAAAATGTAAATAGAGATTATGGAAGTTAAATGTATAATTTTCGATTGTGATGGAGTTCTTGTAGATACTGAAAAAATTGGTAACGGAATCATGCTTGAAATGGCAGCGGAATATGGATTTAAGATGAAACTGGAAGATGCGTATCGTGATTTTAACGGTCGTAAATTAAAGGAATGTTTCCTGTTTATTGAGAATGCTATAGGCAAAAAACTTCCGGATACTTTTGAAGCAGATTATCGCCAGAAAAGTTTTGAAGCCTTTAAAACACAGGTAAAACCCATGGAAGGCGTTCTTGAATTCATCAATAACTTAAAAATTCCGTATTGTGTGGCTTCGAGTGGTCCGGTTGATAAAATCAGACTCAATCTTGAAGTCGCAGGATTACTCAATAAATTCGAAAATAAAATATACAGTTCGTACGAGATTAATAGCTGGAAACCGGAACCTGGAATTTTTCTGCACGCCGCAAAAGAAATGGGTTTTGATGTAAAAGACTGCATCGTAATCGAAGACAGTAGAGCCGGAGTAATTTCGGGAATAACTGGCGGATTTAAAGTGTACGGTTTTGCAAACGGATTCAACAACCAAGATTTAGAAAAAGAAGGCGCAGTTCTTTTTAGTAGTTATGAGGAGTTAAGTGAGATTATTTAGTTTTTAGTCTCAGTTTTCGGTCTCAGTTTTCAGTTTTTCTTTGTTTGAATGAGCTTTTAAGTAATACGAGTAAACCCGACAGGTTTTTAAAACCTGTCGGGTTTGACATTTGTTTCAGATTCACGCTAACTCTGTCATTTCGACGGAAGGAGAAATCACACTAGAACCAATAAAACCAATAAGCTTTGTCAAAGTTTTAAAACTTTGACAAAGCTTTCGCATTTCAAACATTATCTAATTATCAAATTCCCTCATTATCAAATTTTATATTCCCTCATTATCAAATTATCTAATTTGAATGTAATTTGTTACATTAAAATAAATTTTTATATATTTGGATAAAGAGATTCGTTTTTTTTATCACAACAAATTATCAAATTATAATTTTAGTAGTATAAATATGAATGTCTATAGATCTTTAAAAATACCTTCTCCCAAAGAGGTTGTTTTTTTAAGATTGTGGTTGTAAAAAACCGTGAACTAACCTACAGACAGAAACAAAAATGACAAAATTTTTAATTAGAATTTTAGTTCTATCGATATCCCTTTTATATCCAATTTTGAATGCCCAAATTAAAAAAATTGGAGTTCCATTTATCACAAATTATAACCCGAAAACCTATAAAGCTGCCTCTGAAAATTGGGATGTTTTACAGGATTCTAAAGGAATGATGTTTTTTGCGAATCATTTTGGAATCATGCAATTTGATGGCGTGCGATGGAATATTGTCACGCAGCCGCAAAACAAAAGTATGGTTCGGTCCCTTGCAATTGATAAAAATGACAAAATTTATGTTGGCGCTCAGGGCGAATTTGGTTACGTCGTTCAGTTAGCAAACGGACAATACAAATACTCCTCTTTACTGAAATTATTATCGGCTTCAGACCAGAATTTTGGAGATGTTTTATATACCGTTGTGCTTCATGATGAAGTCGTTTTTTTCTCTAATGAAAAGATATTCATTTATAAAAACAACAAAATCAAGGTTATAAAGTCAGATTCTAATTTTGATGAGGTCTTTCATGTTACGTCAGATATTTATGTTTTAGACAATGTAAAAGGATTATTAAAACTCAAAAACGATGTTTTAATACCGGTTGAAAACGGGCAAAAGTTTGCCGGAATGAAAATCAGAAAAGCTTTTAAAACCAAAGAAGGTTTATTAATTCTCACTCAAAAAAACGGACTTTTTACATTTAAAAATAATCAGCTACAACCTTTTGTGACCAAAGTTGATAATCTGCTCAAACAAAGTCAGATCACAACCGGAATTTTACTTTCTGATGGTTATATCGGCATTGGAACGCGACAATCCGGGCTAATAGTTATTGATAGTACAGGAAATTTGATTCAGCATATCAACAAACAAATGGGTTTGCAGAATGATTATGTGACAAATCTTAAAATGGATGTCGCAGGTAATTTATGGGTTACCCTTAAAGAAGGAATCTCACTGATTCAGATTTCGTCGCCTTTATCAAAAATACTGGATGCATCAAATGCTGAAACCAAGATATATTGTAGTCAGATTTATCAAAACAAACTTTATATCGCCACAGATAATGGTGTTTTCTGGCTCGATTGGGAAGCGTATAAAAATGGTCAGCATGAAAATGTTCACTTTCAGCATATTTCAGGAATGTCAGAGAATGTGTGGAATGTGGGTATTTTTGGCAATTCGCTTTTGGCATTTGAAAAAAACGGAATCTATGAAATAAAAGGAAATTCGGCACAATTATTAGCCAAAACAGATGGCGCGTGGCAAGGGATTCTGATTCCGAATCATCCTGATTTATTGTTAGTTGGCGGATATAACGGATTGTATTTATTGAAGAAAATTAATAATTCATGGGTGTATCAGCACAAAATAAAGGGTTTTCAGGAAAGCAGCCGAATCATTGTAACCGATAAAGCAAACAATATCTGGATTGCACACGGATATAAGGGGATTTACAAAATCAATTTTAATGCAACATTTGATGCCGTTTCAAAAATTGAGTTTTTCAATCAGGCAGATGGTTTTCCGTCAAGTCTCTTTCTGAACACTTTCAAGATAAATAATAAGATTCTTTTTGGAACCACAAAAGGCGTTTACAAACAAGATCCTCATTCGAAGAAAATGATTCAGGATCGTATTTTTAAGAAATATCTTGGAACCGAAAACCATATTCGTTTGCTGAAACCGGACAATAAAAATAATATCTGGTACATATCAGGTGAAAATACCGGAAAGATTGTAGAAACCGAAAATCATAATTTTGCTGTTGAAGAACTCCCTTTTAGAAAACTAAGGTATTTGTATATTCCGGGTTTTGAGAATATTCAGACGACTGCAAACGGAGATGTATTTTTTGGAACTCAAGATGGTTTGATTCATTATAATACTACTAAAACCAAAAAATATCAAACGAAATATAAAGCTGTTATTTCTGAAGTGAAATGTATATTCCCTAAAGATAGTTTGTTGTTTTCCAGTCGATATGATGTTCTTCCTTATAATACATCATCGGCAAATAATGCACTTTCTCCCGTTTTGTCGTATTCTAATAACGCGTTGCATTTTTCGTTTGCGTCACTTTGTTATGATGAAGCCGATGCCACAAAATACGAATATTGGCTCGAAGGTTTTGAACCAAAATGGTCAGACTGGAATCTTCAGACGGAAAAAGAATACACGAATTTACCCGAGAACGAATACATTTTTCATGTACGAGCAAAAAATATATATGATGTTGAAAGTGAAGAAGCCGTTTTTAAATTTGAAATTCTGCCGCCGTGGTATAGAACAATTTGGGCTTATATTTTGTACCTGATACTTTTTGGCGTTTTACTTTATACGATTATTAAATACCAAAAAAATCTCGCAGAACGCGATCGGGAACAATTGATTCTGAGTCAGGAAAAAGAATTGCTCCGTAATCGTGCGGAATTAAACGAACAAAAATTGGCATTAGAACAGGAAAATATGGCAATTATGCGGGAAAATCTCGAAACGACGATTAATCTCAAAAATGCTAAAGTGGCTTCGAATACGGTGAATCTTATTCATTTAAATGAAATTTTACTTTCGATAAAAGAACTCATTGGTCAGATTGATAAGAAGAATGATTTTAATACCAATTTTGATTTATTGAAAAAAATCAACCGAATCATCGATCACGAATTACAGGGAGATCAGCATTGGAACGAGTTTGAAGAAATTTTTAATCAGCTTCATGATAACTTTATGCAGCGTTTAAAAACGAGTTTCCCGGAATTGACTCCGCGTGATATGCGTTTGTGTGCCTATTTGCGAATGAATTTCAATACGAAAGAAATTGCGCCGCTTTTGGGAATCTCTGTCCGTGGAGTTGAAGACACAAGATATCGTATTCGTAAAAAGTTACAGCTTTCATCTGAAGCAAATATCACGGAGTTTATATTGAATTTCTAGATTACTTGACGTGTGATTTTTTTTAACACATAGTCCCGATAGCTATCGGGAGGCAGATTGCTTCGCCTGTTCGCTATCGCTCGGGTGAGCAGATTTTAATCTGTGGCAAATATTTTCACGCAGATTTTAAAAAGATTTAAGCAGATTTAAGCAGATGATCATCTAAATTAAATCTGCTTAATCTGCGTGAAATAAAATCTTTTTAATCTTTTGTCGAATATTTTCACGCAGATTTAAAAAAGGATCTAAAAAAGATTTAAGCAGATGATTATCCAAAATTTAAATCTGCTAAAATCTGCTAAAATCTGCGAGAAATAATATTTTTTTAATCTTTTGTCGAATATTTTCACGCAGATTTAAAAAAGGATCTAAAAAAGATTTACGCAGATGATTATCTAAATTAAATCTGCTAAAATCTGCTCAATCTGCCTGAAATAAAATCTTTTTAATCTGTGGCGAATATTTCACGCAGATTTAAAAAAGGATCTAAAAAAGATTTACGCAGATGATTATCAAAAATTTAAATCTGCTAAAATCTGCTAAAATCTGCGTGAAATAAAATCTTTTTAATCTGTGGCGAATATTTTACGCAGATTTAAAAAGGATCTAAAAAAGATTTAAGCAGATGATTATCCAAAATTTAAATCTGCTAAAATCTGCATAATCTGCGTGAAATAAAATCTTTTTAATCTGTGGCGAATATTTTCACGCAGATTTAAAAAAGGATCTAAAAAAGATTTAAGCAGATGATTATCCAAAATTTAAATCTGCTAAAATCTGCCTAATCTGCGTGAAATAAAATCTTTTTAATCTGTGGCGAATATTTTATCACGAATTCTTATAAACAAAAACTCATGTAGATTGTCTTTAAAAATCAACCTTAAGCCACTTTGTACTATCAGTAAAATCCTAAGTAGTTTTACGCTTTTTGAAAGCTGATTATTACATTTTTTTACAAACACCGTAGTCAAACCGTATCTTAAAATGTAAGTCTTACCTCAATTATTTGTTAATATTGTCCCACTATTATTAAAATAACAATCTATTTTTTACAAAGTCGGTTTTTATTGCGGTAATAATCTTTACTAACAAAAAATTAAAAAAATGAAACAAAATGACTTCATTTTCGGCCGACCACCGAGAAGCAATTACAATTTATTTAAAAGGTGCCTCATTCTGATAATTATAGTATTGTCGCCCTTTTTAAAAATTCAGGCACAATGCAGTACTTTAATTTGGGCAGATGAATTTAACGGCACAACTGTAGATGCCACGAAATGGCAAAGTATTTCCGGAAACGGCTGTCCGTCACTTTGCGGATTCGGAAATGGTGAAGCACAACGCTACGATCCAAATCAGGCAACAATTGTCAAGGAAGGAACGAATAGCTATTTGAACATTCAGGCAAAATACGAGCCTAATGCATCATTTCCTGCACAACCGTATTCCTCAGCAAAATTAACTACCGAAGGCAAATACGCCATCAAGTACGGAAGAATCGAAGCCCGTATGAAATTATCATCGGGAATGGGCGCTTGGCCGGCATTCTGGATGTTACCTGCCGGAACTTCAAACTGGCCTTTTACAGGTGAAATTGATATTATGGAAGCCAAACACAGAAACCCAAAAAATGTAGACGGCACAATTCATTACGATGGTGGCGGATATCATTATACGGGCAGAAGCTACACTTCGCCAACTGATTTGTCGACAGAATTTCATATTTACGCGGTAGAATGGGGACCAAATATCATTAAATGGTTTATTGATGGCAATTTATTTCATACTGCTACACCACAAACCACTGTAAATGGTGGCTGGCCTTTTAACGATCAACAGTTTTATATCATTTTAAATCTTGCTGTTGGTAGCGTAGGAACGCCTTATACAAGTGTAAACGGAGCAGGAGTAGAGCCAATTCCGGGTGACTTTCCTGCAAAATTACAAGTAGATTATGTTCGCGTTTACAGCGGAAGTTTTACTTACGGAGTTTTGGGTGATGCAAAAGTTTATAATAACGAAGTTAATAAAACCTATTCTATAAATGCAATTGCGGGAGCAACTTACAACTGGACAGTTCCCGCCGGAGCAACAATTACTTCAGGACAAGGAACTAATACGATTACGGTAAACTGGGGAACTACTGGCGGAGATGTAGCAGTGGCTACAACAGTTTCTGGGTGTGCTTCAAATACTTATAAACTGGCTGTAATAACTGAGGTTCCTTTGCCGGTAGAAAAAATTCACGAAGATTTTCAATCGAATAGAAATATAGTTTACGGACTTAAAACGGGAGTTTTGACAGAAGCCGTGGCAAATCCTTCGGCTACTGGAATTAATACTTCTGCTTTGGTAGGGAAATATGTTCGTAATGCATCTGAATTGTATGATGTTATGAATATCAAAAACTTAGTAATTAGCAATGCGAACGATTATGTTTATGGCAGAAAAAAGATTTCTTTTGATATCTACACTTCGGCGCCTGTTGGAACTAAAATTTCGATGCAACTCGAAAATAGTCTAGTAACAACGGCAATTAATTTTCCGTCAGGAAGACACAGCGGTTACAAAGCTACAACAACAGTTCAAAACAAATGGGAAACTATTGAATTTGAATTCGAAAAAGTAATTGACCCAAATACAAGCGCATTGTCAATCAATACGGTGGTTTTTCTTTTTGAATCAAATTCGAATTCGGGAACGACTTATTATTTTGATAATCTGCTTACAAGAGCTGCTCCGGAGAAACCGATCATTTCTACTGATGTTCTGCAAAACTATGACGGAATCAATAAAATCATAAAAGGAACAACAACCGGAGTATATTCTGTAGTAGCAAATCCGGGTGCAAATGCCGTAAATAATTCTGCTAATGTGGCAAAATATGTTCGAAATGTAACGGAACAATATGATGTACTTTTCTTCAAGACACAAAACAATATTGAAGATGCAGGTTTACTAAAAAATCAGACGAAAAAAATCATGATTGATGTTTATACTACAGCGCCAATTGGTACTGTTGTGAGTCTGAATTTAGAGAATAGCGCAACATCGCTTCCGGCGAATTTTCCAACAGGAAGAAACAGTAATTATGTAGCGATCACGACAAAACAAAATCAATGGGAAACCCTGACTTTCTATTATAATTCAAGTCCGGATGAAGGAACTTCAAACTTGGCTGTAAACCAAATGGTGATTTTAGTCAATTCAGGTTCTTATACAAGCGATACTTATTATTTTGATAATATCAGAATTGGTTCAACAAAATTACCGGACACTTTTACACCGGGAGTAGTTTATGAGGATTATCAAACCGTTCACAATATTACTTTCAGAGACGCGATTGGAACTTATACGCCAAACACGGCAAACCCAAGCGCAAGCGGAATAAATACATCATCAAACGTTGGAAAATATGTTAGAAAATCAACTGAATTGTATGATAATTTTGCATTCAATACAACTTTAACAAATATTGGGGATTTCAAAACCGGGACTAAAAAGTTTGCTATGGATGTGTACACTTCGGCTCCTGTTGGATCAGTAATTTCCTGGCAGGCAGAAAGCAGCGCTTCGATTCCGTCCAATTATCCTGTGGGAAGACATAGTATTTACCAAGCCGTTGTAAAACAGACAAATACTTGGCATACACTTGTGTTTTCATACGCAAGCGCACCAGATGCTTCCACTTTAGACAGTGAAGTAAATCGTTTTGTTTTTTTATTAGAACCGGGAACAAACTCTGGAAATACGTATTATTTTGATAATATCAGAGCTGTGAATTTAGTTTCTACAGATGTTCCTCCGGCAACTTTACCATCGCCTTGGATTAGTCAGGATCTTGGGGCAGTTACGCCGGCAGGAGAAGCAACTCATGCAAACGGAACTTTCACAATCAAAGGATCCGGAACTGATATTTGGGAATCAAGCGATCAATTTCAGTTTGTAAATCAGTCTATTACTGGTGATGCTGAAATTATTGCCAAAGTAAATTCGCTTACAAACACAAATACTTACGCAAAAGCGGGAGTAATGTTTCGTGAAACGCTTACGCCAACATCAAAACACGCAATGACCAATATTACAGCTGCGGCAGGAGTTGAGTTTTTATCAAGAGATGCGGTTGCTGTACCAACAATTCAGCAGGGAGCAGCGGGAACAACGCCAAAATGGCTTCGTATTACAAGAGCTGGAAATGTTTTCACTTCCTATTCATCTGATAATGGAACGACGTGGACACAAATAGGAACGCCAAGAACGATTGCAATGGCCAATACAATTTATGTGGGAATGGCAGTTACATCTCATGCAAACGGAACTTTGGCAACGGGAGTTTTTAGCGATGTTACTGTTCGCAATATTACGCCGCCAAATAACAATGTCAATTTGGCTTTAGCCAAAACAGCAACTGCTTCTACAGAAGAAAACGCAACTTATTCTTCGGCGAAAGCCACAGATGGCGATGCAACTGTAACAAGATGGGCGAGTAGTTTTGCTAATGCATCAGAATGGATTTATGTTGATTTAGGAGCTAATTACAACATTAATCGTGTGGTTTTGAAATGGGAAGCCGCTTTTGCAACGCAATATAAAGTACAGATTTCTACAGATAATGTTTTCACCGAAAATGAAACTGTAAACACACAAACGGCAAGCGATGGCGGAACAGATGATTTAGCGGTAAGCGGAACCGGAAGATACATTCGTATTTTATGTACCGCAAAAGCTTTGGCTCCATACGGATATTCTTTATTCGAAATCGAAGCTTATGGATCTGCTTCATCGGCTAAAAAAGCGTCGGCTGTTATTGAAGAATCTGAAGTAACAAATACAGCTTTTGTAATGTATCCAAACCCTGCCAATAATACTGTTCAACTTTCATTGCCTGAAAATTTAGACAATAAAACGGTAACAATTTATGATAATTCAGGAACATTATTATTTGAGAAAAAAATCGATGCTGATGTCAATGAAAGTCAAATTGATATTAGCAGAATTAAAAAAGGAATCTACATTCTGAACTTTAAATCAGATCAAAAAAGCTGGTCTAAAAAATTGATTAAGCAATAATTATAAAATCTGTTGGGTGTATTGTCTTTGTTAGTTTTAGCAGTACGCCCGGCAGATTAATTATAGTTTTTTCAAAAGAGATTTAATTCGGAAATCTATTTACGTAACCCCAAAATTTATTGAGATATGAAAAAAAACAAACTTAGAAGATTTTCTCTTCTGACAACACTATTTCTGGTTTTGTCAAACTTTATGTACGGTCAGGGACCTATACCTTTTACGATAAGCAATACGTCAACATTTAACGACAACGAATTGTATGTAGCGATTGTGGGAATTGATTATAACACCGGAAATCACGTTTGGGTAAATGCCAAAACTAGTCAGGTTTTACCAATGAGTGCTTCTTATAATACCGTTACAGGACCTACGATTGGCGGAAATACGGGACCGGGGCAAAACTCAAAATATGCTAATTGTTTTACAAAATTGAGTGAGATTCCTAACAAAACTTTTACTCTTCCTCAAATTGCGGGTTGCAGGGTTTTTATCGCCAAAGGACAACAATTGTACTTCTACTTTTTTGGTGCAAGTGGAGCTCCGTCAGGATATACATCACCAAATCCGTTGAATGCAACAGATCCAAATCAGGGAATTTTATACGAAATAATCGAATTAACGAACAATCAATACGGTTTCTTTGGAAATCCATCGAGAGTAGATTCGTATAAATACCCAATGGGATTAGAATTATTTGGTGCCAATGGCTATCAAAAAAGAGTAGGGGAATTAAAAAAACACGCTGATATCGTGGCGGCTTTCAAAGCCAATGTTCCGTCAGAATTTCAGGGTTGTGTAAATAATACAACGGGCGAAATTACGGCACCGTCAAAAACTCCTGCTTTCGCAGATGGAACCGGAGGAACTTCTGTAGGACCTCAGGCAAATTACTTAAAATCTTATATTGATGCTATTTGGAACAAATACAAAAATGAAGATTTGATATTTTACGCCGGAGATGCCGGAGTTTTCAAAGGAAGAGTTATTGGCGAACAACTTGAAATGACGGGACAATCAGGCGGATTTGTTGGTCGTACAGGACGTGTTCAAAACCGACCTTCGACTCAGGAAGCACTTGAAGGAAAAGGTGTTCTGGACAGAAGATTGGTCGACGGAGATCTTGATCTTGTAATTCAGGCACAATTAACGGCGGCGATTAATCGTCATGTTGTCAATACAACAACCACAAATCCGGGTCAGCAAAACTGGTACGATGCATCGAAATTTTATCAGGTGAATCCAACCAATCATTACTCAAAATTCTGGCATTTACCGGGAATAAGCGTTGATAATCTTGCGTATGGTTTTGCTTATGATGATGTGGCTGATCAGTCGCCATCGCTTCATACGCCGCAACCTACAAAAGTTATTGCCACGTTTGGAGGATATGCAGGATCAGTTCCTTCGGTTCCTGCTACGACAGATGTAATTACGGTTTATAAAGATTGTAACTACACAGGATTTTCAGGCGGATTAACGATTGGAGATTATAATCTGGCTCGTTTAAATGCTTTAGGAATTTTAAACGACGATGTTTCTTCACTAAAAATAACTCAGGGATTTCAGGCGATTTTATATCAGGATGATAATTTTACAGGAACTTCAACCGTAATTAATTCTGATAATACTTGTTTGAATACCACCTGGAATGATAAAGTAACGTCTATTCGAGTAATCGCAAACGGAACTACAACTTTAGGAAACCAAACGTTCTTTTTGCAAAACAGAAACAGCGGTTTGAATATGGATGTTTGGAGTGCGAGCACAGCAAACGGAGCAAATATAGCGCAGGGAACTCCAAATTCAAATGCAAACCAAAAGTTTACTTTAACGCACTTAGGTGACGGATTGTACAAAATCATAGCAAATCATAGCGGACAATCTTTAGATGTAAATAATTTCAATAAAGCAAATGGAGCAAATGTGGAGCAATATCCATACAATGCCACAACAAATCAGCAATTTGTATTGGTTGCGACAGGCGACGGATTTTATAAAATCGTAGCAAGACACAGCGGTAGAATTGTTGAGGTTGCAGGCGCAAGTACTGCAAATGGTGCCAATGTACAACAATGGGACAACAACAACCAAACATGCGGACAATGGAAATTAGTTCCGGCAACATCTTCACAAACTTCTGTTTTAATTCAGGCCGAAGATTATTCTGCGATGAACGGAATTCAGGTTGAAGCAACTACAGATACGGGCGGAGGTTCAAATGTAGGATATACTGAAACTGGCGATTGGTTGGCGTATAACAATATCAATTTTCCAACAACTGGTTCTTATTTAATCGAATACAGAGTTGCAAGTGGCGTAACAGGCGGTAAATTATCATCTGATTTAAGCGGAGGAACTATTGTTTTAGGCAATGTTGATATTCCGAATACCGGAGGATGGCAAAACTGGCAAACGGTATCTCAGACTGTAAACGTAAATGCAGGAACGTACAATTTCGGAATCTACATTCAGAATACAGGAATGAACATTAACTGGATAAAAATTACAAAAGTTGGTGCTGGTTTAACGGCAAAAACGGCTCAGGCTCAAATTGTAGAAGAAGAAGCTGTTGCAACTGGTTTGAATATTTATCCAAGTCCGGTCGAAAACACACTTTATACCACAACAGATGTAAGCGGTGGAAATGTGAGCATTGTAGATTCTCAAACCGGAAATGTAGTTTCGGCACAAAAAATCAACAACAACAGCATCGATGTTTCGCGTTTAACGAGAGGTGTTTATCTGATAGTTTTTGAAAAAGACGGCCAAAAAACAGTAAAACGTTTCATTAAAAAATAAGATAAGTCAATAAAAATAAATTTTTAAACACATAAAAACATAGGTTTTATACTATAAAAACTGTTAAGGCGTTTCACTTTTTTTTGAAGGCACATAGCTATGAGAAAAAACTTGTTTTTAGAAACATTCTTGTCAAAGTTAAAAATCTATGTTTCTATGTGTTAAAAATTAGAATCAATAATTAACCTACTAAATATTTTCAACATGAAAAACAATTACAAAACAATGCCGCTAAAATGGACGATCATTTTAGTATTGGGAGTTTTCAATTTGTCAATCGCCCAGAAAAAAGTAATCGCTTATATCCCAAATTGGATAGACCTTAATTCATTTTCGAGCAGTGTTCAATACAGTAAACTGACCCACATTAATATTGCTTTCGAAAATCCTGACGCCAATGGGTATTTAACTTTTAATTCGGGATCAAATACCATTATCAATGCGGCGCACGCACAAAATGTAAAAGTCTTTGTATCTCTTGGAGGAGGATCAATATCTGAAGGCGGCGCCATTCGCGACAATTATTTCAATTTGATTACACCCGGAAACAGAACCGCTTTTATCCAGAAAATTTACGATTATGTTTTAGCACATAATTTTGACGGAGTCGACGTTGATCTTGAAGGTCCTGCAATTAACGGTGATTATGGCGGATTTGTAATTGCGTTAGCGAACAAATTACATTCAGGCGGAAAGCAAATTACAGCAGCACTTTCAGAAGGTTATGGCGGTGCAAATGTACCTTCGTCTACTTTTGCGGCATATGACTGGATCAATATTATGGCGTATGATGCAACAGGACCGTGGGCGCCTGGAACTCCGGGACAACATTCTCCTTATAGTATGGCAGTAAATCAGTTCAATTACTGGACTGGACGCGGATTGCCTGCAAGTAAAGCCATTATCGGACTTCCGTTTTACGGATATGGTTTTGGAGCATCTGCAAATCAGGGAATTTCTTTTGCTAATATCGTAGCACAATACCCGGGTTCAGAAAATCAGGATCAGGTTGGAAACACGATTTATTATAACGGAATTCCAACAATCAAAGCAAAAACAACATTCGCAATTCAAAATGCGGGCGGAGTTATGATTTGGGAATTATCACAAGATGCTACTGGTTCTAAATCATTATTGACAGCCGTAAATCAGGTAATTACAGGAAGCCAGCCACCAACAGGAACGGGAACTTTAATTCAGGCAGAAAGCTATTCGTCAATGAGTGGCGTTCAAACCGAATCTACTACGGATACTGGCGGAGGTTTAAATGTAGGTTACGCAGATACAGGAGACTGGATGGCATATTCGAATATTAATTTTCCAACTTCAGGGAATTATGTAATTGAATACAGAGTAGCAAGTGCCGTGAGTGGTGCAAAAATATCATCTGATCTAAATGCAGGAACTATTCAGTTAGGTGCTGTAAATATTCCGAATACGGGAGGATGGCAAAACTGGCAAACGGTTTCTCAAACCGTAAATGTAAACGCAGGAACGTATAATTTCGGAATTTATATTCAGAACACGGGTGTAAATTTAAACTGGTTCCGCATCACAAAATCCGGTGCAGCTTTAGCAGCAAAATCAGCTTCAACAGATAAAATTGAAAGTCTGACGGTTTATCCAAGTCCAACAGAAAATGAACTTTTCTTTTCTGCAGAAATTTCAGGAGCAAACATAAGTGTCATCAATTCTCAGGACGGCGCTACAGTTTCATCACAAACAGCTAACAGCAACAGTATTGATGTTGCAGGTTTAAAATCAGGAATTTATTTGATTTTGGTTGAAAAAGATGGAATCAAAACTGTGAGACGTTTTATTAAAAAATAAGTTCTAACTCGTTGGGTGTAATTTATTTTAACACATAGAAACATAGAATTATTGAACTCAAAAAAGGCGTTTCACTTGCATTAACAAACATAGCTATGTGTGAGAAACGAGTTTCTTTTTGATTTACTTTTTTCAAAATCATAAAAATCTATGTTTCTATGTGTTTTAATTTTTATGTATTACACCTAACGGGTGTTTTAAGTTTTAACCGCAAAGTTCGCAAAGCTGTTTTTTAATCACGCAAAGACGCCAAGGCGCAAAGTTTCTTTTGGCTTTTTTACTTTGCGACTTTACGAGAAATAAGTTAGCGTGCTTTGCGTAAATCTTTGCGCACTTTGCGGTTAATATTTGATTTTGGAAATCAAAACTGTAAGACATTTTGTAAAAAAAAATAAACTACCATGAAGAAATATACAATAGCTTTAATTCAGTCAAAGCTACTCTTATTAACCTTTATTTTTGTTGGTTTAAGTGGACACGCGCAGGTCATAATGTTTGATGATTTTAATTATTCAGGCAATAATGATCCTCAATTGGCATCATTTAACAAATGGCAAATTGTTAACGGAGTAAGCGGACCTCCGGAAGGAGCGACATACAGTAGAAATAATGTGGCTTTTATCACAGACCCGAATGATTCGGCCAATAAGTTAATGACATTAAAAACCACTGTTAACGGTCAGACAAAAGCGGTAACCCATGCAAGAATAGAAAGTTCTTACGAATATTTTGAAGGAACATATGCGTCAAGAGTCTACTTATCAGATGAATCTTTTGCAAGTAAAGATGCCAATATACAGACCTTTTTTACCATTGTAAGTTCAAGTCTTGCTCAGGATGGTTCAAAATATAGTGAAATGGATATCATAGAATATATGGCTGCTGATAAATGGGGTGTTTCTCCGGATAACAGAGTTGGCTATACCACATCTTATCACAAATATATTGCAGATCCATGGAAACCGTGGAAAACCTATTCTACCCAGCAAAAATCATTAGCCGGGTGGCATACCTTTATTGCAACATGTACTGATGGCGTGAATATCAAATATTACATGGATAATACGCTTATTGCAACGCATTCTGTTACTGATAACGAAACTCAGGCAGGTCTTTCGGTTTATCCCCGAAGTAATATGCAGGTAGCATTCGCCAATTGGATTTGGAATAATGTTTTAGGCACCAGCAATACTAACAGAGAAAATACTTTCATGACAGATTGGGTTTTGTACTATAAGAATACAGCATTAGATCTCCCTCAGATTAATACTTTGGTTGCAAATTATAAGGCACAAGGATTGAAAAGAAGAAATCTGGCCGGACAAACATTTTATGAGACGCCGCAAAATGGTGTTGCCACAGCTTATAAGGATCGTAGTTATGGCGGACAAGCCGTTAGTTTACCAATTGGTAATTATACCTTAAGTCAACTGCAGGCAAAAGGAATTTTAGATAATGATATTTCTTCACTTAAAGTGCAAAATGGTTATGAAGTAGTGCTTTACGCCAATGATAATTTTTCCGGTTCTTCTGTAATTATTACTACAGATGATACTTGTTTGGTTGATAATAATTTCAACGATACGGCTACTTCTTTAAGAGTTAGAGCGGTAACTAATTCTTCTTCTTTATTAATTGAAGCGGAGAGTTATGCCAGCATGAGCGGAATTCAAACCGAAGCAACCACAGATGCCGGTGGCGGATTAAATGTGGGCTATGCCGATACAGGAGATTGGTTGTCTTACAATACCATTAATTTTCCAACATCCGGTTCTTATTTGATTGAGTACAGAGTGGCTAGTGGTGTAACCGGAGCGATTATTTCTTCTGATTTAAGTGCGGGAACTATTCAGTTAGGTGCTGTTACTATTCCGAATACGGGAGGATGGCAAAACTGGCAAACGGTATCTCAAACGGTGAATGTGAACGCGGGAACGTATAATTTCGGAATTTATATTCAGAATACGGGTGTCAATATCAATTGGTTCAGAATCACGAAATCGGCTTCGGCTTTGGCAGCAAAATCGGCTTTAACAGATAAAATTGAAAGTCTGATGGTTTATCCAAATCCAACAGAAAATGAACTTTTCTTTTCTGCAGAAATTTCAGGAGCAAACATAAGTATTATCAATTCTCAGGACGGCGCTACAGTTTCATCACAAAAAGCCAGCAGTAACAGTATTGATGTTGCAGGTTTAAAATCAGGAATTTATTTGATTTTGGTCGAAAAAGACGGAATCAAAACTGTGAGACGTTTTGTGAAAAAATAATATTTCTAAAATCACTATTCTTTCTTTTATAGTAAGAAGGAATATTGCTTTTTATTAGCCACCAGATGGATAGAAAAATATTTCACGCAGATTCTACAGATTTAAGCAGATTTAAATTTGATAATAATCTGCAGTATCAGCTTAAATCTTTTTAAAATCTGCGTGAAAAATAGCACAGCTATATGAATTTAGAATAAGCCAAACGCTAATACCAAAAACTCATAATTAATAATTAACAATTTATAATTAGAAAATAACCCCAAATCTCAAATATAATATGAAAAACAATTACAAGTTTCGATTAAGCCTGCTCGTATTTCTGGCTTTCGGAGGTTTTGCCATCGCGCAAACTTCTTTAGGTTCTAGTAAAACCTTTATGAACAATTTAAAAAGCGGACTCGCAAATGCAACTTCAAAAAGTACCGAGAAAACCGTTTTGCTTCAGGCAGAAAATAAAAATTTCAACGGAAAAATCAATTACAAACAATCAAATGCTTCACTTGAGTTTTTGATTGGAGAAATTGCGAATGTTCCTGAATCTTCTTTTTACATCAAGGTGATGGACAAATCGCTGGAAGGGCACATTATTTTAAAGAAAACAAAAGAAGCCTATAAATATTATTCTGATGCAAATGGAAATGCTTTTGTATCAAAAGTAGATATCAATACGCTGATTTGCGTGAATTATGAAAATGTTCCTGAAAAAGACAAAATAACAAGTAAAGCAGCAGCGGCACAAATTGCTCCGGCATTGCTGAATTTGCAAAGCTTACCTGGCGCGGCAGGTTGTGTTATGCTGGATTTTGATGGGTATAATATGCCCGCAGGAAATCTCTGGAACAATGGTAACGCCATCAATGCAGCACCATCCGGAATGAGCGATGCTGACGTTCAGCAACATTGGGAAGTAGTTTCTGAAGATTACCGACCTTTCAACTTAAATGTTACAACAAGTGAAGCCGTTTTTAACTCGTATCCAAGAAACAGAAGAATGCGTGTGGTGGTAACCCCAACCAATACTGCAGCCCCGGGGGCGGGAGGTGTAGCATATATTGGTTCCTTTAATTGGGACAATGATGTACCTTGCTGGGTATTTATTACTTCAGGTAAATCTGGTGGAGATGCCTCTGCGCATGAAGTTGGTCATACTTTTGATCTTGGTCATGACGGACGTACAAATCCTGCCGAAGATTATTTCGTTGGGATCAACAATACTTCGTGGGCGCCAATTATGGGAGCAGGATATTACAGACCTGTGGTTCAATGGAGCAAAGGCGAATACGATTATGCCAATAACAAACAAGATGATGTGGCAACTATTTCAGGTTCTAAATTTGGCGTAGGTTACAGAGGTGATGATTACGGAAATACAACCGGATCTGCTGCAACTTTAGACTATAATGGAAACGGAACTATCAACCAGAAAAATGGAATCATTTCAAGCGAAGCCGATTATGATTTTTTCACATTTACCACAGGCGGAGGAAATGTTTCGATCAACGCCAATACCGTTGGAAGAGATGGAAATCTACATCTTTTATTACGATTGTATAATTCGGCTGGAGCCGAAATGGGAACGTACTGGAACTCTGATCCTTTTGCTTTGAATGCTGCTATGAATGTAAATTTGCCAGCCGGTAAATATTTTGTTGGCGTTGACGGTAACGGAGCAGGAAGTGCAGGTTATGGCGGATATTCGGCATATGGTTCTATTGGTAGTTATTCCATTACAGGAACGATTCCGCCAGGAGGAAATATCGCAGCTTCGACAGATGTGATTACCGTTTATAAAGATTGTAATTACACAGGATTTTCAGGTGGTTTAGCCATTGGAGATTATAATATGGCACGTTTAAATGCATTAGGCGTATTAAATGACGATGTTTCTTCGCTTAGAATTACGCAGGGATTTCAGGCAATTTTGTATCAGGATGATAATTTTACAGGAGCTTCAACCGTAATTAATGCTGATAATTCTTGTTTGAATGGAACCTGGAATGATAAAGTAACTTCAATCCGAATTATCGCCAATGGAGTTACCAATTTAGGAAATCAAACCTTTTTTGTACAAAACAGAAACAGTGGTTTGAATATGGATGTCTGGAATGCCAGCACCGCAAATGGAGCTAATGTTGCGCAAGGAGCTGTGAATACAGGAGCCAACCAAAAATATACATTCACGCATTTAGGTGACGGTTTGTATAAAATTATCGCCAATCATAGCGGACAATCATTAGACGTTAATAATTTTAATAAAGCCAATGGCGCCAATGTAGAGCAATATCCGTATAACGGAACGACAAATCAGCAATTTGTTCTTGTTGCAACAGGTGATGGATTCTACAAAATTATTGCCAGACATAGCGGAAAAGTGGTTGAGGTTGCCGGAGCAAGTACGGTAAATGGTGCAAACGTGCAACAATGGGACAATAACAACCAGACTTGCGGACAATGGAAATTGATTTCGACCACTACAGCCCAAACTTCGACCTTAATTCAGGCAGAAGATTATGCTTCAATGAACGGAATTCAAACTGAAGCCACGACAGATGCTGGGGGAGGATCAAATGTTGCCTACACAGACACAGGAGATTGGCTGGCGTATAACAATATCAATTTCCCAACTTCGGGTTCTTATTTAATCGAATACAGAATTGCAAGTGCTGTAGCCGGAGCAAAAATATCATCAGACTTAAACGGAGGAACTATTATTTTAGGTAATGTTGATATCCCAAATACAGGAGGATGGCAAAACTGGCAAACGGTGACACAAACCGTAAATGTAAATGCGGGAACTTACAGTTTTGGAATTTATATTCAAACTAGCGCCGTTAATATCAACTGGTTCAGAATTACCAAAATTGGTGCTGCAGCAACTATTGTCCCTGAATCTTCCTCAATTACAGCCGAAGAAGAGTTTAAAGACGTAGCATTAAATGTATATCCAAATCCGGTTTCAGACGTACTTTTCTTTACTAAAGATGTAGCAGGACAAACTGCAAATATCTTCGATTCCCAAACAGGAACTTTAGTGAAAACTCAGGGAATAAAAGATAATAATATCAATGTTTCCGGTTTAAACCGAGGTATATATTTTATTGTTTTTGATGTAGACGGTAAACAGATTGTGAAACGTTTTATAAAGAAATAAAATTTTTACCACAGAGAGAACAATTTTTTTTCTCTCATATTGTGGTTACTTTGTGTTCAAGGGATTGAAATCCCCAGCTACAAAATAAATCATTCCTCCGGAATTTTCGTAAAGAGTTCCGGAGTAACAAAACATATTGTAGGGATGGATTTTAATCCATTTTACCTTGCAAGATCGACAAAGATTGTTTTGTTTCTATTGTGGTTCAAGGGATTAAAATCCCTAGCTACAAAATAAATCATTCCTCCGGAATTTTAGTAAAGAGTTCCGGAGGAACAAAACATATTGTAGGCATGGATTTTAATCCATTTTACGTTGCAGATCGACAAAAATTGTTTTGTTTCTATTGTGGTTCAAGGGATTAAAATCCCTAGCTACAAAATAAATCATTCCTACGGAATTTTCGTAAAGAGTTCCGGAGGAACAAAATATATTGTAGGGATGGATTTTAATCCATTTTACGTTGCAGATCGACAAAGATTGTTTTGTTTCTATTGTGGTTCAAGGGATTAAAATCCCTGGCTACAAAATAAATCATTCCTCCGGAATTTTCGTAAAGAGTTCCGGAGTAACAAAACATATTGTAGGGATGGATTTTAATCCATTTTAGGTTGCAGATCGACAAAAATTGTTTTGTTTCTATTGGGTTTACTTTGTGTTCAAGGGATTAAAATCCCTAGCTACAAAATAAATCATTCCTCCGGAATTTTCGTAAAGAGTTCCGGAGGAACAAAACATATTGTAGGGATGGATTTTAATCCATTTTACGTTGCAGATCGATAAAAATTGTTTTGTTTGTTTGTTTTCTTGCTTCTCTTTTTGGAAATTCATAGTTCCTCAGGATGAAAAAAAATGATAAATGGTCTGAATTTAATATAATATTGAATTCAGACCATTTTCTTTTTTAAAACATTATCATTCCATAACACTATCATAAAGGCATTTCAGGTTATAATCCATAAAATTGCAACTTCTGTAAATCCCCACTTGAAAAGATTAACCCATGACTTTAAAAATTATCTCTCTACATAAAAACACCTTAATCTTTTTATTTTTCATTTTGTTTAGTGCCAATATTTCAGCACAAAAGCAAAAAAAACTGGAAGGCACACAAGTCGCATTTTTATCAGATGTTCATCTGCAGGATTTATTCGGAACATTTTCTGATAATGATTATAAAGGCATTTTGAATACGAAAACCGGAAAATATACGTTAATGAGAACAATGGCGTCTCAGTTACATTCGACCAGAATTTTCAATGAAAACTATTTTGCTTTCATAGCGGCTTTAGAAGATATCGCAAAAAGAAAGATAAAATACGTCGCACTTCCGGGAGATTACACAGATGATGGTCAGCCGATTCACGTAAAAGGCTTAGAAAAAATTTTAAACGAATATAGAAAAAAATACGATATCGAGTTTTTCATTACCACAGGAAATCACGATCCCGTTGGACCTTTTGCACAAGAATCCGGTAAAGAAGATTTTTTAGGAAAAGACGGAAAAAGTCAACCCATTTATAGCAAAGAAGGCCTGTATAAGCCAAACTTAACAATTGAACAGCCCGTAATTATTACCGCCGATATTGCTAAAATGGGTTATTTAGGAATTACTGACAACCTGAAAAATTTTGGTTTTTATCCCAATAAAAAATACAAATTCTGGGCAACTCCGTTTTCAACTTATACAAGTCAGAATTATAGTTTCGAGAAAGCTGCCGAAGCTGCTCAATTACCAAATCGCGTATATAATGTTGCACCCGGATTTGAAGTTCCGGATGTTAGTTATGTCGTAGAACCTGTTGATGGACTTTGGTTAATGGCGATTGACGGCAACGTTTATATTCCGAAGAAAAATGACGGAGATCCAAAAGATTCTAAAAGTTATGCCGAAGCCAGTACGGGTTATAACAATGTGCTTTCGAATAAAAAACATCTGATAAAATGGGTTGAGGAAATTTCGGCGCAAGCCAAACTACAAGGCAAAACCTTAATCGCTTTCAGTCATTTCCCGATGATTGATTTTAATGATGACGCTTCCGCGGAAATAAAAGAATTACTGGGTCCGAATAAATGGCAATTGAACCGTGTTCCGGTAGAAGAAGTAGCGCAGGTTTTTGCCGATGCCGGATTGAAGATTCATTTTGGCGGACATATGCATATTAATGACACAGGAACAAGAACAACTGCAAAAGGAAATACGTTGGTGAATATTCAAACGCCATCTTTGGCGGCTTATATTCCGGCGTACAAATTATTGACGATTCAAAAAGATAATCTTGTCGATATCCAAACCATTACAATCGATGAGGTTCCTCGCTACAACGAACTTTTTGATTTGTACAAAATGGAATATCAATTTTTAGAAAGTCAAAACGCAAAAGATATTTGGAATATCGATATTTTGAAAACTAAAAATTATCACGATTTTACCGATTTTCATCTAAAAGAATTGGTTCGCCTCAGATTTCTTGCGGATGACTGGCCAGCAGGTTTCAAGAATTTTATCTTGAATGTTTCCGGAGAAGATTTATTGATTTTAGCCAATCTAAAATCTGATAAAGATTTTGATGTTATCTTGAAAAATAAAGAAAATTTCAAAAAAGAATGGTCAGAAGCTGAAAGTAAAACTGATAAATTGCTAACTGAAAATAATCTCAAAAAACAAGATTTTAACTGGACGGGTTATGATTTATTAGTCGATTTTTACCGTTTCAGAAGCGCTGATGAATTGGCTTTAGTAGATGTGGGAACTGCGAGAGCGAAACAATATAAGATATTATCTCAATTGTTTTTTGAGAATCATAAAGATGATAATTCAAAAGAAAAACCATTGCAAAACCAAATGCGATTGTTTCTGATTATCTTCAATAAGTTTATGCATGAAGTTCCTGCTGATCATTTTAGTGTCGATTTGAAAACGGGGGAGATTAAGAGTGTGAAATAAGAATTGGCACGCGGATAACGCGGATTTAAACGGATTAATGCTGATTTTATAATGCAGTAGTCGCAATATTGTCAATTTTGACGGAGAAGAAATCACACACGAAACTCCGTTACATAATCGCCAATCTTTGTCGAGCTACTTTATGTGATTTCTCCTTCGTCGAAATGACAAAAAAATACGGCTAAAACAAAAAAATCCGCGACAATCCATTTAAATCCGCGTCATCCGTGTGCCATAATTAAGTCCCAATTTTCAATCTCATTTTACTGAAAACTGGGACCGAGACTGAAAACTACTCAACTCCATTCACAGGATCAACTCTCACATAAGTTCCATCATCGTATTTTATTTGATATGGAGAACTAAAAAGTGTACTTGGCAAATAATAATCTGTAGTAATGACCTGAGCGCCTGATTTTTTTGCAGCTTCAAAATGTGTATAATTATTTGCTCTGGCTTCTTTTGTGTCAGAATCTGCTCTTGTACGGATTATGTATCCTTTTTTAACTAAGCTGGCAATTTCAGGATCTTCGGAGTTGTTGCGGAATAGGGTTGCAGCTTCAGGTTTTCCGGGATCAGCGTTGATAAAAACGGCGCGTCCTTTTAATGAAGGATGATTTTGAGCGTATAAATCTCTTTTGGCTCCATTATTATCTAAAATAAATAAAAATTTACCTTTTGCTTTTTTCAATGTTGGCCAATTGTTGTGCAAAACAGCTTCTTCTAAAGTTTTGTATTTTCCACGAACCATATCCGGCGTGATTAGTTTATTTCCTAAACCTTTACGAAGTTCAGCATCTAAAGCATCGAATAATTCAGGCGTAAACTTCTCGGCTTTTGTACCTAAAAAACTATCGTCATCTTTGGGTTCCAGCGTAATAAAAACCGGAATATGATCAGGATTTGCTTCAGACCATTTTTTTAATTCGGCGAGACAGCTTTGTAAAGTATAACACGAAGTTCTAAAATCAATATCGATCATATGAAAAACTTTAAAACCCGGTTTTTTCATTTCACCATTTGGATCGTAAACTTGTTCGGATTTTGCAAGATCCAAACCTTTTGGATGCGCATATCTTCCGCCTTTGGCATCGGCCTGAACATCAATTTCCAGATTTCGTAAACCTTTATTTAATTGATCTGTAATGGGAATATGCGTGTATTGCAATCCTTTTAAGGAACGCGAAGTATCTTTTGCCTGAATAAGATTGTATAAATCCGGTTCAATATTCTGGAGGTAACTGTTATGTGATCCAATTACCTGTATTTGATTGATTTTTAGATTGTCGTTTTGCGCTTGAACGCTATTATGCATTGCGCCGGCAAGAAATAATGTAAACAGAATTTGTTTCATGATTTTGAAAGTGTAATTTTTATTAATACTGAGGACGCAGCATAAGAAAATTACCGTTTTAGTTATCGTGTGAACATAAATATTATAAATCATTTAGAACACGAATTGCACGAATTTGCACAAATTTTAATACGTTGATCTTGTTTGTGAAATTAATTTCACGAGCGAATTAGTGACAATTAGTGTAATTCGTGTTATCTTTTTATTACTGTATCTAAACAGTATTTCAGCGGGAACTAAATTAGGAACTGAGTTTGGTTTTTATGTTATTTAAAAAAAAAGAAATCGCAACCTGATTGTCATCATTGCCCGAAAATAGTAGTATTTCTACATCAAAATAATTCTTTATTTAATTTAAAGATAACGTTCAGGCAAAAAACTTTGGTATAACATTTTATTATTTTACATCACCAAACAGTCCCAAAATAAGTTATGAAAAACCCTGAAATTTTTGAAAAAACGTATACTCATTACTGGAAAAAGCTCAACGCGTTTTCGTATACGATGACTCAGGATAAAGACTTGGCGCAGAACATTGTTCAGGATGTTTTTATTGATTTATGGGAACGAAAAGATGATTTGAATATCAATGCAATTGAACCTTATTTGTTCAGGGCAGTAAAAAATCAGGTTTTCAAACATTATCAAAACAACAGGTTTGACAAGACGATTCTGGAAGATAAATTTGAAGATTATATTATTGATAATTTCACTACGATTGATCCGGAATTAACGGATTTACTTTATTCCTTATTAGATCAACTTCCGGAGAAACGAAAAGAGGTTTTATTAATGTATAAATTTCAGGATATGTCGATTGATCAAATTGCTGATGAATTGGGAATTTCGAAACAAACGGTGAAAAACCAAATTTCATCGGCATTAAAACAATTGCGCGAAGGCTTGAAAGACCTTGCCTGGCTTGCTCCATTCATTATTTTGAATCAAAAGTTTTAAGATAACTTTCTGTTAATGGTTTCATAATATTTACGGATAGTACGATTTTACATTTCTGGTACTTATAGATAACAAGCCTGTTAAACACAATTGGTGAGTTTATAAACACATAGAAACATAGATTTTTCCTTTTAAAAGGGAATCTCAAAAAAACTAGTTTTTACACATAGCTAAACGTAAAGCGCTATGATTATTAATGCAAATGAAATGCCTTTAATAAGTACAAACAACTATGTCTCTATGTGTTTAAAGAATAATGCCAGCAGGTAACAATAAGTATTATGATAAAAAGAATCAAGCATAGTTTAGAATATCTTGTCGATAAAAGCAGTCGAAATAAAACATCTGAAGCAGAAGAAAATTTACTGAATGATTTTGCTTTAAACGAATATCAAAACTCAAAGTGGGAGGAATCTTCGATGGGAAATTCTAATGAAGTTTCTCAAAATATATATGAAAATATTCAACTTAGAATAGGGAAGAAGAAAACTTTTCATCCTTATTTAAAATATATGGCAGCTGCCAGTATTCTTTTTCTTGCAGGTTTAGGATTTTTCTTAAAACCAAAAATTGCTGTCGAAAAGCAATTAACATTTAAAACATCAGATGCCCCCAAATCTATCAAATTAAGTGATGGCTCGAAAATTTATCTGGCAGCAAATTCATTATTTCAATATCCTGAAAAATTTGAGGGAGATGAAAGAAAGGTTTCATTATTAAACGGAAATGCATTTTTTGAAATTGCCAAAGACAAAACGCATCCTTTTATTATTACTTCGGGCGAAATCAAAACAAGAGTTGTGGGAACTTCATTTCACATTCAACTATCAAAATCAAAATGCGAAGTTATAGTCGTAACCGGAAAAGTAAATGTTTCAGGAAAAGGGCAAAGCGTTGATTTGGTTCCTAATGAAGAAGCTTTGTTTGCTTTTCAAAAATTGACCAAACAAATTGCAGATAAATCATTTTTGGTCAACTGGTATAATACTGATATCACGCTGAATCAAACTACACTTAAACAAGTAATTACAATTTTACAATATAAATACGGAGTTTCATTTCAGTATGAAAACAAGCTCGTATTAGCAACGCCGTTAACGGTATTCATCAAGAAGGACGCATCATTAGAGAATGTTTTAGAACAAATTAATTACATCACAAACCTAAAATTTAAAGTTTATGGCGAAATAGTAAAAGTAGATTAAAAACAAAAAAAAAAGCAGTTGCTGAGAACAACTGCAATTTATAATTAAGTATCGTAAAAAAACCAATAACTTAAATCATGTATTTTAAACTTATCTATTTAAATCTAAAGAGAATTGCCTTTTTAGTACTAGCGTTACTGGCCGTGCAAAGTGGTTACAGTAAAACTAATTTCCCAAAAGAATCGAAAGAATCGAAAGAATCAAAATTAAAAAATAAAATAGAAAAAGCTACCCTTGTTTCTATCTTTTCAAAATTAAGTGCGCAAACGGACTATAAATTTAGTTACGGACAAGCTATTATCGCTGACAATACTACTTATACAGTTAATTACACCAATGAATCTATCGCTTTAATTTTAAGTGATTTATCTAAAAAAGCTAATTTCAATTACAATATAAACGGCAAATTAGTTTTAATTCAAAAAACAATTGCGCCTAAAACAGTTACTAATAATGTAATTGACAGAGTTAAGGTAAAAGGAAAAATTGTTGACGAAAACAAAGTGCCAATTCCTGGTGCGAGCGTTAAGGAAACAAGTTCTTCAAACACAACAGTTTCTGATTTTGACGGAGTTTTTGAAATTACTGTTGGCGAAGGAAAAACTATTGAAGTTTCGTATGTGGGTTATAAAACCAAAACCGTTTCGGCACAAAATGGTTTTATGACCATTCAGTTAGAGCCTGATACTGCTGAACTAAATGAAGTTTTGGTTGTAGGTTACGGTAAACAAGCTAAAAAAGATGTTACCGGAGCAGTTACACAGCTTGAAGCGGCAAATTTTAAACAAGGAATTACAATTTCACCAGACAATTTATTGCAGGGAAAAGTGGCGGGAGTTCGTGTTGTAAGCACAAGTGGAGAACCGGGGGCTGGTGTAAACGTTACTATTCGTGGAGTTGGATCGATCAGAAGCGGTAGTACGCCTTTGTTTGTTGTTGATGGAGTTCCGTTAGCAAATGACGATGTGAGCCCTTCAGGAACTAATGTTGGTTTTGGAGCTTCGGCAGCAAAAAATCCATTGAACTTTTTGAACAGCAGTGATATCGAATCGATTACTGTTTTAAAAGATGCCTCTGCAGCAGCAATTTACGGTGCAAGAGGATCTAACGGTGTTGTTTTGGTTACAACCAAAAAAGGATCAAAAGGCGAGGGAACTTTAACTTTTGATACTTATACGGGACTTTCGACTGTGGCGAATAAACTGGATGTGTTAAGTGCATCGCAATATAGAAGTGCAATTAAAGAACCTGCTTTTGATCACGGTGCAAACACAGATTGGCAAGATGTAATTTACAGAACGGCGGTTACAAAAAACAATTCATTGTCTTTTTCTAAACAAACAGAATCTGGAAATTATTATGCTTCTGTGGCGCAAATGGATCAGGAAGGTATTATTAGAAACAGTAATTTCAAACGTATGTCAGGTAGAATTAACGCTGCCGAATCATTTTTAGACAACAAACGTTTAAAGGTAAAATTGAATCTTACGGCAAGTGAAACGAAAGATGACGGAGTTCCTACAAGTGATGACGGAGGTTCAAACGGTCAGTTGATTGTGCATACTTTAATGGCAAACCCAACAAGATCGGTTTTTGATGCTAACGGAAATTACACGAATTTCAACATGAATGCGCATTACAATCCTGCTTATTTATTGAGTATTTATGAGGATCGAACGCGTACTTTGAGAGTTTTAGGAAATCTTGAAGCGTCTTTAAGAATTTTTAACGGATTAGAATATAAACTAAATATAGGTGTTGATCGTTCTACGGCTGAAAGAAATACGACGATTTACCCGAACGTTACAGATTTAAATCCAAAAGGGAAATATGTTCAAAACAATTTAGACTCAAAAAACTCTTTGGTAGAACATTATTTGACTTATAATTTATTATTGGATAAACATAAATTAGAGGTTTTAGGTGGTTTCTCGTATCAAAAATTCGAAAGATCAGGAACAAGTTTCAGTATCGACGGAATTTCAAATCAGGGCGTTGGTGTAAAACCTTCAATCAATCCAGGTTTTGCAGGAACACAATCCGGAACTACGGGTTATGCTCAGGAAAATGAGTTGCAGTCTTATTTTGGAAGAGTAAATTATACTTTCAACAATAAATATCTTTTAACGGCTTCGATGAGAGCTGACGGTTCGACTCGTTTTGGAGATAATAATAAATACGGTTACTTTCCTTCGGCTGCATTAGGATGGAATATTTCTAAAGAAAGTTTCCTTGAAAATGTATCGGCAATAAGCAATTTAAAATTAAGATTGAGCTGGGGACAAACAGGAAATCAGGAAGTTGAAAATAAAATTACACAAGCAAGTTATTCACTTTCTGGTGCTGATGGATATTATTTATACAATGATTTGAATCTTGTAAACGGAATCGCTGTAAACAGAACGCCAAATCCGGATTTAAAATGGGAAGTGGTTACACAATACAATGCTGGTTTAGATTTCAGTTTTTGGAGTGACAAATTATACGGAACGTTAGATTATTTCAATAAAACGACTACAGATGCAATTTTGAATGTTCCATCACAGGCTTTGAGTCCAACAAATACAATCTGGACCAATATCGACGGTGAAATTATCAATAAAGGTTTTGAGTTTATGGTAGGTTCAAAAATTGTTGATACTAAAAACTTTACGTGGAATATCGACATGAACGGAGCGACTTTAAAAAATAAAATCGAGGATTTGCCGGTTTCAGAAATCTTAACGGGAACTATTTCAGGTCCGGGACAATCAGGAGTAAATGCTAATATTTACAAAAGCGGATATGCTGCGGGTTCATTCTATTTACTAGAGCACACTGGTTTTGATGCCAACGGAGCTAACGTTTTTAAAGATCAAAACGGTGACGGAAAAATCGACAATAGCGACAGAATCATTATCGAAGGTGCATTGCCAACTTTCTATTATGGATTCAATAGTGATATGAGATACAAAAACTTCACATTTTCATTTTCTATCATTGGGCAAACGGGAGGTTATTTGTTGAACAACACAGGTTTGAATGCTTTAAACATAAACAACTTAGCATCTGACAGAAACGTTGCTACAGGATATTATGAGTCAGGCGCAAATGCCACCAACTCACCAATTTTATCGACTTTATTTTTAGAGAAATCAGACTTTATCAGATTAAATACAGCTCGCATTGGTTACAATTTTGATCTTAAAGGTGTGAACTGGTTAAACGGATTGACGCTTTATGTTACAGGTCAAAACTTAATTACAATTACCAATTATACGGGTTATGATCCTTTAATCAACAGTCCAAAATCAAACGGAGGAAATCAATCTATAGGTATTGATTATGCAAGTTACCCAACTTCCAGGACTTTTAGTTTTGGAGCAACTTTAAAATTATAATTATTATGAAGACAAAAGCAATTTTTACTATAAAAACATTCACTGTATTCTCTTTAATCTGGCTGTTTGCCAGCTGTACAAACCTTAACGAAGTTGTTCTGGATGAAGTTTTGGGAGACAATGCATCTAATCCTGCGGGAGCTCTTGCCGCAGCGTATGACAGGTTAGGAGACGGAACATTTGTAGATCACGGAGGAGTTTTTTCTTTACAGGAATACACTACAGATGAGGCAATTTTACCTACTCGCGGAAGTGACTGGGGAGATGGCGGAAAATGGAGAGACATGCATGAATTCACATGGAAATCTGATAACGCAATTGTAGGCGATAACTGGAACAAATTAACGAACGGAATCACGCGTTCACTAACAGCGATTCAGTCGATTGAGGAAAGTACGATTCCGCAAAAGAAATTATTTTTGGCCGAAGCCAAAGTATTACTGGCATATTATACGTACACGACTTTGGATTTATACGGACAAGCTCCTTTTAGAGACCCGATGAATCCTGCTGCGCCTTTACAAATTTTAAAAGCCGATACTCAAATCGATAAATTAATTACTGATGTTGAAGCTTTATTACCGGATTTAGCCGAGTTTGGAGAACAACAAACCCACCATGGACGTTTTACAAAACAAGCAGCTTATGCTTTTTTAAGCACAATGTATTTGAATCGTGCGGTGTTTAAAGATCGTTTCAACGCAAGTTCAAACTTTAATTATAGTGAAGCTGCCGTAAGCGGAACAGGAACTGATATGGATCGTGTAATTTATTATACGTCATTGTTAATCAACTCAGGAAAATTTTCTTTAGAAAGTGATTATTTCAAAAACTTTGCAAGAGACAACGAAAACGGAAAAGAACTTATTTTTGCCATTACTCAAAAAATCGATTATATCCGTAACGGTTCAAACAGTTTTGCTTATGTATGTATGGAGCGTAACCAGAGAACGTCTGCAGCAAACAGAGGAACAAACGCAGCGTGTACAACTCCGGAATTCTATGCAACATGGAACGGAAATCACGATGACCCAAGATTCAATCAGGCGTATCAATATGGAGACGGAACTTGGTTTACAAACGATGGAACTACGCCAAGTGTTCCTGCAACTGATATTGTTCCTAAAAGCACCAATTTACCGTGGTTTCACTTTACAAGAGGAATCGTAGCCGGACCACAATTCGGACCAATATTATTAGCTTCAGGATCTCTTGAAATGGTTGGAAACCGAATCAAAGTTTCTCCATTATATATGGAAAAAAGTACGACTACAAGAATGGATTTTACGCCATCATTAACCTTCAAAAATTCTGCTCAGGCGGTTTTTGCCCAAAACGAAATCAATCAGGGAGCTCGTGTTTTTAAATACGAATTTGATCCCGAGGGAGGAAACGGTAACAGTAATGTTGATATTCCGTTATTCCGTTTAGGGGGAATTTACACAATGAGAGCTGAGGCATATTACAGAAAAGGAAATTCGGCATTAGCAATGGACGATCTTAACAAATTGCGTACAAGCAGAAAAAGAGAATCATTGTATTCAAGTGCTCCCGGAAAAGCGTTAACATCATTAGATGCAACTCAATTGTATAACGAAATAGGTTTTGAATTATACTGGGAATTGTACAGAAGACCGCAAATGATCCGTTTTGGCAAATTTGATTTACCGGGAACTGCAAAACCGGTTTCACAACCTTTTAGAAGAGTATTTCCAATTCCGCAGTCTGTAATAGATGTGACTAAGGAATTTCAACAAAATCAAGGATATAATTAAGTTTTTGTGTTAGTTTATTTTTTTTTACAAAAGCCTGTTTCGAAAGATTCAGGCTTTTTTTTTTTGCAATCTCCAATAAAAAACCTCAGTCCCTAAGTCCCTCAGAACCTTAGCACCTCATAAAAAAAACATAGTTATTTTATAAAATACGTATCAGAAGATATAACGTAACATATTGATTCTTAATTAAATTTGGAATACAATTTCATGACTTCAGATGAAATTCCAGAATAAAATTAATTAGCAACATTCAAAAAATATACAAAATGATACATCAAATCGATACAACAGACAATATTGTAGCTTTTAGAGCTTTAGCCGAAGTAACCAAAGACGATTTTTTAACCGCGGTTATTCCCGCTGTAGAAGGTTTAATAAAACGAACAAACGAAATCAACTTTTTACTGGTTTTAGATACTGATATTAAAAATTTTACTGCCGGAGCCTGGCTTCAGGATGCCTTATTAGGATTAAAACATTTGGGTAAATGGAACAGAGCAGCCATAGTTACAGATTCTGAAGAAATAATCACTTTCACAAACGGATTCAGTTATGTAGTTCCCGGAGAATTTAAAGGATTCAAAAAACTAGATTTTAATAAAGCCTTAAATTGGGTCGAAGGAAACATACATGTTAAATAATCCAGTTAGTGCGCACTTATAAATTAATTTTGATTTAGGTAACTTTCATTGTCGGCTTTAAATTGAAATTGGTTTAATGAATAACTCCATATTAATTTAAAATCAACATTATGAAAAATTTATTTTTAAGCTGCGCATTATTGCTGTTTTTTGGAACTGCAATTGCACAGCAAAAACCACAGAAAACAAATACAACCAAGATTGTATCAGATCCTACAGCAAATCCTGTGCGTATCGATACCGTTAAAAATCCCGGAGCTACTAAAAAAAGTACGGCTCAAAAAGTAGGATCAGGAAAAAAACAACAATCTAATACAACAAAAATTGTATCAGATCCAACGGCAAATCCAGTACATTTAGATACAGTTAAAAGTACGGTTCATGCTAACCATAAATCTCAGACTAAAATGGAAACCGGAAAAAAACAGCAACCCAATACAACAAAAATTGTATCAGATCCCACGGCACATCCTGTAAATATTGATACAGTTAAAAATCCGACTAAAAAATAAAGTAGAATTGGCTTTTTTATTATTGGTCTTTTTGAGAAACAAGAAATCTCCTTAAGTAGATTAGAATGGAGTTGGAGAAACCCAATCTTTGTCGAATTTTCTTGCGGAGATTTTTTATTCGTCAGAATTGACAAATATTGTGGTTACTTTTTTGTAAAGTATTGATTTACGTAAGTGAGTAAATAGTTCTCAGTTTGGTCAAAAAAAATAGCCACAAATTCGCAAATTTTTGTAGCTGATGATGTAGCATAAATTTGTGAATTCGTGGCTGACAAATATTTCTTTATAGTTGTTCAGTATGGGAAAGATTTAAACTTTAAATAAAGTAAAATCTTACTTAATAAATTTAGTGATTATATTCAATACCACTACTATCAGTAAGCTCTTTTTTTGCTTTTGAAACTTTAGTAATTTGTTTGTAGCAAGCTGAAGCCAATAATGGAACGGCAAGACTGCCTACAACTGCCGCAATTTTATTTTGTCCTGCTTTTTTTAGAACAGCACCTACAATTAGTGAACTAACTCCGGCGCATATTAAATGTTTAACAGAAAGGTTTGATAATTTGTTACCTGTATTTTCAGGTGTAATTCCGTGCAATAGTGGATCTATAAAATTTAAATTTTCCATAGTTTTTTTAATTTATTAAGTTAGACTTTTTTATATAGACAGCTTTTCGCTATCAGTTTCATTTTCAATTTTTTCAATTTCGACTTTTTCTTTTTTAATAGCCTGTCTTAAAAGAGCAAAAAGGCTCATATAAGCATTAGCCATAAAAACAAGCGAAAATCCTGCCAAAACATAGCCGCGCCAATCATTTAGCAAAAGTTTATAATTTGTAAATATTAAAAAAGCAATTGTTACATAATGGCTAAAACAATATTCACATGTAAAAAGATAAAAAGCTTTTCTGGACCAAATTTTCTTATCATATTTAGAATGCTTTACACACCATTCACGAGGCTCCTTAAATATTTCTTCATGTGTTACAGTCCAACTGACACAAGCTATGGGAATAGCGAGAACAAACAGCCAGATAATTTGAATTGCGATATCCATTTACAAATGCATTTTTAGATCAATAATAATTATTTAATAACCAATTCAATAAAATTACTGAAATCAGAGCAGTAAAGGTTATATAGTTTTTTCTTTTTTTTATAAAATTTCCTTTCACATATCAATTTACAAAAAATAACCGTTAAGTTCTAGTCCTAACGGTTATCTGAGTATAATATGTCAAAATGTCTAGAAATTATCCGGATTCGTACTTGGAAAAGGATCATGAGAAACCTCGTCTAAATCTTCATCGATATCTCGTAAATTTTCTTCGTCAGAATCATCATCGTCAAGATCTCCGTCTTTTTCAATAGAATCATCAAGATCATCCGGATCCTCATCATTTGTTATTTGATCTTCTCCATTCAGGATTGGTTCTTCACCCGGATTATTTTCATTTCGGTTATAATCATTGGTTTTATGATTAACATCTGTGTATTCTTCCTGAACTGGATATTTATCTTGTTGATTTGCATTTTCTTTATCAATAAGAGTATCTAAGTCCTGATTAAAACTACGATTTTCACGACCGTAATTTTGGTTGTTTTCATTTTCCATAATACTATATTTTATAATTAGTAATTTTTGTGTAGCAATGTTAATTACAAATCTAGTTTTAAATGCTGCAAAATATCTTACAGAAAAATAAATTCTAATTGTATAATTTACAGTATTCCATAAATTGAAATATTTTTAAAACATAAATTATAATTATTAATGAAGGAATATATCGATGTAGTTTTTGAATTAATCTCAGAAAAAATCACAATATATAGTTTAGTGTAATGTGCGTCAAAAAGTATATTATTATTTTTGATATTTATTTAGAAATCTTTAATTTAGCTCCAATTTTTAAACGATTAAAAAGACTACATTTACAGAGATCCCATAATTTACAAAAATAAGTATCGGGCTTTTTTTTACATGAGATTAGACGATTATCTACTATTATTTAAAAAGCCTTTTTTCTTAAAATATTAGAGTTGGAATTTATTATAGTACCTGTTTTTTTACGTTTGCTGAATCTCAGTAAACAAGCGGCAAATCGTCCAAATATAAAATTTTTATTTACCATAAACTTATAATGACTACAAATTTGGGTTTCTCTACTTCTGTAGATTTTTTAGAAAAATTAAAAAATCAGACAGCAACAGCGCATAAAAAACTGGAAAGTCTTTCTGTTTCAGGATCTATACTTTCTCCAAATATGGAAATGGATGACTATTATAATTATTTATCCCTTATGTACAATGTACATAACAGCACTCAGGAAATTGTTTTCCCTTTACTGGCAGATCTTATTCCTGATTTAAAAGAAAGACAAAAAACACAACTTATTAATGATGATCTTTCTTATTTAAAATACAAAAAAGGCAAAACAATACCAGTTTTCACAAAAAGCAATATCAGCATTCCCTTTGCACTTGGAATTTTATATGTTGTCGAAGGATCCTCGCTGGGAGGTAGGTTTATTCTAAAAAATTTAGAAACAATTCCGGGGCTTGATCAGCAAAAAGGAGTTGCCTATTTTTCAGGATATGGAAATAAAACAGGAAGCTACTGGAAAAATTTTCTAAATATTCTTACATCATACCAGGAACAGCACAATAATGAAGAAGAAATTATTGATGGCGCTGTGTATGCTTTTGAATGTATTTATAATCATTTTTTGAATCCTGTCAATAATGAAAATTAAAGACATTGTTAATCGCGACAGAGTTACACTTACAAATTGTGAGCATGAACCTATACACATTCCGGGAAGTATTCAGCCACATGGTTTTTTGTTGGGAATTACTTTAGACTGGAAAATTGACTTTTGCAGTTCTAATATATCGTCATTTCTTGATGTAGTCTATGAAGAAATATTAGGACATAAAATCAGTGAAATTTTTGGCGTATATGCCCAGAAAGAGCTTTATGATTATGTACACGACAAAAAAGCACAACCTGTATTTCCGCTGGAAATAATACTTCAGGAAAAAGCATTTCAGATCAATATACACAAAAGCGGTGCTATTTACATCCTTGAGGCAGAACCGCAATCAAATGGCAAAGAACAACTTGCTGATATCTATGCGCAAACCATTCAGTTTGTGTCAAACATGAATAATACACGATCCCTAAAAGAATTGTGCGCGCTTGTTGCCGAAGGAACCCGTGAAATTACGGGCTACGACAGGGTTATGATTTATCGTTTTGATGCTGATTATAATGGTGAAGTTTATGCTGAAAATTGCAGAGAAGATTTAGAACCATTTTTAGGACTGCATTATCCTCATACTGATATTCCTGTTCAGGCGAGGGAATTATACATGAAAAACCAAATGCGATTAATAGTTGATATTGGTTACGATCCGGTTCCTATTTTTACAATTGATGATCAGGAAAATAAAAACCTTGATTTAAGTCTTTCAACACTTAGAAGCACATCGCCAATACATGTAGAATATCTTAAAAATATGGGCGTTGGTGCAACACTTACCATTTCGTTAATTCACCACGACAGATTATGGGGACTTATTGCATGTCACCATTATTCGCCTAAAAATATTTCTCCCGAAATTAGATTGGCAGCAAAACTTCAGGGACAATTTATTACCTCACAAATTGATTTGCGACAATCGAATGATGAGTATGAAATTGCGCGTAAAACCGGTAAAGCCCTGGAGCGATTAACGGCTTTAAGTGTAGCTTTAGAAAATGATTCGTTTGATATAATTTGCAGCAATCCTGAATTATTAAAACTCTGTAATGCTACGGGAGTTTCTATTGCTATTGGAGATAAATTGCATAAAAACGGACTCACTCCATCAAATGCAAAGATTGAAAAAATCATTTCAGGAATGCAGGCTTATGAACACAACAGAACATTTACTACCAATAAATTAAGCAATTTTATTACAGATTTAGACGGGTACGAAGAAGTTTCGGGAATTATTTATCACTCGCTTGGTAATGGCAATAATATTATTTGGTACAGGCCGGAAACCGTTACAGAGATTAATTGGGGAGGTGATCCTGAGAAATCTATTATTATAGACAGCAATGGATTACATCCCAGAAATTCGTTTAATTTATGGAAACAAATAATTCAGAATCAAAGTAAAATTTGGCTTCAGCCTGAATTAAATGCAGCGGCAAGTTATGCACATTTTCTCCAAAACCAAATAATTATGTTATTGCTGAGTGAAGAAGAAGAGAAATACCGAAATTTAAGTGATGTACTGCACGAAACAAATTTAGAACTTGAAAATATTAACTGGATCAGTACCCATGATTTACAGGAACCTTTGCGCAAGATTCAGCTAATTGCTTCAAAAGTACTTTCAGATACTAATGAAATTCCATCTGTTGCCATTATAGATTCGTTACAGCGTGTGACAAAATCTGCCAGCAGAATGCAGAATTTATTGATTGATATTCTAAAATATACCCGAATAAAACATACCAAAGGAGCACTGCAAAAACTTAATCTCAACGATATTCTGGAAGAAACATATCAGGATATGAAAGAAATAATTGTAGATAATAAAGCAACTTTAGAAAGTCAAAACCTGCCTGAAGTTCATGCAGTTCCGTTTTTGATGAAACAGTTGTTTTCTAATATTTTGCACAATTCCTTAAAATATGCTTCGTTAAAAAGAGATCCTGTCATTAAGATAACGGCTTCACAAGAACCGGAAATAAACGAATATTCGAATAAAGTATATTGTCACTGGATCACTTTTGCAGACAATGGTATTGGTTTCGAACAAGAATATGCGGAGTCAATTTTTAAAATTTTCACCAGATTGCATACGCTTGAAAAATATGCAGGTTCAGGAGTGGGATTAGCATTGTGTAAAAAAATAATGCAAACCTGTCACGGAAATATTCGTGCTGTTGGTAAATTAGATAAAGGAACAGAAATTACCCTATATTTCCCTTGCGATCCGGCAGATTCACTAAGTACTGATACCGAAATATCAAAAAATAAAATCGACAGAAACTAATTTGTTTTCAAAAGATAATACGATATGCTTTTAATTTTATTTAAAGTTAAAAGCATAATCGTAAATAAAAGTGATGGCGATTTTTAAGCCATTTTCATTAATGATTTGAAATTTTCCGTTTAAATCATGACTTAAACCTTCCATCAATTTCATGCCCAAAGAATTGTATTTTGAGATGTCGATTTCGCCTTTAATTCCAATACCGTTATCCGCAATCTCCAGCAGAAAATAATCATCTTCAAAATGCTTTAAAGTGATTGTTATAGTTCCTTTTTCTCCCTTAGGAAAAGCATGTTTTATGGCATTTGTAATCGCTTCATTCAGAATTAATCCTATTGGGATTGCTTGCGAAACATGCATTTCGATATCTTCAATCGTAATAATATAATTATAATTAACCGGATAACTATCCTTTAAATGACTTACAAGTTCTTTAATATATTCCGGCATTTTTATGCATGAAAGACCTTCGGACTGGTACAGACGCTGATGAATTAATGACATTGAATTTATCCTGTTCTGACTATCCTTAATCGCCATAACTGCCGATTCATCTTTTAAATACGAAGATTGTGTATTCAATAAACTCATCACCACCTGCAAATTATTTTTAACCCTATGATGAATTTCCTTCAAAAGCCATTCTTTTTCCTGAACCACATTTTGCAGCATCTTATTTTTCTTCTCAATATTATTTTTACTTTCTTCAAGTTCCCGGTTACTTTGTTTTTTATTTTGATATCCTCTAAAAATCAATCCCGTAATAATTAATACCAGGAACAAAACCAAACCGGCAATAACTTTCTCAACCTTATCACTTTTGATTTTCGCTTTTTGTAAAGCACTTTCCTTCGTTAATAATTGAATATTCTGATCCTTATTTTCCGTTTGATATTGTATTTCTAAGTTTGAAATTTGGTATGATTTCACCTCATTAAAAAGGCTGTCTTTTAATTTTTGATATTTTTTAAGATTAGCAATTGCGGATAGATAATTTCCAGATGCCGAGTCTAATTTAAAACCCATCAAATGCCCGTCGATTATCATATTAATGTCTTTAATAGATTCTGCAGTTTTTTTATTTATATCCAGATATTTTAAAGCCAGGTCATATTTTTTAACCTTAAAAAAATGATTTATAATCGTGTTATTTACCTCAAAGCTAGAAGTTCTCATGAAATATTTTTCATTCTTCTGCCTGATTTTTATAATTTCATTGCAATATTTATCAGCTACAGCATACCATCCTAAAGCATCATAAACATAAACCTGGCACATATTAAACCACATTAAATCCCTTTGATCCTCCAGTTTTAAATTTTTAAAAGCAGTATCTAAAAAATGTTTCGCTTCGGTTTTTCTTCCCAGTTTCAGTAAATCTTTTATCACGGCTCCAGCAAGAAAAATTTGTGTAAACGCACCCATATCCCCACTGTAGTCAAAACCCTTTTTGTGATATTTTAGTGCAAGTTCATAATTGTCAATATAGTTGTAAGCATTCCCTAAATTTTGATAATCGTCTACTAAAAAAAATAAATTTTTATTACGTTCACCGTATTTTATCGAAATCAAACCATATTTTATTGCATCCTGATACAAACCAAGTTTAGAATAAGTCTTAAAAATCTGGCTGTATAAATTTTGTAAATCCTTATTACCAATAGAATCATAAACTACTTTAGCTTCCTTGTATTTTTGCAGCGCCTCCTTATATTTTCCCATAAAAAAATAATGTCCGCCATAATACACTAAAATATCGCCAACGTCTTTTTTATAACCGCCTTTACGAAATGCGTTCAATGCTTTTTTTACATTTTCTAACCGTATTAAAAAATCATTTCCATTTAATTCATAATAATTGGTAAGTTCCCTATACGCTTCGCCTTCAAGCCATAAAATCTTATTTTTTTCAGCAATTGCAAAAGCTTTATCAAGTTCTTTTTTTCCTTTCAAATCATTTCCGCCTTCCCGATAAATTTGCGAATACAAAATAAGGCTCATGAATTTTCCTCTTTGAAAATTAGCTTTATAGCTCAGCAATTCAGCTTCTCTTGCATATACATAACTGCTATCCATATCGGCTTTAAGTTCGCCTAACTTCTTTACATAATACAAACTCAATTCCTGCAATTTCAGAATTCTGACAGTGTCATTTAGATTTTTTTCTAAATCACTTTTAAGCGCTTCACCTTTTTGTCTCATTATAGGCTGCGCCGAAAGATGACAGCCAAACTGAAGCATAAAAAATAAAAGAAATAGTCTGATATAAAACATAAATGAATTGTTGAAAGTATAAATGCTTTTCAAATTTTATTTAAAGTTAAAAGCATAATCATAAATAAAAGTGATGGCGATTTTTAAACCATTTTCATTAATGATTTCAAATTTCCCGTTTAAATCATGACTTAAACCTTCCATCAATTTCATCCCCAGAGAATTGAATTTTGAAATATCAATTTCTCCTTTCATACCAATTCCGTTATCCGCGATTTCAAGTAAAAATTTATCATCTTCAAAATGTTTTAATGTGATTGAAATCGTCCCTTTTTCACCATTTGGGAACGCGTATTTAATGGCATTTGTAATGGCTTCATTCAATATCAAACCAATTGGGATTGCCTGCGAAACATGCATTTCAATATCTTCAATCGCAATTATAAACTTATAATTCATTTGATAACTGTCTTTCAAATGACTTACAAGTTCCTTGATATATTCCGGCATTTTTATGCACGAAAGCCCTTCGGACTGGTACAAACGCTGATGAATTAATGACATTGAATTTATCCTGTTCTGACTATCTTTAATAGCAATAACCGCCGATTCATCTTTTAAATAAGAAGATTGTGTATTCAATAAACTCATCACCACCTGCAAATTATTTTTTACGCGATGATGAATTTCCTTCAAAAGCCATTCTTTTTCCTGAACCACATTTTGCAGTATCTTATTTTTCTTCTCAATTCTGTTTTTGCCTTCTTCCAGTTTTTTGTTGCTTTCCTTTTTGCTTTGATATCCTCTAAAAATCAAACCCGTAATAATAAGCAGTAAAAATAAAACCAAAGCAGCAATAACTTTTGCCACCTTATCACTTTTGATTTTAGCTTTTTGCAATGCACTTTCCTTCGTTAACAATTGAATATTCTGATCCTTGTTTTCCGTTTGATATTGCACTTCAAGATTCGAAATTTGATATGATTTGACCTCATTAAAAAGACTGTCTTTTATTTTTTGGTATCTTTTAAGACTTGAGATTGCGCCCAAATAATTACCGGAAGCCGAGTCTAATTTATACTCCATCAAATGCCGGTTCATAATTACGTTAATATCCTTAATCGTAATTTCGGTTTGTTTATTAATATTCAGATATTCTAATCCTAACTCGTATTTTTTTACTTTTAATAAGTGGTTGATGATGGTATTGTTTACTTCAAAACTAGAAATATCTAATAAGTTTTTTTTATTTTTTTCTTGTAAAACTATTACCTCACTGCAATATTTATCAGCAACCTGAGTCAGTCCTAAAGCATCATAAACATTGATTTGACATATTTTGTACCAGATTAACTCCCAGTCATTTGTTATCTTTTGGGCTTTAAGTTCTTTGTCTAAAAATTGTTTGGCTTCCTTTTTTCTGTCCAGTTTCAGCAGGTCTTTTATGATTGCATTGGCAATATAAAAATTCAGCATGCCAGGATAAAGTTTGAGCGTGTATTTAAAAGCTTTCCTGTGGCATTCTAATGCCAATTCGTAGTTCTCTATGTAGTAATAGGCGTATCCTAAATGATTATAATCCTCTGCCAAAAAATAATCGTCTTTACTATTTTCACCATATTTAATGGCGATATGACCGTATTTAATTGCCTCCTGATACAAACCCAATTTTGAGTACGTTTTAAAGATATGGCTGTATAAGTTTTGCAAATCATTGCTGCCAATAGCTTTATATATAATTTTGGCTTCATTATATTTTTCAAGTGCCTCTTTGTATTTTCCTGTAAAATAATAATGACCTGCAAATAGGATTAAAGTCTCGGCGGTCTTTTTTTTCTGACCTGCTCTTCGAAAGGCTTCAAGTGCTTTTTTTACATTTTCGATTCTAATTTTTAAACCCGCATTACTTATGTCATAATAATTGGTGAGTTCTACATAAGCTTCACCTTCAAGCCAGAAAACCTTGTTTTTTCTGGCAATAGCAAATGCTTTATCAAGTTGTTTTTTTCCTTTTGCTGCGTTACTACCTTCCCTGTAAATTTGCGAATACAAAATCAGGCTCATCCATTTTCCTTTTTCAAAATGAATTTTATTACTTAATGTTTCAGCTTCTTTAGCACATACATAACTGCTGTCCATATCCGCCTTATATTGACCTGCTTTTTTGACATAATACAAACTCAATTCCTGAAGTTTTTGAATGCGAACAGTATCATTTAGCTTATATTCTAATTCAGCTTTCAGTTTCTCACCTTTTTTTCTGGAAATAGGCTGTGCCGATACAATAAAGCTCAGCTGAAACAGAAAAAATAAGATTGATGTTCGTAGTAATCGAGACATAAAAAATAGAATTGAATTTAAAATTATTTCAGATCATTAATTTGAAAAAATGTGAATTCGGGATTAAGTAAAATGAGGTTGTTTCCTTAAATAGTGTCAAAATATAAGGAAGCAAAGCTAGGTCATTTTTTATTTAAAAAAGTTACTGAAGCAATAAACTCAGCACAATTATATTTTATATATTTCAGAAGCAAAAAAAGTGAAGAATTGGTAAAAATGAAGTTTGTTTTTTAAGTAAATACAAAGCTTAAACCTCGGCGAAAGCCATATTTGATAATAGAAACAGGATTTTTAATAAATTTCTTTATATAATAAAAGCAATCATAAATTAACGATATATCGTAAAAGCAAATCAGTACAAAAACACGAAAAAGCTTGTCATATAACGACTTGAATTTTTAGGTATCTTTATTGCAAACGGTAAAAATACAATCGAAGAATACATTTTTAGATTGCCAAAGACAAAAACAATCAACTAAGAATTTTAATATGAAAGCAGATATTATTTTATTCAACGGAAAAATTCATTCTTTCACCGCAATCAATAAAACGGCTACGGCGGTTGCCATAAAAGATGGTAAATTTATTGCAGTTGGCAGTGATGCTGAAATTTTAGAATACAATCAGCCGGAGACAAAACTGATTGATCTACACCAAAAAAGAGTTGTTCCCGGAATAAATGATTCGCACATTCATTTAATTCGCGGCGGATTAAATTATAACCTTGAATTGCGCTGGGATGGTGTTCCTTCGTTAGCAGATGCAATGCGAATGTTGAAAGAACAGGTTGATAGAACACCATCGCCGCAATGGGTGCGTGTAGTAGGAGGCTGGTCTGAGTTTCAGTTTGCCGAAAGACGAATGCCAACTCTTGACGAAATCAATGCAATTGCGCCCGAAACTCCCGTTTTTATTCTGCATTTATACGATCGCGCATTCCTGAATCGTGCAGCATTACAAGTAATAGGTTTTACTAAAGATACACCCGCGCCGGCTGGAGGAATAATCCAGAAAGATACAAAAGGCGAACCAACAGGTTTGATTATTGCATCGCCAAACGCCATGATTTTGTATTCGACATTAGCAAAAGGACCTAAACTTTCTTACGAACATCAAATCAATTCAACGCGTCATTATATGAAGGAACTCAACCGTTTTGGGATCACAAGCGTGATCGATGCCGGAGGTGGATTCCAGAATTATCCTGACGATTATAAGGTTGTAAATGAATTGAATGAGAAACAGCAATTGACCGTTAGAATCGCTTATAATCTATTCACGCAACGCCCAAAACAAGAATTTGAAGATTTTGACGAATGGATTCAGGAAGTAAAATTATATCAGGGCGATGATATGTACCGCCATAACGGAGCGGGGGAAATGCTGGTTTTTTCGGCAGCAGATTTTGAAGATTTCTTGCAGCCAAGACCTGATCTTCCGGAACATATGGAGGATGAATTAGAAAAAGTGATTCGGTTATTAGTGGCAAATCGCTGGCCTTTCAGACTTCATGCGACTTATAATGAAAGCATTACAAGATTCCTGAATGTATTCGAAAAAGTAAACAAAGAAATTCCGTTTAACGATTTACCGTGGATTTTTGATCACGCCGAAACCATTGACGAACGCAATATTGAAAGAGTAAAAGCGCTTGGTGGCGGAATTGCAATTCAAAGCCGAATGGCATATCAAGGTGAATATTTTACAGATCGTTACGGCGCAAAAGCTGCCGAAAACACACCGCCAATCAAGAAAATGCTTGAAATGGAAGTTCCCGTAGGCGGAGGTTCCGATGCAACGCGCGTGAGCAGTTACAATCCGTGGGTTTCAATGTATTGGCTTACAGCCGGAAAAACCGTTGGAGGATTGCAATTGTATAATGAAAGCCGTTTGAACCGTGCAACCGCTCTGGAACTATATACAAAGGGAAGTGCCTGGTTTTCGCAGGAACAAAATAAAAAAGGAGATATTCAAACCGGAATGCTGGCAGATCTTGTCGTTCTGGATCGTGATTATTTTACTATAGAAGATGAAGATATCAAAAATATAGAATCGGTTTTGACCGTTGTCGATGGTAAAATTGTGTACGCAAAAGGCGATTTCTCTTCGTTTTCACCGCCATCAATCCCAATACTTCCGGATTGGTCGCCAACCAATATTTACAACGGATATTATCACGCCGAATCGCACAATAAAAGTGCCATTGATTTGAAATTAAACAAATCAAAATCAGCAATAAATAACGCGGCATCTCAAATTCATTGCTGCTCCGGAAGTTGTGATGTTCATGCGCATGATCATAATGCGGCGCGGCTGAGCAATATTCCCGTAAACAATTACAATGCTTTTTGGGGAGCTTTAGGATGTTCATGTTTTGCTTTTTAATATATAAATAAAATGGAAATAATTAATTTACTGCTTTTTTCAGATGCCGGATCTGACTTTAATAATATCGCTTTATTACTTTTTAGGGTTTTAGTTGCCGTAGAACTTTTCAGGGTTCATGGCATGAAAAAATTCAGGGTAGAAAACGGAGAACGCGAACATTTGCCCAATCCGTTTCATTTGCCCGAAAAACTAAATGGTTTTGTAGCCGCATTTTCAGATACTGTTGTGCCTTTTTTTCTGGTTTTGGGTTTAGGAACACGCTTGTTTCTTTTACCAACAATAGGCGTTACAGCCGTAGGATATTTTGTAGTGCATAGAAAAGATTCTCTTGAAGTACGCGATGTTCCGTACATCTATACTGTCGTATTGTTGTTTTTATTAGCATTAGGCGCAGGAACTTATTCATTAGATCATTATATTTTAAATCATTGCATGTGATTTTTTAAACACATAGAAACATAGTTTTTTTATTGTTTCAAAAAAGAGCAAAAAAGAAACTAGTTTCCACACATAGCTATGTGAATTAATGCAAGTGAAACGCCTTTTGGTTGCAAACTAATCTATGTTTCTATGTGTTTAAAAATTATACGCCACGTTACTTTAAATTATTATAAAACTCAATAAAATCATGGAAACTCAAATTGGAATCAAACAGGAAAACATCTCAAAAGTCGTAAATTAACTATGTCAAATTCTGGCAGATGAATTTATTTTATATACCAAAACCAGAAAATCACACTGGAACGTAGAAGGTGATGATTTCTATAACAAACATTTATTTTTTGAAGCACAATACACTGAATTAGATGAAGTTATTGACGGAGTTGCAGAACGAATCAGAATGTTAGGACATTATGCACCCGCAACTTTAAAGGAATTTTTGCAATTAACACATCTTTCTGAGCAAATAGAAATAAAAAATGACAGCAAAGGATTCATCAAAGAATTACTTATCGATCACGAAAGCATTATTATGCACTTACGTGAAAATATCTCAGTTTACGCTAATGATTATCACGATTTAGGAACAAGCGATTATATTACCGGATTGATGGAAACGTACGAAAAAATGGCGTGGATGTTACGTTCACATTTAAGATAAAAATTATGGAGCAGTCTAAAAGCATTTGGTACATTACATTATTACTTACCTGTATAGCAGGATTTTGCGACACATTAACCTTTGTCGCGGCAGATACTTTATTTTCGGCACACGTTACGGGCAACTTTATTGTATTTGCGTATCAGGTAATTAACGGAAATGACGTGTATGCGTGGATCAAATTATTAACGTTCCCAATATTCATTATTTCGGTTATTTGTGGCGGATATATCGCCTCAAAATCCAGCCTGAAGTATAGAATATTATTCTGGGAAGGTTGTATTTTGACCCTAAGCGGCATATTGGCAATTGGGTTTCATTACCTTAAAATGGATAGTTTATGGACCATGTATATCGTAGCAATGTTAATTGTTTTTGCCATGGGATTGCAGAATGCTTTTGGAAAAATTTTCAGTAAAGAAACCCACGGACCAACAACCATGATGACCGGAAATGTGACTCAGGCTGCTCTTGATATTGGGATTCTATTAAAATCAAAATTTAAGGATTCAAACAGTCAGTTGAGTTTTAAAAAGCAATTTGTAACCATTGGAGGATTTTTATCAGGATGTTTTTTAGGCGCGATTGCAGGTAAAAATTGGGGTTTAGTTCCCGTTTTGATTCCCGGAATTTTTATGATTTTTTGCTATTTCAAAAATAAAAATGTAAAAGTAGAATCTAAAGGATGAGTTGATCAAAAAAGTTGCGCTTATGTATAAAGAATGCTATTTCAAAGAATTTCAGCTTCATTTTTGGTTCGTGATTTTGCTGTTCATCACCAATCAAAACTTATTGATGCAAGACAAAAATCAGGGAATCAATATTGTAAATTCAAAATTGACGCAAGAAATCTCGTATTCTGAAAAAACAGTTATAGCCACTTTTCAATTTTTTCATTTTTTAGATTTTCAAAATATAAAACGACGATCAGATAGCTTCAAAAAAAAGTATTTCAGTACAATTCAGCACTTACAATTTGGCTTAAAGACAATTAATAATGCCATAAATTACAAGAGAATTTCTTTCTTTAAATTAAAAAATTTCTCAGCTGATTTTAAAACCCAAAATACGTCGCAAGCCAATACAAACACTCAGAATGTTACCAGAATTAGATACGATTTTATAGTAATTTCAGGATTACTATTTATAATTTTGGGATTGTTATTTCGACTTAAAAAAAGTAAAAAGAAGAGCCATCAGATTTTACAATCAAAAGACAACGAAATTGGCAAACGCAATGAAGCTTTAAACAAATTATATGCTGAAAAAGAATGGCTTTTGAAGGAATTGCATCATCGGGTAAAAAACAATTTACAAATCGTGATCAGTCTTTTAAACACACAATCGGCTTATCTTGAAAACAAAGATGCGCTTTTGGCGATACAAGACAGTCAGCACAGAATGAATGCGATGTCGCTCATTTATCAAAAAATATACGAGAGCGAAAATCTGGAAATAATCGACATGTGCTGGTACATTCCGGAACTCGTCAATTATTTAAAAGGAGTTTTTAATACCGATAAAAAAATATCCTATAAACTGGATATAGAATGTGTGGATTTAGATATTTCAAAGGCGATTCCGTTAGGATTAATCTTAAACGAAGCCATTATCAATGCCATCAAATATGCGTATCCTGAAACGGTTCAGGGCGAAGTAAACATCAGATTAAAAAAAATTGAAGATGAAATGTATCAATTGATCATTTCGGATAATGGGGTTGGCGTTCCGGATCATTTTGAACTGAAAAACCGAAACTCATTGGGAATGAATTTAATGCACGGTTTGAGTTCTCAGGTGGATGGAACATTCAATATCGAAAGTAAAAACGGTCTCACGATTACCATTAATTTTAAGGCAAAAAATAAAACACAACAACAACAATAAGAAGATTGAAAATGAGCGAGAAAATATTAATAGTCGAAGACGAATTTATTGTTGCGAATGATCTCAAAATTATTCTGATAAAAGCCGGCTATGAAGTTTGCGGAATTGCCGCATCTGTTGAAGACGCTCGTGTTTTAATTGATACCCAAAAGCCTAATTGGGTTTTACTGGATATTATCCTGAAAGGCGATCTTACGGGAATTGACCTTGCGTGGGAACTCGAAAAAAAGAAAATTCCGTTTTTATATATTTCGGCAAACACCAATCATTCTATTTTAAATGCCGTAAAAGAAACCCAGCCTTACGGGTTTTTAGTAAAACCTTTTCGTGAACGTGATTTGTTTGTAATGCTTGATATTGCACGTTACAAATACAATTTTGAAAAAGGAAATGCATTAGAAAATGTTCCTAAAAAAACATCTTTAAAAGAAAATAAGAATCTGGAGATTATTGGTAAAAACCAAAAACTTCTTGATTTAATACACAAAATCGAAATTGTTGCCCCAACAGAAACTTCGGTTATGATTTTAGGAGAAAGCGGAACAGGAAAAGAGAAAATCGCGCATTTAATTCATTCCTTATCGGCAAATAATACCAAACCTTTAGTCGTTGTAAATTGTGCGGCATTACCGGAATCATTGATAGAATCAGAATTATTTGGACATGAACGCGGCGCTTTTACCGGAGCAGATAGTTTAAGAATTGGCAAGTTTGAACAAGCGAACGGAGGAACTATTTTTCTGGACGAAATAGGAGAATTGCCCTTAGATTCACAAGTTAAATTATTGAGGGTTTTGCAGGAAAAAGAAATTGAACGGTTAGGCGGAGAAGCAACAATTAAACTGAATGTGAGAATCATTGCTGCCACAAACAGATGTCTTCCGTCTGAAGTTGCCGAGGGACGATTCAGATTAGATTTATATTATCGATTGAATGTTTTTCCGCTAGAATTACCTCCTTTGCGCGATCGTAAAGAAGATCTGGACGATCTGGCAAATTATTTTCTTCAGAAATATGCTTTAAAATCCAAACGTAGTATTGATACAATTTCGGCGAAAGCCTTACAACAATTACACGATTACAACTGGCCGGGAAATATTAGGGAATTAGAACATTTAATAGAACGCAGTGTTTTACTTGCAACAGGAAATGAAATTGAAGAATTTGATATTCTGCAAGATTTCCCAACAATAAAAAAAGAAGCTGAAAACGGAATTTTATCGATGGAAGATATGGAGCGCGAACACATTATGAATGCTTTAAGTCTTTGCAATGGTAAAGTTTACGGAGCAGGAGGTGCCGCCGAATTATTAAAAATATCACCGTCGACTTTATTCTCAAAAATCAAAAAACTAAAAATCAAACAAGGATATTTTTAAAGAATAAGTGATAAAAAATAACACATAGTCCCGATAGCTATCGGGACTATGTGTTAAAAAATAATCGCAACAAAATAAAGCATTAAATAAAAATCTGCTCAATCTGCTCAATCTGCGAGAGAAAAACACACAAAACAACAACAACAACAACAACAACAACAAAAACAAAAACATAACTCATTAAAAAATAAATAACATGAAAGAAAAAATTCAGGGATTGCACCATATTACAGCAATCGCAAGCAACGCACAAGCAAATTACAGCTTCTATACCAAAGTTTTAGGTTTAAGAATGGTCAAAAAAACTGTAAATTTTGATGATCCGGGAACGTATCATTTTTATTACGGCGACGAATTTGGAACGCCGGGAACAATCCTGACTTTCTTTCCGTGGGAAGGAATTGGAAAAGGAAAAATAGGAAACGGACAAGCCACAGAAATTGGATATGCAGTTCCGGAAGGAAGTTTAGAATTCTGGCAAGAAAGATTCAAAAAAAATAATGTAAATTTCGGAGAGCAAACAGAAAGGTTTGGTGAAACATTATTGCCATTTACAGATCCTGATGGTTTGAATATCAGTTTGATAATTCCGAAAAAAGCAGATAACAGAATTGCTTTTGAAACCGAAGAAGTAAAGAAAGATGCGGCAACAAAAGGATTTCACAGCACGACTTTATCATTGCAATCTATTGATAAAACGGCTAAAATCCTGACTGATATTTTTGGCTATGAATTGGTTTCACAAGAAGCAAACAGATTCCGTTTTGCGACAACTGCGGTTGAAAATGCTTCGATAATCGATTTATTAGAAAATCCAACGGGAACAAGCGGACAAAATGCAGCAGGAACTAATCATCACGTGGCGTTTAGAGTGGCGAACGAAGAAATTCAGATGGCATTTCATGAACGAATTATGAGCGAGAATTTAGGCATTACGCCAAAAATTGACCGTGATTATTTTTATTCACTTTATTTCCGTGAACCGGGCGGTGTTCTTTTTGAAATTGCAACAGATAATCCAGGTTTTACAGTTGATGAACCTTTGGCAGAATTAGGAACAAATTTGAAATTGCCAAAACAACACGAGCCTTTAAGAAGTAAAATTGAAGCGGTATTACCAAAATTAATTTAAAGAAAAACACATGCCACAAGTACAATTAAAACTAGACGAAAAGCAACACGGAGGTTTTCAGTTAATTGAAAAAGATAAGAAAATAGGCGAAATGGTACTAAGTATTTCAGGCACCATTTTAACCGTTTATCACACCGAAGTAGACGAAGAATTTAACGGTAAAGGATACGCAAAAGTACTTTTAGACGAAATGGTGGCGTATGTACGCAAACATAAATACACCGTAAAAGCACTTTGTCCCTACGTTTTTGCCCAATTTACAAGACATCCGGATGAATATGCTGATATTTGGGAGAAATAATTTTTTTAGTTTTCAGTCTCAGTTTTCGGTCTCAGTTTTCACGTAGAGGTGCACAGCAGTGCGTCTCTGCAACGTATATAACTGTTAAGTTTTCGTCGCATAAACACGTACGAAACAAATTAAAAACCTTGCTATGTGCGTTCATGCAAACGTGAAACACCTTTTATAAAAATTACAATATCCTATGTTCCTTTGTGTTAAAATAAATTCACTTACAGGAAACACAATACATAAATTATGGAAAAATTAATCAAAGGAATTCACCATGTTACGGCATTGGCTGGGAATGCGCAGAAAAATCTGGATTTCTACACTGGAATTTTAGGTTTACGATTAATCAAAAAAACTGTCAATTTTGACGCCAACCAAATCTATCATTTGTATTATGGCGACGCCCAAGGAAATCCGGGAAGTGTTTTGACATTTTTTCCCTATGACGGATTAAAAATGGGACGTCACGGAAAAGGAATGCTGAATACGACGACATTTTCGGTTCCGTTAGATTCAATTGAATTTTGGGAGAATCGGCTGAAACAATTTGGCGTGAATTACAAAGAGCCGCAATTGCGTTTTGAAACCGAAGTGGTGATTTATTTTGAAGATCATGACGGTTTGGGAATGGAATTGATTTTTAACGATAATGACAAAAGAACAGGATATCATAAAGGACCTTTTAACGAATCAAACGCGATACGAGGTTTTCATAATGTCGAAATCTGGCATGAAGGTTACGAACAAACCGGCGGATTACTGACGGAATATTTAGACCACGAATTGATTGCAGAAAGTAATAATAGATTTCGCTTTGCAGCAGATAATTCATCAGGAAATTACGTCGATATTTTGTGCGAACCCAATAGTTTACGCGGACTGGCCGGAAGCGGAACCGTTCATCATCTGGCTTTTAAAACGACCGATAAAACATCTCAGGAAAAAATCAGGGAAAAAATTGTTGAAAGAGGATTAAATCCAACTGAAATATTAGACCGAAATTATTTCACGTCTATTTATTTTAAAGAACCCGGAGGCGTTTTATTCGAAGTGGCAACGGCCGGTCCCGGATTTGCCGTTGATGAAGATATCGATCATTTAGGCGAAGAATTAAAATTGCCTTTATGGTTTGAAAAAGAAAGAGAAACAATCGAAAAAGCATTGTCAATATTGACTTTAAACGATTTAAAATAACAGAAATATGCATCAGATTCAAATACTAAAAGCAGGAAAAACAAACGGAAGTAAAGCATTGATTTTATTGCATGGGCGAGGAGCAAGCGCGCAGGATATTGTCTCATTAACGACACATTTAAAAGTTGATGATTTTGCTTTTTATGCACCGCAGGCAACCGGAAACAGTTGGTATCCCAATTCATTTTTGGCAAAACCACAGGAGAATGAACCTTGGCTTTCATCGGCTTTGGATATTGTACGTCAGGTTGTTGAGCAAGCTCAAAAAAACGGAATCACAAAGGATAATATTTATTTTCTAGGATTTTCGCAAGGCGCGTGTTTAACTGCTGAATTTATCGCCAGAAATGCCAGCAAATATGGCGGAGCGGTTATTTTTACGGGCGGATTAATTGGCGATCAGATTTATCCTGAAAATTATTCGGGTAATTTTGAAGGAACTCCGGTATTTATTGGTACCAGTAATCCTGATTTTCATGTTCCAGTAGAACGCGTTTATGCAACGACCAATATTTTGAAAGAAATGGGCGCTGAAGTAACGGAGAAAGTTTATGATAATATGGGACACACGATAAGTATGGACGAAATTGATCTGGCGAACAAACACATTTTTGCATCATAATATGTTTTCCGTAACCCGAATATTTAGTGATGAAAGCGGAGAAAGTCATTTTGAAGATGTGATGATTCCGCTTTCAGATCAGGGAGAAATTGGTTTTTTATCTGAATCTACGGCGGTGAAAAATATTATTTTCAGGGAAGTTTTGCCTTCGTATGATTATGATTTTCACAATGCGCCGCAACGTCAATATATTATTTTGCTGGATGGCGGAGTTGAAATAGAAACTTCTTTAGGAGAAAAACGAAGTTTCAAAACGGGCGAAATTCTTTTGGTCGAAGACACAACGGGAAAAGGACATAAAACCAAAAATCTGGAAACGAAAACCAGAAAATCTATTTTTATCACGATTTGATAGTTTTATAAAACATTTTAGCTATTAAATTTGTTCCATATTTTCAAATTAAAATACCACATTATTACCACTTATGGACAAAATTGAATCAATGCTCAAATCTATGCAGGAAAGAGAAAGAGAACATTTTCTTTTGCTTTCGCTAAGCAATAGTTTTGCGCGTTGTTCCAGTTACAATGAATTTGTAACTGTTGTTAATAATGAATTAAAAAATAGTTTATTCTTTGATTTTCTGGCCATTGGAACTTCAGATCAGGAAGAAAAAAAGTATCAGTTATTTTTTCATAGTGATCCCAAAATTGCGAAATCCAGCGATGGAATATTTTACGATTTAAACGATTGTTATTTTAATGTAGCTTTACAATCTGCTGAGCCTGTTATCGTTGATTTCGTTTTGCCTCCGCAGAAAAAAATAACAGTTCCTTTATTTGTTACCCAAACAAAGGCATTAGGAATGCGTGAATTGGTTATTATTCCTTTAGAATATCATAAAAATAATCCTTCGGTTTTGTTTCTTTTTTTTAAGAAATCACAAATACCTGATCGAAATTTAATGCGTTTATTGAAGGGATTGTCGTTGCCAATTGCCCTTGCGGTTTCAAACATTTTGGTGATGCGTAAAATGGAAAGTAATGATGAAAATAGAATATCTTCTAATACACATCAATTAAATATTTCGGAAAGTCAAAATAGCGATAATTCTAAAATAATTGGAAAAAGTATTGCTATACAAAAGATTAAAACCTTAATTCATCAAGTTGCTTCATCAGATAGCGGAGTTTTAATTCTCGGCGAAAGCGGAACAGGAAAAGAAGTTGTAGCAAGTGAAATTCACAGTAATTCTGCCAGAAGCCAAAAGCCAATGATTAAGGTTAATTGTGCCGCGATTCCGGTGAATTTAATCGAAAGCGAACTTTTCGGGCATGAAAAAGGAAGTTTTACGGGAGCAATCGAAAAACGAATTGGCAAGTTTGAACTCGCTAATAATGGCACTTTATTTTTAGATGAAATTGGAGATCTTCCACTAGAAATGCAAACCAAATTATTACGTGTTTTGCAGGAAAGAGAATTTGAAAGAATTGGAGGAAAAAAAACAATAAAAGTAAATGTCAGAATAATTGCGGCTACAAATCGGGATCTTCAAATCGAAATGCTGGAAGGACGTTTTAGAAGGGATTTATTCTACAGATTAAATATTTTCCCAATTACGATTCCGCCACTTCGCAATCATAAAGAGGATATTCCTGATTTGTGTTCTTATTTTTTGACTAAATATTCGGTGAACTCAAACAAAAAAGGAATCGTTTTGTCTTCAAATGCTTTAAAATCAATCATCAATCATTCGTGGCCGGGAAATATCAGGGAACTAGAACATTGTATCGAACGAAGTATTCTTTTATCAGATGGAATTACAATTAATGAAGTCAGTTTTTTATCGGATAGTGAAATAATGATGTCTTCCAATCATTTTTCAGAATTTCAGATTAAGTCTTTAAAAGAAATGGAGAAGGAATATATTCTGAAAATTATAAAATTATGCAATGGCAGGATTTCCGGTCCAAACGGAGCTGCCGTGAAATTAGAAATTCCTTCGACGACTTTGATTTCTAAAATGCAGAAATTGGGGATTAAGAAACAGCATTTTTCGGAGTAGGATTTTTGCCCACGTGTTTGGCGGATTGAACGGGTTTTCGCTGGTTTTTTTCTCGCAAAGACGCGAAGGCGCAAAGTTTTTTAATAGAATTGTTATATCCGTAAAGTTTATACGCAATCTTGTCATCTCGACAGAGGAGAAATCACATAAAAAATTGATTCTTCGTTCTTCAGAATCACAATATTGTGGTGATTTTGATCACAGATTACTTTGTCGATTTTCTGTCCTGCTTTGTTGCGGTTAATGTATAAATCTATGATATATCGGTAAAATTAAAATCTTGATTATTTTTTAAAACAATGTAAATCAGTATTTTACACACAAGGAACACTCTTTGAATAGAAGTTCATGAAATATTTATTAATTAAAATAAAAAATCATGAACAAAAAATCACTTTCATTTATATTGATCTTATTGATTAGTATAAGCACACAAAATGCATTTTCGCAAACACAAAATGCAATTCCGCCGGTGGCTCAGGATCCGGAAATTTCAAAAGATGTTAAGGCATTTTTAGCGGTTTTAAATTCAGGCGGAAAACCATTAGAAACCATGACTCCGGCTGATGCAAGAAAAGTTTTGGTTGGCGCTCAGGCTTCTGTAACATTTGATTATTCTGGTGTTGATGAATCTGAAAAAACAATCAAAGCGGATGGATATACGATAAAATTGAATATCATGCGTCCGAAAGATGCTAAGGAAGCTTTGCCGGTTTTTCTCTTTATTCATGGCGGTGGCTGGGTTTTAGGCGATTATCCTACGCATAAAAGAATGGTTAGGGATTTAGTACTTCAATCTGGTGCCGTTGGCGTTTTTGTAAATTATACGCCATCTCCGGAAGCGAAATATCCGCAAGCAGTGAACGAAATTTATGCAGCTACAAAATGGGTTGCAGATAATGGGGCAGAAATTAATGTGGAAGGAAAAAATCTTTCGATCGTAGGAAACAGTGTAGGAGGAAATATGACGGTTGTTACGGCATTAAAAGCAAAAGAAAATAATGGTCCAAAAATTAAATCTCTTATCATGCTTTGGCCCATAGTTGCGGCTGATTTTGATAATGAGACTTACAGACGATTTGGAAAAGACCGTTTTTTAACGACTCCATTAATGAAATGGCTTTACGACCAATACACGAAAGATCCAAAGGAAAGAGCGCAAATTTATGCTTCGCCGTTAAATGCAACTTTGGAACAATTAAAAGGGTTGCCGCCAACTTTGATTCAGGTTGCAGAAGCGGATGTACTTCGTGAAGAAGGAGAAGCTTTTGGAAGAAAACTGGATGAGGCAGGAGTGACGGTAACGACGATTCGTTACAACGGAACTATTCACGATTTCGGATTATTGAATCCGTTAGCCGAAATTCCTCAGACAAAATCTTTGTTTATTCATGCGGGTGCAGAACTTAGAAAATATCTTTTCAAAAAATAACCAAAGTATTTAAAATTCAAATAGACCATACCAATCTTAAATTTTAAGGTAGGTGTGGTTTTATTATGATTTAATTTAAAAAAAGGAAAGTTGATTTTGGATTTTAGGATAAAAAGTACCAATTATCATAAATGGATTATGTGATACATAATGATGTACAGCTGAAGTACCTAGATAGAAATGTAAATCTTTTGTCTTAGCAAAATCTTCAAAATATTTGTATTTTACATCTTGTACTGCTTTGGCTTCGTTTCCTTTGTGATTTTTAAGACTGTTCCAGAATAATTGACCAGTTTCCCAGTCTTCAATCATCATGTTACTTATTTTTCCTTTATCATCTTCAAATTTAAATCTAAAGGTAAAAGGTAATTTACGAACAACTTCAAAAGGGTTTTCTGGATGTTCATACGCAAACATATTTATCTGATCTCTATTAGCTTTTAGCTGATCTATTTTTTTCTTGTTCCATTCTCTTTCTGTAGGTTCAGCAGTGAAATCAAGAATTTTAGTAGGTTTAAATACTGCTAATGAAGTACATATTTCTTTAGTATGTGCTTCTTTAATAAGTTCTTTCAAGTCAGTATAAACTTTTTTTAAAGCATATCTTTTTCTTTCAGCCCAAAAATTATCAGTACTTAAGTGACCTACAATTTCTATTTCAGTATCATGCGAGTAAGGTCTATAACTTTCAGGCCTAAAGTCGCTTGTGTTTTTGACTAAATCAATTTCAATCCAATCATATTTTTTATATTGTTGATCATATGATTTTTTCCTGAATGAAATTGGATATATTCTGATCCACGATCCATCTTCTAAAAAACCTGCCGTACAAACTAATTCATCATATTTTCCTGAAATAGTTGGATATGTTTTTGCAGCTATAAGTACTCTAGTTTTTGCCATAATTTAAATATGTTTAATAACATATTCAAATGTAGGAAAATTTTTAATAGATTCTGCCAATGGTTTTCTATGGCATTGACAAATATTTTCTTCAAAACAAGTTAATGCAATACGTTTATATTGAATTAATAGGTCAAGAATTTCTTTTTGCTGTACTTTACTATGAACTAAAGTTGTTGTTTTATAGATTTCAAATAATGCATCGTAGTCTGACTGATTGTTTAGTTCTTGTCTTTGATCAGAATGAATGCCAACTTCTGGGAAGTGTAAATATGTAATACCTAAACTTTCACAATAGCGTTTCAATAAACTTTTGCTAAATCCAAACTTCATACTTAAGGGATTTTTTCTAACATCAACTAAAAGATGTATGTCGTTTTTTACTAATTTATTTAGGTAATTTTCAAGCGATACTCCCTCGTATCCAATTGTGAAAAGTATTGTTTCTGTACTTTTTATTTTTTCTTTTGTTACACGTTCTAATTGTACTTTCGTTAGTAAATTTTCAGCAATAGTACTATTAATAGCATAATATGGAAAATTCACATATGTATGTTTTATTAAAGAATTATTACTCATTGAGCCATAGGAATTCACAACTTCTGTAAGTAAAAGAGCATCCTCTTTTTTTAAAATTTTCAAATAATCTTCATTGCTTATTTTTAGATAACTATTCTCATTCTCGGATAAGTTACCCTTTTTAACCATTGTAACTAAATCAGCATTTGCCGAATAAGAGTAACAACCAAATTTATAAGGAATAAATTCGTATTCAGGATTTTTCTTCTTTTGAGTATATAAAAACAGTAATTTTTGAATGCGAATTTTTTCTAATTCTCCTCCAAACATCTGTATTAATGCGAGTATAATTTTTCTTCTATAAAACATTTTGCAAATTTAGCAAAAAGGATAGTCTGAAAAATTTAATATAAGTTTAATTTTGAATTATGTGGCAAATTTATAGTCATTAAACTTTTATTAACAAAAACTAAAATGGCATTAGTTTATATTTGTAAGGCAAAATTTAATTTTAGCACAAACAAATATGAAAATCCACGCATTTAAAATTTATACTTTTTTATTCTTTGCTTTTTCAGTTGCAGGATATAGTCAAAATGTGAAATTGATTAATATAGATCAATTGAACGAAAGAATCAAGAACGGAAAAGACAGTACGTATGTTGTGAATTTTTGGGCAACGTGGTGCGCGCCTTGCATAAAGGAATTACCTCATTTTGAAAAACTGAATGCCGAATATAAATCAGAGAAACTGGCGGTTTTATTAATTAGCGTTGATTTTAAATCAAAACTTACTTCGGCTGTGATTCCGTTTGTGAAGAGAAAAAACATGAAGAGTCAGGTTTTTCTATTGAACGAAAGCAATCCGCAGGAATATATTGACCGAATCGACAAAGGATGGTCAGGAAGTATTCCGGCAACGATTTTTATTAAAGGCGATAAAAGAAACTTTATCGAATCTGAACTTACTTACGAACAATTATTAACTGAATATAAAAAACTATAAATTATGCAAAAGTTCATTACTACAATCACGGTACTAGTATTTAGTATCTTATTTGCTCATGCACAATCGACTACGCTTAAAGCGGGAGAACCGGCACCGGAATTCAAATTAAAGAATGTTGACGGCAAAGAAATTTCCTTTGCAAGTTACACAAAAGCAAAAGGTTTTATCGTTGTATTTACTTGTAATACTTGTCCTTACGCAGTGGCTTATGAGCAAAGAATCATCGAATTAGATAAAAAATTCAAACCTCAAGGATATCCTGTAATTGCTATTAACCCAAATGATCCTGAAGCTTCTAAAGCTGATGCTTTTGACAAAATGCAACAATTGGCAAAGGATAAAAAATATCCTTTCCCTTATTTATTCGATCAGGGACAAGTAGTTACAGATCAATATGGTGCAAAACACACACCGCATCTTTTCATCGTTTCTAAAACTTCTAAAGGAAATGTTGTAGAATATGTAGGTGCAATCGATAATGATCCGGAAGGAACTAAAACGGAGAAAACGAAATATGCCGAGGATGTAATTGCATCTTTAAAAAGCAACCAAAAACCAGCTATAACTCAAACTAAAGAAATTGGCTGTACTGTAAAAAGAAAAGCTAAGGCTTAATTCTTGATTATCTTAAATATAAAAAATGCCTCAAATAGTTGAGGCATTTTTTATATGACAATCAATCACAAAACCATTGGAGAGAGAAAAAAATTACGGCAAAGCACGCAAAGATTTTTTACCAGGGAGGATGGATATAGGAGGGATATAAACAAACAAAAAGTTCACAAAGCCAGGTCAACACAAAGCTTTGTGAACTTTGTGTTTAGCAACACACTCTACTATAAAAAACTTTGCGCGCTTTGCGGTAAAATCACCCAGTATATAAATGTAATCTCTCCGGGGATATTTTTTTACTTCGTTAGGAGTTAAATATTGGTAGGCAAAAATCTGGGAAAAAATATCCCGTAAGGATTAAAGTTTTAAAGAAAATTTATTTATTGAATTGCTAAACCAGCAACTTCAATTAAATACTAATATATTTTATGTTTTTCCTCAACATTTAATCTTGATCCAATTAATTTCTATTTCTTTTTTAATTTTTCCTTAAAAAAATCAATGGTTCTTGTCCATGATAAAGTTGCCGCAGCTTCGTCATATCTGGGCGTTGTATTGTTATGAAAACCATGATTTACGTTGGGATAAAAGTAAGCTGTATTTTCGACTTTATTTTTATTGAGTATTTCCTGAAATGCTGGCCAGCCTTCGTTTACACGTGTATCTAAACCTGCATAATGTAATAATAGCGACGTTTTTATTAGTTCTGCTTCCTCTTTTGTGGGTTGTCCGCCGTAATAAGGAACGGCTGCCGCCAAAGTTGGAATTTTTACTGCCATCATGTTTGAAATCCATCCGCCAAAACAAAAACCGACTACGCCAATATAACCGTTACAATCCGGATGTGATTTGAGATATTCATAAGCTGCGATGAAATCTTCGAGCATTTCTTCACGGGTACGCTTTTTTTGTAATTCACGTCCCGCATCGTCATTTCCGGGATAACCGCCTAATGGAGATAGAGCGTCCGGAGCAAGTGTGATAAAACCTTCGATAGCAGCTCTTCGTCCTACATCTTCAATATAAGGATTCAAACCGCGATTTTCGTGTACTACGATAATTCCGGGTAATTTTTTTTTGGTTTCAGACGGTTGTGACAAAAGACCTTTGATACTTCCTCCGCCTTTTGGCGAATCATAATTGATATAACCTGTTTTTAAGCGTGGGTCCGTGGGCGGAATTAAAATACTATCAACATAATTAGGCGTCATAAAACTTAAAAGTGAAGGCAAAGTAACAGCGCCTACAGCAAATATGGATAGTTTTTCGACAAATTGTCTTCGGTTGATTTTATTGTGGGCGTAATCATCATATAAATCAAATACTTCCTGACTAATATCTTCTTTGGTTAGTTTGTCCATAGTTTAAATTTTGAAAAATAAATTTAGGAAATAAAACGATTTGTTTGAAGCAATATTTTTAAATCAAAGTAAAACCACATATAAAATCTCAAGCGAAGTCGTAAAGAAGCAAAGCAATTACATTAAAACTTTGCGTCTTTGCGACTTTGCGCGCTAATTATTTGCTACATCATAAAAATTGATGACTCACAATTAATAATTAAATAAATAACAGAATATAATAAACTTTGAAACTAAAATAAAAAAAGCTTGTAGATAATTACAAGCTTTTTAGTTTTTTCATGAATAAAGGAAATACTTCGTTCAATTCATCAAAAAGGGGATTTTTGCGATGTTTTAGTTTTATTTCGCTAAATAATTTTAGTCCAATTGCAAATTGCGCTGCTTCGTTAGGATCTTCAAAAATATTTTTATCTTTTATTCTTTCTATTATACCAAATATTTCATCATGATTGTCAAATTGCAATCCGAGTTCTTTCGCGGGTTGGGTTTCACCGTTTGCATATTCTTTTAGACTTAATGTCAGGTAATATTTGTTTGATTTTTTTTCCATTTTAAATTTGATTTAGTCTGTATTTTCTAAATATCGGCGAGTATAAATTAAATATCTTTTCAGGTTTTGCAAAAAGCTCCAACGGAGTGGCATTTTTTCGTTGTAATTTTATATTCACCCCGATGGGGTTTTATATTGGTTATAATTTTATATTTCACCCCGATGGGGTTTTGCCGCAATATATATAAATATTATTTCTATAAATATTACGTCCCTCTGGGACTCTGAAAAACTCCAGCGGAGCGACATATATAATCGTCCGATAGAACTTAACAAATTATTTCAACCATTTTTCTACAATGGTTTTAATGGTTTCTTTGTACTGCTCCCCAACAGTTATTTCGGTTTTATTAACAAAGATTGAATTTTTGCTTATTGCGTTTATCTTTTCTAATGAAACAATAAAGGAGCGGTTGATTCGCATGAATTTTGATGAAGGTAATTTTTCTTCCAGTGCTTTTAGCGAAATCAGTGACATCAATGTTTTTTCGGTATCTTCAAGATGAACTTTTACATAATCTTTTAAACTTTCGATGTATAAAATATCTTTCAGGGAAATTCTAACCCATTGATATTCTACTTTTAAAAATATAAATTCATCATCTGCCGCGATGGATTGAAAATGATTCGATGCTTCTTCAGACATTTGCAGCACTTTATTGGCGGCGCGCAAAAACTCTTCGTAACTAAAAGGTTTTAGAAGATAATCTACGGCATTTACTTTATAACCTTCAATCGCATAATGATTATAGGCGGTTGTAAAAATAATTTTAGGCAATGGACCGGGTTGTTCCTGTAAAAGTCGGGCAAGTTCCATACCCGTTAAATTGGGCATATTAATGTCTAAAAAAACAATATCAGGTTGTTGCTCTCGTATCAACGTCATTGCTTCAACCGCGTTATCACAACTGCACGCTAATTCTAAAAACGGAGTTTGTTCTATAAATGTTTCCACCAGTCTCAAAGCGAGTGGTTCATCGTCTACTGCTATACATTTTAATACAATCATTGTTCTAAAGTTATTTGCAGATTTACTTTATATTTTCCGTTTTTATCAAGACCGCAAGTCATAATATGATTGTGCGGATAAATTAAATGCAATCTGCGTTTGGTATTCGTTAACCCAATTCCGCCCTGATCTGTTGTAGACGTTTTTTCAAAAAAGGTATTTTCAACTTCAAATTCAAGGTTATTTCCCTGTTGTCTCAGTTTAATATGTATTTCACTTTTATCTGTGGCATGAACGCCGTGTTTAAAAGCATTTTCTACTAAAGGTAACAACAACATTGGAACAATAGGATAATCGTGTATTTTTTCGGGAATATCTGTCGTTATTGTCAGTTTACTATTGGCACGAAGTTTCATCAAAGCTATAAAATCTTTCATGAAATCGGCTTCTTTTAATAAAGTAGTTCTTTCGCCTTCAGTGCTGTAAAGTAAATAGCGCATCATGCGGCTCAAGGTATGAAGTGCAACGCGTGAATCTTCAATATTAGTATAAGTAAGGGAATAAATGCTGTTTAGCGAATTAAAGAAAAAGTGCGGATTAATCTGTGCTTTTAACATAGCAAGTTCAGCCATTGTTTTATCCTGCTCCAGTTTTTGCTTGTGTTGCGCGGCTTTTTGCCAATGATGTAACATCGCCCAACTTGTGCTGATTCCTAAAACCAAAAGGCTTATAGTGAAAGTATAATTATCAAAATAATCATTTCGGTATTTTTTAAACCCTAGAATTATAGCCAGTTTATTATGTAAATCAGTGTTATAATTATATATATACGCCACAAACTGCATCGCAAAAATGCTAAAAAGTGCCCATAGGAAAAAAGGACTTATTTTATCTGTTATAATTGTCCTTGGAACTATTATTAATGCATTAGAATAAAAAATAACAATCATAAAAAACAACACAATTGACTGCCATAACCAGAAAATTGACGGAAGCACAATATTCCATGTCAAAGGGATGTAAAACAATAGCGTGAATCCCAATAATAACCAGCCAAGAATATGTAATCCTGTGAATATGTACGGTTTAAAAAAGTTTGGTGACATTGTAAAGTTTGATTTTGTGACAATATTACATTATATTTATAGAACATATCAAACGAATCGCCCAAAATAGAATGAGAACCCGTAAAAACCATTTTAGAGCCGACGAGCCTGTTTTAAAATGCATATCTGTCGTTAAATAAATTTCCATCGGTTGTGATGGTATATCTATCGATTGTTTTTTACCCTCCGTCTATTGAAAATTTTTCGTTTGTTATATTTTAGTTCTTTTGTTACGATATAAATTGATAATTACACATTTTTCACAATGAATAAGCAATCCTTTTTAAGCATTCTCGCAGCATCTATTATCATCGCTTCTTGCGGTAATAAAAATGACAAATCGGCACAGGCCGGAGGTGCACCACAAGTTAAAGAGTATAAAACGCTGACTTTAGAAACAAAATCAGCTACATTAAATAATGACTTTCCTGCAAGTATTCAGGGACAGCAAAATATTGAAATCAGACCCAGAGTTGAAGGTTATATCGACAAAATTTTTGTTGATGAAGGTGCTGTTGTAAAAGCAGGGCAGCCTTTATTCAAAATTAGCGCGCCGGAATATGAGCAACAAGTTCGTACGGCATCTGCAAGTATAAAAAGCGCTCAGGCAGATTTAAGTGCAGCAAAACTGGCTGTAAACAAAGTAAAACCGCTTGTAGAAAAAGGAATCATTAGTAAATATGACCTTGAATCGGCTCAATATACTTATGAGTCAGCTTTAGCAGCAGTAGCTCAGGCAAATGCAGCTTTAGTAAATGCCAAAACAAATTTAGGATATACAACAGTAACAAGTCCTGTTAATGGTGTTGTAGGTTCAATTCCATTTCGTTTAGGAAGTTTGGTAAGTTCAAATACAGCTGATCCGTTAACAACAGTTTCAAGTATTGGCAACGTTTATGCGTATTTTGCCATGAACGAAAAAGCCTTGCTGACTTTCTCTCAAAGTGGTTCAGGAACTTCATTAGCACAAAAAATCAAACAAATACCTGCCGTTTCACTTTTACTTTCAGATGGTTCTACTTATGATGAAAAAGGACATATTGAAACCGTAAACGGATTAATCAATACCGAAACAGGTACGGTTAATATCAGAGCTCGTTTTGCAAATCCAAAAGGAATTATCAGAAGCGGAAGCAGTACTACAGTTCGAATTCCAAATTATGTTAAAGATGTAATCTTAGTTCCTCAAAGTGCTACATTCGAACTTCAGGATAAAATATTTGCAGTTACAGTAGGGAAAGACGGAAAAACTAAAAACGTCAATATTACCAAACTTGAAAATACAGCAGGTAATTATTATGTTGTTACAAGCGGCTTAAAAGCAGGAGATCAAATTGTATTAGAAGGAGTTGCTGCTTTAAAAGAAGGAACCGAAATTAAAGCCCAAAATCAGAATCAGGAAACGGTTTACGCTGACTTAAAATAAGAAAAAAATGTTTAAAATATTCATACAAAGACCTGTACTTTCGACGGTAATATCTGTTATTATTGTCATTTTGGGAGTTTTAGGACTTATTGAGTTACCTATATCTCAATATCCTGACATCGCTCCACCTACAGTAAACGTTTCGGCAAGTTATACAGGTGTCAATGCAGATGTTGTACTTAAAAGTATTGTAATTCCGCTTGAAGAGCAAATTAACGGTGTAGAAAACATGACTTACATGACTTCTACAGCTACAAATGATGGAAATGCTTCTATCAAAATTTTCTTTAAAGTAGGAACAAATCCTGATTTAGCAGCGGTAAACGTTCAAAACAGGGTTTCAAGAGCAACCAGTTTATTACCGGTAGAGGTTACTCAGGCTGGGGTAACGGTAACAAAGAGTCAGAGTAGTAACTTAGTGATTTTCTCTTTATATAGTGATGATCCTGCTTATGATCAGACATTCCTTCAAAATTATGCTAAGATTAATCTTGTTCCTCAAATTCAGCGTGTAGTTGGAGTAGGAGATGTAACCGTTTTTGGTGCCAAAGATTACTCCATGAGAATCTGGTTAAAGCCGGATATCATGCAACAATATAAACTGATTCCAAGTGATATTTCGGCTGCTTTGGCAGAGCAAAATATCGAAGCTGCACCAGGAAAATTTGGTGAAAACGGGGCTCAGGCTTTTCAATATGTAATTAAATATAAAGGACGTTTGACCAGCCATAAGGAATTTGGTGATATCATAATCAAATCTGTTGGTAACGGACAAATGTTACGATTAAAAGATGTTGCAAAAGTAGAGTTAGGCGCTTTAAGTTATACCTCTACGATTAAAACAAACGGTGTAGAATCTGCGGCAATGGCAATTAGCCAGACTCCCGGATCAAATGCCCGTGATGTAATTAACAACTCCAAAGCACTTATTGAAGAGGCTGCAAAAAACTTCCCAAAAGGAGTAAAATATACAATTCTTGTAGATGTTAACGAAAACTTAGATGCTTCGATCGAAAAAGTAATCCATACTTTAATTGAAGCTTTTATATTGGTTTTTATCGTTGTATTTATCTTCCTTCAGGATTTTAGATCAACGTTAATTCCGGCGATTGCGGTTCCGGTTGCGATTGTAGGAACCTTCTTCTTCCTGAATTTATTTGGGTTTACGATCAACTTATTAACTCTTTTTGCGATGGTACTTGCCATTGGTATTGTGGTCGATGATGCTATTGTTGTCGTCGAGGCAGTTCACGCCAAACTGGATCACGGTTATAAATCGTCTAAAAAAGCTACGATTGATGCAATGGATGAAATTTCCGGAGCGATTATTTCGATTACACTTGTAATGGCTGCCGTATTTATTCCGGTAACCTTTATTACAGGATCAACTGGGGTTTTCTACAAACAATTTGGTATCACACTAGCCGTTGCGATTATTCTTTCGGCGATTAATGCCTTGACTTTGAGTCCTGCATTATGTGCTTTGCTTTTAAAACCACACGCAGACGATCATAAACATAAAAGTTTTATTCAGAGATTTTATACTTCGTTTAACGTTGCATTTGATAATGTTACGAATAAATATAAAAGATCAGTTCAGTTTCTTTCCGTTAAAAAATGGATTGTATTAGCGTCAATTGTTTTCGCAGGTGCAGCATTATTTTATATGATGAAAACTACACCATCTGCTTTCGTTCCTGCGGAAGATCAGGGAACTGTTTTTGCTAATATTAGTTTACCGCCATCGGCTTCGATGGAACGTTCTGATGTTATTGCAAAAAGGGTAGACAGTATTGCCAAAACGATTCCGGGTGTTAAAAATACACTTAGAATTGTGGGACAAAACTTTACGGCAGGTGCGGGTAGTGCCTACAGTATGGTTATTGTAAAACTGGAAACGTGGGACAAACGTGATTTGAGTGTTGATGATGTTATTGGTCAGCTTTTTGCTAAAACAAGCGGAATCCGTGAGGCTAATATCTTCTTTATTTCTCCGCCAACCATTCAGGGTTTTGGACAAAGTGGTGGATTCGAATTCCAATTACAGGATAAAGGAGGACACACAACAGCAGAATTCTTTAAAGTAAATACTGAATTCTTAGAAAAGTTATCAAAACGTCCTGAAATACAATATGCAACTACGCCTTTTAATCCTGGTTTCCCTCAATATATGATGGATATTAACCTGGCAAAAGCAAAAGATGCAGGAGTTCCGGTAAATACAATTTTATCTACGATGCAGGGTTATTACGGAGGTTTATATGCTTCTAATTTCAATAAATTCGGAAAACAATACCGTGTAATGATTCAGGCTTCACCAGAATTCAGAACCAATACAGAAGGACTGAACAAAATATTTGTTAGAAACAGTGCCGGAAATATGGCTCCAATTACAGAGTTTGTAAAAATGACCAGAGTTTTTGGACCGGAATCTATTTCTAGATTTAACCTTTTCTCTTCTATCGCTATTACAGGAGCGCCAAATCCGGGATTCAGTTCAGGAGATGCGATTAAAGCGATTCAGGAAGTTGCTGCACAAGAGTTGCCATCAGGTTATGGTTACGAGTTTTCGGGATTAACACGTGAGGAATTAGCATCAGGAAGTGAAACTATTTTCATCTTTATATTATGTCTTGTTTTTGTTTACTTTTTATTAAGTGCACAATACGAGAGTTATATTTTACCATTTGCAGTATTATTTTCGATTCCGTTTGGATTGGCCGGGGCGTATTTGTTCTCGATCATTTTCAAATTAAACAGTAATATTTACTTGCAGATTTCCTTAATCATGTTGATTGGATTGTTGGCGAAGAACGGTATTTTGATTGTCGAATTTGCATTGGAAAGAAGACGAAAAGGAATGCCAATTGTACAAGCAGCAATTGAAGGAGCCGTAGCACGTTTACGACCTATTTTGATGACTTCATTCGCCTTTATTTTAGGACTTGTGCCTTTAATGTTTGCTTCCGGAGCAGGAGCTGTCGGGAATAAATCAATTGGTACAGGAGCCGTTGGAGGAATGTTAATCGGAACCATATTAGGAGTATTTGTTATTCCAATTTTGTTTATCATTTTCCAGACTTTACAGGAAAGAGTAAGTGGACCGGCAAAAGAAGGTTATGATGATGACGATGATGATGAAGAGGAAGTAAAATTGATAGAAGCTCATAAAGAGTAATAATTTAATTAAGAAAAAATGACTCATAGTTCAAATAAATATATTCTTATTGTAACTGCAGCCGCGCTTTTAAGTGCGTGCTCGGTTACGAAGAAATACGAACGTCCTTCGACGATTTCGACGGATAAGCTGTACCGAGATCAGGCTTCTGCCGATTCGACTACGATGGCGAATATGCCGTGGCAAACCGTTTTTAAAGATGACAGACTGAAAGCTTTAATTCAAAAAGGATTAGATCAGAATCTGAACCTGAAAAATGCAATTGAAAATATCGTTCAGGCGCGTGCCTCATTACGTCAGACAAAATTAGCGTATTATCCAACTTTAAATGTTGATGCGAATGTAACGCGCACCAAACAATCTGAGGCAGGATTGAATTTTCCGGCAGGAATCAACATCAATACGTTAACAACGACTTATAAATTAGGCTTAAGCACCTCTTGGGAAGCTGATATCTGGGGAAAACTAAGCAGTTCTAAAAGAGCCGCTTTAGCCACGTATCTTTCTACAGATGCTGCAAAACAAGCTGTTCAGACACAATTGATATCAGATATTGCCAATAATTATTTTTTATTGTTAGCGTATGATAAACAATTAGAAATTACAAGATCAACATTAGAAAGCCGTATTAAAAATGTTGAAGTAATCAAAGCTTTAAAAGAAGGAGCAATCGTAACCGGTGCATCTGTGGTTCAAAGTGAAGCGAACCAACATGCAGCCGAAGTATTGATTCCGGATTTAAAAAGAGACATTCGCGAGACTGAAAATGCCCTTAATATTTTATTAGGTCAGCCTTCAGGACCTATTGAAAGAGGAACTTTAGGAGATCAGGTGATTCCTGAAAAACTGGAAATTGGTTTACCGGCACAATTGCTTGAAAATCGCCCTGATGTTCGTCAGGCAGAGTTTGATTTCAGAACTGCTTTTGAAACATCAAACATGGCTAAAACTTATTTTTATCCAAGTTTGACTCTTACAGCAAGTGGAGGATTTTCGAATTTGCAATTAACGGATTTCTTTACTAATTCTGTTTTTTACTCTTTAATTGGAGGATTGACACAACCACTTTTTAATCAGGGACTTAATAAAGCCAGATTAACAAGCGCGCAATCAAGACAAATGCAGGCAATGAATAATTTTCAACAAAGTCTTTTAGTTGCAGGTCAGGAAGTTTCGAATGCTTTATATGCGTATGAAATGGCAGTTGAAAAAGAAGATTCAAGAGAAAAGCAAATTGAAGCTTTAACTAAAGCAGTTGATTTTACACAACAGCTTTTAGAGTTTAGTTCGGCTACGAATTATACAGATGTATTAACATCAGAGCAAAATCTTTTGGCTGCTCAATTGAGCAGTATCAACGATAATTTACAAAAATTACAAGCTGTGGTTGATTTGTACCGTGCTTTAGGTGGTGGATGGAAATAAAATAATTAATTAGTTGGTTAAAAAGGGCGTACGAAATTTTCATACGCCCTTTTTTTTATGCCTTAAAATGATACATTAAAAACTTTTACAGGACATTCATAATGTTTTACTTGATCTAAATTAGTAAGATTATTTTTAGATTTTTTCTTAAATCTAAAATGATATTTACTAACCGCAAATTAAATCAAACCCATGAGTTTTTTAGCAAAATTAGAATTAGACAATGCAGTTTTTAATGTTTTAGAGTTTGATGTCATTTTTGAACAAGGCACAAATAATAACGGTAAGCCAGCCAATAAAACCAAAGGAGGGAAAATTAAACTGGTTATTGAGAGTACACAAACAGATTTATTTTCAGACTGGATGATATCCCAGACAAGTACTAAAGACGGCAGAATTATTTTTTACCGCCGGGATGCCATGAGTACAATGAAAAATGTAGTTTTTAAGAAAGCATTCTGCATTTATTTTCATAAAAGGTTTCGAAGTGAAGGAGTGTCTCCCATGACAACGGAGATTCTTATTACGTCTAAGGAAATAAAATTAGGCAATACTTTATTTGAAAATAACTGGAAAGCCTCTTAAATAATCCTCTTTAAAAAAACCGAACCAAAATGGCATTACAAACCACTACAACAATAAAAATAGGCGAATTAGTCGTACACAATTTCAGCCATTTAAAGATTGTTCAAAAAATTCATGCGCATCATAAATTTTCGTTTGAAATAGGACAGGAACTATTAGAAACCAAATTTCAAAGTAATGTTCCCGCTTCAGGAAATCTAAAGGGACAAAGAATAAGTATCGAAATAAAAGCAATTCCGGAGCTTGACGACCTTATGCTTGTCGAAAATAAAAACGATTATACCCTGCAATTTTATGGGATAGTTGACAAGGTAAGAATGCGAAAATCTACGCTAACTGATAACGAGCAAGTACTCGTAATTACAGGATATAGTGAAACGATACTTTTAGACAATGGCGCAGATTGTAACTCCTTTACAGGAATGACTTTAGAAGCCATTGTAAATCAGGTAAAATCACGTTATGGCATTGATTTTCATGTCAACCCGTTTTACAAAGACATTATTCCTTATACAGTGCAGTACAACGAGAGCGATTTTGATCTCCTAAACAGGTTATCAAAGCTACACGCACAATGGTTTTACAGCAACGGACGCACGATAGTTTTAGGAACTCCGGGCGGACTTGGAGCATCGCCCACACTTGTATATGATATCAACATGCAGGATTTTATTTATGACATGAAACTCGTTCCGGCATTGTTTAAAACGATCGAAAACGATAATCGAACAGGAGAATCTTTTATGGACCAAACCGCTAAATACGGTAATGAAGTAAATGGTTTTCATGAAGAATACCTGGACAGATCCAATCAAATATTTAATAGGGAAAATGTAATCCAGCCCAATCAAAACGCTTCTCCGCACTATACTAGAAACAAAATGCGCAGCATTCTGGGGGATATGATGAAAATAAAAGTCATCAGCGAAGTTCCCGGCGTTACCTTAGGGAATACCGTAACTATTAAAGGAGTCGATAAACAACATGAAACCACTTACAGAATTACCGAAATCACGCATACCTGTGACGACAGCGGCGGTTACGAAAATCATTTTAAAGCAATAAACCTGAGTGGTGCCGTATTTTCGCCCAAAACAAATCCTGATTTAGTACCCTATTCCCCCAGTCAGTCTGCAATTGTAGTAAATACAGAAGATCCTGACGGACTAAGTGCTGTTATAGTACAAATGTCGTGGCAAAAAATCAAAGGCACAACAACACCTTATATACCAGTTTTACAGCAATATGGCGGAAGTGAGAAAGGTTCGCACTGGGTTCCTGAAATTGGCGAAACCGTTTATGTAGAGTTTCAGGGAGGAAATGCCGAAATGCCCATTGTAACCGGATCATTAACAAGCATAAAAGAAAAAAGCGGTTACGCAACGCCCAATAATGATATTAAAGCACTGCATACCAGAAGTAACAATCGTTTAGTAATGAATGACAAAGCAGGAAGTATGCTGTTGCAGGATTCCAGTAAAAGTTACCTGCAATTTGACGGAAAACGACAAGTAGAACTAAACGCAGATGTTTTTGTAGTCAATGTAAAACGACTAATTTTTAACGCCAGCGAAAGCACAGAAATCAACACAAATGATTATATGCTTACTGCCTTAACCCGAATCTATATTTTTAGCAAAACATTGAAACAAACCATACAAGGATTTATGAACTTGTATAGTGGCAAGGCATTGATTAATAGTGATGACGCTATTGATATCGAAGCAAAAAAAACAAAAGTGCACGGCACAGAACATGCCTTAATACACTCTGATAAAGAAGCTGTTATAAATAGTAAAGGTACAGCTACCATGCATGCCGATCTGGGCAATAATTATAGTAATACAGCATTAACCGTAGATGCTGCTGCTACAGAAGTTGTAGCTCTTGCAGTAGTTTATTTTAGACCTCTTTCTACATGGAAAGGTGAATTTGGATTTGATTGGTTAAGAGAAAAAGACAACGGATTAACCATAGAGCCTGATTACCAAAGTATTATTGAGGGAGGCTATAAAAACGGAAAAAGTGATCTTGATAAGATAGAGGCTTTTACACAACTACAAACAGAGTATGATAGTATAACAATCACACGAAAAACGCCTGATGATACTGTAAGTACACATTATTTTGTGCCGTACTTAACCTTGTTCTCGCAGGAATTTGTAAAGTCAATGCCGAAAGACACTCTTGTAGTCCCACAATACGAAGCCGAATTAAAAATATTGTTAGAGATAGAAGAAGATCTTGAAAAAATAAAGTTTGACTATGACGATACACTGTTTAGGATAGATGCAACTAAGCTTACACAAAATAAAAAAACACAAGGGCTCACAGACCGAAAAATCTCTATAAAAATAAAATGCCTGAAAGATTTAGATAGTAATAAGTACATTAATATTTACGCGTACCCAAAAGGTACTGAACCTAATAAGGAAATAGAAAACAGAAAGCTTGCCGGAAGAATAACGGTGCTTAAAAATGATAGCACGGTTAGAAAAGAGCAGAAGTTTGTGTTGGTAAATGTTATAACAAATGTAGCTAACAAAGAACTACAAAAAGCTTTTACCCCAGAGGAAAAATATAAATTGTTCGAAGGAATGCATCAGGCTTTGATATTGCCTATTATTGAAGAAACTATTCTGAATTTATCAAATCATCCTGATTTTCAGATAAACGGAAAACATGTAGATGAATACGGGCATCTCGCTTATTTAGATAAAAACAACTACGACCTTTTAAATCCTTACCTGCATCATGATGTGCGCAGTATATTTTTAGAAGATAATGATAGTTCAGGCACAGAAAAGAAGATTAAATATTTTGACTGTTTTACCATATTTAAATTTGCCATTGGCGCAAATGACCCGCTAACAGCAGGAGCGGCGCAAGGCATTAACGTAAAAAATGTAATTATTTTTAAAACATTATTGGAATATAAAAATGCCACCTTAATTCATGAAACACTTCATGGCTTAGGTTTGTGGCATACTCATAAAGGCAAAAATAAAGATAAACCATTGCCTCATAAAAATTTTAAATATATATATCCTATGGGTGTACAAAAATCTACAATTGCTACAAATAATATTATGTCCTATGCAGATGACACTTTTACGAGCTGGCAATGGCAGTGGAGAATTGCTAATTCTAATATAAAAGTAAAATGAAAAAAATAATCACAGTACTTATTTTAGGCTCGTTGTTAAGTTGTGCGGGCCAATATAAAGTTAGAAATAATAAAATAAAGAAAGAAAATATGGAATATTTTAATGTCGATAAATACAAGGATTGGGAGATAGATAATTCGTACTCACCAAATGAAACTACTATGTTTTTAAAGAAAGCAAATGATAGAGTTGGAATATTTTTTAGAGAAAGCACTATTCAAATTGAGACAACAAACATACAGAGTCCTTACGGCTCTATTAAAGTTTATTATGCTAAAAATAAATCGTTAAAATCCATTTTATGTGAATTTTATACAATTAATATAGAAATATATAAAATGTACGACGTAGATGGAAAACTAATTAAAGAGATTAATTATGAAGCTCCTTATAAATTTACGCTCAAGGATGCAATAAATAAGATAAAAAAAGAATATGAAATAGATTTTGAAAATTTAACTCAGAAGTGTGTTCTGGAAAGATTTGAAAGTGTAGAACTGGATAAAAAGCCTTTGTACACCGCTTATTTAAGGAATATGGATAATCCCGGTATAATGGATTATATCGTAATAGACGGTACTACAGGAGAAACCTTGTTTAAAACTGATATGGCTTTAAATGGCGAGGGAGACTTACCACCTTATTACAAATATATAGAAAGCCTAAAAAAAGCAGAAGAAGAGAAAACCGCCTATTACAAAACGTACAAAGGCAAAGATTATACTAAGGAAGAATGGGAAGTTTTTGAGGAAGAATGGTATAAAAACTATCAGGAAAAAAAGAAGAGTAAAGGATTTTGGGATGATTTATTTAATAAACCATGAAGAATTTAATAATGATGTTTTGTTTGATTATCGTACACGATTGTTATTGTCAAAGTAAAAAATCTAACAAACAATTGAAAAAAAATAAAATGGAATATTTTAATATAGATAAATACAAAGACTGGGAATTTGATAATTCACATTTATCCACACAAGAACGCAAGTTTTATAAAAAAAGAAGTGATAGGGTTGAAATCAATTTTTTTAATACAGGGATTCAAGTTAGAATTACAAATGTAGAAACCCCTTATAAAATAATTAAGGGCTTTTCAAATGAATCAAAAAGATTAAGTATAATTGGATATTATTTTTACCAGTTTTCTATTAAAACAGATAAAGAATATGACGATAACGGTAAATTAATCAAAGAGATCAATTATGATTTGCCATATAAATTTTCTTTAAAGCAAGTAATAGACAAAGTAAAGAAAGAATATCAAGTCGACTTAGAGAATATTGGACAAGAAAGTGTTTTAGAAAGATTTGAAAGCAATAAACCCAATAAAAAAACTTTCTATGAAGTGTACCTAAAATCCAACGTAGAAAAATCTACATGGAATTATGTATTAATAGATGGCACTACTGGAGAGGTTTTGTTTAAGACATCTCGCCGTTATCCACCAGATAACGAAGTAATAACGATACAGCCTTTTGATGAATATATAAAAAGCCTAAAGAAAGATGAAGAAGAAAAAACAGCCTATCACAAAACGTACAAAGGCAAAGATTATACTAAAGAAGAATGGGAAGTTTTTGAAGAAGATTTTAAAAGCAAACAAAACTAAAAAAATGCTAAATATGAAAAAGATAACACTATATGTATTGATTGTATTTTTTTCTCATAATAGTTACTCGCAGAATATTTTTGAAGAATATTGGCACATAAGCGAAGTAATAGGTCAGGATACAGAAAATACGAAGGAATATATTTTATATAAAATTGATAAAAACGATAAATATTCTTTGTACGGTACTAAAATAATTTTCAACTCAAATAATTCATTTATATGTAATTATTCTGCAAAGTGTGGAAATGACTGTTTTCCTTCTTCTGTTGGAACATATAAAATTATAGATAATAAACACATTAATTTATTTGTAAAACAATTCAAACAATCAGGAGATTGTGAGAGTAAAAAAAGCATATCAAATCTTGAGATGGGAAAATATTTTTTATCTCAAAAATCGGATAAGATAATTAAACTTATTAAGAGCGATGGAAATAGCTTTCAAGATAGCTTAAATGAAAAATACTCAAATATGATCGATAAATATATTGAAGATGTAAAATATGGAAGTTCCAATTTACTGAATTTTAAAACGGAATTGAAAGGTAATTTAGGAAGGGTTAATTTATATATAAAGAATAGAACGCGTATTAAGAATTTCAGAATTGTATATAGTAAAAAACAAGATGATACCTTCATTATAAATCTAGTTAAAAATGAAGATGAGAAGAATGATTATTTTTTTATAATAAATGGTTTCAGAAATGAATTTGAATGTCAGGTTGGATATTATAAATTTATTTAGAAACAGAAATTATCTATACAATTATGCCAAATAAACTAACACAAGACGCCGTTTTATTTTGTAACAAAGGCGCAAAAACAAGTATCTTAAAGGTTACAAGTCAGAGTTTTTGCAGAGCCGCGAACAAACTTGTAGCAACAGAAAAAGACAAACAGCCGGAAATTAATATTCCTAATTTTTGGAGTTGCAGTATTACACAAAGCAGTTGCAATCCTGCGCCAATAAAATGGAAGAAAACAGCAGAAAAAGATGCTATAAACAATTTTAAAATCCTTACAGACGCTTCAACTTGTCAATGTGCAACAGGCGGAAAAATTACGGTTCAGTATAAAGGACATGATGAAATACATGAAATTAATTAAAACTACATAAGTAATAATCATCATTACAAACGCCTCAAACTTTGAGGCGTTTTTTATTTTTAACTTTTTGTCGGTTGTGAGGTACTGTTCGTCGATTGGTTTTGCCTTTCTGTATAATCAATAGGGTAAAGGCAAATAAATGGCACTACTTTCGCTTTGTTTCAAATCAAATAATACTTAATACCACAAAAATGAAAAAATTAGGAATCGCTTTAATACTCTTGATGGGTATTTTTGCAAACGCGCAAGTTTCGATCAATGTAAATATTGGTACACCGCCAAACTGGGGTCCACAAGGAAATGACGATAGCAGATATTACTATTTACCGGACATTGACACTTATTATGATGTAAACCAAAGTCAGTTTATTTATGATAATAACGGTACTTGGGTTCGCCAAAACAGATTACCTTCAAAATACAGACAATATGATTTGTATAGTGGATACAAAGTAGTTTTAAATGATTATAGAGGAAATACTCCTTATACGTATCATACCAAACACAGAACTAATTATCCAAAAGGATATCATGGAAGTCCTCAAAAAAACAGAGGAAATAAACCGGACAAAAGCAATAAACCGAATGGTAAAGACAAGCCACAAAAAGGAAACTCTGGAAAAGGAAATTCAGGAAAAGATCATTCAAACAATTCTAAAGGAAATTCTGGTAAAGACAAGGATCACGGACATAATGATCATCACTAAATAACAAGACTAAATTTGAAGAACGCCTCAGCAATGAGGCGTTTTTTTATATCTGAATTTACCAGCTTCCTTTTAATCCTTCTTTCAAGGCACTATTGTATTTCTCTAAATCAAAACTATACAAGTCCGGAGCTTTATGAGCGCCGCCTTTTCGTGATTCATCTAATTTGGTTAAAATATCATAACGAAGAATTTTTCGATAGAAATTACCACGATTTAGTTTTTTGCCTAAAATGGCTTCGTACAATTTTTGTAATTCCGGCATTGTAAACTTCTCAGGCAAAAGATTATAACCAATTGGGTGATTGTTTAATTGTTCCCGAAGCGTAACAAGCGCTTTGTCAAAAATAGTTCTGTGATCCATCATAAACAAAGGCAAATCCTCAATAGATTTCCATTCAACAACCGTCGAATATTCATCAACAACTAACTTTACTTTTGAATGTTCAGCCAAAGCATAATAACCAATAGAAATAAAACGCTGTTTGTGCCAGAGCGCATCGTCATATTCCTGAAAAGCACTTTCCGAACGTTTTAAATTTCCGAAAGTATAAAATTGCTGCAGGTAAATATTTTCAGTTCCCGTTCTGTCCATTAAAATTCTAATCGCAGCATCATCAACGTTTTCATCTTTTTTTACATAACCTCCCGGAAGTCCCCAAAAATTCTGGTCTTTCATTTTAACTGTCAAAACCTGAAGCGCCGTTTCGTGAAAACTGAAAATAACACAATCAATAGAAAGCGTAGGGATGTATTTTTCCCAGGATTCTGCCGATCGTTTTTCAAGAAGTTCTTTAAATTCCATTGCAAATTATTTATTTTCAAATTTAATGTTTTTGAAAATTATAAGACAACTTAAAAAATCAAAACTTTTTTTTAATCCAATTTAGGGATTATTTAACGCTACTTCTTCAGCTGATAATTTTTAGTTCTTTGTTTGTGAGTATTAGTAAATACTCATTTTTAGGTATTTAGGATTATTCTATGTGAAATTTTAAGTGATTTTATTTGCTGATATGGAAAAAAGTTTTTAATATTGCTTCTATATGAAGCAATGAAATATCACAAACAAAACTTCATTATAAAACAAAAACAATTTTATACTTCTAACTATGAAACAAACCATAAAAAAAACAGCGAGAGTAACACTTTTGACCGCTTTGGTGCTTTCGAATTTATCGTGGAAAGCAATTCCGACTGATGAAACAAATCCACCGCTTTTAACCATTAAGGGATTTACATTTCAGGATTTTAACCGAAATGGAAAACTTGATCCGTGGGAAGATACCCGACTTTCGGCAAATCAAAGAATTGAGGAAATCATCAAACAAATGACCAATGCCGAAAAAGCAGAATTACTTATAGGAACCGGAATGCCCGGAATCGAAGTTTTGACAGGTCCTGTTGGAGATTCCAAGCAAGGTTTAGTTCCCGGAGCTGCGGGCGGAACTGCTGCTTTTGAACGATTTGGAATTCCTGCAACCGTTGTTGCCGATGGTCCTGCCGGTTTACGAATTGAACCAACGAGAGAAAATGACTCAAAAACCTATTATGCAACCGCATTTCCCGTAGGAACAGCTTTGGCTTCTACCTGGAATAAAGCACTTTTAGAAGAAGTGGGAAAAGCAATGGGAAATGAAGTAAAAGAATATGGAGTTGATGTTTTATTGGCTCCGGCTTTAAATATCCACAGAAATCCGTTGAACGGAAGAAACTTCGAATATTACTCAGAAGATCCATTGATTTCAGGAAAAACCGCCGCGGCAATTGTAAACGGAATCCAGTCGCAAGGCGTGGGAACTTCGATTAAACATTTTGCAGTAAATAATGAAGAAACCAATCGTTTGACTATAAATGCTCACGTTTCTGAAAGAGCGATTAGAGAATTGTATTTAAAAGGTTTTGAAATCACCGTAAAAGAATCTCAGCCTTCGACTGTAATGTCTTCGTACAACAAACTAAACGGGACTTACACCTCTGACCGTAAAGATTTACTAACTCAGGTTTTAAGAGATGAATGGGGTTTTAAAGGAATTGTAATGACGGACTGGTTTGGTGGTTTTCCGGGTTTTGAATCCATACAAAAAGGTTTAAGCTCAGATGTTGTTGGGCAAATGAATGCCGGAAACGATTTATTAATGCCGGGAATTCCAGTTCAGAAAAAAGCATTATTAGAAGCCTTGAATTCCGGGAAATTATCTCAGGAAGTGGCAAATACAAACGTGAGACGAATTTTAGAATATGTTTTTCGCACTCCCACTTTTGCTAAATACAAATACAGTAATAAACCCAACTTAACCAAAAATGCCGAAGTAACCAGAAACGCTGCTGCAGAAGGAATGGTTTTGCTTAAAAACGAGAAAAATGCTTTGCCATTTGCTGATAAGCAAAAAGAAGTTTCTTTATTTGGCGTGACTTCTTACGCATGGATTACGGGCGGAACAGGAAGCGGAAGCGTGAATAATAAACACACCGTTTCCCTTTTAGAAGGATTGACCGCAGCAGGTTACAAATTAGACAAGGAATTGGTTGATTTATACAAACCTTACGCTGAAAAAGAAGTTGCTGCCGATAATGAAAGAAGAAAATCTCAGGGAATTTTGGCTTTGCCGGAAAGACTTCATGAAATGAAAATGGATAACGCATTCTTTACTAAAAAAGCAGCAAGTTCTGAAATTGCATTTGTGACTTTAGGAAGAAATTCCGGAGAAGGCGGAGACAGAGTTGTCGATAATAATTTCAATTTAGCGACAGAAGAAATTGAAATGCTGGATAAAATTTCAAACGCATTTCATGCTAAAGGAAAAAAAGTAGTAGTTATTCTAAATATTGGCGGAGTAATCGAAACGGCATCATGGAAAGATAAAGTAGATGCTATTTTATTAGCTTGGCAGCCAGGTCAGGAAGGCGGACATTCTGTTGCTGATGTAGTTGCGGGAAAAATAAATCCATCAGGAAAATTGACAATGACTTTCCCTATGAAATATGCTGACACACCATCGGCAAAAAACTTTCCCGGAATTCCTGCTGATAATCCAAAAGAAGTAACCTACGAAGAAGGAATTTATGTAGGATATCGTTATTACAACACCTTCAATGTAAAACCATCTTACGAATTTGGTTTCGGAAGTTCTTATACGACTTTTGATTATACAGATGTAAAACTGAGTTCACCAACTTTCAATGATAAACTGACAATTTCGGTAACAGTGAAAAATACCGGAAAAACAGCTGGAAAAGAAGTAGTTGAAGTTTATCTTTCGGCACCATCAAAAACGATTGACAAACCAAAAGAAGAATTAAAAGCTTTTGGTAAAACCAAAGAATTAAAACCGGGTGAAATTGAAACCTTAAAACTGACTTTATCGCCAAAAGATCTTGCTTCATTTTTAGAAAGTAAAAGTGCCTGGATTGCAGAAGCCGGAACTTATAAAGTTTTGGTTGGAGCATCATCTGAAAATATTAAAAAAACAGCCGAATTTACTGTAGCGCAAGAAATTACAGTCGAAAAAGTAAAGAAAGCTTTTGAATTAGATTCAAAATTTACTGAGCTGAAACCGTAAGTATTTTGTAATAATGTTGATTAATTATTGTTAGTGAAAAGGCCAACTGAAGCATATTTTTCAGTTGGTTTTTTTATTGCTTATAATTTCCCAATACCATTAGAAATATAGAAATTCTTTAGACCTTTGTATGAAATAATGACTCAAGTAAAATGAAAATAATACCACTACAAGAAGGAAATTACTTTGTGAGCAACGAGAAGGAATTTAAACTCATGGATGAATTTCCGCAAGCTTCGGGGCTTAAAATGGCAATTCAGCCTTTTTTGATAATTACTCAAAATGATTATATACTATTAGATTTGGGCTTGAGGTCAGATAAAAATGAAGTTCCTTTAATTCAGAATTTACTAAAAAGTCATACTATTTTACCGGAACAAATTACTAAAGTTTTGGTTTCTCATTTTCATAAAGATCATATTGGCGGTATTGGTTATTTTAATGAGAAAGATGAATTTGTACAAAGTTTCCCAAATGCCACGATTTATATGCAAAGCAGAGAATTGGATTTTGCATTGGAACAAAAACAAAGTCCGTCATATGATTTTGATATTCTGAACCAATTCAAATTATTACCAAATATTGAAATGCTCGACAATGATAAAGGTGAAATAACAAATGAGATTTCATATGAAGTTTCTGCCGGTCACACGCCTTTTCATCAGGTTTTCTGGATTAAGGAAAATGAGGAAATTACTTTTTATGGTGCCGATGATTTACCACAAGAAGCATATTTAAAACTTCATGTCGCCTACAAAACAGATTATGACGGCAAATGTGCGATGGAATCACGTAAAAAGTGGGAACAGGAAGCGACACAAGCACATTGGAAAATACTTTTGTATCATGATATGAAGAAGCCGGTGCTGGAGTTTTAGTGATTTTTAGATTTTTAGATTTTTAGAAGAAAGAGGAAAGAAGAAAGAAGATAGATTATAGAGGAAAGATTAGATTCTATGCGGCAAATTTATTGATAACTATATTTATTGATATTAATCTCCGATAAAGTATCAAAAATAATCTTTTAGCAGTTATATTTTGTAGACGCTATAAAAAAAGGTTTGAATCGAAAATTATCGGATTCAAACCTTTTTATTTTTTGGAAAAATAAATTTTATTTTACAACTTTTACTTTGTGTCCAAAAATGCCAAAATAAAGAATAATAACAAAACACAACAAAGGAATAATATATCCGGATTGAATGTCATCGTGGTTCATATCGATCAAAGTTCCCATTCCGTATGGAAGAATTGCACCGCCAACTATTGCCATTACCAACCACGAAGAACCTGTTTCAGTATTCGATTTTAAACCCACTAATCCTAACGAAAAAATCGTAGGAAACATAATTGACATAAAAAATCCGATTCCGCCAAGTGCGTAAATCACATAAACTCCAGTTCCGTAAATAGCGACCAGACACAATAAAATACTGCAAACACAATAGATAGAAAGCAAAACATAATCTTTGATAAATTTCAAAAAGAAAGTCCCAATAAAACGTCCCGCCATAAACAGAAAACCGTAAATACCAAGATAATATCCTGCAGTTTTCTCGTCTAACCCAGCGCCTTGCTGTGCAATTCTAATAAAAAAACTTGTGATACAAACTTGCGCGCCTACATAGAAAAACTGCGCTGCAACCGCCCAGCTTAAATGCGAGAATTTTAAAACAGAGAAAAAGCCCGGTTTTTCTTCAACCTCTTCATGTTGCGTTTTCATTGAAGGCAAATGCATGAAATAAAATAAAATGGCTACTAAAACTAATACACTTCCTAAAATAATATAAGGCAATTTTACTGATGAAGCTTCTTCTAATAAATATGCCGCTCTTGCAGCGTCAGGCATTGCTTCCATTTGTTCCGGCGTGTGATTTGTTCCCGAAAGTATAAATAAAGAACCTACAATAGGAGCGACCATTGCCGCCAAACCATTAAAAGATGACGCTAAATTCAATCGTTTTGAAGAGGATTCCGGAGGTCCTAAAATCGTAGCATACGGATTTGCACTGGTTTCCAAAATCGTTAATCCACAGCCAATTACAAATAAAGCAAACAAGAATAGCTCGTAAGTTCTGGTATTTGCCGCAGGAACGAATAGAAATGCACCCGCTGCAAAAACTAACAATCCGGTAATAATACTGTTTTTATAGCCAAATCTTTTTATCAGCATTCCAGACGGAATTGCCATTATAAAGTAGGCGAAAAATACTGCCGTATCAATCAAAGTCGATTGACGATTGTTCAATTCGCAAGCCTTTTTTAAGTGCGGAATCAAAATAGAATCCAGATTGTGCGCCATTCCCCAAAGAAAAAATAAGCTGGTAACGAGTATAAATGGTAAAAGGTATTTTTTTGACGATCCTTTTTCTGTAACAATTTCGTGTTGGTCGACTGTTTGGCTGGTTGGTTGCATTAGTAGATAGTTTTTAGAGGTTCAAAGGTTTGTTTTTAGAGGTACAAAGGTTCTTTTTAGAGGTTCAAAGGTTCAAAGGTGCATAGGTTCAAAGGTTTTTTTAGAGTTTCAAAGGCGCGTAGGTTCAAAGGTTTTTTCTAGAGCTTAATAGAATTTAGGAAAAAGTATCAAACGTTTGTCGCTTTGAATCTTTGTCGCTTTGCTACTTTGAACCTTTGCCACTTAAAAAAAAGATAAATGTAAAATACACAATTACAAAAGTAGAAATAAGATTGAATTGAACAAGAAATGTAGCATTTATTAATAGTTAAAATTTGCAGTATATCGAATTAGTGTTTAGTTTTTTTACAAAGGATATAAAAAATGTTATAATATTTTAAACTATGATTAGTTTTAGAGGAATTAATAAAAATATTTCTCAGAATATTGAGATTAAAAATTATATTTGTAATTGTGGTTTTTACATTTATTAATTTACCACGTTATAACAATATATTAAAGCTAAATAATTATAAAAATGTTTTCATTACAAAATAAAAAAGCAATAGTAACCGGCGGCAGCAGCGGAATAGGAAGAGCCATTGCAACGCTATTCGCGAAACAAGGAGCAGAAGTTCATATTATAGACTTGACGATTGAAAGCGCTCAGGAAGCTGTTGAGGATATCAGGAAATCTGGTGGAAAAGTATTTTCGCATTCCTGTAACGTGGCGAATCAAAAAGAAGTTGTGGCAACATTTGAAGCCATTGGAAATATTCATATCCTGATTAATAATGCCGGAATTGCCCATGTTGGTAAAGTCGACACAACGCCAGAAGCTGATTTTGATCGTGTTATGGAGGTTAACGTAAAAGGAGTTTACAACTGTTTGTTTGCAGCAATTCCGCAATTCAGACTTTCAAATGGAGGTGTGATTGTAAATATGGCATCAATTGCGGCGTGGGTTGGAATCCCGGATAGATTTGCCTATTCAACCGCAAAAGGGGCGGTTATGGCAATGACATTATCTGTTGCAAAAGATTATATCAAGGAAAATATTCGATGTAATTCGATTTCGCCAGCACGTGTTCATACGCCTTTTGTTGATGGTTTTATTTCGAAAAATTACGCAGGAAAAGAAGATGAAATGTTCGAAAAATTATCACAATCACAACCCATCGGCAGAATGGGAAAACCGGATGAAATCGCATCACTTGCCCTGTATTTATGCAGTGACGAAGCAGGTTTTATCACCGGAAGCGATTACCCAATCGACGGAGGATTTATTAAATTAAATAACTAGAAAAAAGGTTCTAAGGTTCTGAGATTCTAAGTTGCTAGATTTAGCGACTCGTAGACCTAACAGGTTTTAATTCTAAAAAAACTTAGAACCTCAGAACCTTAGCAACTTAGATCCTTAAAAATAAATAAATAATTAATTAAGTAGTAAGGTTTAAGTAACTAAAAAAACTTAGTATCTCAGAACCTTATCAACTTTGCAACTTTAAAAGATATGAAATTAATACGTTTTGGAGAAATTGGAAAAGAAAAACCAGGAGTTTTAATAGGTGAAAAAAGATATGATGTTTCGGGAATTGTTTCAGATTATAACGAAAGTTTTTTTGAAGAAAACGGTTTAGAAAAATTACAAAAAGCATTAGACAGCAATCCCAATTTACCGGAAGTGGATGCGAATGTACGTTTAGGATCTCCGGTGGCGAGACCTTCGAAAATAATTTGTATTGGATTAAATTATGTTGATCACTGTAAGGAAACCGGCGCGCCTATTCCCACAGAACCCATCATCTTTTTTAAATCTACGACTTCCTTATGTGGTCCTGATGATGATGTGATTATCCCAAAAAATAGTGTAAAAACAGACTGGGAAGTAGAGCTTGCATTTATTGTGGGTAAAAAAGCAAGTTATGTTGAAGAAGCCGAAGCTTTAGATTATGTTGCGGGATACGCTTTATTAAACGATTATAGCGAAAGAGAATTCCAAATCGAACGCGGCGGACAATGGGCAAAAGGAAAAGGCTGTGACACATTTGCGCCTCTTGGACCATTTTTAGCAACAAAAGATGAAGTAAAAGATGTTGATAATTTATCAATGTGGTTAAGTGTAAACGGTAAAAAATATCAGGACAGTAATACGTTGAATCTCGTTTTTAAAATCCCGTATTTATTACATTATTTAAGCCAGTTTATGACCTTGTTGCCTGGCGATATTATTAGTACAGGAACGCCTCCTGGAGTTGGTTTAGGGATTAAACCGGAGCCAATTTACCTAAAAGCCGGAGATGTTGTAGAATTAGGAATTGAAGGTTTGGGAACCAGTAAACAAACTGCGGTGGCATACTCTAAATAATCAAAGAAAAATTGAAGATGAAATTTATTGTATGTGAAAAACCACAGGAATTCAAGTTAAAAGAAAAAGAAATACCGGAACCAAAAGATGGCGAAGTATTATTAAAAATAAAAAGAATAGGAATTTGCGGAACTGATATTCACGCTTTTGGAGGAACGCAGCCTTATTTTGAATATCCAAGAATTTTAGGTCACGAACTTGCGGCAGAATACATCAAAGGAAATGCAAAAGGTTTTGAACCAGGTGATAAAGTAACTTTTATCCCGTATTTCAATTGCGGAAAATGCGTGGCTTGCCGAAACGGTTTAACCAATTGTTGTGTAAATATCAAAGTTTTCGGAGTGCATATTGATGGCGGAATGGCTGAATATGTAACGATTCCGGAGCAATATTTACTGCACGGTCAGGGATTAGATTATGATCAGTTGGCTTTGATTGAACCATTAGCAATTGCTGCACATGGAGTCAGAAGAGCTAATGTTGGTCCAAATGATACCGTTTTAGTAATGGGAGCAGGTCCAATAGGTATCGGATTGATTCAGTTTGCCAAAATTGCCGGAGCAAAAGTTATCGTGATGGATATCAACGAATACCGATTAAATTTTTGTAAAAACGAATTAAATGCTGATGAAACTATAAATCCGCTAAACGAAAATGTAGCCGAAAAACTGTCTGAAATCACCAATGGCGACATGGCAAATGTGGTAATTGATGCGACAGGAAATAGAAATGTGATGAACGATGCTTTCCATTATATTTCGCATGGCGGAAGATTTGTCTTAGTCGGACTTCAAAAAGGCGAATTAGCGTTCAGTCATCCTGATTTCCATAAAAGAGAATCGACTTTAATGAGCAGCAGAAACGCTACTATTCAAGATTTTGAATATGTAATGGAATGTCTCAAAAACGGAAAAATAGATCCTAAAAAATACATTACCCACAGAACAAGTTTTGACGATATGATCAATGATTTTGGAAAATTAATTGATCCGAAAAATAATGTGATCAAAGCCTTAATTGAGATAGATTAAGATAAAGTTTAAACCTGTTGGTTGTAACTAATAAAAAGTTCAATTAAACACATAGTCCCGATAGCTATCGGGACTATGTGTTTAAAATTTATAACTACTGATAACCTCTAATAACCACAAAAAAATGGATTTAAATTTAAAAAATAAAATTATTGTTGTTTCAGGTTCTGCAGGAAAGCAGGGAAGTATTGGAGAAACGATAATTAACAGAATTGCAGATGAAGGCGGAATTCCGGTTTTGATTGACAGAAACAGTAGAGGATTTGATTATGCTGAAAAGCTTCAAAAACGAGGAATTGATGCATTATTTGTTCAGACAGATGTTACTGATCCTGTTGAAATTGAAAATGCCGTTAAAAAAATAGTTGAAAAATATGGTAAAATAGATGCCGTAATTAATAACGTTGGTGTTAATGACGGCGCGGGTTTAGACGCTACTTATGAGCAATTTATGGATTCGTTAAAACTGAATGTTGTAAGTTACTTTTTAGTGGTAAAATACACACTTCCGTACTTAAAAGAATCAAAAGGAAATATCTTAAATATTGGTTCAAAAGTCGCTTTAACAGGACAAGGCGGAACGTCAGGTTACGCTGCTGCGAAGGGCGGAGTTTTAGGTTTAACCAGAGAATGGGCGGTTGATCTGATTCAGTTTGGGATTCGCTCCAATGCCATTATTATTGCCGAAAGTTTTACACCTGCTTACGACGATTGGTTAAAAACACTTCCGGATGGTGAAACAGTTTTAAAAAAAATCAATAAAAGTATTCCGTTTGAAAGCAGAATGACAAAAACAGAAGAAATTGCAGATACAGCACTTTTCATCATTTCAGATCGTTCATCGCATACCACAGGACAATTTGTTTTTGTTGATGGCGGTTATGTGCATCTGGACCGTGCTTTGATTAGCGATGTAAATTAAAACATGAGTACGCGTATTGATTCACATCAGCATTTTTGGAAATTTGATCCTGTTAGAGACAGTTGGATTGATGATTCTATGCAAAAGATTCAAAAGGATTTTTTGCCGGAAGATCTTTTTCCATTACTTCAACAGAATCAGTTTTCAGGTTGCGTGGCGGTTCAGGCAAGTCAGTCTGAAGAAGAGACTAACTTTCTTATAGATTTAGCTTCAAAAAATAATTTTATAAAAGGAATTGTAGGCTGGATTGATCTCCGAAATAAAAATATTACAGAACGATTAGAACATTTTTCTTCTCATAAAACAATAAAAGGTTTTCGTCATGTTGTTCAGGGCGAAGCCGATGATTTTATGTTTAGAGAAGATTTTCGTAACGGAATTTCAGCTTTAAATCAGTTTGACTATACCTATGATATTCTTATTTTTCATCGCCAGTTACCAGCGGCGATAGATTTAGTAAAACATTTTCCGAATCAGCATTTTGTAATTGATCATATTGCAAAACCCAATATTAAATCAGGCGATATTGAATCCTGGAAAAAAGGGATTTCTGAAATTTCAAAACAGGAAAATGTAAGCTGTAAAATCTCCGGAATGGTCACAGAAGCCAATTGGAACAACTGGAAACCATCTGATTTAAAACCTTATTTAGATGTGATTTTTGAGAATTTTCCAACCAATAAATTAATGTTCGGCTCAGATTGGCCGGTTCTAAATGTGGCCTCCAATTATTCAGAAGTCGTAAAAACTTTAGAAGATTATATGTCGCAGCTTTCGATTGAAGATCAAAATAAGATTTGGTTTGAAAATGTAAATGCTTTTTATAAATTATAGATTTTATCACCATTTTTTCATTGTGCTTTCTACTATTAAACCTGAGGTTTTTAAAACCTGTCAGGTTTACGTCGCAGAATGAATTGCGAATAATTGATTACGTAAAATGTATTGCGTCGATTGTATTACGTAAAAATGTATTGTGTCGATTGTATTTCGTAAAATGTATTGCGTTGAATGGATTAAAATCCATCCCTACAATATAATTCGTTCCTATGGAACTCTTTGTAGAAAATGCAATCTTTGGCGATTATAGAATATGATTCTTCGTTCAGAATGACACGCTGTACGATAATAAAAAAGCAGGCTTTCCATAGGAAAGCCTGCTTTTTTATTAAAATCTTAAAATCTTAAAATCTTAAAATCTTAAAATCTTAAAATCTTAAAATCTTAAAATCTAAAAATCTAAAAATCTAAAAATCTAAAAATCCTAAAACTTCACAGCACCTTTAGGAACAGTTTCGCCAACAGTTGTTCTCTTAGAAAAATCCAAACCATTAGATGAAACAAATTCGATATTTTGAGAAGCTTCTCCATTAATAGAAATTGCTTTTGTCGATATAGAATTAAACTCAACATTTTTCAGGGACAGATCTTTAGCATTGTAAATTTCGAAAACATTACTTTCTGCGATATCCAGTTTTGCATTGCTAATTTTGATTCCTTTAGCATCAATGATCGAGAAACCTTTTTCTGCTGTAACAATCAAGTTGGATATTTCGATATTTTCTAAATTCATTTCGGGCAAACCTTGTAAAAAAACCGCTTGTTGAGCACCTTTTATCGTTACATTTTTAATCGAAATATTTTTAAACTGTGGCGTTTCAACCGTTACAGGCATTGCTTTATTGACGATTTTATCTCCACCTTCTTCTAAAGTTTCTGCAATAGATTTTCCTCCATAATAAAGATTAAATGAAATAGCCTGAGATGGAATATCAGTCATAAAAATATCCGATATATAAATGTTTTCAACCACACCGCCACGTCCGCGATTACTTTTAAAACGCAATCCAACATCAGTTCCCATAAAAGTACAGTTCGATACATGCAGGTTTTTTACACCGCCGGACATTTCGCTTCCCACCGTTACGCCACCATGTCCGTGATACACAATATTGTTTTTTACGATGATATTTTCGCACGCAACGCCACGATCACGACCATCTTTATCTTTTCCTGATTTGATGCAAATCGCATCGTCACCAACATCAAAACTTGAATTTTCGATGATTACATTTTTGCATGATTCTACATCAAGACCGTCCCCGTTTTGAGAATACCAAGGGTTACGAACCGTTACATTACGAACAATTAAATCTTCAACCATTAATGGATGAATGTTCCATGCAGGAGAATTCTGAAATACCGGACCATCAAACAAAACCCTTTTACTGTTTTGAATGCTTACTAAAACAGGACGTAAAAAGTCATGGATTTTTTCAAATTCTTCCTTCGTTTTTAAATCCGGACGCACATTTTGATCTGCACCTTTAGAGGCATTCATAAAAACTTCTGATGGATACCAGCTCGTTTTATCTTTATTCAAAACTCCGCCAGAGGAAACAAATTTTTTCCATTGACTTTCTGTTAATTTATTCTTTTTAACCTGTCTCCAAACTTCTCCTGAACCATCCCAAACACCATTTCCGGTAAAAGCGATATTTTCAAGGTTTTTACCATAAATAGGAGAAATACAACGCCATGTATTCAAGCCTTCAAAACTGGTTTCAATGATAGGATACAAACTTTTATCGGGAGAAAATTTGATTAAAGCGCCAGTTTCAGCATGAAGTTCAAGGTTGCTTTTTAAGATAATTGGACCCGTAAGCCAGATTCCCTGAGGAATAATTACTTTTCCACCGCCTTTTTTTGAAACCGCGTCGATGGCATCGGCGAAAGCCTTAGTATTTAAAACGTACCCGCCATTTACAGCACCAAAATCTTTAATGTTTACACTGTTTTTGGGAATTACAGGTTCTTTGACCTTTGCCATTTTAAATTCAATGTTGGCATAAGTATCATACGACTTTGAATTCTGGGCAATACAGTTTTGTGAAAAACTGGTAATCACAATTGCCAGAGCAATTCGAAAAAGGTTAATTGGATTAGTCTTCATTCTTATTGTATTATGGTTAAAATTAGATAGTCAATTTGACCGATTGTTTATTAAATCAATTTCGAGATCCTGATTTTTTTATGAATAAAGAAAAAATCAAGAGATATTAATAATAAAACTTAAATGTAATCGATTACACAAATCTATAAAAAAATATTTAAAAAAGTCGCATTACAAGAATGATTACAACAAAAGAAAAGTTAAAAGTTAAGAAACTGTATTTATTCCTGTCTTTTCGCCAATTGCAGGAGGGTACAGGATGCTTTTGTTTCTCTGTTCTTTTAAATTGTGCCGTATATTTAAGATAAGTGTTAAAAAAGTTTAGGATATAAATTATTTAATGATTTAAATTATATCCTCGATAATTTTATATCCAAAAAAAGTAAAAAATAATGCATTTAAATTCCTTCATTAAAAAACTTGTAGTTTTTCTGATCCTTTTTTCTGTTCTTACTGCAAATGCTGCTGAAATCTGGGTTTCTCCAAACGGAAAAGATACTAACATTGGCACAAAATCAAATCCGTTGGCAACCGTTCAAATGGCGATGAGAAAAGCCAGGGAACTTCGCCGTTTAAAAGATCCAACTATAAAAGATGGGATTCAGATTATTGTAATGAATGGAACGTATTATTTAAATGAACCTTTATTTGTGCGACCTGAAGATTCTGGAACAGCCGAAAGTCCTACTACAATTCAGGCAGATAGAAATGCAAGCGCAATTATTAGCGGTGGAATCGAAATAAAAAACTGGAAAAAAGCACTCACAATAAACGGAGTAAAAAAATCAAATATCTGGGTTGCCGATGCGCCTAAAATTGCTGGAGAATTAATCAATTACCGACAATTATGGGTGAACGGAAAAAAAGCGGTTAGAGCAAAAAGTACATCTGGAAACCAAATGGACAGAATTCTTTCCTGGGATTCCGCGACAGAAACCTGCTGGATTCCGTTTAAAGACAAATCCATAAAGTACGAACCGGGAATGGAAATGTTTATCATTCAATGGTGGTCGACAGCCAATCTCCGAATCAAAAATATCGAAGTTAGAAAAGACAGCGCAAGACTATCATTTGAACAGCCAGAAAGCCGAATTCAAAGCGAACATCCGTGGCCAGCGCCGTGGATTTCAAAAAATAACGGAAATTCTGCATTTTATTTAAACAACGGAATCTCAATGTTGAATGAACCCGGAGAATGGTATTTGGATAAAAAAAATGGTAAAGTTTATTATATATCAAGAGCGGGAGAAGATATGAATTCGGCGAAAGTCACGGTTCCTGTTTTAGAAAATTTGGTTGCAATCAAAGGAACAATCGATTCTCCTGTACATCATTTTAATTTTAAAGGGATCTCATTTCAATACAGCAATTGGCTGCGTCCTTCGCAGCAAGGTCACGTTCCGTTACAGGCAGGAATGTATTTATTGGATGCTTATAAATTGAAAATTCCCGGTACTCCAAATCAGGCAAATTTAGAAAATCAAGGTTGGGTAGGAAGACCACGAGCGGCTGTCGAAGTTAATTATTCGAATAATATTCAGTTTGAATCGTGCCGTTTTGAACATTTATCGTCAACAGGATTGGATTTGAATAAAGGAACGAATCACAACAACATCAAAGGAAATTTATTTAAAGACATTGGCGGAAATGCGATCACTATTGGTGTTTTCTCTGAAGAAGCTTTCGAAGCGCATTTGCCACTAGTTGTAAAAGACGAAAGAGAAATATGTTCTGATGAATTAATTGCAGACAATTTAATGACGAATGTTGCCAATGAAGATTGGGGATGTCTGGGAATTGCAGCTGGTTTTGTGAAAAATTTGACCATAGAACATAACGAAATTTCGGATGTTGCTTATAGCGGAATTTCGATGGGCTGGGGTTGGACGCACACTAAAAACGTGATGGAAAACAACAAGATTATCGGAAATAAAATTCATCATTATGCCAAACATTTACATGATGTTTCCGGAATTTATACTCTATCGTCGCAGCCAAACAGCAAGATTGAAGAAAATTATATTGATAAAGTTTACAACAGTCCTTATGCGCACGATCCGTTTTTGTGGTTGTATTTGTATACAGATGAAGGAAGTCAGGGTTTTACAATCAAAAACAACTGGATTGCAACCGAAAAAATCCTAAAAAACAATAATGGTCCCGAAGGAAATATATGGGAAAATAATAATCCGTTTGTAAGCACAAAAATTAAAGATGCTGCCGGAATCAGAGCGCCTTACATTGATTTGACAAAAGAAGTTGTAATTGATGAAAAGTGGGGATTACAAGAATTACCCAAATCAGTTGTAATCGAGATGATTGGTTCTGATTTTGATCTGGAAAAAGTAAAATCAACTATAAAAGGTTTTCGAATTGTAGGCGAATCTTTGTATCAATGGAAAAATCATCTGGTTATTTATGGTAAGATGAATCAGCCGGAAAGAACGAAACGAAAATTAGCTTTGGCTTATCCATCGGCACAAATAAAAATTTACGAAAACCCAATTTACGATTTCCAGAATTTTGAAAGATGCAAAGATTCAAAACCGGTATTAGAATGGGAAAATGTTGTTTTAACTGCCAATTTAGTCGATGATCTAAAATTGCAAAAAGAATATGTTGATTATCACACCACACAATTTGAAAAGTGGCCGGAAATCGCAAAAGGTTTCTGCAATGCCGATTTTCAGCAACTACAGGTTTTCAAAAATGAGAGACAATTGATGTTGATTATCAGTATTCCGAAAGGAGAAAATCTGGATAAACTAAATCCAAAAACAAATCAAAACAATCCGCGCGTAGACGAATGGAACGCCTTAATGAAAAAATACCAAACCGGAATCGAAGGCGCAAAAGCAGATGAAACCTGGATATTTTTGAATAAAGTGAGTGAAGAAGAGAAGAAATAGAAGAAGAGAAGAAATAGAAGAAAGAAATAGAAGAAAGAAACAAGAAGAAAGAAATAGAAGAAAGAAACAAGAAGAAAGAAATAGAAGAAAGAAACAAGAAGAAAGAAACAAGAAGAAAGAATGGAGGAGAATCAAGAGGAAAGAAAATCTGCTAGATCTGCTTAATCTGCGGGAAAAAATAAAACTAACCTCAAAGTAGGTTTCAGAAATAATCTAAAATCTAAAATCAACAATCTAAAATAACCACAACCAATGTTAAAAATAGCCATTTTAGGACTCGGAGAAGGACGAAGCACAATGTCCGCAGCTTTAGGAAGTTCAAAATTAGAACTCGTAAAAGTTTGCGACAGAAACGAGGAATTGTGTAAACAGCGCGCAAAAGAGTTTGATTTCCATTCCTATACAACCAATTATGATGATTTATTACAAGACAAGTCAATTGATATTATTGCCATTTATACACCCGATCATTTACATGCTAATCATGTAAAACAAGCTTTATTACACGGAAAACATGTTGTTTGTACGAAGCCCTTTATCGATGATCTTTCGGATGCGGCGGAGCTTTTAGAACTCAGCAAAAAAACGGGCAAAAAAGTTTTTATAGGTCAGAGTTCACGATTTTTTGAACCTGCAAAAAGACAGCGAAAAGATTATGAAGAAGGTTTAATAGGCGATTTAATTACAATTGAAGCCCAATATCACGCTGATCACAGATGGTTTTTAGAAAAAGAATGGTCGCTGTTGCAATCTTTTAAATGGTTGTACGGAGGATTAAGCCATCCTGTGGATTTCATCAGATGGTATTTACCCAATATTGAAGAAGTTATGGGATACGGAATGATTAGCAGTAACGGAAGCAAGGCGGGTTTAAAAAACGAAGACACCATGCATTTTATCTTCAAAGCGACAGATGGAAGAATCGCCAGAGTCAGTGGTGTTTATACTTCGCCAACGCAACCCGCACAACGCGATAGTGGAATGAGTACCATTTTAAGAGCAACCGAAGGCGCAAGTCAGGCAGATTATCACGAATTGCGTTATGCGGTGACAACAAAAGATGGCGAAGAAAAAATAATAACCTGGGGAGATTCGACCATAAAACATTATTTCCGTTTTGAAGGGCAAAGCCACCACGCAGGAGAATATCAAAATTATCTGGAATATTTTGTATACAGCATCGAACTCAATTTTACGGCTTATCCGGATATGGAAGAAGGCATAGGAACTGTAGCTTTATTGCAGGCGATGGATAAAACTTTAAAAACTGGAATGCCAGTAAAAATAGCTGATATTCTTAAAGAATACGGACTATGAACAGCATCTACGATAAATTAACAATGCTTGATTTTGTAATTGTTGCCGTTTATTTGGTCGCATTATTAGTTATTGGCTGGGTTGTAAGCGTCAAGCAAAGCAAAAAAAACGAAACCCTTTTTCTGGCGGGAAATTCATTAAACTGGTACAGCATAGGGTTTAATATGTGGGGAACAAATGTTGGACCTTCGTCATTATTGGCATTTGCGAGTATTGGTTACGCGACGGGAATTGTTGCCGGAAATTTCGAATGGTACGCTTTTGTTTTTCTATTGCTTTTGGCAATGGTTTTTGCGCCACGATATATTGCGAGCAAAGTTAGCACGATGCCGGAATACATGGGGAAACGGTATGGCGACAGCACACAAAATATTTTAGCCTGGTACGCTTTGGTGAAAATATTAGTAAGCTGGTTATCATTAGGATTATTTAGTGGGGGAATTCTGGTTCGCCAGATTCTTGGAATCCCAATGTGGCAAAGCGTGACCGTTTTAGTGATATTTTCAGGGATTTTTACTTTCGCCGGAGGACTAAAAGCAATTGCCAAAGTCAATGTTTTTCAGATGATTTTATTGATTGTTGTTTCGCTTACACTGTCTTATTTAGGTTTACAAAAATTAGGCGGAATCGATGTTTTAGTTGCCAAAACACCATCTAATTTCTGGAATTTAATTCAGCCGGCAAACGATGCACATTATCCGTGGCCGGCAATTTTGTTGGGATATCCGGTTGCTGCGGTGGCTTTTTTCTGTACCGATCAATCAATGGTGCAGAGTGTTTTGGGAGCGAAGAATCTGGAACAAGGACAATTGGGGGTTAACTTTATTGGCTGGTTAAAAGTAATGGCTTTGCCGTTATTTATTTTGCCAGGAATTTTGTGTTACGCCTTATATCCTGAATTGGGTAAAAACTCAGATTTGGCTTATATGACAATGGTTACCAACTTATTCCCAAGCGGAATGAACGGTTTGGTTATTTGTGTAATGATCGCCGTTTTAGTAGGAACAATTGGTTCTTCTTTAAATGCTTTAAGTACCGTTTTTACAAATGATATTTATGTAAAGAAAATAAATCCAACGGCTACTATAAAAGAACAGATTAAAATAGGAAGAATCACAATTGCCGCCGGATGTTTGTTTGCAATTTTAATAGCAATTGCGATTGATAATATAAAAGGACAAAATTTATTTAATATTTTTCAGGCAGTTTTAGGATTTTTAGCGCCTTCATTATCTGTTGTTTTTCTGTTAAGTATTTTCTGGAAACGTACTACAAAAAAAGCTGTAAACGTAACTTTATCCTGGGGTTCTGCATTTAGTTTATTTGTGGGAGTTTTATATTTATGGATTTTTCCTGCCGATAAATATTCAATTTGGCCACACTTTTTATTGATTTCATTTTACATTTTTGCTGTTTTATTAGTATCGGCAGTTATTATTTCATTATTGGATAAAAATCCTGAAGTTAATTTTTCAGATGAAACTGATATTCCTAAAACTAGTAAAAAGGTTAAATTGTTGTTTGTGTTTTTAGGGATTGTGATTTTGTGTTTGTATTTGGTTTTTAATGGGAATTAAAACTCTAAAAACAAACTTCTAATAAAAAAAAGACTGTCTCAAAAAGGCAGTCTTTTGCTTTTTTGCATAGTTTTTTGTCATTTCGACGAAAGGAGAAATCACACAAGATACTCCGTATAGAAATTCGCCAATCTTTGTCGAATATTGTATGTGATTTCCCCTTCAGTCGAAATTACAATATTGGGTTTGTTCTACTGTAGAAGGATTTTTTTAATTTTTATTTCGTAGAAACCAACAACTCCCGAATATCAATCTTCAAATATTTAGAAATTTCATAAAGCGTTTCAATAGAAGGCTGAATTTCATTTGTACACCAGCGAGAAACAGTTGTTTCTGTTTTTCCTAAATGGCTTGCCAAATCTTTACCATTTCTGTTTTTTTCTGCCAAAACAGATTTTATTCTATTCAAGTTTACTTTCGACACATTGTTAGTTTATGAATTCTCCTGCAAATATCGCAAAATTTTAAAGACTTGAAAATCAAAGTATAATAAATTGAAATCAACTTATTATGTTGATTTATTTACTTTATAGTTTTATTTATTGTAATATTGTGTAAATTGTTAATAATTATGAAACAAGAAAATATAATTCAACGAGCAGGAAAACGACAATTAAAAATACAAAGTAAACATATTACAAGGGCATATAGACGATATATTGTATTTCCTGAAATCCGACTTTCGGGAAGGTGGCTTTACGATATGGGTTTTAGATGCGGAGAATCTGTAACAGTTAGACATGAAAAAAATATAATTATTATTACTGCAAATGATGAAAGTGAAATGAAGTGATTATTTTATTTAATAGATAAATGATTTTGTTTTTGAAAATTAGATTTCGCTAGGTGAATCTTTTAAAAAATGTACGTAAATTTTTATAAAATTGAGAAAAATAAATAGTACGTTTGTAAATGGAGTTTTAATTAACTGAAAAAAATGATGTCCGAAGTAATCTAAAATAACATAAAATTTAATAAATGGAGTTAAAATACCAAAAGCAATTAGATTTAATAGAAAATTGTCCTGTTGAAAATTTAAAAGGAGGAAAAATTCTTTTTAGATGCGTTGAAAATCCAATGACCGAAAATTCATTTGTACCTAATGCAGTTTTATTAAAACCTAAATTTCAAAATAATTGTTTAGCTTGGGGATTATCATTATTTAGTAATTATGATTCTGCAAAACAAATGCTTAATAATTTATCAAAAAATAAACAATTAAATTATTCAAATATTGCTAAAAGTGAATTAACAGATTTAGACGGAATCAAGCATAGTTCCAAAAATAAAAATCATTTTACTTTTTATCCAGAAAAAAACATAGATATTTTAAGTAAATTTGTTTTAGTAAATGAAAAATAATAAAAATACAATATTCGATTTTAGTAAATTTAAAAAAATAGAAGACATTATTTTTTTGGACGAGCCTATTTTGACCCACTTAACAAATAATAAAAAAGATTTTTTATTATATCTTGTTGATACTGTCGAAAATTCGGACATATATTTATTTTTAGAAGTAACTGAAGATGTAATTTTTCAATACCTAACCAAATCAATATCTCTCAAGAAAATAATAACAGAAAATGAAAATATTAGTTTTTTGATTGAACAAGATTTTGATGGAAATGTAACTAGATGTAATGTAGTTCAAAGCCAGTTTATTAACGAAAATTATTTACCAAATGATGATTCATACTTAGACTATGAGCCATCTGAAGAATCATATTATTTTAATTTTATTGAAGATTTTAAGGCAAGGTCATATTTACAAAATTTAAGGCAAAATGCTTTTTATATAAAATTTGCTCCGAATAATTTAAAATATTCTGATACAATTGGATTAACTGAACTTGCAAATTCTTTAATAAATAATGTTGCTACATCTTTTAAAAACTTTTTAAAAGCAGATTTCTTTTTAGAGTTTAAAGAGATTAAAACTGACAAGTTAATTCTTAATAGTATTTTTAATAAAATATTACCAGATTTAGATTTAAGAATGGTTGATTTAAAATACGGAAGTTTTGAAATTGGATTAGCAGTTGATAAGGTTATGAAGAATTCAATTCAAGATGTAGCTATAAAAAAATGGGCAATCGATGTTGGAACAAAATATAAAGAATTAGTACTTGACGATGATTACGATAAAGTCACAGTAAATAAAATTTTAGAATCTTATGATGAAGAGGATCGAAAAAAGATATTTAATCCAATTTTTAAAATTACAGAAAATCCAAATTTCACTTTGCAAATAAAAAATTCTGTTACATCTAATTATAAAACAATTAAAATTAAAGACAAATCAATAATTGAAAAGATAATTCCTAAAAATGTGGAGTTAGTAGATAAAAAAGAAGGATTGAAAGATTACCAAATAATACAAGTCACAACTGTTTTAGACAAAAACAACTCAAGCAAAACTATTAAACTTGAAGATTCCTTATTCAGTTCTTCAAATAATACGGAAGTAATTTTATCAAATAAAGATTTTGAAAAATATAAGTACAATTTAGATTTCGAAATTTTAATTCCATTGCAAATAACTACAGAAAAGAATTCCATAAAATTTTCAGCTACATATGATGATTTAAATTTTGAAGTTAAGTATAGTTCAGACAGAATTGAAGAAGGGATTATGAAAATTACCTCAAAAATATTTGAATATATTAAAAATCGAGATGAGTAAAATCAATGAATTAATAAATATATCCGATAAATGGAATAATTAATGTGTTAATTATTTTTGTTAAGTCTTTAAAATGCTCCCATACTAAGAGCATTTTTTTATGCCTAATACTTAGCCAGTCAATGAATAATAAATCCCACATCCCATTATCTATTTCAAAAATATTCAAATAATAATTAATGAATTAGATAAAAAAATATCATTAAAATTATAGTCCCTGTATTTTATTAGTTAAAAATCCAAAGAAACAGGACACTACAGGTTGTGAAATGTAAAAATAACACTTATCTTTAGCTCCAAAAAAAAGATAAATGCAAAGCCGATTTTCCATTTTTAGATTTTTGTTTGTTTGTGTTATTTTATGCTCAACGAGTTTTTTATTCGCTCAGGAAAAACCAAAAGAAGCGACATGGATCTGGTATCCAGGTGATTTTGAAGTTTGGTTAAGCAATAAAATGCAGGTAAAACGTACAGAACGCGAAGCGGTATTTCCACCACTTTGGCAATATTACAGTCCTTATGCCCTGGTAACTTTTCAGGCAGAAGTAGATATTCCGGAACCAGACGAGGCAAAAATCTACTCTGAAGGATCTTTTCAATTACTTTTAGATGGCGTTCAGGTTTACGGGCAGCCAAAATCAATAAAAATTCCTGCGGGAAAACACAAAATTTCATTTAAAGTATACAATCAGGAAGTATTGCCGACTATTTATATTGATGGTAAATACGTTAAATCTGATGCATCCTGGAAGGTGACTAATGAAGATAAACTTTGGATTGATGAAGCTGGAAAAGCACAACAATCAGGAACACCATGGGTGCCTGTTGGTTCTTGGAATTTTGATGCACCAGAGAATAAACCTTCGGGGTTTAAACTTACAACCAAACCGTTGAACGCAAAAAAAACAGAAAAAACAGGAACTGGTGAATTAGTAGATTTTGGTAAAGAAACCTTTGGTTATATTAAAATTCACGGTTTAAAAGGAAAAGGTAAAGTAGCACTTTATTATGGCGAATCTCGTGAGGAAGCGCTTGATTCTGCCAAATGTGAAACACTAGACCATTTATCTTTTGACGGAAACCAGTCTGAAACCTACACACATGATGGATCAAAAGCATTCCGTTATGTTCAGGTACAAGCAGATGCAACGGTAAAATATGATTCTATTTCAATGCTTTATGAATATTTACCTTTAGAGTATCGTGGTGCATTTAAATCTTCAGACCAAGTACTGAATCAAATTTGGGATGTGTCGGCTTACACGATGCATTTAACAACGCGCGAATTTTTTATAGACGGAATTAAACGCGACCGTTGGGTTTGGTCTGGCGACGCTTATCAAAGTTACTTAATGAATTATTATTTGTTCTTTGATTCGGCTTCTGTAGAACGAACACTGTTAGCGCTGCGTGGTAAAGAACCTGTGACGGCTCATATTAATATCATAATGGATTACTCGCTGTATTGGTTTGTAGGCGTTTACGATTATTATTTACATACTGGCGATACAAAATTCATTAAAACTTTTTATCCACGAATGAAATCACTCATGGAATTCTGCTTAAAAAGAAGAAACGCAAACGGATTCCTTGAACCATTAGAGGGCGATTGGGTTTTTATTGATTGGGCAAACGGATTACCAAAAACAGGCGAGGTTAGTTTTGAGCAAATGCTTTTAGCCAGAAGTCTGGAAGCAATGGCAGTTAGTGCTAAAATTGCAGGTGAAAATGAAGACCAAAAACAATATCAAAAATTAGCAGATGATTTAAAAACAAAACTATTTGATGTGTTTTGGGATAAAAAAGAAAACGTTATGAAGCACCAGCGTATAGACGGTAAAATGCAGGATATTGTAACCAGATACGCTAATATGTTCGGTATTTTTTTTAATTATTTTAATGAAGAACAAAAACAAAGCATAAAAAAGAAGGTGTTACTCAATGATGATATTCTTCAAATCACGACACCATACATGCGTTTTTACGAGTTAGAAGCGTTGTGTGCAATGGGCGAACAAGATTATGTGCTGAAAGAAATGAAAGACTATTGGGGCGGAATGCTAAAAGAAGGTGCAACATCTTTCTGGGAAGAATACAATCCAAACAAAAAAGGAACAGAACATTTAGCAATGTATGGACGCCCGTACGGAAAAAGCCTTTGCCACGCTTGGGGCGCAAGTCCGATTTATTTATTAGGAAAATATTATTTGGGCGTAAAACCAACTTCACCAGGATATGCAGAATATGAAATCAAACCAAATCTTGGCGGTTTACAATGGATGCAGGGAAAAGTACCAACACCAAACGGAGAAGTAGAATTGTATTGCAGCACCAAAGAAATCAAAGTAAAAGCAAGTGAAGGCGAAGGAAAATTGATTTTTGAAAGTTCAGGTAAACCAAAAACCAATTCAGGAACGATTACAACTTTGGCTAAAAATAAATATCAATTGATTGTTAAACCAAATGTTGAATATAAAGTAAGTTATAAAGCGATTTAATTTTCACGTTTTGTTTTATCGACCCAGCCTGTCATTTCGAGGAACGAGAAATCACATCCAGAGAGCGACGCACTGTACGGATTCAGCGCATGCGATTTCTCCTTCGTCGAAATGACAAAATTGGGTGTAATTTCATTCTTGTAAAAAGTAAAACCAATGTTTTCAAAAAATATAAAATACCAATTTAAGTCAGCAACAATAGTTTTAATACTGTTGCTTTTTATCGCTTTTCAGTTTTCGGCTCAAGGCCAAAAATCAAATGTCGATAAAAACCAAGCATGGAAACCCGCCACTTTTGAAGTTGTAAACAATTACAAAACATTCAAAACAACGCAATACGCACATGTATTTTCGCAAAGCAAACATAATATTATTCGTTTAGCTCCAGAATTAGAAGGATTAACAGGAATTGAACTTCCATTAGAAAGTTATAAAAACAGAACAAATTCTCCATTAAAATTAAAGTTTAAAGAAAATGTTCAGGTTTTGATTGGAGTTTTTCATGAAAAAGAAAATCCAGATTATCATCAATTTAATACTTCGGCGAAAGCCAAATTAATTCTTGAAAATGGAGTAACAATAACAGGTTTGCCTCCGGTGAATATTTATGCAGTTTCTTATTCAAAAGGAACGCAAACTATAAATCCCGGAAAAGGATTATTTACAATTTTAGGAGTTGTAAAAGACAATCAAAAACTAGAGCCAAGAAATGCAGCACTTCCAGACGGGAAACTTTGGAATCCAACTTTTATTGTTGAAGGATTTTCAGATGAAAAACCACTTTTCGAAATTATCGGCGGAGAAAATAAAGCTGTTGTAGATGAAGGAATGTCAGGAACCGAAGGAATTCAGGGCGGTTTTGAAGGCGGACGCGTCGTAAAAGTAGGCGTTACGTATCATATGTTTCCAACCGAAAGAGCGGGTGAAAAAGGAGTTGATTATTATTATGATCGTGTAAAAACGAGAATTGGTCATTGGTCCAGTAAAGATGCGATTCACTGGAAAAGAGAATCAACCATATATCAGGCAAGCGGAACTTACGCCGTAACCGAAGATGATAACCCAATGAATGATCGCCGTGCTGCAATTTGGTCGTATATGCCCGTTTTTAACGAAAAGGCAAACAAATGGTACGGCTATTATTTGGCTTATACCGTTAGTAAAACTATAGAACCAAACCATTCTTTCGGGAGGATTTGGCGTTGCGAATCAACCGTTGATGGAATCGAAGGAATCGGCGGTCCGTATAAAGATATGGGAATTATCATGGAACCCGGATTAGACTCAGAACCTTGGGAAGGACGTCAGGGTGTAGCTTCTTTTTTCCCATATAAAGTAGGCGATAAATATTTCGGATTTTACAGCGGTGCGTATCCTTTTAATTCATGGGCAGATTATCCGAAGAAAACCGGAAAAGGCTGGTTTGTGGCTTTGGCCGAATCAAAAAGTTTAGAAGGTCCGTGGTCAAGAATAAAAGACGGCACTAATCCAATCAAAACCATGCATCCGTTTTTTGTAGAAAATCCAATTGTGAGCCAGTTGCCAAACGGTTTATACATTGCCATTTTTGACGGAGGCCCAGACGGTTGGGGACATCATTTACCCAATATGATGGCGTATTCATTATCAAAAGACGGAAAAAATTGGGGAGAAGCAAGATATATTCCGATAGAAACAAAAGTCAATAAATGGTGGGATATTATGCGAACGCCTTTGTGTTTAATCCCCGAAGGGAATGACGTTTACACCATCGTTTACGCCGCCATCGATCTGAAAAAAAGATTTCACCCAATGGGAATGGTAAAAGTAAAATTAAACAAAGACGCAATGAAATCACGTTTAGAAGAATTGAAATAATAGCCCACAGATTTTACGGATTGAACAGATTTACGCAGATTTTTTGAATAATACTCTTAAATGTAAATGAAAAGATTAAAATAAAATTTCACGCAGATCTTGCAGATTTAAGCAGATTAACACAGATAAAAATCAAATAATAATCTGCTTAAATCATTTTAAATCTGCGTTAAACAAAATAATAAAATCTGTGTAGACCAGTTTAATCCGCGTCATCCGCGTGCCATAAACACATAAAAAATGAAAATTAAATATCTAATCATCGCCATTACAACACTTTTCATAAGCAGTTGCGCAACGACAAAATACAAGAAAAGAGAAATCAACGAAACCGTAATGCAGGAGATTTACAACGAAATCAAAACGCCTTACAAATACGGTTTAGTAATGGTTCCCACAGACAACTCATACAAGATGGATTGCCCGAGTGTATTTAGAAAAGACGGAAAATGGTTCATGACCTATTTAATCTACGGCGGAAGAGGTTACGAAACATGGCTGGCAGAAAGTGACGATTTATTGCATTGGAAACATTTAGGAAAAGTAATGTCTTTTTCTGAAAACGAGCAACATTGGGATGTCAACCAAAAAGCAGGATATATTTCATTACAAGATCCAACCTGGGGCGGAAGTTATGAATGGGAAAAATACGATGATAAATATTGGATGAGTTATTTTGGCGGAGACAGTAAAGGGTATGAAGCAGGCGTTTTATCAATCGGGATGGCGTATACAAAAGAATCACCAACAAAAGCACATGAATTCGAAAGATTAGAAAATCCGGTTTTATCTCCAAAAGACAAAGACGCTAGATGGTGGGATAATAGTACGATGTATAAAAATAGTGTTATTCGTGATAAGGACAAAGTTACAGGACACAATTTTATCATGTATTACAATGCCCGTGGTGATAGTGTAAATCCTGCTAAAGGCGCAGAGCGTATTGCTATGGCGGTATCAAACGATATGAAAAAATGGAAACGCTATGGTGATAAACCATTAATCAATCACCATAAAGGAATCTCAGGAGATGCCTATATTCAGCGTATTAATGATACTTGGGTGATGTTCTATTTTGGCGCTTTTTGGACAGGTTGGAATCAAGGTGCATTTAACCGTTTTGCAGTTTCGAATGATTTAGTAAACTGGACCGACTGGAAAGGTGAGGACTTAATCAAATCTTCTGAACCTTACGATGATATGTTTGCACACAAATCATTTGTAGTAAAACACGACGGAGTAGTTTATCATTTTTATTGTGCCGTAAACAAAGCAGAACAAAGAGGAATTGCAGTAGCAACTTCTAAAGATTTAGGCAAAAGCGATACGAATTTTGTGGCACCGCCGGAGAAGAAGAAATAAGTCATAAAGTTGAAAGTCATAAAGTCAAAAGTTAGTACAATGAAAAAATTTGGTTTGAAACATATTCAGTGGAATTTAAGTAATAATTTAAAAGTATTTTTAATGTTAAAGTCAATTTTTACCCGTCATTTTTTTAGCTTTCGACTTTCGACTTTCGACTTTTTGACTGTAATTTCACTTTTAACATTTCACTGTCACGCTCAATCCGTAACCGGTGAACCTGCAGGAATTCCTGAAATGCATAAGAAATACGAATTTGCTCCGTGGGAAGATCCAACGGTTACAAGCATCAACAGACAACCTTCAAGAGCAACGGCATATTCATACACCAATATTGAAGACGCTCTAAAAGGCGACAGATCAAAAAGCCGATTGCAAATGCTAACCGGAGATTGGAATTTTAAATACGCATCAAATCTTAAAGAAGCCTCAAAAGATTTCTATAAAGAAAAGGTTGCAGGTTGGGATAAAATCGAAGTGCCATCAAACTGGGAATTAAAAGGTTATGATATTCCGATTTACAAAAGTGCCGTTTACCCGTTTAGACCCATAAATCCGCCATTTATTCCTAAAGATTATAACGGAGTGGGTTCGTATCAGCGCAGTTTTACCGTTCCGGCAAATTGGAAAGATATGACCGTTACTTTGCATTTTGGAGCTGTAAGTTCAGGGTTTCAGGTTTGGCTTAACGGAGAATTTTTAGGTTATGGAGAAGATAGTTTTCTGCCTTCGGAATTTGATATTACGCCTTATTTGAAAGAAGGCGAAAATGTAGTTTCGGTTCAGGTAATTCGTTGGACAGATGGTTCGTATCTTGAAGATCAGGATCATTGGCGCGTAAGCGGAATCCAACGCGAAGTTTTTATTATGGCTGAGCCAAAATTACGCATTCAGGACTTCTTTTATCAAACCAAATTAGATAAGGAATACAAAGACGCTTCGTTTCAACTGCGACCAAAAGTAGAAAACCTGACAGGCGAAAAAATCAAAGATTATACTTTTCAGGCACAATTGTATGATGCCAATAATGTGGCTTTATTCAAAGAACCGCTTCAAAAACCGGTTATCGATATGATCAACGAAAGTTATCCTCGTCTGGATAATGTGCGTTTTGGAATGTTCAAGGAAAACATCCCTAATCCCAAAAAATGGAGTTCAGAAGAGCCTAATTTGTACACTTTGGTAATGTCTATAAAAGATGCAAACGGAAATATTACAGAAGCCAAAAGCTGTAAAGTTGGTTTTAGATCTATCGAATTTTCCAAGGAAAACGGCAAAATGCTCATCAACGGAAAAGAAACTTACGTTTATGGTGTAAACCGTCACGATCAGCATCCAACAAGAGGAAAAGCCGTTACGAGAGACGATATCAAACAAGATATTACTACGATTAAAAAGTTCAATTTCAACTTTATCAGAACCAGTCATTATCCTAACGATCCGTATTTCTACGATTTATGCGATCAATACGGAATCATGGTGATGGACGAAGCAAATCAGGAAACACACGGAATTGGAGGAAAATTAGCCAATGATCCAAAATGGACCAATGCGTATTTAGAACGCATGACCAGAATGGTTGAAAGAGATAAAAATCATCCATCGGTCGTTTTTTGGAGTCTAGGAAACGAAGGCGGAAAAGGACCAAATCACGCTGCAATGGCGGGTTGGGTTCATGATTTTGATATCACGCGTCCCGTGCATTACGAACCGGCACAAGGAAATCCGAGATTAGACGGTTATATCGATCCGCTTGATCCAAAATATCCAAAAACGATAGATCATGCGTATCGATTTGAAAATCCGCAAGATGAGCCTTATGTTGATATGGTTAGCCGATTTTATCCCGGAGTTTTTACGCCTAAATTTTTAGTAGATCAAAAGAAAGATACACGACCGATTATTTTTGTAGAATATTCTCATGCAATGGGAAATTCGGTTGGAAATTTAAAAGAATTATGGGATGAATTTCGTTCGCTTCCAAGAGTTATTGGCGGTTGCATTTGGGAATTTAAAGATCAGGGATTATTGAAAAAAGATCCTGCAACCGGTCAGGAATTTTTTGCTCACGGCGGAGATTTTGGCGAAAAATACCACGACGGAAATTTCAATACAAAAGGAATTGTCGATTCTAACGGAAAACCAAAAGGTTCAATCTATGAGAACAAATGGATTTATCAGCCAGCGACAAGTACATTAAAAGATAACTTTCAATTAGAAATAAAAAATCGTCAGGCCGTAAAATCTTTAGCTGATTATATTCCGGTTTTGAAAATTTTAGAAAACGGAAATGCGATCAAAACTCAAATATTAAAACCTTTTAGTTTAGAAGCAGGCCAATCAGTAACTTTAGATATAAAACAATATTTGCCTAAACTGAAAAAAGATGCCGAATATTTTCTGAATATCGAATTCCAGCTTTCAAAAGAGGAACTTTGGGCTTCTAAAGGTTACGCTGTAGCGGAAGATCAATTTCTATTAAAAAAATCAGAAAGGGGTTTAGATTTTACAAAAAACAATATTGAGGTAAAAACTTCTGAAACAGATTCGGATTTTAAAATCAAAGGAAAAACGTTTGACATTAATATTAGCAAAGCAAATGGAGCCTTGAATTCGTATGTTTTCAATGGCGAAGAACAAGTTTTCGCGCCACTACTTCCTAATTTTGTGAGACCTCAGACGGATAATGACAAGCGAGGTTGGAAATCGCATAAAGTTTTGAAAACGTGGTATCAGGCAAAACCAAAATTGGTCAAAACCAAAATGGAAACAACAATTGCCGGAACAACAATTACAAGTGATTACGAAATTATCAAAGACAGCGCGCAAGTGCAGGTCGTTTACAAAATCAATCCAAACGGCGTGATAAAAGTTGATTACAGTTTAAAAGCCACAAACAAATTACCAAACATTCCAAAAATCGGAATGCAAATGGGAGTTCAGAGAAAATTCGATCAAATTTCGTGGTATGGAAAAGGAGAATTGGAAAACTATATCGACAGAAGTTTTGGATCATTCGTTGGCAAATATTCACTACGAATTAATGATTTTCTGGAGCATTACGTGAAACCTCAGGAAAATGCAAACAGAACCGAAGTAAGATGGATGGCTTTTACAACGCTTCAAAAAAATAGAGGTTTATTAGTTGTTGATGATGCAAAAGTTTTAAGCATGAGCGCGTGGCCGTATACACAAGAAAATTTAAGCGCCGCCAAACATACTTTTGATTTAAAAGATCCCGGATTTTTAACCGTAAATATCGATTTAATCCAGATGGGAGTGGGAGGAAACGACAGTTGGACTTTAGTCGCACAGCCTTTAGAACAATATCAAATTAAATCAGGAGATTATCAGTATAGTTTTTATCTGGTGCCTTTTTCAGCAACAAAAAATGGATTAGAAGAAAGCTTGAAAAAGTTTAAATATTAGACAAAGAATACCGCGCGCTAAACCCAACAGGTTTTTAAAACCTGTCGGGTTTAAACGTAACGAATAGAAAAGCAACAACCATGTTTCAAAAAAAACAATTTTTTCTTTTTAAAATGGACTTTCGACTTTCGGCTTTCCGACTTTTGACTGTATTGTTACTCTTCGTGGGATTCGTTTCTGCGCAGGAAATCGGTAAAAAAGAAACAACAGCATTTCAACCTACAATCGAATCCTCAAAACCTTGGGTATATTGGTATTGGATGAAATCGGCTTATTCTAAAGTTGGAATCACAGCCGATTTAGAAGCTATGAAACAAGCTGGAATTGCTGGTGCGTATTTGATGACCATAAAAGGCCCTGCAAATCCGCCGTTAATCGATCCTCCTGTTTTGCAATTGACGCCGGAATTTTGGGACATGATACATTGGGCTTTTAAAGAAGCCGATAGATTAGGATTAAAAATTGCTTTTCACGGTGCCGATGGTTTTGCCGTTGCTGGCGGACCCTGGATTATACCAGAAATGTCGATGCAAAAAGTGGTTTGGTCTACAACTGAAATTGCGGGAGGAAAATTAATCAATACAAAACTGCCAGTTCCGGAACATTATAAAGACTATTATAAAGACATCGCGACTTTTGCAATTCCTATAAAAGAATATCAAACTAGCTCGCAAATTCAATTGCCAAAAGTTACGACTTCAAATAATACTGATGCTTCGTTTTTGACCGATGCTAAAAAAGACGATAACTTTAAGTTTGCAGAAAAAGGCTGGATTCAATATGAATTTGAAAAACCTTTTACCTGCAAATCGATTGTTATTGAAACAAAAGGCAGAGATTTTCAGGCGCAGCGTTTAATTGTTGAAGTTAGCGATGACGGAATAAGTTTTAAATTTCATGAAAGAATGGTTGCACCGCGACACGGCTGGCAGGATGTGGATTTTTCTCATAATCATACCATTACACCCGTAACTGCAAAATATTTCAGATTTGTTTATGATCCTGTTGGAACAGAACCTGGCGCTGAAGATTTGGATTTTGCCAAATGGAAACAAAACCTGAAAGTCAGTAAAATTACGCTTTCAAATCAGGCTCTAATTGACAATTACGAAGGAAAATCAGGAGCTGTTTGGCGTTTGAGTCCGGAAACTTCTGCAAAACAAATCCCGAATTCTGAGTCTTTCAAAAAATCAGAAATGATTAATATTTCGAATTTAGTTGATACTAATGGAAATTTGAACTGGAAAGCGCCAAACGGAAAATGGAAAATTATCCGAATGGGACATACTTCTACCGGACATGAAAATGCTACGGGCGGAGCTGGAAAAGGTTTGGAAGTAGATAAATTTAATCCCGAACTAATTCGTTTTCAACTTGATCATTGGTTTGGCGAAGCGATTCGTTCTGCCGGACCAGAATTAACTTCCAAGGTTTTAGAAATCCTGCATTTTGATAGTTGGGAATGTGGAAGCCAAAACTGGTCTTCGGTTTTTCAGGCTGAATTTCAAAAAAGACGCGGCTATAATCTTGTCGATTATTTGCCTGTAATGGCGGGAATTCCAATTGAAAGTGCAGCTGTTTCGGAGAAAGTTTTATACGATGTTCGCAAAACAATTGCCGAACTAGTAGCGGATAATTTTTACGGAACTGTTGCAAAAATCGCTAAAGAAAACAACATTAAATTAAGTTCAGAAAACGTTGCGCCTGTTTTAACTAGCGATGCGTTGCTGCATTTTAAATACGTAGATTATCCAAGTGGTGAATTTTGGTTAAAAAGTCCCACTCACGATAAACCTTTTGATATGATGGATGCTATTTCAGGCGGACATATTTATGGAAAAGATATTATTCAGGCAGAAGCTTTTACGGCTTTGCGAATGGATTGGGACGAACATCCGGGAAATTTAAAAACGCTTGCGGACAGAAATTATGCATTAGGAATCAACCGATTATTTTATCATGTTTTTGTTCATAATCCGTGGACAGACAGAAAACCTGGAATGACCTTAGACGATATAGGAACTTTTTTTCAAAGAGATCAAACGTGGTGGAAACCCGGAAAAGCATGGTTTGACTATTGCCAACGAGTACAATTGCAGTTGCAAAAAGGAAAACCGGTTATAGATTTAGCGATTTTTATTGGCGAAGATTTTCCTTCGCGTTCCTTCGTGCCCGATCGTTTAGTACCTTTTATTCCGAATGTTTTTGGAAAGGAAAGACTCGAAAGAGAAAAAATACGTCTCGAAAATGAAGGTCAGCCAACGACAAAAATGCCTAAAGAAGTTACCTATTCTAAAAACAATACCGATTTATCGCAATGGGTAAATCCATTAAATGGCTATCAATATGATTCGTTTAATGCTGATGTTTTAACTCATAATGCCAAAGTCGAAAACGGAAAAATATCTTTTGGCGGCGGAATCGAATACGGTGCTTTATTGTTTCCGGGAAGTCATAAAATGGCACCCAATAAAATGATTTCTTTGGCTGCAGCCGAAAAAATATTAGAATTAGTAAAGAATGGAGCAACTATTTTTATTGATGAAAAGCCGGATTTACAACCCGGAATGCATTCAGAAGCAGATCATAAAAAATGGCAGAATATAATTGATGAAATCTGGACTGATAATTCGAATGCATCAACCTGGAAAATCGGAAAAGGAACCATTATTAAATTGCCGTATTTAGGAAATGATTTTGCTTCAATAGGAATTGAACAGGATCTTTATTTTCCGAAATTAAACAGAGTTGATAGCGAAACATTAGCATGGACACACCGTAAATCAGATACCGAAGATATTTATTTCATCTCTAACCAAAAAGAAGAAAAGCGTTCGTTTGAAGCGTCGTTTAGAATAGCAGGAAAGATTCCGCAATGGTACAATCCGGTTACAGACCAAACTTCAGATCTAAGTCGTTGGATGATTTTAGATGATAGAACAATCGTTTCATTGACTTTAGATGCCAATGAATCTGGTTTTGTAATTTTTAAAGATCAACTAAAAGAGGTTATAACAAAGGATTATCGTAAAGGTTCAGAATTTGAAAACGTTCAAACCTTAAATGAAAACTGGGAAATACAATTCGATCCTGAATTTCACGGGGTAAAAGAAATTGTAAAAACAGATAAGTTGTTTGATTGGAACACTTCAACAAATGATCAAATTAAATATTATTCGGGAACAGCAGTTTATAAAAAAGACTTTATTTGGAAAGGAAAAACCAACGAGGGATTCTGGCTTGATTTAGGAACAATTGCAAACATTGCTGAGGTAACCGTAAACGGAATCAACTGCGGAACAATCTGGACATTTCCTTATAAAACAGATATTTCTGAAGCATTAAAAAAAGGAAAAAACAGCATAGAAATTAAAATCACAAATACCTGGGCAAACCGATTAATTGGTGATGAAAAATTGCCAAAAGAAGAAAGATTAACGTGGACAACAGCACCTTTTAGATTGCAGGAAGGGATTTTATTAAAGGCCGGATTGTTGGGGCCGGTTACGATCGTGAAAGAAAAATAAATGTGCCTTGTAGACTGGAGTAAAGTCCAGCCTTACAATATGGTTCGAGCCGACGGCTCTTTTGCGTAACGTAAAAGTTCCGGAGGAACGATTCATATTATAGCGTCGGGTTTTAACCCGATGAACGATTAGTATAGCAGCGTCGGGATTTCCCCGTTAGATATAGATTAAAAATAAAAAAGAATGAAAAATTTAAAAGAATATATAGTTGTGGTTTTCTTGTTTTTAGCAAGTTTCCAAACCAACGCAAAAATCAAATTGCCCGCATTATTTTCAGACAATATGATGCTGCAGCAAAAGTCAAACGCACCAATTTGGGGATGGGCGGAGAAGAATGCCAATATTGTGATTAAAACGTCATGGGATTCTAAAACCTACAAAGCGAAAGCAGATAATTCCGGCAAATGGAAAACAGAATTACAAACGCCATCTTTTGGCGGACCATTTACAATTGAAGTTGTTGAAGGAACAGAAAAAGTAATCGTAAAAAATGTCTTGATTGGCGAAGTTTGGTTGTGTTCCGGGCAATCGAATATGGAAATGCCTTTGAAGGGTTTTCAGGGTCAGCCAGTAAAAAACGGAAATGAAATCATCGTAAGATCAACCAATAAAAACATTCGTTTAATTACGATTCCGCGTGCAACAGTTTTAGAACCTTTAAGCGATTTTGAAGGAAAATGGGAAACTGCTTCGCCAAAATCTACGGCAAATTTTAGTGCAACGGCTTGGTATTTCGGTTCGCTTTTACAGGAAGTTTTAGACGTTCCGGTGGGGTTAATTCATGTTTCATACGGAGGTTCAAGCATGGAAGCATGGATGAATCAGGAAATGTTAAAGGATTTTGCAAGTGCTAAAATCCCAACTACAAAAGAAGAATTGGCAAAAGATCCAAACCGTGTTCCCACAACTCTGTTTAACGGAATGCTTTCGCCTGTAATTGGTTACGGAATAAAAGGCTGTATTTGGTATCAGGGCGAATCAAATTACGAAAGAGCGTCGGAATACGCAGCACTAATGAAAAAAATGGTAAGCAGTTGGAGAGCGTTATGGAAACAAAGGGATTTTCCTTTTTATTACGCTCAGATTGCGCCTTTTAATTATGCCTCATTTCATCCAAAAGATTATCTGGAAAAATACAATTCGGCTTATTTGAGAGAAGCACAATTGAAAGCTTCAAAGGAAATTCCGAATTCAGGAATGGCGGTTTTGATGGATGTTGGCGAAGAAAACAGCATTCACCCAATGGACAAGGAAAAAGGCGGAAACCGATTGGCGTTTCAGGCTTTGGCAAAAACATACGGAATTGAAGGTTTTGAATTAGAAAGTCCGAAATACAAATCGATGGAAATAAAAGACGGTTCGGTAACAGTTTCTTTTGATGATGTTGCCAACGGAATTACATCTTACGATAAAGAGGTTTTAGGTTTTGAATTGGCAGGAGAAAACAAAATATTTTATCCAGCAAAAACGATAGTAAGAAGAAAATCTGTGGTTTTAACTTCTGATAAAGTAACGAAACCTGTTGCAGTACGATATTTATGGAAAGATTTTGCAAAAGCTGAATTGTTTAGCGCGGGCGGTTTACCGGTTTCGTCTTTTAGGAGTGATGAGTGGTAGGTTTTTAGTTATGAGTTAAGGGGTTGACGCTTAGTTTGTCATTCTGAGGAACGAAGAATCTCCGCAAGTAACTCCACAATCAAAAGCGCCAATCTTTGTCGATGTTGTAAACGAAGATTCTTCGTTCCTCAGAATGACAAACCAGAAGAATAAAAAAATAAATAAAATATAAGTTTGAAATACATCATATACATTTTTCTCTTCATCACGCTTTGCATTAAAGCGCAAATTCCCGTGCTCAATAATTACAATCAAATCTGGAATACGCAAAGCAATAATGCATCAGAATCAATGCCTTTGGGCGGCGGCGATATTGGTATGAATGTGTGGGTAGAAAAAGGAGATTTGTATTTTTATTTCTCCAGAAGCGGCACTTTCGACGAACATAATACTTTGCTGAAATTAGGTCGCGTAAAAGTTACTTTAACGCCAAATCCGTTTAAGGACAACGAAGGTTTTAGTCAGGAATTGATTTTAAAAGACGGTTATATTTCGATTGCTCAAAATAATACTAAAATCAAACTTTGGGTTGATGTTTTTAAACCCGTAATTCATTTGGATTTAGAAAGTAAAACGGCTTTAAAAATGACGGCTTCTTATGAAACATGGCGCTACAAAAACCGGGATTCAAAAGGAAAAGCAAACAATGCCAATTCGTATAAATGGGCACCTCAGGGAGAAATTATTACGTATAAAGATTCCATTTCATTTGAAAATAATGGCGTTAAATTTTACCATAGAAATCGTCAACAAACTGTTTTTGATGTTGCGGTAAAACAGCAAAAAATGGAATCGGTAAAGGATCAAATGCTGAATCCTTTGGCGAATTTGACTTTTGGAGGTTTTATGCAGGGAACCAATATGAAACCTGATGGAAATTATTCTGGAATTTATCAAAATACAGATTTTAAAGGTTTTAGTCTTTCGAGTATAAAACCTTCTAAAAAACATTCTTTAGAAATTTATTTAAATACCAATCAATCTGATTTTAATAACTGGGATAAAGGTTTAAAAAATCAAATTTCATCAAATAAAAATACATCAAAACTAGCAGAAAAAAACACAATAAAATGGTGGAATGATTTCTGGAACCGCAGTTTTATTTTTACACAAAAAAATCAATCGATTGAGAAAGATTCGGTTTATCAAATCGGGCAAAATTACCAGTTATTTCGATATATGCTCGGTTGTAATGCTTACGGAAAATATCCAACCAAATTCAATGGCGGATTATTTACGGTTGATCCGGTTTTTACGAATTCCGATTTAAATTTCACACCTGATTTCAGGAATTGGGGCGGCGGAACAATGACAGCTCAAAACCAGCGATTGGTTTATTTTCCGATGGTCAAAAGCGGTGATTTTGATATGATGAAATCGCAACTGGATTATTATCTGAGTTTACAAAAAAATGCCGAATTAAGAAGTAAAGTTTATTGGAATCACGATGGCGCATCGTTTACGGAACAGTTAGAAAACTTCGGCTTACCAAATCCAGCTGAATATGACTGGAAACGTCCCGCAGATTACGACCCAGGAATGGAATATAATGCCTGGCTGGAATATGAATGGGACACGGTTTTTGAATTCTGTCAAATGATGTTACAGCAAAAAGAATATGCGGGAGAAGATATTCAGAAATACAATCAATTCATTATTAGTTGTCTTCGTTTTTTTGATGAACATTATCAATATCTCGCCAAACAAAGAGGTAGAAAAGCATTGGACGGAAGTGGTCATTTGGTTTTATATCCCGGTTCAGGCGCAGAAACCTATAAAATGACGAATAATGCTAACAGTACAATTTCGGCTTTAACGATAATTACAAAAAATCTTTTAAACCTTTCTTCGGAACAATTATCAAAAGGAGAACTGGAATATTTAAAAGGTTTTCAGAATAGAATTCCGCCTTTAAATTTTGGTACAATCGAAAATCATAAAGTATTAGTTCCCGCAAAATCATGGGAAAGAGTCAATAATTCTGAGGTTCCGCAATTGTATCCGATTTATCCGTGGGGAATTTACGGCATCGGGAAACCGGATTTAGAAACCGCTTTAAATACCTGGAAATATGATGCTGATGCCATAAAATTTAGAAGTCATATTGGTTGGAAACAAGATAATATTTTCTCGGCTCGTTTGGGATTAACGAATGAAGCTGCAAAATACAATTTGTTAAAAATGGCAAATTCAGATAGGCGATTTCCAGCATTTTGGGGTCCGGGTTTCGATTGGGTTCCGGATCATAATTGGGGCGGATCAGGAATGATTGGTATGCAGGAAATGTTGTTGCAGGAAGTAGATGGTAAAATCTATCTTTTTCCCGCCTGGCCAAAAGATTGGAATGTTCATTTCAAATTACATGCAAAACAAAATACAACCGTTGAAGCGGAACTTATAAATGGCGAATTGAAAATTTTGAAAGTAATTCCCGAAGAAAGAAAAAAAGATATAATCAATCTTCTGAATACATCAGAAGAAAATAAAATACAATTAAAATAAAAAAACATGACCAAAAAATTATTTAGTTCTTTTGCTTTGGCATTACTTTTTGCTGCAAACGGACAAGCACAATCTGAAAAACAAATCGTAAAAGTCGATTTTGATTTTTTTCAAAGAAGATTAGAAGAAGTTCACGATCCTAATTATGATTCGTGGGTAATCAACGACGCAAAAGAAGCCGGGAAAACCTTCAATAATGTCACTTTTAAATTAAAAGGAAACTTTACTTCAAAATGGTATAAAGTAGGAATGAATGCGCCTTTTTATAACAGATTAGGAAGTGATGGATTGGTTACGGCTGAAAATTTAGAACTAAAAATCAGCGGATTGAAAGCAGGAAAACATACGCTTTTAACGTTCCACAATGCTTTTGATGTTATTACAGGAAAAACATTTTCTCCCATAAAAATTTATATCAACGGAAAACTGCAAGAAACCGTAAATGCTACTCAAAGAGCGAATGCTAAAATTGATGCAGCAATGGTTTACCTGACTTTTAATGCCGTAAAAGCTAAAGATGTTATCATTCGTTTTGAAATTGACCCAACAACAAATCCGGATATTGTAAAACAAATTGTAATTAACGGTTTCGAAATTGATACAACAAATTTAACGAATCAGGCGCGTTCGCCGGAACCTAAAAATGGTGATGAACATTTTGTTACAGATAAAAATTCAGTTTTAAAATGGGATGCTTCAAAAAATGCTGTAACGCATAAATTGTATTTTGGAGAAGATGCCGCTGGAGTAGGAAATGCAACTGAATCATCAAAAGAATTTAAAGGGAAATTGACAGAAAGATCATTTCCCCTTTCTAACTTATATAGCGGTTCAACCTATTATTGGCGAATTGATGAAGTTGATGCAAAAGGCGATGTAACTTTAGGAAATGTATGGTCGTTTAAACCTGCGCAATTGGCTTTTCCGGGAGCTGAAGGTTACGGTGGTTTTGCAGTAGGCGGACGCGGCGGAAAAGTTATTGAGGTAACAAATTTAAATGAAGATGGTCCGGGAAGTTTGCGTGATGCTGTAAATCAGCAAATTGGACCAAGAACAATTGTTTTTAATGTATCTGGAAATATTAAACTGGCTTCGAGATTGGTTGTCAATCAGCCTTATATTACGATTGCCGGACAAACTGCTCCGGGCGAAGGAATTACCCTTAGCAGAGCACCAATTGGACTTACAGGAAATGACGGTATTGTTCGGTTTTTAAAAGTGAGAATTGGCGGTGGAACTACTTTTGACGGAATGGGATTAACGGGCGCAAATTATAGTATTATTGATCACTGCTCGATTAGCTGGACGATCGACGAATCGTTTAGTTCTCGTGGAGCGCATCATATTACGCTACAAAGAACTTTAATTTCTGAAGCCTTAAATGTGGCGGGACATGATAAATACGAAGTTGGTAAAATGCACGGATATGCGGCAACAATTGGCGGTGATATTGGTAGTTTTCATCACAATTTATTGGCGCACAATTATGGTCGAAACTGGAGTATTGGCGGTGGTTTAAACGGAGACGGTTTTTATTCCGGCAGAGTTGATATCACCAATAACGTGGTTTACAATTGGGGACATCGCACAACTGACGGTGGTGCAAATGAAGTAAATTTTGTCAATAACTTTTACAAACCGGGAGCTTCGACAAATATTTTTGTTGCCCTAAATGCACAACACGAAGGAGTTGGAAAAGGAATGCAGCGTTATTATTTTAACGGAAATGTAATGCCTGGATATTTTGATGAAAAATCTCAGGAAAAAGGCAGAAAGATGACAATATCAGGTAAAGAAATAGTTGAATATGAAACTTTTGTTGATAAACCATTTTTCGAATCATTTGTTGAAACGCAATCGGCGAAAGCAGCTTATAAAAATGTACTTTCGGATGTTGGTGCCAATCAGCCTTTCTTTGATAAACACGATAATCGAATTGTGGATGAAACCCTAAAAGGAACGTTTACCTATAAAGGAAGTAAAAGTGGTTTGGGCGGAATGATCGATAACGAACAAGATGCCGGCGGATGGCCGAATTTTGCCACAGAAACTCGTCCCGCAGATTTTGATACCGATCATGACGGATTGCCAAACTGGTGGGAAAAAGCTTTTGGTTTAAACGAAAATTCTAAAGCAGGAGATTTCTCTGATGCGAGTTTAGATGCTGATAAGGATGGTTTTACGCAACTTGACGAATATTTAGAATGGATGGCGCAACCGCATTTCTTTATTAATTTGGGAGAAAAGGCAGCACTTTCGGCAGCTGATTATTTCAAAGGATATGAGAATAAACCTGTTTATACTTTCTCTGATCTTAAAAATGGAAAAGTGGTTTTAAAAGGAAAAGACATTCAGTTTACAGCAATCGAACCGGGATTTGCATCATTTGTACTAACAGTAAAAGATGCTGATGGAGATTCAATGAACCGTACGATAAATTTCTTTGTGAAATAAAAAAATTGCCCACAGATTATACGGATTAAACTGATTGACACAAATTTTTATTAAAAAAAAGAAAATCAAAATAAATCTGCTTAAAGCTGTTTAGATCTGCGTGAAAAAAAAATTGCCCACAGATTATACGGATTAAAAAGATTGACACAGATTTTTATTAAAAAAAAGAAAATCAAAATAAATCTGCTTGAATCTGTTTAGATCTGCGTGAAAAAAAATTGCCCACAGATTATACGGATTAAACTGATTGACACAGATTTTATTAAAAGATATAATTGTTTGTCAAGTAAAAAATTTCGCCACTAATTTCATTAATTAGTACTAATTTTTTGAAATTAAAAGAAAATTAATTTGTGAAAATTTGTGCAATTTGTGGTAAAAAAAAATCTGCTCAATCTGCCAAATCTGCGAGAAAAAATTGCCCACAGATTATACGGATTAAAAAGATTGACACAGATTTTTATTAAAAAAAAGAAAATCAAAATTAATCTGCTTGAATCTGTTTAGATCTGCGTGAAAAAAAAAATTGCCCGCAGATTATACGGATTAAACAGATTGACACAGATTTTATTATAATATTAATTATTAAGTAAAAAATTTCGCCACTAATTTCACGAATTAGCACCAATTTTTTGAAATTAAAAGAGAAAATTAATTCGTGAAAATTTGTGCAATTCGTGGCAAAAAAAATCTGCTCAATCTGCCAAACCTGCGTGAAAAAATACTCTCGCAGATTTGTCGGATTGTGAGATAAAAAAATCCGTTTTAAATCCGCGTTTTGCTTTAGCAATCAGTGTCATCAGCGTTCAAATTCACAACAAAAAAACCTCAAAAATGAAAAAGAACATCACCATATTAACGTTTTTAATTTCAGCCTCATTTTTTGCTCAAAATAAAGGTTTAGTAGCAAATTCAAACAGTCCGTATTCTAAATTGCAAAGTGTAGGTCTTGAAGATGTAAAATGGACAAACGGTTTCTGGAAAGAACAATTTGATGTAGAAACCAAAAACACATTACCGTATATGTGGGATCTGTATCATAATGATTCGATTTCTCATGCTTATAAAAACTTCGAAATTGCGGCAGGTTTAATGAAAGGAAAATTCAGCGGGCCTTCTTTCCACGATGGCGATTTTTACAAAATTTTTGAAGGAATGGCAGCGACTTATGCCGTAACAAAAGACAAAAAACTCGATGCCCAAATGGACGAGGCAATTGCACTTTTCGCAAAAGTACAACGCAAAGACGGTTATATTCATACTCCTGTTTTAATCGATGAACGTTGGGGAACTCTCGGGCCTGAGGAAGTGAAAAAACAACTTGGTTTCGAGAAATACAATATGGGACATTTAATGACCGCTGCCTGCGTACATTATCGCGCCACCGGAAAAACTAATTTCCTGGATATTGCAAAAGGCGTTGCCGATTATTTGTATGATTTCTACAAAAAAGCGTCGCCGGAATTGGCTCGAAATGCCATTTGTCCTTCTCATTATATGGGAATTGTCGAAATGTATCGTACAACGAAAAATCCGAAATACTTAGAACTAGCCAATAATTTAATAGATATTAGAGGAACCACAAACGACGGAACAGATGATAATCAGGACAGAATTCCGTTTAGGCAACAGACTACGGCAATGGGTCACGCCGTAAGAGCCAATTATTTATACGCAGGCGTTGCAGATTTATACGCAGAAACGGGAGAAAAGAAATTACTGGATAATCTGGAGTCGATTTGGAATGATGTAACATATCGAAAAATGTACATTACAGGAGCTTGCGGTGCTTTGTATGACGGAGTTTCGCCAGACGGAACTTCTTACGATCCAATTGTAGTTCAGAAAATTCATCAGGCTTACGGACGACCTTTTCAATTGCCAAATGCTACGGCTCATACCGAAACCTGCGCCAATATTGGAAACGTCTTATGGAATTGGAGAATGCTTCAAATTACTGGCGATGCAAAATATGCTGATATTGTAGAATTGGCTTTGTACAATAGCGTTTTATCGGGCGTTAATTTAGATGGAGATAAATTCTGTTATAACAATCCGCTAAATGTTTCTTATGATTTGCCTTTTCAGCAAAGATGGGGAAATGAGCGAGAAGGTTATATAAAATTATCAAATTGCTGTGCGCCAAATGTTACCAGAACTGTTGCAGAAGTTGGAAATTATGCATACAATCTTTCAAAAGAAGGTTTATATGTGAACTTGTACGGAAGCAATACTTTGAAAACTAAAACATTAAGCGGAGAAGTTCTTGAAGTGGAACAGCAAACCAATTATCCGTGGGACGGAAAAATTGTTTTAAAAATTGTAAAAGCCCCAAAACAAGATCAGGTTTTCTTTTTGAGAATTCCGGGATGGAGTGAAAATGCAACAGTTTCGGTTAACGGTAAAAAATTAACAGAAAAAACTGAAACTTCTTCTTATTTTAAAATAGCTCAAAAATGGAAAAAAGGTGATGTTATCGAATTAGAAATTCCGATGAAAATCGAATTAATGGAAGCCAATCCGTTAGTGGAAGAAGTTAAAAATCAGGTTGCCGTAAAAAGAGGTCCAATTGTGTATTGCTTAGAATCAAACGAACTTCCTGCAAATACAAGCGTAAACGATGTGATTTTGGATGTAAATTCTAAATTCACGACAGATTTTATTGAATTGGATAAAAGGAAATTATTGAGCATAAACGCAACTTCATTTATTAATGATGATACGTCATGGAATAAAAAGTTGTACAAACCTTTATCTGATAAAAAGACAAAAGAATATAGCGTAAAACTAATTCCGTATTTTGCATGGGGAAATAAAGGCAAAGGCGAAATGACAGTTTGGATATCGCATTAAATATTAAAAAAGTTTAGTTTGTCATTTTTAAGAATGAGAAATTAAACAAGAATGTCGACAAAGTTTGGGGATTAAGATTGCGGAGTTTCTAGTGTGATCTTTCCTCCGTCAAGATGACAAAGATATCAGGAACAATTAAAATCAAAATAATGAAGTATATTTTAAGTTTATTTTTACTGGCAACTACATTTTTGTCGGCGCAAACTATTGATAATAAGTTTGAATTAACGGTTGCGCAAGACGGTTCCGGTAATTTTAAAACAATTCAGGAAGCAATAAACAATGTAAAAGATAATGCCGAAAAACGCGTTATAATTATCATTAAACCTGGAATTTATATCGAAAAGTTAGTAATTCCTTCATCAAAAATCAATATTACTTTAAAGGGAATTGACAGAGATAAAACCATAATTTCTTATGATGATTATTCGGGGAAACCGTTAAGAGAAGTTGATCCGGCTGGCAAAACAGCTTTTGGAACGTCTACTTCGTATTCATTTTTAATTGAAGGAGATAATTGTACGCTGGAAAATCTTACCGTGCAAAATACTGCCGGACGAGTAGGGCAGGCTGTGGCTTTGAATATTAAGGCTGATCGTGTTATCGTTAAAAAATGTGCTATTTTGGGGAATCAGGATACTCTTTATTTATCAAAAGATAGTGTGAGGGCTTATTTTGAAAACTGTTTTATCAACGGTACAACTGATTTTATTTTTGGCTCGTCGATCGCTTATTTCTATAAATGTACAATTGAAAGTTTAACCAATTCCTATATTACTGCCGCTTCTACGGTGCAAGCAGATAAATATGGTTTTGTTTTTGTAGATTGTAAATTGACTGCAAAAGACAAGACGGTTGATAAAGTTTTTCTTGGCAGGCCTTGGCGACCTTACGCTAAAACCGTTTTTATCAATACCGAAATGGGTTCGCATATTATACCGGAAGGTTGGAACGCTTGGATTGATACCAGATTTCCTGATAAGGACAAAACGGCTTATTATGCAGAATGCGGAAGCAAAGGCGCAGGCGCAAAAAATATATCTCAAAGAGTTTCCTGGTCACATCAATTAAAAAAAGAAGACCTTAAAAAATATAAAATAGAGTTGGTACTTAACGGTTGGAATCCAAATAAATAAAATGAAAACTATGAATAAATTTAAATTTTTCTCAATCGGTTTAGTTTCAATATTGGTTTTGAGTGCTTTTAGTTTTAAATCAAAAGTGACTACAATTTATTTAATAGGTGATTCGACAGTTGCAGATTATTCTTTAGAAGAAAATTATCAAACTAAAAAGTTTCCACAAGTGGGTTGGGGACAAATGTTTCCTTCTTTTTTTAAGAAGGACAGCTTGAAACAGGTCGCAGCTATTTTAGGAAATGCCACTGAAGTTAAAATCGATGACAGGGCAAAAGGCGGAAGAAGTACCCGAACTTTTTTTCAGGAAGGACGTTGGGCTTCGGTTTACAATTCGCTTCAAAAAGGTGATATCGTAATGATGCAATTTGGACATAACGATGCATCGGTAGAAAAAACGGAACGCTATGTAAACATTGAAGGTTACAAGGAGTTTTTACGTCTTTTTATCAATCAAACCAAAGAAAAAGGTGCAATACCAATATTGATGACTCCGGTTGCGAGAAATTATCCTTGGAAAGACGGGAAATTATCAAACGTTCATGGCGAATATCCGCAAGCGGTTAAGGATGTAGCGAAAGAATTAAAGGTTAAGCTGATAGATTTAAATGAATTGTCTATGGAATTCTTTTCGTCAAAAGGGCAGGATTTTGTTACTACAAATTACTTTATGAATTTTGAAGCCGGCAAATTTGATGCTTATCCTGATGGACAAAAAGATAATACACATTTTCAAACCGCCGGAGGAACTGAAGTCGCAAAGTTGGTTTTTAATGCCATGAAAAAATTGTAGTTTCTTAGCTTATTAATTCTTTTAAATAATTAAAAAAACTTTTTACCATTAAACAAAATACAAGAATCTAGTTTGATGGTTTAGGAAAAAAAACATTTGGTCAGAATTTACGTTTAAAAAAAAAATATTTTTTTTTAGATAGATCGTAAGCTTTTATCTTTACTTTTAAGATATGTTGTACGTATTTTATTAATTAATAAGTGTGGTTTTTACATCATAAAGCAAATCATTTAAACTTGGTATATTAAGTTTAAATGATTATGTATCAATACACAACTTCAAAAATTTACGAATAAAACAGTATAAAATTGTTTTTACTTATTTTTTATCTCTTTTTCAAAAAAAAGTAGTTTTTATATTAGATTATACTCAATCTTATTCTTCATTTTTTCTGATACATATATTTTTTCTTTCATATTTTTATTAATATTGTTTTTTTAAGTGTAATTTTTTAGCATAATACTATTGAAGCAGGATAGCACAGGACGGTTGTAATACGCAATCGTTATATTTTTGGATCAAGATTAATAAATGTGTATTTAACATTTAATAAATAATTTAAGATTACATTAAATTTTGTTTATTAATAAATCACATGAAAACATGACTAACACTTAAATTACTAACCTAACCAAAAAAACATTTATGAAACAAGCACTTATAAAAAGATGTAGTTTTCTTTTGTTTACATTAATGACTGTTATGAGTTATGCTCAGAACACAGTCACTTACACTACTGTAACTGTAACAGGAACTGTTACTGACAATTTAGGAGGACAATTACCAGGAGTTAACGTAACTGAGAAATCTACAAAAAATACAGTCACGACAGATTTTAATGGTCAATATACCATTAAAGTTAAGAGTGGAGCCACTCTTGTTTTTTCTTTCATTGGAATGAAAAAATCAGAAGTACCATTAAACGGACGTACTGTTGTGAGTACAAAATTAGCCGAAGATTCAAATCAACTGGATAATATTGTTGTTGTAGGTTATGGTACTCAAAAGAGAAAGGAACTTACCGGAGCTATTGCTACTATCAAGGCAGATGATTTAATGGACTTGCCAGTAACAAATTTATCTGATGCCCTAAAAGGATTAGTTCCCGGTGTTAATGTTACTAGTGGATCTGGTCGTCCGGGTGAATCAGGAACTGTTCAGATTCGTCAGACATTTAGTTTATCTAAAGATGGAGGTTTTAATATTCCTTTGATAATCATTGACGATATGATTCAGGTTGATCCTTCGAATGGTAAACCTACATTAGAACAATTTAATAGATTAGATCCTTCAGAGATTGAGAGTATTACGGTTTTAAAAGATGGTTCTGCTGCAATTTATGGTTCTCGTGCTTCACAAGGGGCAATTGTGGTAAAAACAAAACGTGGTAAAGCTGGTAAAGCAAAATTCTCTTATAATAGTCAGCTTGCTATAAATGATGCGGTTAGCCATAGCAAAGTTTTGAATGCTTATGAGTTTGGGGTTTTCAGTAATAGATTTTTTAATTCAAGAGTAACTCCGCCAGCTGTAATTGATCCCGCTACTCTATATTCAGCTTCAGAATTGGAGCAAATGAAAAGCTTAAATTATAACTGGTTAGAAGAAGCGTGGAAACCAGCGATTCAACAAAAACACTCTTTTAATGTGAGTGGAGGTAATGAGGATATTACGTATTTTGCAGGTGCAACTTATCTAACACAGGATGCTAATTTAGGAAACCAAAAATACGATAAATGGAATTTTCGTACCGGAATTAATGCTAAAATTGCAAAGAATTTAGATTTCTCTGCTTCTATTTCTGGAAATGTTGGAGTAGTTGATAAATCATTTACCAAAGCATCATCAAATATTAGTGACGGTAGCTATGGTTCTGCTGCTGGTGGAGAACAAGCAGATTATGGATTTTTGCTACATATGCCGCAACATGTGCCGTGGGAAACTACTTTAGATGGGAAACAATACTATGTGTCTCCGTTTCCTAATTCAAATAAGAACTTTGGGAGTGCAAATGCAAATACTACAATTGCTGGTTGGAATTATTTTGCAAACTTAGAAAATGGCTCGCATCAAGTTACTGACGATAATTCGTTCAATGTAAATGCTTCGCTAAATTATAAGGTAGCTGCAGTAAAAGGATTATCTTTCAAGGTAACATATTCAAGAAATCAAAGCTCAGCTTATACAGAACAAATTCAATTGCCATATGATTTAGCTAGAATTAGAGACTATCAACTTATGGATAGACATTTGGCTAGTTCAGCTAATCCTAGTATTTATAATGCTACAACTAATCCTATAGGAAGTTATATTATAGAAACGAATGCAAGAAATTCAAGAGTTTATTATAATAATACAGATAGCAAAAGTACTCAGGGTGATTTCCTGATTAACTACGACAGAACTTTTGGAGATCACCAAATTGGAGCAATGGTAGGTGGTGAAGCCTCAGAAGTATATAGTACATTTACACGCTTGGCTTATGAAAATACAGGCAAAGATTACTTAGGAGATTATCGTACAGCCGGAACATTAAGCACTTCTAATAGTCAGGCCACAAAAGTAGAAGGAGGAACATTATCTTATTTTGGACGTTTCAATTACAGCTACAAGCAAAAATATTTGTTCCAGTTTATTCTCCGCAGTGATGCTTCAACAAAATTTGCACCAGAAAATTATTGGGGAACTTTCCCATCTGTTCAATTGGGTTGGGTAATATCTAAAGAAAACTGGTTTGAAAAAAGTGTGCCATGGGTTGATTTCTTGAAAGTACGCTACTCAATTGGTAAAACAGGTAAAGATAATATTCAACCTTGGAGATGGGAGCAGTATTATGATCTTATCGTAGATAAAGGTTTTCAGTTCGGACCTGGTACAGCTACTGGTGGAGGTGGATTTAGTGGAAATGGTTTGACTCCTAAAGTAAATCCAAATAGAGATGTAACATGGGATACTACTATAAAAAATAACGTAGGAGTTGATATTAATTTATTAAAAAACAGATTAAGTTTAACTTATGATTTTTATTATGACAAAAATAAAGATATGCTGACAGATATGAGTAGTGCTGTTGGTGTTCCAATTTCTGTAGGAGGAGCGTATGCTGAACAAAACTATGGTCGAATTGATGCATGGGGATCAGAAGTTAGCATTACTTGGAGTGACAAGATAAAAAGTAATATTAGCTATAATGTTGGAATCAACTTTAGTTATAATAATAATGAAATCAAAAAATATCCTGATCAGGGAAATGCTCTTCCATCTAGTAATAATTTACGAGTGGGGTACTCATCATTTAATCCAGTGTGGGGATTTGCAGTTTGGAAAGGAACATCAACAGGAGACGGTATTTTACGTACAGATGAAGATATTACCAATTATTGGGCTTATTTAACTGAGCGTGCAACGGCAGCAGGAGGTGTACCAAGATACTTAGATATCAATTCTGCTTCTGGAATAAGAAAAGGATCTTTGGCTTATCAGGATGTTGCCGGACAACTTAATCCTGATGGATCTGTAGCACAGGCAGATGGTCAAATCATGAAAGAGAATGATTACGTAAAATTAGCCAATAGTACTAGAACTTATGGTTTTACAACAAACTTAGGTTTTAAATTTGACGGATTTTCTTTGAGAACTCAAATAGCAACTTCTTGGGGTGGAGCTAATTTTGTAGATTTAGTAAATCAAGGTACTTCCTCTGCACACAATATGTGGTCTCGTGAGAGTTTCTGGAGTGATATGTATGCTGAGGATAATCCAAATGGGAAGTATCCAAATGTAGCACAATGGACGTATATGTCTAGTCCATCAGATTTCTGGCAGCTGAATACTTTCCGTTGTTTTGTTAGAAACTTAAGTCTTAATTATGACATACCTAAGAAAGTTTTCGCAGACACGAAAATCGCTGCTATTACACTGGGTATAACAGGTAATAACCTTTGGGATTTATACAATCCTTATCCAGATCATTATAGAAATATGTATGATAATTCTTCTGTAAATTATCCTACACTTAGAACTTGGTCGCTTAATTTTAACGTATCATTCTAATCAAAATTAAAAAGGAACTATGAAAACACCATTTAAATATATAGCGCTATCAATATTACTTGCTGCAAGTGCAGTTTCTTGCAGTGATGATTTTCTAAAAGATAAGAAAGGTTATGGCTTTTATGATGATACGTTCTACCAGACTCAGGAACGCGCCCAGGCCTATGTAGATAATCAATATTATGATTTTTACAATGCTTATAAATCACCAATTTCTACTGTTATTGGTTCTTATACAGATATCAATTCAAGATTTACAGAGGAATTAGGAGGTACACAAGATTTTATCAATCCAAATAAAACGTTTATAAATTCTGCTGATGCCAGTGGGTATTATGGAGCAAAATTGGCTACAAGTATTAGTAATCATCCTTATAACAGAATTAGAGAATGTAATGCTTTTTTAGAAGAAGTAGATGTAAAAGGTGCTAACCTGGATAAAACATTTCGCGATCAGGCAAAAGGGCAGATGTACTATATGCGTGCGATGCAGTATTTTGATCTATTGCGCGTATATGGTGGTGTACCAATCGTTACAACTGTTCAGGCAGCTGCTGCTGATGACCCATCAATTCAACTTCCGAGAGCCAAACCGTCTGAAGTTGTCGCGCAAATCGTAAATGATTTAGACATGGCGGCAAGTTTATTACCGGGAAACTGGGGATCTGGTGCTTACGGACGTTTTACAAAAGGAGCAGCTATGGCACAAAAATCTAGAGTGCTTTTAACATTTGCTAGTCCTATATTCAATAAAAATTGGGACAGTTCAAATGAACGATGGGAAGCGGCTTTAAAAGCAGGATTGGAAGCAGAAGCTCAATTGTCTGCTGACGGCTATGGACTATACGGAAGTACTGCAAAACAATGGGAAAACATGTTTTTGATTGACAATGCATTTTGCTCAGAAGCAATCACGGTACAACTTTGTGGAATAGGTATTACTTCTCAAGCCATTAATAATTCATGGGAAAAAGGAATTCGTTTATTAAGTTTAGGAGGAACAGGAGGAGGAGTAGCCGCTCCTAAAGAAATGATTGATTTGTTTCCAATGGCAGATGGTAAAAGACCAACTGTTGCAAACGGTTACAACGATTTTACTTTCTTCCTTAACAGAGATCCAAGATTCTATAGAACATTTGCTTTCTCTGGTGCTAAATGGGGATCAAAGGAAACCCCTAATTCAGTTCTTTGGGCCTACCGTTGGATAGATAGTGCTAATAAAGCTGGTTTTTCAGATGGAAACACTGCAATCTCAAGTCCGGCTTTTGTTAGAAAAATGACAAATATTGCAGCTAGTAAAGAAACAAACTTTCAATATTCCGGAACTGATATTTTTGAATATCGTTATGCTGAATTATTATTAAATATTGCCGAATGTTACGCAGCTTTAGGACAAACAGGGAATACCGTAGCTTATTTAGGAAGAATTAGAAACCGCGTAGGTATTCCTTCTGCAAACAATTACGGTATAGGTACATTGACAGATAAATATCAGGCTATTGAAGCGGTTTTATATGAAAGAAGGGTAGAATTAGCTTACGAAGGAAAACGCTTTTGGGATGTTCAAAGATGGATGTTATATGATAATGAAGTGCTACCTGGAGTGATAGGAGGTACTGTAAGTAAATTAGGTTTAACTCCAATTAACGGAACAAAACGTACTGGTAACTTTTTACAGTATAGAGTTGCAACCACATCTTCAACAACAGATCCTTTAGCTGCTGCTCGTGCAAATGTGGTGGCAGATCCAGATGCTGCAAATTTCGGAACACAGTTAACAACTTTGGCAGCATTTTATACTGCAAACTTTATTCGCACACCCTTAATTACGCCTATGGATAATTTTAATGGAGTTGCTGTTAATATTAAGTTTAATCCCAACTATTATATTAATGGTCTTAACAACACAGCTTTAACTTCAAATCCTTGGTTATTGCAAACCATAGGCTGGAATGATAATTTTGGTGGAGCTGGAACATTTAATTATCAAGAATAAATTTTTACCCTTAAAATGATTATTCAAAACACATAAAAACGATCACCTGTATTGCTAAAATACAGGTGATTTGTTTAAAAAGAATTACCAAAATTAAAAATTAGTATGAAAAATTTCACTTTATCAACTCTTTTCCTATTGTTTTTGGGAAGTTTCCAATGTTTTGCCCAATATCCGAAACTAAGTAAAGAAGTTCAGGAACAGGAAAAGGCAATAAAAGACGAAGCGTCAAAACTTTCTGACGAAGCCTGGGGAAAAGCACTTATAATTGTCGAAGAAGAAGCCAGACAAGGCAAACCTTATATTCCATGGGCATCAAGACCAAATGATTTACCACAAGCAGAAATTCCTGCTTTTCCTGGAGCAGAAGGAGGAGGAATGTTTACTTATGGAGGTCGTGGCGGGAATGTTTACACCGTTACAAGTCTGGAAGACAGAGGACCGGGGACTTTGCGTGAAGCCTGCGAAAAAGGTGGAGCAAGAATCATTGTATTCAATGTTGCCGGAATTATCAAAATCAAAAGTCCGCTAATTATAAGAGCACCTTACATTACAATTGCGGGACAAACTGCACCCGGAGACGGAATTTGTATTGCCGGAGAATCTGTTTGGATCGATACACATGATGTAATTATCAGACATATGCGTTTCCGCAGAGGAGAAACTTTCGTAGGCCGTCGTGATGATGCCATTGGAGGAAATCCTGTTGGAAATATCATGATCGACCACGTTTCTGCAACATGGGGACTAGACGAAAACATGTCCATTTACAGACATATGTACAGCCCCGGAGCAGGTTATCCTGACGAGAAAAAACCAACTGTAAACATTACCATTCAAAACAGTTTATTTGGTGAAGCTTTAGATACATACAATCACGCTTTCGGAAGCACTTTAGGTGGAGAAAATTGCGCTTTTGTTAGAAATATGTGGGCAAATAATGCCGGAAGAAACCCTTCAATTGGATGGAACGGAATTTTCAATTTTGCAAACAATGTCGTTTTCAACTGGTACAACAGATCAACAGATGGAGGTGATTATACAGCAAACTACAACATCATCAATAACTTTTACAAACCGGGACCGGTTACAGACTTAACACAGCCAATTAGTTACAGAATCCTAAAACCGGAATCTGGACGAAGCAAATTATCTTATATGGTTTTTGGCAGAGCGTATGTAAACGGAAATATCGTAAACAACAATGAAAAAGTTACAAAAGACAACTGGGATGGCGGAATTCAGATCGAAAACAAAAAAGGCGAGTTAATGGCGTATGACGAAGCCAAAGATTTTTTTGCTAAAATGAAATCAGACAGACCTTTCCCAATGCCTTGGTTTCATCCATTTATGAAAGCTGATGAAGCGTATGAATTTGTCTTGAAAAATGTTGGAGCAACTTTACCAATCAGGGATAAAGTAGACGAAAGAATCGTAAGAACCGTAAAAACAGGAGTTCCTGAATACGCAAAAGGATTAGAGAAAAAAGAATTCTACCAATTCGAACACAGACGTTTACCGATGGATTCTTATAAAAAAGGAATCATTACAGATATTTCTCAAGTGGGCGGATACCCGGAATACAAAGGAAAACCTTATCTAGATACAGACAAAGATGGTATGCCGGACAAATGGGAGAAAAAACACGGCTTAAATCCAAATGATGCTTCAGATGCAAAATTAGATTCAGATAATGACGGATATTCTAATATCGAAGAATATTTAAACGGTACAGATCCGAACCAAAAAATAGACTGGAAAGATTTAAAAAATAACAACGAGACGCTAACTAAATCTTTGCTAGAGTAGGTTTTCAAACATCTTCAAGAAAAAAAATCTGCAAAATCTTCTGAATCTGCGAGAAAAAAATTAGCTCACAGATTTAGCAGATTATATAAAATCATCGTAATTAATAATTCCTTATTAAAATGAAATCTATTAAAAATATAAGCGTTTTGATGATGTTACTGGTATTTTTTACAAGTATTGCACAACAAAATTTAGATCCGGAATATATCAAAGTTACCAATGAGCGCGCAGCTAAAATTGTAGCGAAACTAGAATTGAAAAATCCTGAAAAAGAAAAAGCAGTTACAGATATTATAGCACAGCAATTTAGAGATTTAACTGCTATTCAGGATCCAAGAGACGCTGAAATCAAAAAAGTAAAAGAAGATACCGCTTTAGCGAAAGAAAAACAAAACGAAAAAATTGATAATCTAAAATCCAACGCAGATCAGTCAATCGAAAAACTGCACAAAGCCTATCTTAAAAAGTTAGCAAAACAATTAACAGAAGATAAAATCACAGAAGTTAAAGACGGAATGACGTATGGTGTTTTACCAATTACCGTTGCAGGTTACAACGACATGTTACCAAACTTAACTTCGGCACAAAAAGATTATATCTACAACGCTTTGGTCGAAGCAAGAGAACACGCAATGGACGGCGGATCTTCGAAAGAAAAACACGGTTGGTTTGGAAAATACAAAGGAAGAATCAATAATTATTTGTCGAAAGAGGGTTACGATTTAAACAAAGAAAGTACCGATTGGCACAAACGTGTGGAAGAACGAGAAAAGGAAAAAGGGAATAAATAGTTAAAGAGTTTTCAGTCGCAGTTTTCAGTTTTCAGTATCTACTGAGACTGAAAACTGAGACTGAGACTGAGACTGAGACTGAGACTGAGACTGAGACTGAGACTGAAAACTGAAAACTGAGACTGAGACTGAGACCGAAAACTGAGACTGAAAACTGAGACTAAAACTGAAAATCCTAAAACTTTACATACCAATTCTCATGCAAAATATTTCCTCAAACAAAATTCTAAAAAGAACAATGATGATCGTTTCATTTTGTTCTTTCTTCACTTCAACATATGCGCAATATCCGCAAATTCCCAAACCGATTCAGGAAAAAGCCGATGCGATTTTGGCCGATGAAGAAAAAAGATTAGCTGAAATCTGGAATAATAATTACAGCACTATTCAGGCTGAAGCCAAATTAGGACGACCGTATTTGCCGTGGGCTTCTTATCCAAAAGATTTTGTATGGGCAGATATTCCTGCTTTTCCCGGAGCTGAGGGTGGTGGAGCTTTCACTCAGGGTGGAAGAGGCGGAAAAATATTCGTTGTAACCAGTTTAGAAGACAGTGGAAAAGGAACTTTCAGAGAAGCTTGTGAAGCCGTTGGAGCAAGAACAATTGTATTCAACGTTTCGGGAATCATTCAGTTAAAGAAAAGAATCAGCATGCGTGCACCTTACGTGACTATAGCAGGACAAACTGCTCCCGGTGACGGAATTTGTATTGCAGGAGAAACGCTGGAAATCGATACACACGATGTTATCATCAGACATATGCGTTTTCGCAGAGGTGCTACAGATGTTACCCGCAGAGACGATGCCCTGGGCGGAAATCCAATTGGAAATATAATCGTAGATCACTGCTCAGTAAGTTGGGGATTAGACGAAAATATATCCTTATACAGACATCAGTTTCAGGCAAATGACAAATCGAAACTGGAAAAATTGCCGGCTTGCAATATTACCATTCAAAACACCATTTCATCAGAAGGTTTAGATACTTATAATCACGCTTTCGGAAGTACAATTGGTGGATTAAACAGGACTTTTATGCGTAACTTGTGGGCAGATAATATTTCAAGAAATGCTTCTGTCGGAATGTATGGTGATTTTAATTTTGTAAACAATGTGATTTTCAATTGGTGGAATCGTTCTCTTGACGGGGGCGATTATCGTTCGATGTTCAACATCATCAATAATTATTTTAAACCGGGACCAATTACCCCAACAGATCAGCCAATTCGTTACAGAATTCTAAAACCTGAATCAGGATATATGAAACCCAAAACATACGGAAGAGCTTATGTGTCTGGTAATTATATCGTAGGTTCTCCAGAGGTAACAGCAGATAACTGGAACGGCGGAGTGCAATTAGAAGATCAATCAGAAGCTGAGACAAAATCATATTTAGAATTGATTAAACAAACAAAACCTTTTTCAATGCCAAAGATTACCATCATGCCTGCAGAAGAAGCATACGAATTTGTGTTGAATAATGTTGGAGCAAATTTACCAAAACGAGACGTTGTCGACGAAAGAATCATCAAACAAGTCCGCACCGGAAAAATTGAAGTAAAAGACGGTTTAGAAAATGCGATTGGGAAGGAATTTATTAAAAGAAGATTACCTGCAGATTCTTATAAAAAAGGAATTATAACACATCCTGACCAAGTTGGAGGTTATCCGGTTTATAAAGGAAAAGCCTATAGAGATTCTGATAATGATGGAATTCCGGATGCCTGGGAAAAGAAATTTGGATTAGATCCAAATGATGCTTCAGATGCTAATAAAGACGCAAATGGTGACGGTTACACTAATATCGAAAAATATTTTAACGGAATTGATCCTAAATCTAAAACAGACTGGACAAAACCAGAAAATAATACAGATACATTGTCGAAAGTATTGTTGCAGTAGAGAGAGAGAATAGAGGAAAGAGAATAGAGGAAAGAGAATAGAATAAAGAGAATAGAATAAAGAGAATAGAATAAAGAGAATAGAATAAAGAGAATAGAATAAAGAGGATAGAATAAAGAGGAAAGAGGAAAGAGGAAAGAGGAAAGAGAATAGATTGTAGAAAAAAATATAAACTCTAACCCTTCATACTATTCTCAACGCAAACCTTTCAGGTTTAATAACGATAAAGAATACTCCAAAGTTTGTCATTTCGACGGAGGAGAATCTTCGCAAGAAACTCCACGAAGAAGATTCAGCAAACGGAGATTTCTCCTTCGTCGAAATAACAAGATTGTGGAAATGTAAAATTATAAAACATCATTAAATTGAATTTTAATAAGTTACGAAATATTGCTTCTTTCAAAAATACATTACTTTTAATGTGTTTTGCTCTGTCTTTTGGTGAAAACATCACAGCACAAACAAATTTCCCAGACATAATAAAAACCAAAGAAGGAAAACTTTCTTTTACCGCAGATAATTCAGGAAACAAAATTCCTGATTTTTCATACGCAGGATATATGGCTTCTGAAAAAGCGATTCCGAATGTGGAGAATAAAATTTTTGTTCCAAAACAAGAAGAAGACGCTACACAAAGAATTCAGGCAGCTATTGATTATGTGGGAAATCTAAAGCCAAATAAATCCGGTTTTCGCGGAGCTGTACTTTTAGACAAAGGAATTTTTAAAATCAATGGAACTTTATATCTTAAAAAATCAGGTATTGTTTTACGCGGAAGCGGAAATAATGAAAACGGAACAATTTTATTAGGAACCGGATTAAAACGAGAAGCCATAGTCAGAGTTTTAGGAATTAATGATAAAAAACTCGGTGAAACTTTCGAATTCAGTACAACTTATACACCACTTGGAACTCAAAAAATACAATTAAAAAATACCTCAAAATTAAAACCATCAGATGAAATTATCATCACAAAACCTTTAACTCTTAACTGGATTAAGGAATTAAAAATGGATGATTTTGGAGCAGAAACAGGTTGGATTGGCTGGAAAAAAGACGATTGGGATATTTCCTGGAACAGAGTTGTAACCAAAATTAATGGCAATGAAGTAACATTAAACGCTCCATTAACGATGACTTTAGATGATGTTTACGGAACTGCAAAAGTAATGACTTATTCATGGTCAGGACGAATCGAACAAATCGGGATTGAAAATATTCTGATGAAATCAACTTATGATCAGTCAAAACCAAAAGACGAAGAACATAGATGGCTAGGAATTAGCATAGAAAACACAAGAAATGCCTGGGTGAAACAAGTTAATTTCAAGCATTTTGCAGGAGGAGCAGTTTCGTTATTAAAATCGGCACACCAAATTACAGTTGAAGATTGTATCGCAACCGAACCCATTTCTGAAATTGGAGGATTTAGAAGACATACTTTTTATACCGAAGGGCAGCAAACTTTATTTCAACGTTGTTATTCTGAATACGGTTACCACGATTTTGCGGTTGGCGGATTTGGAACAACGGGTCCAAATGTGTTTATTCAATGTGAATCTTTTATGCCTTTCAATAATAGCGGAGCGATTGGCAGTTGGGCAACAGGAATATTATTTGATGTTTCGTATGTAGACGGTCATGCTTTAAGTTATAGTAACAGAGAACAAAACGGCAGAGGTGCAGGATGGACGGCTGCAAATAGCGTTATTTGGGAAACTTCGGCATCAAAAATAGAATGTTACAATCCGCCAACGGCACAAAACTGGGCTTTTGGAGTTTGGGGCGGAATCATGGCTGGCGATGGTCATTGGAAAGACGTAAACAATCATATTTCACCAAGAAGTTTATTTTATGCACAGTTAGAAAGTCGTTTACAACAGCTTCCTATGAAACCGTTTATTTATGATTTAGGTTCAGAACCTTCATCAAGTCCTGCGATTGATGTTGCACAAGAATTAACTAAAAATTCAGTTGCGCCAAAACAAAGCTTACCGGAATGGATTGCCGAAGTTTCAAAAGCAAATGCAATTGACACGAACAATTCAGGTTTAAAAAACGCGAATGATTTAAAAATAAATTCAGATCAAAAAATAAATTCAAATAATAAAGTAGCCACAAAAAACGGCTGGCTTATTTATGACAATAAAGTAATTGCTGGAAACAGATTAAGCGTTCCATGGTGGCGCGGAAGCCTGAGAGACAGCGATATTTCGAAATCATTACCGGATGTTACAAGATTTGTCCCAGGAAGAACCGGAACCGGATTTACAGATAATATCAACGAAGTTTCAGATTATTTGAGTACCAATAATATGGTCGCTTTAGAACATAATTACGGTTTATGGTACGAAAGAAGAATGGACGATCACGAACGCGTTCGCCGTTTTGATGCCGATGTCTGGCCGCCATTTTACGAACAGCCATTTGCACGAAGCGGACAGGATTTGGCCTGGGATCAATTAAGCAAATACGATTTAACAAAATTCAACGATTGGTATTGGAATCGTCTCGCACTTTTTGCCGATTTGGCAGAAGCCAAAGGACAATTATTAGTCAATCAGCAATATTTTCAACATAATATTATAGAGGCCGGAGCACATTGGTCAAGTTCACCGTGGCGTTCGGTAAATAATATAAATAGCACCGGTTTCCCTGAACCGCCGCCGTATGCAGGAGACAAACGTATATTTATGGCAGAACAGTTTTACGATATTACAAATCCGGTTCGAAGAAAATTACACGAGGGTTTCATCAGAAAATCTCTTGAAAATTTTCAGGACAACAGCAACGTAATTCAATTAACAAGTGCCGAATATACTGGTCCGTTTCATTTTATGGAATTTTGGCTGGATGAAGTCCAAAAATGGAAAGACGAAACAGGTAAAAAAGCAATCATTGGTTTAAGTGCGACAAAAGATGTTCAGGATGCTATTTTGAATGATGTACAAAGAGCAAAAACAGTTGATGCAATCGATATTCGTTATTGGTATTACAAAGAAGACGGATCAGTGTACGCGCCCGAAGGAGGCAAAAATTTAGCGCCAAGACAACACGCCAGAAAACTAAAAACCGGTAAAGAAACCGACAATCAGGTCTATCGCGCCGTTCGTGAATACCGCGAAAAATATCCTGAAAAAGTAATTCTGTATTCAACAGATGGTTCTTCAAGATTTGGCTGGGCGGCTTTGATGGCGGGAGCTTCATTACCGAATATTCCAAAAATTGAACTTCCTGAGTTTTATTCTGCTTTAAGCGAAATGAAATTAGTTGACGGAAATACGTTTTCAGATAATCTCTGGAAATTAGAAAATAAAGGAAAAAGTTACCTTTTTTATTTGAAAACTGATCAGGATATTTCTGTTGATTTATCAAATGCAAAAGGAACTTTCGAAGTATACACAATAAACGCCGCAACAGGAACTTTAGATAAAAAAACAAATATAAGCGGAGGAAAAGCAGTAGTAATTCCACAATCAGAAATTAAAGAAAAAGTGCTATTTGTAGTGAAGAAAAATTAGCCACAGATTGTACGGATTAAAAGGATTAACACAGATTTTTTGATCAATTAAAATTATTAATTAAAGATTAAAAATCTGCTCAATCTGCAAAATCTGCGAGAAAAATTTAAAGACAAAGCTTAGAAAATCCATTAAATCAGTGAAACCTGTGGCAAAAAGTGCATGGCAAAAATCTAAGTAAAAAACATAAAAACCAGCGAAAACCAGTTTAACCCGTGGCCCAAAACACATAAAAAATAATAAAATGAATACTAAGCCAAAATATCTACTTTCTATAAGCCTTTTGCTGTTAGCAACACAATTTATATATTCTCAATCTAAAAATCTGCCGGAAATCAAAGTTTCTAAAAATCAGCATTATTTTGTAACCGAAGACGAAAAACCATTCTTCTGGTTAGGAGATACCGGCTGGCTTACATTTGGAAAATTAGACCGTGCAGGAGTTGATAAATATTTTAAAGACAGAAAAGAAAAAGGATTCAATGTTGTGCAGGTAATGGTTTTACACAATATAAACGCCGTTAATGTTTATGGAAAAGCCGCTTTGATTAATGAAGACGTTTCTAAACCTTTTATTACAGCAGGAAATAATTTCAAAAATCCGCAAGAATACGATTATTGGGATCATGTCGATTATACCTTAGAAGTCGCTCGCAAAAACGGAATCTATTTAGCAATGGTTCCGGTTTGGGGAACAAACGTTTCAAAAGGAAATAAAGTCAGCAAAGAGCAAGCTACAGAATATGCTAAGTTTTTAGCCGACAGATACAAAAACAAAAGCAACGTAATTTGGTTAAACGGAGGCGATACACACGGAAACGAGTTTATGGATATTTGGAATGCGATTGGAAGCACATTAAAAACCAATAACCCAAATCAGTTAGTAACATTTCACCCTTTCGGCAGAACCGATTCTTCCGAAAATTATCATAATGCAAGCTGGTTAGATTTCAATATGTTCCAGTCAGGCCACAGAAGGTACGATCAGGATTCAGTGAAAACGAATTTTAAAGAAGACAATTACAAATTTGCCCTTAGAGATTTCGAATTAAAACCAACAAAACCAACGCTTGACGGAGAACCATCGTATGAAGCCATTCCGCATGGTTTGCACGACACTTTACAACCAAAATGGACCGCAAATGACGTTCGCCGTTACGGATATTGGTCAGTGTTTTCAGGCGCTGCAGGTTACACATACGGGCACAACGCCGTAATGCAAATGTTTAGAAAAGGCGATAAACCAGCCTACGGAAATAAAGAATTATGGACATCGGCGCTAAATTCTCCAGGAGCAAAACAAATGGTTTTCATCAAGAAATTAATGTTAGAATTTCCGTTTTTAGAAGGAATTCCGGATGAAACTTTAATCGCAAACCAAGGATCGAGATATGATTATTTGGCAGCAACAAGAGGAAAAAATTACGCTTTGATTTATACTTACAACGGAAGAAAAATCGAAGTAAATATGGGGAAAATTGAAGGAGAAAAAGTCCAGGTAATCTGGTACAATCCAAGAAACGGACAAAAGAAGAAAATCGGAATCGTTGACAATAATGGAACAAAAGAATTTCAGCCTTTGGGTATAAAAGAAGACGGTAATGACTGGGTTTTGATTTTAAAGTCAGGTAAGTAATTTAATCGGAATAACGACAATCTTGTCATTTCGACGGAGGAGAAATCACACTAGAAACTCCACATAGTACGTTGCTCTCTGGATGTGATTTCTCCTTCGTCGAAATGACAAAAATGAGGATAAAAAATCTGCGCCAATCTGCCAAAATCAGCAAAATCTGCATGAAACAAAAAAACAAAACAATGAAAAACATACTAATAATTCTCTGCTTCATACTAGGACTTAACACCGCTTTCGCAAACGACGGCTGGCTAAATATCCTAAACGAAGGAGGAAACAACAAAGGAATTAAATGTACCGAGGCCATTCAAAATGCAATAGAAAAAGCATCTAAAAACGGCGGAGGAACTATCTTTTTCCCTGCAGGAGAATATCTTACCGGAGCATTAAAACTAAAAAGTAATATTACGATTCATTTAGATTCAGGCGCACTTTTAAAATTTTCAGATAATTTTGATGACTTCTTGCCTTACGTAGAAATGCGTTATGAAGGATTGGTAATGAAATCTTTCTCTCCTTTATTTTATGCCAAAGATGTAGAAAACATCACCATAAAAGGAAGAGGCGTAATCGACGGACAAGGAAAAGCATGGTGGAATGAAGTGTACCGAATAGAATCCGCAAAAGGACCAATTCCACAAACCAAATATCAAAAAATGTGGGAAGAGCAAAATCAGGGAATTGTATATTCTGATTATTACAAAAGAACGATCGATAAAAAGTTTTTCAGACCTTCATTTTTTCAGGCATACAATTGCAAAAACATTTTAATCGAAGGCGTAACGTTTCAAAATTCGCCATTCTGGACGATCAATCCTGAATTTTGTGATAATGTAACCGTAACCGGAATCTCGATTTTTAATCCGCATTCACCAAATACAGACGGAATCAATCCTTCATCTTGTAAAAATGTTCATATTTCAAATTGCCATATCAGCGTTGGCGACGATTGCATTACCATCAAATCCGGAAGAGACGAAGACGGACGTAAATACAACCGACCAACAGAAAACGTAACAATCACGAATTGTACAATGTTAAGCGGTCACGGCGGAGTAGTTATCGGAAGTGAAATGTCTGGCGGAATCAAAAAAATCACCATTTCGAACTGTGTTTTTGACGGAACAGATCGTGGAATCCGTATCAAAGCAGCGCGAGGACGCGGCGGCGTTGTAGAAGATATTCGCGTAGATAATATCGTAATGAAAAACATTAAAGAAGAAGCAATTGTACTAAGTCTTTTCTACGATAAAGATACCAAAGTAGAACCTGTGACCGAGAAAACGCCGATTTTCAGAAACATTCACATGAGCAATATTACAGGCTCAAATGTCAACAAAGCCGGACAAATTTTGGGAATTACCGAAATGCCAATTCAAAACATCACTTTCTCTAACATTAATATGGACGGAAAAGAAGGTTTTACCGTAAATACGGCCACAGATGTTGAATTTCACGATGTAAAAGTAAACGCGACAATTGGTTCTTCTTTCAAAATTTCAGATTCAAAAAATATCATTTTAGATAATGTTGGATCTTCAACACCAATAAAAAATGTTCCGGTAATCAAGTTAGAAAATGTTTCTAATATGATGATTAATAATGATTTCCCGTTTAATGCAACCGATATTTTCATAGAAGCCGAAGGAAAAGAAACAAAGAATGTTTTCCTGAAAAATAATGTTTTTAACAACGTAACAACGATCGTTAAAAAAGGAAAAGATCTGGATAAAAAAGCAATTATACAGAAGATTGATAAGTAAAGTAAAGTAACACGAATTTCACAAATTCACACAAATTTAATTCGTGCAAATTAGTGAAATTGGTGTTTAATTTGACAACATGAGAAATATATTCATCACCATAACCCTTTTCTTTTTTGCGATAAGTTATTCGCAGAAAAAAAAAGACATCTATCTTTTTACGTCGTTTCGGGAACCCGCGACCGAAGGTTTGTATCTGGCGTACAGCGAAGACGGTTACAACTGGAAAGGTTTAGAAGGTTCATTTTTGAAACCGGAGATCGGCGCAAGCAAAATCATGCGTGATCCGTCGATTACAAAAGGTGCAGACGGAACCTATCATATGGTTTGGACAACAGACTGGAAAGGCGGAAATGGTTTTGGATATGCAAGTTCTAAAGATTTAATGCATTGGTCGGCACAAGAATATATTCCGGTTATGAAAAACGAACCTGAAGTAGTAAACGTTTGGGCACCTGAAATTTTTTATGATGATGTCAAAAAAGAATACATTATTATTTGGGCATCGACCATTCCGTTTCGATTTGAAAAAGGAGTTGAAGAGGAGAAAAACAATCACCGAATGTATTATGTAACAACAAAAGATTTTAAAACATTTTCAGACACAAAATTATATTATGATCCGGGTTTTAGCGTGATAGATTGTGTGATTGTAAAGAAAAGTAAAAAAGAGTATGTTTTGGTTTTGAAAGACAACACCAGACCTATGCGAAATATAAAAGTAGCTTTCGGGAAATCGCCTTTAGGACCATTCGAAAAAAGTTCAAAACCATTAACAGAGTATTTATCCGAAGGTCCAACGGTGGTAAAAGTTGGCAAAAAATGGTTGTTGTATTATGATAATTACGGTTCAAAAAATTATAAAGCTTTAAGCACGTCAGATTTTGTTCATTTTGAAGATGTTTCCTCAAAAATAAGTCTTCCGGAAGGACACAAACACGGAACGATTACAACAATTTCAGAAGAAGTTTTAAAAGGATTAATTGAAAAGAAAAATTAGAAAAGAAATTTCACGCAGATTTAAATCGATTAAAGCAGATCAAGCAGATTTTTAATATTATCTGCGAGAATCAGCTCAAATCTGCTAAATCTGCGTGAAACAAAAAATAAAAATCTGCTAAATCTGCGAGAGAAAAAATTTCACGCAGATTTAAAATGATTAAAGCAGATGCAGCAGATTTTTAATTTAATCTGTATAAAGAAAACAAAAGTAATATCTGCAGAAATCAGCTAAAATCTGCGTGAAACAAAAAATAAAAATCTGCTTGATCTGCTAAATCTGCGAGAGAAAAAATTTCACGCAGATTTAAAATGATTAAAGCAGATGTAGCAGATTTTTAATTTAATCTGTACAAAAAAAACAAAAGTAATATCTGCGGAAATCAGCTAAAATCAGCTATAATCTGCGTGAAACAAAAAATAAAAATCTGCTAAATCTGCGAGAGAAAAATTTCACGCAGATTTAAAATGATTAAAGCAGATGTAGCAGATTTTTATTTTAATCTGTACAAAGAAAACAAAAGTAATATCTGTGGAAATCAGCTAAAATCTGTAAAATCTGCGTGAAACAAAAAACAATAACAATGATTGCTTTCAAAAATATAAAAAATAATATCTCTTTATCCTTTACTCTTTTGCTGGCTTTTGGTGCTGTAAATTCGGCAATAGCGCAAAATGATACCGTTCGTTATGTTGGTAAAACATTATCGAATGTCGATTATCATCACGGGCAATTAAGTCCCGCGGTTGGGGTTCACGCTACGCAGATTATGCGCGCCAGCCGTGAACATCCAGAAAAAGCAGATGGTTTTGGGTGGACATACAATCACCAGCCAACAATGGCATACTGGGATGATACTTTTTATCTTCAATATTTGAGTGATCCTGCGGGAGAACATATTCCGCCAAGCCAGACTTTGATTATGACTTCAAAAGATGGTGTGACGTGGAAAATGCCAAAAGTGATTTTTCCAATTTATCATATTCCTGACGGATGGAAAAAAGATGGGGTAGAAGGCGTAGCCAAAAATCTGGATGCGATTATGCACCAAAGAATGGGTTTTTATACCTCAAAAGACAAACGGCTTTTTGCACTTGCGTATTACGGAATCGCAATGGATGAAAAAGACGACCCAAACGACGGAAAAGGAATTGGACGTGTGATTCGAGAAATTAAAAAAGACGGAAGTTTTGGCGAAATTTATTTTATCAGATACAATAAATCATGGGACAAATCTAAATCGGCTTTTCCATTTTATACGCAGGCAAAAGACAAAGGTTTGAAAAAAGCCTGCGAAGAAATTCTTTCAGATCCTTTGGTTTTACAACAATGGGTGGAAGAGGCAGATCGTGATGACGAATTGATTCCGCTAAAAAAACCTTATAAAGCGCTAAGTTCTTATCATTTACCAAACGGAGATGTAGTGGGTTTATGGAAACACGCTTTAACTTCGATCAGTAAAGACGGTGGAAAATCCTGGGAATATATGCCCGTTCGTGCGCCCGGTTTTGTAAACAGCAACGCAAAAATCTGGGGACAAAAAACATCAGATAATCGTTATACAACCGTTTATAATCCGTCAGAATACCGTTGGCCATTGGCGATTTCAACCAGCGATGACGGTTTGAATTACAAAGATTTATTATTAGTTCACGGCGAAATCAGTCCGATGCGTTATGGTGGAAACTACAAATCTGCAGGACCTCAATATGTCCGGGGAATTTCGGAAGGTGACGGAATTCCGCCTGACGGAAAACTTTGGGTAAGTTACAGCGTTAATAAAGAAGACATTTGGGTAGCGTCGATTCCGGTTCCGGTTGTGAGTACTGTTACAGAAAACGCAAATGATTTTTTTAATAATCTTCCTGACGGACAAGAATTAAAACTTTGGAACACTTATGATTTGGCTTGGGCTTCTACCAAAATAGAAAAGAAAACAGACGGCAAAAAATGACTAACTTTAAGAGATCAGGATTATTTCGATTATGCTCGTGCAGAACGTGTTATTCCGTTTGCAGAGAAAATGGAAATGACTTTTACCGTTAAGCCGGAACAAAATAATCACGGTTTATTGCAGGTGGAATTTCAAAATAAACAGGGTTTACCAGCCGTAAGATTAACTTTTGATGCTGATGGACAATTGAAAACAAAAACCGGAGCCCGTTTCAATACGATTGCAAAATACGAAGCCGGAAAAGAATATAAAGTAAACGTAAAGCTGAACGTTAAAACCCGTTCGTACACCATAAAAGTAAACGACGAAAAAGAGTCAACGAGAATTTTTTATGCTCCGGTAGATGGTTTTGAGCGAATAATGTTCCGCACCGGCGAGCAAAGATATTCACCAAATGCCGATACAGAACCGGACACAGATGATTACGACGATCTGCCTCAAACCGGAAAATTAATTCCTGAGGCGGTTTTTAATATTCAATCGTTGATTACGAAAAAGTTGTAAAAAATATACGACGCGGATGACACGGATTTACTTCGTAAAAACGCAGATAAAAACGGATTTTTTATTTGCCTTGCTAAAATTAAATATTAAAAAAATCCGTTTTTATCCGCGTCTTCGCTTTAGCGAATCCGTGTCATCCGCGTCCAAAAATCTCAACAATAAGAAATGAAGAATTTCAAAAACATAGTATTAGCAATTTGTCTTTTAGTAACTCTGGTTTCTAAAGGGCAAATTTTGCCTGTACATTTAACAACAGAAATGGCTCAGAATCCATTAGCCGTGGTTCAGAATCAACCGAGATTAAGCTGGCAGTTGGTTTCAAAAGAATCTAATGCATCACAAATTGGCTATCAAATTTTGGTTTCATCTTCTGAAGAAAAACTAAAAAACGATGAAGCAGATATTTGGAACAGCGGAAGAATAGATTCTAATAAAAACCTGCAAATTGCTTATGGCGGAAATCCGTTGAAAAACGAAACCAAATATTTCTGGAAGGTTAAAGTATGGAATCAAACAGGAAAAGTTTCTAAATGGAGTAAAACAGCTTCTTTCAGAACCGCTTCGTTAGAATCAGAATTAAATCCAACCTGGATTGGCGCAATTACAAAAGCCGACAGTCATTTACCGGAAGGCCGAAATTATCATTCTGCAACTTACAACAGAGAAAAAAAGAATGCCATAATTAATGCTTCGGATTCTTTGTCGCGCAGGAGTATTATGCTTCGTAAACCTTTTGAAATCAAAAAAGAAATCAAAGAAGCAGTCGTTTATATTTCAGGTTTAGGACATTACGACTTAACCATTAACGGGAAGAAAATTGGCAACAGCGAGTTTGCACCTTTATGGACAGATTACGATAAAAGTGTAAATTATAATATTTACGAACTGAATCCGAAGGAATTAGAGAAAGGCGAAAATGTAATTGGCGTTTTGTTAGGAAACGGAATGTACAATACACTTGCAGAAAGATATACGAAGTTTTTTGTGAGTTTTGGTCCGCCAACGTTATTCTTTAAAATGAAAATTACCTATAAAGACGGTTCTGAAGAAATCATAAAATCAGATGAAAGCTGGAAATACAGCAAGAGTCCGATTACGTATAATAGCATTTTTGGAGGCGAAGATTACAACGCCAATATAGAACAAAAAGACTGGAATAAAAAATATTTCAAAGATGCTGACTGGAAAAAAGTTGTGATTCAGGAAGCGCCAAAAGGAGTTTTAAGACCACAGACCGCACCGCCAATTATAATTCAGAAACAATATAATATTAAGGAAGTAAAAGAACTTAAACCAAACTTTTTTGTCTTTAATATGGGACAAAATCTTTCCGGATTTCCCACCATAAAAGTAAAAGGAAAAAAAGGGCAGACGGTTCGTATTTGGGTAGCTGAAGGTTTAAATGAAGATGGCACAATTGCACAGGGAAGATCCGGAAAACCCTACTATTACGACTATACTTTAAAAGGTGACAGAATTGAAGAATGGACACCGAAATTTAGCTTTTACGGATTTCAATATATTCAGATTGAGAATGTTAATTTTAAAGAAGCCAAAAACGCAGATTTTCCAACAGTTGTTGATTTGAAATCGAATTTCATTTACAATTCGGCTGGAGAAGCGGGAAGTTTTGAATGTTCCAACGAAATTTTCAATAAATCGCACGAGCTGATAAACAATTCAATAAAAAGTAATTTTCAAAGTGTTTTTACCGATTGTCCGCAACGAGAAAAATTAGGATGGTTAGAAGAAGTTCATTTGAACGGCCCGGGATTAATGTTCAATTATAATCTCGAAAGTTATATTCCAGCGATGATGCAGAATATCTCAGATTCGCAAAGAGAAAACGGTTTGATTCCGACAATTGTTCCTGAATATGTGGTTTTTGGAGGCGACTTTACCGACTCTCCGGAATGGGGTGTAACCGGCGTAATTCTGCCCTGGATGTATTACGAGTATTACGGTGATGCTTCGTTAATCGAAAAGTATTATTCGGTTATGAAAAACTACGTAGACTATTTAGGAACAAAAGCAACCAATAATATTGTTTCGCACGGATTAGGCGATTGGTACGATTACGGCACGCATGCCGCGGGATATTCAAAAAATAGTCCGATTGCGCTTTCGGCAACTTCACATTATTTTTACGGAGCAAGTTTAGTTGCAAAAGCAGCAAAGTTACTGAACAAAACAGAAGATATTTCGAAATACGAAACTTTGACAACTGATATAAAAAATGCTTTCAACAAGGAGTTTTTCAATCCGGAAACCAAACAATATGGAACCAGCAGTCAGTTTAGCAATGCCGTTCCGGTTTATATGAATATTGTAGAGCCGCAGTATAAAGAAGCTGTAATGCAAAACTTGATTGCCGATATCAATGCAAAAGGCGACAGATTAACAACTGGAGATGTTGGAAACCGTTATTTATTTCAGGCTTTGGCACAAAATGGGGAAAACGAAACGATGTATAAAATGCACAATCATTATGATGCGCCGGGTTATGGTTTTCAGATTAAATTTGGCTTGACCACTTTAACCGAACAATGGGATCCAACAAAAGGAAATTCATGGAATCATTTTATGCTTGGGCAGATTGAAGAATGGTTTTATCAAAGTTTAGCCGGAATTGTGGCTGATCCTGAAAAACCTGGATTCAAACATTTCTTTATTCAGCCGGAAGTGGTGGGCGATATGACTTTCGCTAAAGCGGATTATCAATCGGTTTATGGGAAAATTGCTTCGTCCTGGGAAAAGAAAGAGGGAAAATTGATTTTGAAAATCGAAATTCCGGTGAATACTTCGGCGACGATAAAATTGCCGGTTGCAGCGGGTACAGAAGTAAAAGTAAATGGAAAAGTAACTAAAAACCTGAGATTTGGATCAGGAAAATATACGATTGAATGTAAAATATAAAAATAAATTGGTACAAAGATCAAACGGATTTCAATAGATGAACACAGATTTTTTTTATAACTATCAAAATAAAATCCGCTCAACCCGCGTCATCCGCGTGCCAATGTCAACAACAAGAAATGAAGAAATTAAAAAACATAGGAAAGGCAATATTACTTTCAATTTTTGCAGTGAGTTTTGCAAACGCGCAAATAACTTCTGATGAAAATTTCAGAAAACCCGTTTCGGAAACCTTAAAAAAAATCGAAACTGTTTTTCATGTTACCATAAACGATGACCGAGGTTTATTGAAAGGGAAAGAATTAGACTATGCCGATTGGAGAATAGAACCGGGAAATTTGGCGATCTCGATAACTAACATTCTGGCTCCGTTTGAATTGATGTATTTCAAACAGCCGGACGGAACGTATATCATCAGAAAATATGAAAATCATAAAGTTTCAGTGGATAAAGGAAAAGAACGCTTGTTCTACCTGGAAAGCCTTTATTCGACTAAAGAAGAATGGGAAAAACGTAAAACGGAGTTAAAAGCTTGTATGATAACCTCATTTGGATTAGAAAAGGCTCCCCCAATGCCAAAATCTAAGCCACTTTTAACTCCAAAGAGAATTTATAAAGATTACAGTGTTGAGAATATTGCATTAGAAATTCTTCCCGGAGTTTATGCGACGGGATCAATTTACAAACCTTATCCCCTAAATAAAAAAGCCGCGGTTATTTTAACGCCAGACGGACATTTTGGAGACGGAAGATATAGAAAAGACGAACAATACCGCTGTGCAATTATGGCAAAAATGGGAGCCATTGTAGTGAGTTACGATTTGTTTGCCTGGGGAGAATCATTGCTTCAGTTTCCGGAAGAAACCCACAGAAATAGTATTGCTTCAACGGTTCAGGTTTTAAGCGGAATCCGATTATTGGATTATTTATCGACTCAAAAAAATGTTGATATGACTCGGATTGGCGTAACAGGCGGTTCAGGCGGAGGTTCGCACACGATGTTTTTGGCTGCTTTAGACGATAGAATTACGGTTTCTGCTCCGGTGGTAATGGTTTCTTCGCATTTTTCCGGAGGCTGTCCGTGCGAAAGTGGACGCGGAATTCACCTTTGCGGAAATGGAACAAATAATGCCGAAATCTCAGCAATGATGGCGCCAAAACCACAATTGATTGTTTCTGATGGAAAAGACTGGACGCTTGCAGTTCCGGAATTGGAATTTCCTTTTATCCAACGCACATATGAATTATATGGAAAGAAAGATTTAGTCGAAAATGCACATTTTGCCAAAGAAGGACATGATTTTGGAGTTTCAAAACGTATGGCTTTGTATCCGTTTATGGCAAAATATTTAGGTTTGGATTTGAATAAAATAAAAAACGAAAAAGGCGAAATCGACGAATCGACTTGTGTGATTGAACCTTATGACAAACTATATGTTTTTGGGAATAAAGCAGAAAACTTACCTAAAAATGCATTGAAAGACATCAACAAATTATATGAAATGTTTGGCGAGAAGAATAATAAAGTTTACGAGGTTAAGAAATAAAAAAGATAAACACGAATTAGCACGAATTATTTTGCCAGAGATTAAAAAGATTTTCACAAATTAAAAATCTGCTCGATCTGCTAAATCTGCGGAAAAAAAATTACTCTCGCAGATTTAGCAGATTATGCAGATAAAAAATCATTTTAATCATTTGAATCTGTGGTAAAAATTACAGAAATTGAAGTAAAAAATTAAAAAAAAATTAGTGCTAATTCGTGTAATTCGTGGCGAAAAAAAACATACAATATGAATATAAGAAAAAAAATAACGGCAATTTGTTTGGGAGTTTTTTCATTTGCAACAGCGCAAAGTAATAGCGAATTGAAATTATGGTATGATAAACCTGCTGCAATCTGGAACGAAGCTTTTCCTTTGGGGAACGGACGTTTGGGGGCGATGGTTTTTGGCGATCCCGCAGTAGAGCGTTTGCAATTGAACGAAGAAACCATTTGGGCGGGTTCTCCAAACAGCAACGCACATTCAAAATCATTAAAAGCTTTGCCAGTTGTTCGTCAGTTAATTTTTGACGGAAAATTTGATGAAGCACAGGATTTGGCAACGCAGGATATTATGTCGCAAACGAATGATGGAATGCCGTATCAAACTTTTGGGAGCGTGTATATTTCGTTTCCCGGACATCAAAAATATTCGAATTATTACAGAGATTTAGATATTGCAAATGCGACTGCAAAAGTAAAATATACCGTAAACGGCGTAGAATTTACCAGAGAAATTTTAACTTCTTTTTCAGATCAGGTGATTGTCGTGAGACTTTCTGCAAGTCAGCCGGGACAAATTACGGCGAATGTTTTTATAAATAGCCCGCTTGATAAAACGGTTTCGGGAACAGAAGGCGATCAAATTTTGCTTTCGGGAATTGGAAGCAATTTTGAAGGAGTAAAAGGAAAAATAAAATTTCAGGGAAGATTATCTGCTAAAAATAAAGGCGGAGAAGTTTCAGCAAGCAACGGAATCATTAGTATTAATAAAGCTGATGAAGTAACACTTTATATTTCGATTGCCACTAATTTTAAAAATTATCAGGATATAAGTGGTGACGAAATTGCAAAAAGTAAAGATTATTTGGCTAAAGCCGAAACAAAAAATTTTGAAACGATAAAAAAATCACATGTTGATTATTATCAGAAATTCTTCGATAGAGTTTCGTTTGATTTGGGAACAAATGAAGCGGCAAAGAAACCAACGAACGAAAGAATCAGGGATTTCTCGAAACAATTTGATCCGCAATTAGCGAGTTTGTATTTTCAGTTTGGGCGTTATCTTTTGATTTCAAGTTCGCAGCCAGGCGGACAACCTGCTAATTTACAAGGAATTTGGAATGATATGGTAACGCCGCCGTGGGACAGTAAATACACCACAAACATCAATGCCGAAATGAATTATTGGCCGGCACAAGTTACCAATCTTCAGGAAATGCACGAACCTTTTGTTCAAATGGCAAAAGAATTAAGCATTACAGGTGCAGAAACAGCCAGAATGATGTACAATGCAAGCGGTTGGGTTTTGCATCATAATACTGATATCTGGCGCGTTACGGCTCCGGTTGATTCTGCAGCTTCAGGAATGTGGACAACAGGCGGTGCTTGGGTTTGTCAGGATTTATGGGAAAGATATTTGTATACAGGCAATAAAAAATATCTGGAAGAAATTTATCCGATAATGAAAGGTGCAGCAGATTTTTTCCTTGATTTTATGGTTATAGATCCAAATACAAAATATTTGGTGGTTGTACCGTCAAGTTCACCCGAAAATACACATGCAGGCGGAACTGGAAAAGCGACAATTGCATCTGGAACGACAATGGACAATCAGTTGATTTTTGATTTGTTTACACATGTTATTGAAGCTTCGGCTTTGGTTTCTCCGGATGCTGCTTATGTGAAAAAAGTAAGTGATGCATTGGCAAAAATGCCTCCAATGAAAGTGGGGAAACACAGTCAGTTGCAGGAATGGCAGGACGATTGGGATAATCCGAAAGACAATCACCGACATGTTTCGCATTTGTACGGATTGTATCCGAGTAATCAGATTTCGGCCATTAAAACACCGGAATTATTTGAAGCGGCAAAACAATCCTTGATTTACAGAACAGACGAATCTACAGGCTGGTCTATGGGCTGGAAAGTAAATTTGTGGGCCAGATTATTAGATGGAAACCACGCTTATAAATTGATTCAGGATCAATTGCATTTGGTTACTGCCGATCAAAGAAAAGGCGGCGGAACGTATCCGAATATGTTAGATGCGCATCAGCCGTTTCAGATTGATGGCAACTTTGGATGCACAGCAGGAATCGCAGAAATGTTGATGCAGAGTCAGGAAGATGTCATTCATTTATTGCCGGCTTTACCAGGAGTTTGGAAAGATGGAAGCATTAAAGGTTTGGTTTCAAGAGGCGGATTTGTAATTGATATGACCTGGAAAAACAATAAGGTTTCGGAGTTGAAAATCTATTCGAAAATTGGCGGAAATTGTAGATTGAAAGTAGAAAATACTTTAAAAGCAGTAAAAGGAACTTCAATGAAAAATGCGAAAGGAAAAAATCAAAATCCGCTGTTTTATGATGTGGAAGTGAAAAAACCGATTATTTCTGATAAAGCAAAACTAGATCAAGTAAAACTGCCAAATTATAATATTTACGATGTGAATATGAAAGCTGGACAGACGTATACTTTTACAGGGAATTAGTATTTTGCGTGATTAGACCTTACAGGTTTTAAAAACCTGAAAAGTATGCGAGTTTTTTTGTCATTCTGAGGAACGAAGAATCTCCGTTGCAAGATCGACAAAGATTGGCGATTTTGATTGTAGAGTTTATTGTGGAGATTCTTCGTTCCTCAGAATGACAAACTGTGCGAGAAAATGGAATTAAAAAATATTTTAAATATGTTACATCATTTTAAATACAAAATAATCGCTTTTATAATCCTGATTTCGGCCTTAAATATAGGTTGTAAATCGGGAATAAATCATTCTAAAAAAGGAACTTCGGAGGTTTTGAATGCTGCAGATTTTAAGCATTACATCGATTATTTTAATACGATGGAAGATGAGAATTTGAAATTTGCGATTCCGAATGATTCTGCCTGGAGTTGGATGGAAAAGAATATTCCGTTGTTTGAATGTCCGCAGCAAAATTTTGAGGAGATTTATTATTTTAGATGGTGGAGTGCGCGAAAACACATCAAGAAAACGCCTCAGGGTTTTGCGATTACGGAGTTTTTGGTAGATCGTTCATATGCCGATAAATACAATATGATTAGTTGCGCTTTGGGACATCATATTAATGAATTTAGATGGGTTCATGATCCGCAATATTTGGAGCAGGACGTTCATTTATGGTTTAGAGGGAATGACGGAAAGCCAATGAAAAAGCTCAGAACTTTTAGCAGCTGGACGGCTGATGCTTTGTATAACAGGTACTTGGTAAATAAAGATGATAAGTTTTTACTGGATATGTATCCGGATTTGGTTGCGGAATATGCGGCTTGGGAAGGTGACAGAAAACGTAAAGACGGTTTGTTCTGGCAGTTTGATGTTAAGGACGGAATGGAGGAATCGTTGAGCGGTGCGAGAAAATTTAGAAATGCGCGCCCAACAATTAATAGTTATATGTTTGGAAATGCTTCGGCTTTGGCAAAAATTTCGAAACTAAAAGGCGATGCAAAACAGGAAAGTTATTTTGAAGCGAAAGCAGATACATTACAAAAATTAGTAGAAACGAAACTGTGGAATTCTAAAAGCGAATTTTTTGAAACGTTTACAGAAAAAGATACTTTGGCGCAGGTTAGGGAAGCGATAGGATTTATTCCGTGGTATTTTAATTTACCGGAAAAAGGCAAAGGTTTTGAAAAAGCGTGGGAACAAATTAAAGATGAAAAAGGGTTTTCGGCGCCGTTTGGGTTAACAACGGCAGAAAGAAGAAGTCCACGTTTTAGAACTCACGGAACGGGAACCTGCGAATGGGATGGAGCGATTTGGCCTTTTGCAAGTTCGCAAACGTTGACGGCTTTAGCGAATGTTTTGAATAATTACAATCAGAATTTTGTTGGAAAAACCGATTATTTTAAACAAATGAGTTTGTATGTAGAATCGCAATATTTTCACGGAAGACCTTATTTGGGCGAATATCTCGATGAAACGACAGGCTATTGGTTAATGGGCGAAAAAGAGCGAAGCCGTTACTATAATCACTCGACTTTTAATGATTTGATGATTACTGGTTTAGTTGGATTACGCCCGAGAGTTGATGAAAAGATTGAGGTGAACCCTTTGATTCCACAGGAGAAATGGGATTGGTTTTGTTTGGATAATGTACTTTATCACGGCAATATTATTACGATTCTTTGGGATAAAACCGGGGAAAAATATAAGAAGGGAAAAGGTTTTAGGATCTTTAAGAACGGGAAAGAAATTGCGGTTGCGGAGAAATTGGAGCGATTGGTTTCTGAATAAAGTTTGCATCGTATTGTTTCACGCAGATTTTAAACAGATTTTAGCAGATTAAAATTGATTTTTTTATTCTTATTCTGCACTTAATTGATGATTTTATAACATTATCAAAAAGCAAAATGAAAATCTGCGTAAATCAGCTCAAATCTAAATAAATCTGCGTGAAACAAAAATCATCACAAAGGAAAAATACAACTTATGAAAAAGTTTTTTTTACATACAACATTCATCATTATAACCTTCTTTTCAATTTCGGCGAAAGCCCAAAACAAAATTAGCGTTACAAATTTGCAATGCGAAATGCTGAACAATCCGGAAGGAATTGATGTTGTTCAGCCAAGATTGAGCTGGCAAATAATCGCTACAATTAACGATGTAAAACAAACGGCATATCGAATTATTGTAGCTTCAACTTTAGAAAATTTACACTTGAATAAAGCTGATTTATGGGATAGTGGAAAAATCGAAAGTGATGAATCTGTCAATATTATTTATAACGGAAAACGTTTAGAAAACCGTCAAAACGCATTTTGGAAAGTGATTTTATGGACGAATAAAGGAGAAATTCAATCAAGTGAAAAAGCTCATTTTAGCATGGGAATTTTGAATTATGCCGATTGGAAATCGACGCGCTGGATTGGTTATGAAAAAGCTTCGGCGGGAGATAGTATTTCGCAGTATTCGAGATTATCAGCAAGATATCTTCGAAAAGAAGTCAACCTGAAAAAGCAAGTCAAAAATGCAAAAGTTTATATAATGGGATTGGGACTTTATGAGTTATACATTAACGGAAATAAAATTGGCGATCAGGTTTTAGCGCCCGTTCCTACGGATTATACGAAGAATGTAAAATACAATGTTTTTGATGTGACTTCGGAATTGAAAGAAGGCAAAAATATGTTGGGAACGATTTTAGGAAACGGACGTTTTTTTACCATGCGTCAGGATTATAAACCGTATAAAATCAAAACTTTTGGTTACCCGAAAATGGCTTTGCAGTTGTTTGTAGAATATACTGACGGAACAAAAGAAGTGATTAGAACAGATGACACCTGGAAAGTGACCACAAACGGACCCATATTATCCAACAACGAATACGACGGCGAAGAATACGACGCCCGAAAAGAAATGAAGAATTGGAACACAACCAATTTTGATGATAAAAAATGGTTTCAGGCAGAATATGTGCAGGAACCGGGTGGTTTTTATGAAGCGCAAATGACGCCGAATATGAAAATTATGGGCGAGGTAAAACCCATTTCGATCAAACAAACTCCTAAAGGAACTTATATTCTAGATATGGGTCAGAATATGGTGGGTTGGCTGCAATTGAAAGTAAAAGGCAAAAGCGGAGACAAAGTGACTTTGAAATTTGCCGAATCGTTGCAAACCGATGGTTCTTTATATATAGAAAATTTACGCGATGCCAGAACGACCGATGTTTATACTTTAAAAGGGGAAGGTGAAGAAATTTGGGAACCAAAATTTATATTTCACGGATTTCGTTTTGTAGAAGTTTCAGGATTTCCGACGAAACCAACGCTGGATAATTTTGTTGGAAAAGTAGTTTATGATGATATTAAAACCAAAGGAACTTTTGAATCGTCTGACGCGACGATGAACCAGATTTTTAAAAATGCCTATTGGGGAATTAGAGGAAATTATAAAGGAATGCCAATCGATTGTCCCCAGCGAAATGAGCGTCAGCCTTGGTTGGGAGATAGAACGACTGGTGCTTACGGTGAAAGTTTTTTATTTGATAACCAAACTTTATATGCAAAATGGCTTGACGATATTAAAAACGCGCAAACTGCAGATGGAGGAATTCCGGATGTTGCGCCGGCTTTCTGGCGTTATTACGGCGATAATGTAACCTGGCCGGGAACATATATCACGGTTGCCGATATGTTGTACCAGCAATTTGGCGATAAAAAAGTAATCGAAAAACATTATCCATCAATGAAAAAATGGGTGGTTTATATGGAAGAAAATTATTTGGTTAAGGATTTAATGACCAAAGATAAATACGGAGATTGGTGCGTTCCGCCGGAATCCTTAGAATTAATTCACTCCAAAGATTCGGCACGAACTACAAATGGAGAATTAATTGCAAGTGCTTTTTATTATCATTTATTGCAGAAAATGAAAAAGTTTGCGGCGATTAACGGAACAAATTCTGAGGATATTAAATATTACGATTCACTTTCTGAAAGAATAAAAACAGCTTTTAATGCGAAGTTTTTCAATTCTGATAAAAATAATTACGCGAACAATACGGTAACGGCAAATTTGCTTCCGCTGGCTTTTGGGATGGTTCCTGAAAATCTTCAGTCAAAAGTATTTGATAATATTGTGCATGAAGTCGAAGTAACGTACAAAGGTCATATTAGTACGGGAGTTATTGGTACTCAGTTTTTAATGCGAACGTTATCTCAGTTTGGACGACCGGATTTGAGCTACAAACTGGCTTCGAATGACACTTATCCAAGTTGGGGATATATGGCAAAAAATAGCGCGACAACCATTTGGGAATTATGGAACGGAAATACGGCTGATCCTAAAATGAATTCGCAAAATCATGTGATGTTATTAGGCGATTTATTGATTTGGTATTATGAAAATATTGCCGGAATCAAGAGCAATCCTGAAACTCCGGGTTTCAAAGAAATTATTATGAAACCAGATTTTGAAACGGGATTGACTTTCGTAAATGCTTCATACGAATCGATTTACGGATTGATAAAAAGTGACTGGAAAAAAGCTAAAAATAAACTCGACTGGAAAATAACAATTCCGGCAAATAGTTCGGCATTAGTTTATTTGCCAGTTTCTAAAGTTTCTGATGTAACCTTAAACAATCAAAAGTTAAACAGCCAATCTTCATCTTATAAAATTGAAAACAACAATTTAGTTTTGAATTTGTCATCCGGATCTTACGCTATTTCCGTAAAGCGTTAATTTTAGACAATTCGGGACAGTACAGGATACATTGTTAAATTTTTAGTGTTATTTTTACACTTAATAAATATTTTTACCTAAAAAAATATTAGGAATGTATTTATAATCCAAAATTTTAATTCAATAAAATTAAGAATGAAGATCATAAAATTGACATTTGTCTTGTTTGGACTTTTCCTTTTGGGAAGCTGCAAACCAACTTTACAAAATAAAACCTGGAAAGAAGGAATTTTGGTTGATGAATTTATATACGATAAAGCAGCATATCCGTCTTGCCACGCTGTTACGATTGTCGAAACTACAAATGGTGATTTAGTTTCTTCCTGGTTTGGAGGAACGCACGAAAGACATCCTGACGTTTGCATTTATGTAAGTATCAAACCTAAAGGGAGTGATAAATGGGGTGAAGGCGTAAAAGTTGCCGATGGCGTTATGAAAGAAGGTCCGAGATTACCAACATGGAATCCTGTTTTATATCAAATTCCGGGTGGTGATTTAATGTTATTCTATAAAATAGGACCAAAACCATCTGAATGGTGGGGCGTGATCAGAACTTCATCTGATGGAGGAAAAACCTGGTCTGAAGCCAAAAAAATGCCTGATGGATTTTTAGGACCAATCAAAAATAAACCTGTTTTATTAAGCAATGGAACTTTATTATGTCCGTCAAGTATTGAAGGCGATGGCTGGAGACTTCGTATGGAATCGACTCCTGATTTCGGAAAAACATGGGTAATGGGCGATACTTTATCAAGAGGAAAACAAAAGATAAACGCGATTCAGCCAAGTATTTTATTCCATAAAGACGGAAGTATTCAGGCAATTGGAAGAACCAGAAACAGAGCGATTTTTAGCACTTTCTCAAAAGATAACGGAAAAACCTGGTCTGACGTAGAGTTAATTGGTTTACCAAATAACAACTCAGGAACGGATGCCGTAACACTCAAAAACGGCAAACATTTGTTAGTATATAATCACGTTTTACCTCCGGGAACGGAAGCAAAAGGTCCAAGAACGCCTTTAAATGTTTCCATTTCTGATGATGGGATTCACTGGAAAGCGGCATTGGTTTTAGAAGATTCAAAGATTAGCCAATATTCATATCCATCTATGATTCAAAGTTCTGACGGAATGGTTCATATCGTTTATACCTGGAGAAGAGAAAAACTGAAATACGTAAAAATCGATCCAAGTAAATTAAAAGCACTTCCCATCAAAAACGGAATCTGGCCTGGGGACGAAAACAAAACCGTAACGGCTGTAAAGGCTGAAGAAGAGTAAAGACAAGTTCGCCACAGATTAAAGGTTTAAAATGATTTTTTAAAATTCTTACTGAATCTCCAAAATCTGCGAGAGTAAATTTTTCACGCAGATTTAGCAGATTTAGCAGATTTTTTTTAATCAATTAAATCCTTTGATCTGTGGCAAAAAAAACAATAAACATGAAGTTATCTCATTTCAAAAACAATTTAATTATTGCAATGTTAGTTGTGTTATCAACAACATTCAATAGTTGTGCAACGGCTCAGTCTTCAAATAAGCAAAAATATAAAGTAGCGGTTTGCGACTGGATGATTTTAAAAAGACAAAAACTAGGCTCTTTTGGTTTAGCTGCTGAAATAAAAGCTGACGGAATCGAACTCGACATGGGTGGTTTAGGAAACAGACCCACTTTTGACAGCAAATTAGGTGATCCTGTTGAAAGGCAAAAATTTCTTGATAAATCTAAAGAATTAAATGTGGGAATCAGTTCTATTGCCATGTCCGGATTTTACGCGCAGTCTTTTGCCAAAAGAGAAACTATCCAGCCGATGATCGAAGATTGTGTAAAAGCAATGAAAGACATGAAAGTAAAAGTGGCTTATCTTCCGTTAGGTACAGAAAGCGATTTGGTTAAAAATCCTGAATTGCGTCCGGTAATTATCGAAAGATTAAGATGGGCAGGAAAACAAGTCGGTAAAATTGGCGGTGTAATTGCGATTGAAACTTCATTGAGTGCGACAGAAGAGAAAAAATTACTCGAAGAAATAGATTCTAAATACATCAAAAGTTCATTCAATTTTGCGAATGCCGCAGATAATGGAAGAGACATTCCATCGGAACTAAAAATATTAGGCAAGAAACATTTATCACAAATTCACGCTTCAAACACAGATAAAGTCTGGCTTGAAAATGACACGATGATCAATATGCCTGAAATTAAAAAAACGCTGGACGAAATGAAATGGAGCGGCTGGTTAATCGTAGAACGCTCTCGTGACGTGACGCAGGTTCATAATGTGAAAGCGAATTATGGTGCAAATGTGGCGTATTTGAAAAAGATTTTTCAGAATTAGAATAAAAAGAAATCAGCCAGATCTGCAAAATCTGCGAGAGTAAATTTTTTTCACGCAGATTTTGCAGATTGAGCAGATTTACTCTCATTTTTTGTCATCTCGACGAAGGAGAGATCACACTAGATATTCCAGTATTGTAGTTACGCGTGAGATTTCTCCTTCGTCGAAATGACAAACTGGTTGAATAAAAAATTACAATACAATGAAATATTTTACTTTACTTTTTTTAGGTTTTTACGTCACTTTCGCGACAGCGCAAAACGTTACTATCGTTAGTGATTCTAATTCTGCGAGAGCAAAATTTGGTGCCGAAAAACTATCAGAAACACTTACTGCTAAAGGTTTCAAAATCACTTCTTCAAATAAAATCACAAAGTCAAAAGACCAATTAATTATTATTGGAGAAAAAGCAACCGATTTCTGGAAACAGAATTCCAAAAGCGCTAAAATTGACGATAACAAACTTATCAAAAAAGAAGGTTTTCAAATTCGTACTCAAAAAAATATTATTTATATAGAAGGAACCGACGCTTCGGGAGCTTTATATGGCACAATGGAATTAGCAGATCGTGTTAAAATTTCAGGAAAACTTCCGTCAGACATCAATATTGATGATAGTCCCGAAATGGTTTTAAGAGGCGCCTGTATCGGAATGCAGAAAACAACTTATCTTCCGGGCAGGGACGTTTATGAATATCCGTATACGCCAGAAACTTTTCCTTGGTTTTACGATAAAAAACTTTGGGTAAAGTATCTCGATATGCTGGTCGAAAACAGAATGAACTCTTTGTATTTATGGAACGGACATCCGTTTGCTTCATTGGTAAAACTCAAAGAATATCCGTTTGCGATGGAAGTAAGCGAAGAAGATTTCAAAAAAAATGAAGAAATCTATAAATTCCTGACCGAAGAAGCCAATAAAAGAGGAATCTGGGTGATTCAGATGTTTTATAATATCATCGTTTCCAAACCTTTTGCAGAACATTACAACATCAAAACACAAGATCGTTCGCGCCCAATAACGCCTTTACTTTCAGATTATACCCGAAAATCAATCGCCGCTTTTATCGAAAAATATCCAAATGTTGGATTGCTAGTTTGCCTTGGAGAAGCCATAAACACGATTGATGATGACGTAGAATGGTTTACCAAAACGATTATTCCCGGAGTTCAGGATGGTTTAAAAGCATTGGGACGAACAGACGAACCGCCAATTATTTTGCGTTCGCACGATACCGATGGACCTTTGGTAATGGAAAAATCGCTTCCGTTATATAAAAATTTATATACAGAAAGTAAATATACCGGAGAATCTTTAACGACTTACACGCCAGGCGGACCTTGGGGCGAAACGCACAAACAGTTAAGTGCTTTAAAATCAATTCATATCGAGAATGTTCATATTCTCGCAAATTTAGAACCTTTCAGATACGGTTCACCGGATTTTATCCAGAAAACGGTTAAAGCAATGCATAGTGCGCACGGAGCCAATGCCTTGCACTTGTATCCGCAGGCATCGTATTGGGATTGGCCCTATTCTGCCGATAAAACGAAAACAGGCGAACGAATTCTCGAAATGGATCGTGACTGGATTTGGTACAAAGCCTGGGCAAGATATGCGTGGGACAGCAAAAGAGATCGAAATGAAGAAGTTAAATTTTGGGATAATGATCTGGCCGCTAAATACGGAACCAATTTAGAAGCCGCAAATAATATTCAAAAAGCATACGATGAAACCGGAGAAATTGCGCCAAAAACCTTAAGACGATTCGGAATCACCGAAGGAAATCGTCAGACTTTATTATTAGGAATGTTCGAAAGCCAATTGGTAAATCCATCGAAATGGCGTGTTTATCCTGGCTTTCACGAATCGTGCGGACCAGCGGGTGAATTACTTCTGGAATATGCCAAAAAAGAATGGAACAAAGAACCACATTCAGGCGAACTTCCCACCCAAATTATTGCCGAAATCACAGAGCACGGAAGATTAGCCGTTGAAGCCATTGACAAGGCAGAAGCAAGCGTTACAAAAGACAAAGAAGAATTTTTACGTCTTAAAAATGATATTCATGCCTATAAAGCTTTCGCCGATTTCTTTTCAGAAAAAGTAAAAGCAGCTTTATTGGTTTTACGATACAGTTATTCAAATGACATTACGGATCTTGACAAAGCGATGTCGCATTTAGAAAAAAGTATCACGCATTACGAATTATTGGTAAATCTTACGAAAGACACGTATTATTATGCCAATAGTATGCAAACGGCTCAACGCCGAATCCCAATTGGTGGCGACGACGGCAACAACAAAACATGGGCAGAATTATTGCCGCATTACGAACGAGAATTGGTTAATTTTAAAAGAAATTTAGATTTATTAAAATCATCAAAAGGTGGTAAAATAGAATCTAAAGAAGGGAAACCGTGGCAAACTACAGATGTAACTTTATTGAGCGAAAGCAAGGGAACTTACGCCGTAAAAAACGGAACAAAAGTATACGGAACAGCGATTTCTGAATTCACAAAAGTAGCTCCGGAATTGCAAAACCTTAAAGGAATTACATTCGATGAAACTTCTCAAAACGAGAACGGAACGCATTTGAAATTCAAAAATACAAAAGCCGTAAAACTGGTTGTAGGTTATTTCAATTCAGATCAAAAGCGATTTTTATTTCCGCCAAGTTTAGAAACAGATGCAGCCGGAAACGCAAATGGTCAGGCCGAAGTAATTCTGGCAAGCGCCATGAATCTGAAGGAATTACCGCGTGTAAATATTCATACGTATACGTTTCAAGCCGGCGAAAATAAACTAGATTTGGGTAAAGGCAGAGTTTTAATTTTAGGATTTATAGACGCCAATCAAACTGTTACGCCCCGCGATGTTGGTTATATTGATGCAGGAGAAAAAGGAGCGATCGACTGGTTGTTTTATTAAGTATAAGGGTTTTAATTTGGGCGTGTCCCTCCGGGCCGGGCTGTACGTTCCCGCTTTTTTTAAGGTGAAGAAAAATCACCTTAAAAAAGAGCTTCACTGCCATCCCTCACGCGAACCAAACGTTATCGAGACCTGACAGGTTTTAAAAACCTGTCAGGTCTACTAAAACTAAAACTTAAATTACATATCACTTATATGGTTTAAAAAAGCATGAAGAAAACATTTTTTTTTATTTATTTTTTTTTAGTTTTTTGCTCTGTCCAGAGCCAGATGAAACATGCATCAGCGGAATTGCGTAGAGAAATTTCGCTGAATTCATCTTGGGAAACCACCATTTTAAATAATCCTGTGCAGCAAGATGAAAGCTTTGTGAACAATCCTAAAATCGATTCGCAATGGCAAAATGTAAATGTTCCCCATAACTGGGATCAATATTACGGTTACCGCAGAATGAAACACGGTAATTTGCACGGAACTGCCTGGTATCATAAAACATTTAAAATTGATAAAAAAGACAAAGGAAAACGCCTTTTTTTATTTTTTGAAGGCGTAAGTTCCTATGCGACAGTTTGGGTCAACGGAAAAAAAGTGGGAGCACACAAAGGCGGACGAACCACTTTTACAATCGATATTACAAACGCAGTTTCTTTTAATACTGAAAATACAGTAATGGTCAAAGCCGATCATCCCTCGTTTATTGCAGATCTTCCGTGGGTTTGCGGCGGATGTTCCGGCGAATGGGGATTTTCTGAAGGTTCGCAGCCATTGGGAATTTTTAGACCGGTTTCTTTAGTTGTTACAAACGAGGTTCGCATTGAACCTTTTGGTGTTCACATTTGGAACGACAAATCAATTTCTAAAGAAAAAGCGATTCTTCATACTACAACCGAAATCAAAAATTATGGAAACTCAAACCGTAGTTTAACAATAGAAAATATCCTTTTTGATGCTTCAGGAAAGCAAGTTGCTGTCCAGAAAAGTGATATCAAAAGTGTTTCAGGAGAAACAAAAGAAATAACACAAACACTTTCGGAAATTCTTCAGCCAAAATTATGGTCGCCATCCAATCCATATTTATATCAATTGGTAACTTCAATTTTCGAAAACGGAAAAAAAATAGACGAACTGAAAACGCCTTACGGAATTCGCTGGGTAAGTTGGCCGGTGAGCCGTGACGGAAAAGACAATCGTTTCTTTATCAACGATGAACCTTTATTTGTAAACGGAATTTGTGAATACGAACATATGATTGGAAACAGTCATTCATTTTCTAATGAACAAATTCATTCGAGAATCGAGCAAATAAAAGCGGCTGGATTTAATGCTTTTAGAGAAGCACATCAACCTCATAATTTATTGTACCAAAAAGAATTAGACGAAAACGGAATTCTGTTTTGGAGCCAGTTTTCGGCACATATTTGGTACGATACACCTGAATTTAAAGAGAATTTCAAAACCTTATTGAGAGAATGGATCAAGGAACGCAGAAATAGTCCGTCTGTCGTAATGTGGGGATTGCAGAACGAAAGTACGATTCCGAAAGAGTTTGCTGAAGAATGCACGAAAATCATTCGCGAAATGGATCCTTTATCCGCTTCTCAAAGAATCGTAACAACTTGTAACGGAGGTGAAGGAACAGATTGGAATGTGGTTCAAAACTGGTCAGGAACGTATGGCGGTGATCCTTTAAAATACCATCTCGAAATGAGCACGCAACTCTTAAACGGAGAATACGGCGCATGGCGAACAGCAGATTTACATACCGAAGGCGAATTTGACCAAAAAGGAATTTTAAGCGAAAACAGATTCACTCAATTAATGGAAATAAAAGTTCGCGAAGCCGAATCGGTAAAAGATAAAATTGCGGGACAATTCAACTGGCTTTTTGCTTCGCACGAAAATCCGGGACGTTCTCAAAATGGCGAAGGTTTTCGTGATATTGATAAAGTTGGTCCCATAAATTATAAAGGACTTTTTACTGTTTGGGGCGAACCGCTGGATGCGTATTATATGTACCGCGCCAATTATGTTTCGAACAAAACAAATCCAATGGTTTATATTGTTTCGCATTCATGGCCAAGTCGTTGGGATTCGGCTGGCATAAAAAACGGAATTGATATTTATTCGAATTGCGATGAAGTCGAATTGTTTAATGATGTCAATAAATCTTCAGTAGGAAAACTAAAAAACCCGGGAGTAGGTCAGCATTTTCAGTTTAACAATGTCAATATTCAATACAATGTTTTGTATGCTGTTGGTTATGTAAATGGTTTGGCTGTAGCCAAAGATTATATCGTTTTGAACACTTTGCCAAAAGCACCAAATTTAAAGAAATTATATACAGATGAAAGTGATATTTTAAATCCGAAAAAAGGTTACAATTATATTTACAGAGTGAATTGCGGTGGTTCTGAAATGACAGATAGTTCTGGAAATGCGTGGCTTACTGATACACATAAAAGCGGTGAGAATACTTGGGGATCTTTATCGTGGACAGATAAATTCGAAAAACTCCCTGATTTTTATGCGAGTCAGCGTAGTACTTTCGATCCAATTTCGGGCACAAAAGATCCTGAATTGTTTCAAAGTTTCAGATACGGCGTTGATAAATTAAGTTATGAATTTCCAGCTGCTGATGGTGAATATTTAGTCGAATTATACTTTACAGAACCGTGGTATGGAACTGGAGGTGGCTTAAATTGCAAAGGCTGGCGTTTGTTTGATGTTGCCATAAACGACAATATTGTTTTAAAAGATTTTGATATTTGGGCAGAAGCCGGACACGATAAAGCATTGAAAAAAACTTTTGTGGTGAAAAGCGTGGGAGGAAAAATTAGGATTTCTTTCCCAAATGTAAAAGCGGGACAGGCGATAATTTCTGCGATTGCCATTGCGACGAAAAACAAGAACGTAAAACCAGCAAATGAATCTCCTAAAAATATTCAGAATATTGTTTTAGATTCTCAAACTAAAAATGAATACAAAATTGCATCATGGTTGGATATTAATTCAAAACAATATTCAGATGCTGAAGTAGTTTTTACACAATTGCCTTCGGAAGTTTTTGGGGCAGATTATTTGCAGTTTTTTTCCAATTCAAAAAATAAGGGTTCTTTTACAGTAAAAGAAGATTCAGATGTTTATGTTTTTATTGACAAAAAAACAACAACACAATTTGCAGGAGTATCAGATTATAAAAAATCAGAAGAAATAGCCAAGAATAGCAATAATGTAGAGTTTGCCATTTTTTCTAAAAAAGTAAAAAAAGGAGAAAAAGTACTTTTTGATAATTCAGAAACTATAAGTTCTATTATAGTTGTGCCAATTTATGATATGGGTGAAAAAGATGATTCTCGTCCGATTGTTATTTTTGAAGCAGAAAATGCTAAAACAACAGGAACTGATATCGTAAAAGGGAATTTCAAAAAAGCGGATTATATTGAATTCACAAAAAAGACAAATAACAGCATTCAGTTTGAAGTAAAACCCGGAGTTGCCGGAATTTATTTAATGCGTTTCAAATTTATGAACAAAAATGAAACGCCATTAAAAGTACATTTCAAAATGGAAGACGCGTACGGAATTTTAATGCGAAACGATACAATAGAATTTTTTCCTTCACCGGAAAAATGGAAGGTCTTGAATACGACTTCGGGAGGATATATTAATGCAGGAACGTATAAAATTACTTTGGAAGGAGAAGATTTGAAAGGGTTGATGCTGGATAATTTTGAGTTTCAATAATTTTTTGAGTTCCAAAGGTGCAGAGGTTCAAAGGGGCATAGGTTTATTCTCTTTGTAGGCTGAGCGGAGTCAAAGCCCCGCAAAGTTTTACCTCATTTTTGTCATCCCGAGGAACGAGGGATCTACGCAAGAAACTCGACAAAGATTGGCGACATTCTAAGCGGAATTTCTAGTGTGATTTCTCCTTACGTCGAAATGACAAACTAAACGATGATATTATCTTTAGTTTTTTTGTCATTGCTTTGTCAGGCTGAGCGGAGTCGAAGCCCGCGCAACGTAGCTCGACAAAGATTACGGAATATTGGGCGGGGGCTTCGACTCCGATCAGCCTGAAAAACTAAACGTAATTTGGATTATAAAAATAAATTTATGAATAAAAATATTCTTCAAAAAATAGCACTTGCAATACTATTATTGCTCTCAACAATTGGTTTCTCACAAGTAAAACAAGCCAGAATTGTTGAGGATTTCAATAAAAACTGGAACTTCAAATTAGGAGATTACCCATTGGCACCGCAAAAAGATTTCAATGCTGCCGACTGGAGGGTGCTTCAATTACCGCATGACTGGAGTATTGAGGGCGCTTTTGACAAAGACAGTAAAACAAAACAGGCGCAAGGTTTTTTGCCGGCAGGAATAGGCTGGTACCGTAAAACTTTTAAACTTTTAGCAAGTTGGAAAAGCAAAAATGTTTCGGTAGAATTTGACGGTGTTTTTAAAAATAGTGAAGTCTTTATCAACGGACATTCTTTAGGAATTCGTCCCAACGGTTATATTTCATTTTCTTATGAATTTTCGAAATATCTAAACTTTGGACAGGAAAATATCATTGCTGTAAAAGTTGATAATGATGCGCAGCCCAATTCAAGATGGTACACAGGATCTGGTATTTACAGAAATGTGCGTTTGGTTGTCACCGAAAAATTGCATGTTGACGAATGGGGAACTTTTGTAATAACACCCGAAATTTCAAAAGAAAAAGCTTCGGTTCGTTTAGAAGTGGATTTGAAGAATGCTTCAGAAAATGAAAAGGAATTTAGATTGGTTTCTTCGATTCTGGATAAAAATAATAAAGAAGTTGCTAAAGTTGAATCTACAGAAAAAATCGCAGCAAATTCCTCTTTAAAAAAGGTTCAGAATTTTAATGTAAAGAACCCAAAACTTTGGAATACAGAAAATCCATATCTGTATAAAATTGTCACTAAAATTTATGAAAAAGCGCAATTGACGGATAATTACGAAACGCCTTTAGGAATTCGGTATTTTAATTTTGATGCTGAAAAAGGGTTTTCATTAAACGGAAAACCAATGAAAATTTTGGGCGTTTGTTTGCATCACGATAACGGCGCTTTGGGTGCGGTTGAAAACATTCACGCCGTGAAACGAAAGTTAGTTTTGATGAAAGAAATGGGCGTAAATGCGATCAGAATGTCACACAATCCGCATTCTTTAGAAATGATGCAATTGTGCGACGAAATGGGATTTATCGTTCAGGATGAGGCTTTTGATGTTTGGAAAAAGAAAAAAGTAACCAACGATTATCATAAAGATTGGGATGCGTGGCATAAAAAAGATCTGAAAGATTTTATCAGGAGAGACCGAAATCATCCATCGGTAATGATGTGGAGTATTGGTAACGAAATAAGGGAACAATTTGACAGTACGGGAATTGCTATTACAAGAGAATTAGCCAAGATCGTAAAATCGTTAGATACAACCCGTCCCGTAACTTCGGCTTTGACCGAAAATATTATTGAGAAAAACTTCATTTACCAATCTGGAGCTTTAGATCTTTTGGGATTCAATTACAAACATGAAGATTATAAAGATTTTCCAACGCGTTTTAAAGGACAAAAAATAATCGCTTCAGAAAGTGTTTCGGCTTTGGAAACGCGCGGTCATTATGATTTTCCTTCGGATGGAATAAAAGCGTGGCCGCCAAAACACAATGCTCCGTTTGACGGAAATGCGGATTGGACGGTTTCGGCTTTTGATAATGTAAAATCCTATTGGGGAGCGACGCACGAAGAGAATTGGAAAACGATCAAGAAACAGGATTTCATGGCGGGAACTTTTATCTGGACGGGTTTTGATTACATCGGTGAACCGGATCCATATCCCTACCCGGCGAGAAGTTCCTATTTCGGAATTGTAGATTTGGCGGGTTTTCCAAAAGATGTGTATTATATGTACCAAAGTGAGTGGACAACAAAACCTGTCTTGCATATTTTTCCGCATTGGAACTGGAAAAAAGATCAGGAAGTTGATGTCTGGGCGTATTACAATAATGCCGATGAAGTTGAATTATTCTTAAACGGAAAATCTCTCGGCAAAAAAGCCAAACAAAATGATGATTTGCATATTTCATGGCGCGTAAAATTCGAGCCTGGAACATTAAAAGCAATTTCGAGAAAAAATGGAAAAGTGGTTCTTGAAAAAGAAATTCACACTGCCGGAGAAGCATTTAAAATAGACTTAAAAGCAGATAAAAAGGAAATTAAAAATGATACTTACGATTTGGTTTACGTAACGGTTTCTATTACTGATAAAGAGGGAAATTTACTACCAAACGCTAACGATTTAATTAATTTTGAGGTTTCGGGTGGAGGAAAATTGGTTGGAGTCGACAATGGTTATCAGGCGAATCTGGATTCTTTTAAAGCCAATTCCTGTAAATTGTTTAACGGAAAATGTATTGCGATTGTTCAGTCGAATGGGAAGAAAGAAAGTATTCAACTTAAGGCTTCGACGGGTAATTTGCAAGTTGCTTTGATTGAAGTTGAAGTGCAGTAGATTTAATTGCTTGCAAAGTTTTTTTGAACCATATAAGTTAATTTAAGTTTTTTCTTAATTGTGCTTATATAACTTATATGGTTTGTTTTTTTTGGATTAGCTAATCCAGCTTTGCCATTGTACTATTATTTTCCATTTTCCATTTATTTTTTTTAAAAATATATCTTGCCCGCTTCCACACAGACCACCACATTGGTAATCTAATTCTACATAAGCACTTTGTCTATCCACAGAAAAAACAGGAATTGTCATTTCGTAAAATCTTGATTTTTGTTTGTTTTTACGTCTTGTTTTAATTTTCTCAATTGTGGTATTATTCCATTTGTTAATTAATTTTTTTTCGATTGCCAGCTTTTCAGGATTCAAATTTTGTGCTAACAAATACAAAGAATCTTTAGATGAAAAAAATGTGTATCCTTTTATTTTAAAAGGAATAAATGAGGTAATGTATTTACCTTCAGATGGAGGCATTAATATAAAATCATTATTTTTTTTCTTTGGAGGTATATGTATTTTTAGCTTTCTAAGTTCACTGCAAAACATTGTAGAGTCTTCACTTTTCGAAAATACATTTAAACTATCCTGAATTATTATTGCTTCAACAATTTCGTCGATATTCTTCATTTCTTGAGAAGTAATATTGGTTTCTTCTTTTTTCTGTTGACAGCTACAAAAAGCAATAATTATAATTATGTAGAGTGTTATTTTTTTCATGTATCTGTTAAGATTATATTTTGAATTAAAGTAAAAGTAGAGAATTAATTTAAAAACGAACAAAGTATTTTTAGATGTTGAGATTATGCTTGCAGATTTTATAAAATAACTTATTTTAGCCTGTAAATAATATTTAAAAGCCGTAAAATGATTTGTACTATTTATTCACACCATGTTGGTTTTGAGAATATCAAAGAATTAATCCTGTCTAATTTTCCAAAAGGAAATATTTTATTTAGTAAAGAAGATGAATCTGATATTATCGAGTTAGAAATTAAAGGAGGTCTTTTAGGATCTTCAAAAAAAATAAAAATTACGTATCGCGAAAGACTGATTCCGTCGTATCAAATTCCCGAAATTGATGATTCGGCTTTGACGGCTAATTTAAAAGGACTTTATGGCTTTGTGGATTCATTGCCAACTGTAAATGAAAAAGTTAAGGATTTATTTCTGCATAAAATACTGACTTTAAATTGTGAATTTACAATTACTCAGGAAAACGGAGAAGTTAAGGAATTAGCAACGATTATTGAAAATATTGCCCAAGAACTTGACGCTGTTTTATTTGTTGAACCTGAAACTATTATCAGTAAATCAAGCGGACAACATTTTTTAGATAAAAATCTAAATTTGATTATTGATACTGAAGGGAATTGTGAAATTGATACTTTAGATGTCAAAATTAATTCGGATTATTTTGATGACGATCAGAATCAATTAGAAGAAGATCAATTGCTAAGAAAAGAAAAGAACGAGCTAATTCTTGAGGAATATAACATCAAAATAAACAGACATCTTCCTTGTGTAGAATCTGAAAATGAAACGACTTTAAGGTCTCCTAAAGAAATTGCGCAACGTGTTAGTGCTTTGGCAGTTGTAAATTTAGTGGCATTTAATAGTATTTCTGAGGAAGAAGCTACTGAATATTTAAAAGAATATAATCTTTGGGATTTTACGACTGAAAACGAAAAAGAATTTCTGGCAAACCCAACAGACGATAAAAAAGCACAGGAAAGCTGGAAGTGTGAAGGAATTTGGGTTTTAATGTGGGCTTTGAATAAAATTGAAACATTAGATTTTCCGGATGAGTTTTGCGATCTGGAAAATATTGATCCTGATGATTATCCGGTTGGTCAGGAAAAAGATCCTAACATTTTTATTGATTCGATAGTTTCTTTAAGGTCTAAAAGTGAAATTTTAGATGCTAATGATTTGTATTACAGATTTAATTGGGCGTGTGTCGATGAACGAATTAACGGAAGGGAAATTGAAGGAATTAATCCGGGAATTGTTTACGAAAGGCAATATGCTTTGAATTGGTTAATTAATTATATGGATCAGGATTGGGATTCTGTTAGTTGTGATACATAGTTTTTTGTTTCAGCTGGAAGTATTTTTACTGCAAATCTTTGCGTTGAATTTTAATGTAAATCTTTGTGTTGAATTTTATCACAGAGTGCACAAAGTTTATATTAATTGGTGGTTTTAAAAAACGCAGAGGTCACAAAGCTTTGTGTATAAAAAGTTTTATAAAAAACATAAAGTTCGCAAAGCTGGATCAAGACAAAGCTTTGTGAACTTTGTGTTTTATATACATTCTATAAAATATAATCTTTGTGCACTTTGTGGTAAATTCGCAATACAGATTCGCAATAAAATTTATAATACATGTAAAAACAAACATTCCGCTACAAAATTTGCAGCGGAATGTTCTAATTAAAAAAAAATCCAAGTAATAAAAATTGGTATTATTCGCATTGCTGCTATTCTATTTTTTAGAAAACTCCAATATAATGGTTTCCTGCTTTGTTAAGTAATTTTGCTCCTTTAGTCACAGCTCCTGTTGGAATATCGATAACATAAATATTTCCTTCTTTTCCTACCGGAGTAACAGCGATGTAAAGTTCGTTTCCGTCTACTACAAAACCTTGATATTGACCAAAATCAAGATCCGCATCATAAGCAATACCTTCCACTTTTTTAGCTGTTTTTGCGTTAAGATCAAGTCTTGCAACAAAACCTTGTCCGTTAGCACCGTCATGCGTATAAACTGCATAAGCGATTCCGTTTCCTGCATATCTCCACGCATCAATGTACGATCCTTTTACTCCAAGAGCAGTATCTAAACTAAAATTATATGAGTTATCATATTGATTGCTTTGGTTGATTTTCAGGATGTAAGAACCGTTTTTTGCATCTCTTTGAGTTGCCTGATAAATGTTTCCATCTGTCCCAACAAAACTATTGAAACTACGGTAACCGCTAGTATCACCAAAACCAACTGTTGATGTAATCACCTGAGGGTTTGCTAATGAAGGGTAATCAACGACAATAGATTTAGAACCCAAGCGCTCAAATGTAGCTTCGTTTTCTCCTGTTGCAGGATTTGTTTTACGCATCCATGTTCCTATGATTAATTTGTTGCCTGCTTTGTTCAATGTTGGAGCATCTAAACGGAAAATATGGTGTCCTTTTAGTTCTTCTTCGGCACTTAATGCAATTTCATATTGTTTGAAACCTGAAATAAGGATATTTTGTAAATCTACCGCTAATACAGTTGCTGTACCTCTTGTGTATTTGTACGCATTATTAGCATCCTGAACAATTACGGGAGCTGTTACATTTACCGCAACACCCGTTTTATCACCGTCAAAAAGTTTTACCCATCTTGGAGAAGTTCCTGCATATTGCGCAATACTTACGGTAGTTCCAGATTGAGTAAAATTTGCCGCCCCGTTTACTTTATAGGTCATAAACTCACCGCCATTTGCGCCTGTGTAAGTGATATTGAAAAGCGTACTTCCATCGACAGATGATTGCAAACGTGCCGTTCTGCTGGATTGTACAGGCGTTCCTTTTTCATAAACGTCTATAGAAAATTCAGGATTTTTAGCATCTTGCTTGCTAACAGAATATACTTTAGTTCCGCCATTTCCGTCACCCGGAGCAGTTTGCATTAAAGCTCCTGCAACTGTAATCCATCTTCCATCGGTAACAGGATTTACTGGATCTGTATTTTTATTGTCGTCACTGCTGCAACTTACGGTTAGGGCGAATGTGGTTAAAACCAAGCCACATGCGAGTAATTTTAAGGTACTTTTTTTCATATTTAGAGTATTAAAAATTAATAGATATTAAAATTTGTTAATGATATAATTGAGCTTCATGTAAAAAGCTCTTCCGGGTTTTTGAACTGCAAAATTGTCGTAAACCTGTTCGTCTGTTATGTTTTTGGCATCGAAACTGACAATAAATTTTTTGCCTGGAAAAGTGTAACTTAATCCTAAATCATGCGGAAACTGAGCCGTTGTTTTGTCTATTTCAAGCCACGTAGTATAAAATTCACCCACATAACCAAAGTTGTAATACAGGTTAAGTTCTGAGTTTTTCTGAACTATATTTTTAAAATTATACTGCACATTTCCGTTTACGGTGAAGTAGGGTTCATTAGGAAGCTGCTGATTGTAATACGGCAAAATGTTTCCGTTATTATCGTATTTGTCTTTGAACAGCGAGTTGAACTTTGACATATTCATGGACACAAATAATTTGCTGTTGTATGAATATTCTAATGCGGCTTCGTAACCTATAGATTGTGCGTTTCCTAAATTTACTGCGGGAGATGTTTGCAACGCTTCGTTTAAACGATTGCTAAACTGACGAACGATTTTATCTTTAGAATTTCTCCAGAATCCAGAACCGCCAACTGTAAATTTGTGATTGTCTATTTTATAAGGACCAAATCGTAAACCGACATTTAAATTGTCACTTTGCTCTGGTTTTAGGGAATTATTGCCTGTAAGATTTTCTCCGGGATTACCAAATATTTCATTTTCTGACGGAAGTCGGATTGCTTTTTCAGCAGAAAGTGAAGCCATTACTTTTGGAACAACAAAATACGATGTTGCTATTCCGTAACCATAGAAAGAAGTGGTGTTTTTAGATATTACCTCAATATATTTATTTTGTCCGTTCTCTGTAATAATACTTGGATCGCGTTGTTCTGTTTGCTGTTCATAACGTTTCCCGAAGATATTTGTTCTTAATTTCGAATCAAATGCTTCAAGTTCATAAGCCAATGATAAAACATTTTTGAACAGATTTCTTGTGGGAAGAAAACTGCTTTCAAGCGGAGATAGTTCGTCAAATTGATTTCTGCCAAACGTATATAACATGCTGCTGAAAACAATTTTATGATTGTCATTGAGCGTATAATTCAAACCTCCTCTTGTACTGAAAATTTTGCTGTCAAGATGCTGGATTGTTCTTGCGCCTTGTTGTGCACCTGTTGGTGATAAAATTGGATCTCCGTAAAGTCCCAAAGCTTTTTCGCCAAACCAGTTATAATTCCATCTCACGGTATCGTTTACAACCTCATTTCTTTGGCTAAAAACCGAGTTTACAGTAAATTCAAGTCCTTTTACGATGAAATCTTTCTTAGCATAATTTACGCTTATCACTTGTGCATCGGCTTCAGAAAATCTTCCTTTGTACGGCTTTGTCATGGATTGACCGTGTTGGATTTCGTTAAAATCATCGGAAACATTAAAACCTATCAGGAAAGTATCCGCCCATTTTACATCGGTAAAACCAGCTTCAACGCGTCCGCCATACGATCTGTAAGCATCATTAAACCGTTTTGCACGAACGTAATTGTAACGCCCGTTAGGTAAAATGTTGTAGACAAATTTTCCCCAAACTTCATAATCATTATCCGAATAATTATAGAAACCGGAACCTTTTAATGTAAAACCTGATTTATCGCGATAAGTGGTATTGAAATTCGACTGAACGGTATTGAAAGAACCATACGATACCGAAGCACTCAGAGAATTTTTAGCACCTTTTTTCAGAATCAGATTAATGGCTCCGCCTAAAGCGTCATCAGCTAAATGTGCAGGAATTACGCCTTTATATACTTCGATTCGCTCGATTAATGCGGGCGGAATGCTATTTAAATTAAATGATGAACCGTAAGTCGAAATGGGAATTCCGTCAATAAATATTCTGATAGAATTGCCGGACATTCCGTTTAAGTTATAGTTTACACTTGATCCTAATCCTCCATTTTGTCGGACTCTCACACCTGCAGACTGGCTCAGTAAATCATTTGTCTGGATATTTCGTTTTGCGGCTTCCTGGGTTTCGATCACATTTACAGAGAAACCTTTCTCCATAATTTCTTTTTTTACGGTGGTTTTCTGAACTAAAACTTCTTTCAAAATTTTGGGATCATTTGTTTTTTCCAATGCGATATTGATGTTATGCGAAGGACGATTTAAATGAAATTTTACGGTTTTTGTTTTAGCTTCAAACGATGAAATTTCTAAAGTATATTCTCCGTAGGAAAGTCCTTTGATTTCAAACTCGCCATTATTATCAGCGACAGCAAATTTTTGTGTTCCCAGAACTAATATTGAAGCACCAAAGGCAGTTTCATTAGAACTAAAAGTCACTTTTCCGGTAACATTTCCTTTTTGTGACCAAACTGAAAGATGAACGAACAAAAACACAAATGCTATAAACCTCATAATTAATTTACTTATTAATAGGAGCGCAAACTTATACTATTGTTTATATTTAATCTAAATAAAGCAATTAGAAAATCATTAGATTTGCATTAGAAGTTTTAATGTTGCAAAATTTAGATTGTTATACAATTAGAATCTTAGATTTCTGGATTATTAGATTAAAATTGAATCTGTTTAATCTGTTACGGTTGACAATGTTTTGTGGTTACTTTGAGTTCAAGGGATTAATCCCGATAGCTTATCGGGACTGGCTACAAAATAAATCATTCCTACGGAATTTTATCAAGAGTTCCGGAGGAACAGAACATATTGTAGGGATGGATTTTAATCCATTCATCGCAATTATGATCGACAAAGATTAACGACAAAGATTGGCGACATTCCGTGCGGATAATATTGGTTTCAAGGGATTTTAATCCATTCATCGCAATTATGGTCTACAAAGATTGGCGACATTCTGGGCGGAGTTTCTTGATGAGATTCCTCCTTCGTTGGAATGACAAACTCGCCGATATCTGTATTGATATTGTTCCTTATCTTTGTATTTAGTAAACTTCAAAATATGCTAACTTTTAAAAAGCACCATCTCGAATTTGATCCGCCGGAGGCGTTACAAGACAGTATAAAATGTTTTTGGTATGATAAAAGAATTAGTGGTGAAGATTCATCTAATTTTGAGGTTTTACCTGATGGTTATGCCGAGATTATTTTCTATTTTGGAAGTACTTGCAGTGTTTCTCATAATGGAATTTTACAGTCTTTGCCGTCGCCATTTATTATGGGTTTGCTAAATCAGCCTGTTACATTAAATTCTGATTCTATGGAAGTTATTGCGATCAGGTGTTTTCCGTGGACCGTATTTGATTTACTCGGATTAACTTCAGGCACGGGAAAGGGTGGAGTGTATTTATTTGAACATCCTATTGCGAAGCTTCAACTGGCGTTACAAACTTTAATTGAATCTAATAAAATTGAGGAAGCAATAGCTTATGTACAAGAATTTTTTGTGAATGCACAATCTCAAATTCCTGCCGAAAGTATGTTGTTTAAAGCAGGAACAGCGATGCGAAAAGCCAAAGGAATTATTCCTGTAACCGAAGTAGCGGCAGCGGCTCACGCAACTGTCAGGACTTTAGAAAGAAACTTTAAACAATCCTCTGGACATAGTGTAAAAGATGTTGCAGGTTTAATGCGTTTTGAGCAGGTTAGAAATCATTTATGGCATTATCCTTATGCTAATATTTCGGGTTTAGCCCAAGAACTTGGTTATACAGATCAATCACATCTTAGCAGGGAATTCAAGCGTTACAGCGGTACTACGCCGGGTGTATTTGCCCGAAATGCAAAGAAAATACTCAATAATGATTTTGTCGCATTTGTACAATCCTAACTTGGGAACATGGCAGAATTTTGTCTTTCAAAACTAAAACTAAATTATGTTATTGAAAAACAAAAAAATAGCCATTATTGGCGCGGGACCTGTTGGGCTTACAATGGCAAAATTACTTCAGCAAAACGGAGCAGATGTTAAGGTCTACGAAAGAGACAAAAACGCACAAACCAGAATTTCGGGCGGAACTCTTGACTTGCATAAAGAAACGGGACAAAAAGTGATGCAAAAAGCAGGATTGTTAGAGAAATATTACGCAATGGCAAAACCTATGGGGAGAAACGTAGCCGATAAATATGGCGAACTGCTGTTTTCTAAAAATCCTACTACCGAAAATCAACACGATAATCCGGAGATTAACAGAAACGATTTAAGACAATTATTGCTTACAAGTTTAGCAAATGATACAGTAGTTTGGGACAGGAAATTTACGGAACTTAAAGAAGATAATGGAAAATGGCTTTTGCAATTTGAAAATGAAATTGAGGTAACAGTAGATTTTGTTATTGGAGCAAATGGCGGAATGTCTGTTGCCAGAAAGTATATTAATGATGCCACGATTGAATATACAGGAACTCTTATTATTCAGGGCGAAGTTGCTTTTCCGGAAGTGGAATGTCGGGATTTCTACCAACTTTGTAATGACACTATATTAATGAGTGCCGAAGATGGAAATTTACTTGTTGCAAATCCTAAAAACGGAAATGTTTTAAGTTACAGTGTGATTTTTAAAAAGCCTGAAACATCTCCTGAAACGGAATCGAACTTTGAAAATAAGGAAAATATAATTGCATTTCTTACTAATAGATTTGCTGACTGGCATGAAACTTACAAGCAGTTATTTCGTGCTACATCGTCTTTTGTTTTATGGCCAACGAGAAAAATAATATTGAATAAACCGTGGAAAAACAACCGTCCGTTGCCAATAACTCTTATTGGCGATGCGGCTCATATTATGCCGCCTTTTGCAGGTCAGGGTTTGAATATCGGGTTAATTGATGCTTTAATTTTATCTGATAATCTGACAAATGGAGCATTTGAAACTATCGAAGATGCTATTTATGATTATGAAAAACAAATGATGGTTTATGCAAAAGAAGCTCAACTTGAAACTGGCAAAAATGAAGCAGCGATGACTGATCCTAATTTCTCATTTTTAAAGAATTACGAATAAGTTGTTGGTTTCTATAATTGTTAAGGCAATCAGTTTGATTGTCTTTTTTTATGTCTGAAATTTCAAAAATCAGAATTAAAGTTTAGGTTTGAATTTCTTGATTTTGAAGTTTTTCGATTTTACTAATTTTCCTTTATCGGTAATCATAACGCAACTGTAATCGGGATATTTTTTTAGTAAAAGAAGTCCTTCCGTTTGTCCTAAAACCATTAATGATGTGCTTAAACCATTTGCTGTTTCTGCATTTGGACCAAAAACCGATACGCTGCACAATCCTGTGGCGGGATATCCTGTTGCGGGATTGATGATATGGGAATAACGTTTTCCGTTAAAAACAACAAACTTTTCATAACTTCCAGATGTGGTTACTGCACCGTTATTTAAAGGAACTACAGCAAAGAGTGTATCAGGATGAAAAGGGTTTGTCATACCTATATTCCAGTCTTTGCCATTGGGTTGTTTTCCCCAAGCGGTCATGTCGCCGGAACCATTTACGATTCCGGCTTTAATGCCTTTTGCCAGCATCATATTTCGGCATTTATCAGTGGCATATCCTTCACCAAGAGCGCCAAATCCTATTTTCATTCCTTTTAGTTGCAGGAAAATTGTAGATTGTATTGAATCTAAAATGATGTTTTTATAGCCTACTTTTTCGACTGATTTTTTTATGGCTTCCGCCGAAGGCATTTCGGTCATCGATCCGTCAAATTTCCAAATTCTGTCCATTGCGGCAAAACTAACATCAAATCCTCCTTTTGTAGCTTCAGAAAATTGTATGGCTCTTTGCGTCAGTTCAAAAACTTCACGATCGACTTTTACAGGTTTTATTCCGGCATTTTGATTGACTTGTGAAACTTGCGAATCGGGTTTCCAGTCGGATATTAAGTTTTCGATTCGCGTGATTTCTGCAATAACCTCATCGATATTTTTTTCTGCCAAAACGGAATCTTTTGCAACTATTGTAATATCAAAACGTCCGCCCATAAGTAGGGTTGTTCTTTTTCGTAATACTTGTGCATTTGTTGAAAAACTGCCAATAAGCAGAGAAAATATTAGAAGGGTTTTGATTGATTTGTGCATGTAATTGTTTTTTTAAGCTCAAAATAGTAATGATAAAAATAATTTTGGTCTTTTTGATAGGATTAAAACTTTTTTTCACAAAGTACGCTTGATATTTGCAAAGTTCCAAGATCTTCGCAAAGTAACCCCAGTTTTTTGGAAAGTAACCCCAATTTTGTCATTCTGAGGAACGAAGAATCTCCGTTAGTAGCTCCGTGGCTATTAGTTAGTGCAAACTTTATCAAGTTTCTTGCGATGATTCTTCGTTCCTCAGAATGACAAACTGGGTGGAGAATTTATTGTGCATGATCTTTCATAAAGTAACCCCAATTTTGTCATTCTGAGGAACGAAGAATCTCCGTTAGTAGCTCCGTGGCTATTAGTTAGTGCAAACTTTATCGAGTTTCTTGCGATGATTCTTCGTTCCTCAGAATGACAGACTGTGCGAAGAATTTATTGTGCATGATCTTTCATAAAGTAACCCCAATTTTGTCATTCTGAGGAACGAAGAATCTCCGTTAGTAGCTCCGTGGCTATTAGTTACTGCAAACTTTATCGAGTTTCTTGCGAGGATTCTTCGTTCCTCAGAATGACAGACTGTGCGGAGAATTATTGTGTAAAATCTTCATAAAGCAACCCCAATTTTGTCATTCTGAGGAACGAAGAATCTCCGTTAGTAGCTCCGTGGCTATTAGTTAGTGCAAACTTTATCGAGTTTCTTGCGAGGATTCTTCGTTCCTCAGAATGACAAACTGGTTGGGAATTGGATTGTGGAGAGACTTTGTCGAGTTTCTTGCGGGGATTCTTCGTTCCTCAGAATGACAGAATGTGCGGGGAAATATATTGTGCATGATCTGTGTCGAGTTTCTTGCGGGGATTCTTCGTTCCTCAGAATGACAAACTGTGCGGGGAGATATTATTGCAGATAAACTTTGTCGAGTTTTGGAGACTCCATATTGCTCGTAAAAACACTACAGGAGAAAATTTTGTGCAAATTTTAATCAAACATCTAAAGTCTAAAATGGCTAATAACAATCACTTAATAACTGACCATTTTCTTTATAATCTGATATGCTTTTTGTGTTTCTTTCGAGGCATAACTTGTCCAAAATAGCTTCAACATCTTTCTGCATCGCAAGCGAACCGCAAATCATGATTACGCCGCCTTCTTTCAATAAATTGATAAAGAAATCAGTATCGCGTTTGATTAAATCCATTACATAAAAATGTTCAGCTTCGCGGGATAGCGCTAAGTGAAAACTTTGCAGTTTTTGGTTTTCGATCATTTCTGATGTGAACTTTTTATATCCTGAAACGGTTTCGGTTTCCATGCGGAATCCGGCGTATAAATGTGTTTCTGTTTTGGTTTTATTCTGTTCAATCATTCCCAGGAAAGGCGCGATTCCGGTTCCGTTGGAAATTAGGGCAACTTTGGATGCTTTTTTCGGAAAATGAAAAGCTTTATTGTTGATTATTCCGGCTTTGATTGTATTTCCCGGAATCAGTTTATTCAGGAATTCAGAACCTAATCCGTTTGGGTGTAATTTTATTACCAATTGTATGTTTCCGGAATGGTTGCCGATAGAGTAGAGGCGTTCTCTCGTGTCGTTTGCGGGATAAATAGCGAGTAAGTCTCCTGAACTGAATTTTGCTCTCATATTCGCTCGTAAAGTAAGTATGAAAGTTTGTTCATGTTCAGAAACCAGCGTTTTATCCAATACCATTAGTTTTTGCAAACCTTTAGGAACATGATTGTATAAGGATGGTGTTGTTGATAATGAAATTTCGGTTTTGGAACTCCATAATTTGATCCAATTCACGAATTCGTCCGCAGATTTATCATTTACGGTTTGTAGTTCTAATATACGTTCTGCCCAGAATTGATTTTCTAACTGTTTGTCAATTTCGAAGGCAAATTGGCAAAAATCAGGATATGCTTTTGATCCAAAACCAACTACCGAATAATTGATTTTTTGGTTTTGAGGATATTTCTTCAAAAGAGATAAAAACTTACTTCCGTTTGAAGGTGCGTCGCCCAATCCGTGTGTTGAGGATAAAACAATAATATGTTGTGCTTTAGGGAAAGTCGTGTAGCTGTTTAATTCGGTTACAAATGCTTTTTTTCCGTGTGCGATTAATTGTTTGAGGATTGCATTGGCAAATCGTAATGTACTTCCGTTTTCTGATCCAACTAATAAGATAAATTCGCTTTCATTGGCTTTGAATTTATTTTTGATTCGGCTAGATCTTCTTTTTAAGGTAATTGAAAAACCTGAATAGATAAAAAAGAGGATATTGATACTGGCAATTGCTAATATAAATGCCCAGATTCCGTTGGCTCTTCCGGTATGTAAATCAAGGCTTAAATCAGATAACTGAACGGTCATTGGCGAGCGTTTTTCGGTGACAACCGCGCCTGTAATCTGATTGACTTCTATTTCACGATCTTTTAATTCGATGATGTAATATTCTTCAGGATCATCTGTAAAAGGGAATTCAATTTTATTAATATCTGATAAAAGGGTAGTTTTAAAAACGGAAGCTGTTTTGCCTTTTTGAGTGATTACAGTTTCTGTTTTTGCGTTTTGGTTTTTCTCTTTTCCCATGAAAAAGTTGAATCTTTCAAGTGATAAATAAGTTCCGGAAAGTGCAATAATTAAAATTGGAATTAAAGCTAATCGACCTAAAACAACGTGATAATATTGGGCAAAATATTCTTTGATTACTTTCGAAAAGAAATTACGGATTCCTCTTTGTCGGTTTAAAACAAGTGCAAAGCCGGAAATAGCGATTAAGAATAATAAAAAAGAAACGACACCTACAAAAAAACGTCCGGTTTCATGAAGAAATAAAGAACGATGAAAACCGGTAACCCATTGAATGAATTCTGATTTCTTTACGGGCTTGCCTAATTGTTTGCCTGTTTTGTGATCAATGTATGAATTGATATCGTTACCATCCTGATCGATGGCTTGCAGGGTTACAAATTGATTGTGGTCAATGCTGATTTCGGTTATTTCCGAATATTCTTTTTTGAGGATTGGCAGGATTTCGCCGAGGGTAATTTTTTCAAAATTTTCGACTTTATACGGGAGTGTTTTTTCCTGCATGGCGTCAACTGCCAGAATAATTCCTGTTGCTGATGCTAAAATTAAAAACAAAGATGAAAACAAAGCCAGGGCTAAGTGTGTGTAACGCCAAAAAGAAAGAGTCATTGAATGTAATCTATTGAAATGTAATTGTGTTTTTTTGCCACAGGTTAAAAGGATTCGCACAGATTTTTTTTGTACTGCAAGAAAATCTCTAATCTTTGGCAACTTTGTCAAAGTTCAAAACTTTGACAAATTTTAATAAGTGGGTTAGATTATATCTTATTTAATCTAACGTATCTAATATATCCTTTTCCTTCTGTTTTGTCTGCAAGACCTTGTGTTGTTAAAGGAATTTCTACATCATTAACATGATATTTTTGATCTTCTACGGCCGATTCAAATCTTAGTTTGTATCCTTTGTTGATTTTAGAATCGTCAATTTCTATTGTTGTCATACTGCGATCTCCACCAGTTACTGATGCTCCGGTTTTTGCACTAATATCAGCTGGTTTTGCAGTTTGGAATTTATTCCATTCTTTCAATGATTTGTACCATTTTTTATCATCGCCCATTACATAAAGTGTTTTTTCGTAATCGCCGTTTGGGTTAATAAGCGAAACTACGATGTAAGCGCCTTCGCCCATATAGTTTGCCATTTGAAGCATGCATTTGTATTTGCTTGCCTGTGCATTTGCCTGAAAAGTGATTAGAAAGATTAATGCGCTTGTAAGGGCTATTTTAAGTATTGATTTCATTTTTAATTTTAGATTTTAAAGTTCAGATTTTAGATTGAATTGTAATTTAGGATTTAAAAATTTGGGAATTTGAAAAGTACTATTTTAAAAATTCTACTGAGATATTGCTTTTTGTTAATGACTCGTTTTCTTTTGCTAATGCATAAGCACTTTCGTCAAACTCTGTATTGATCTCTTTTTTTGCACCAATTGATACAAGGTATTTCAGGATAGTATCATCTTTTGCCACCATTGCAGCTTTGTGTAAAGCGGTGATTCCATCTTTGTTTTTTGCATTAACATCGATTTTTAAATCGGCTAATTTTTTGATTAGATTCAAATCATTTTTCGCAATTGCATAGTGGTATAATGTGCTTCCGTCTTTTTGTGCAGCAGCAAGATTTAGCCCTTTTTCCTGAAGTAGTTTTGTTTTAGCTTCAAATGGATCTTTTGCAGCATTTGCTTCGCGGCCTGCTGGTCTGTAGGATTGTACTAAGTAAACTCCCAGATTATTTGAGTCTTTATCTTTTACATTTACATCTGCGCCTTTGTTTAAAAGTAATGCAACTGCTTCTGGCGTTCCTGATCGTACTGCCATTGTCAAAGCCGATTCACCCTTTGGATTTTGTAAATTAATGTTTTTTGCAACTGGTAATAATTTTTCTAAAGCGGCAGTTTCCCTTGCTCCGGCAGCAACCATAAATGGAGTATTCCCTTCTTTATTTACTTTATTGGCATCTACGCCTTTGGCTAAAAAGTAAGCGATTATTTCACCTTGATTTGGTTTATTTACCAAAAGATGAAGTACATTATCTCCTGATTTATTAGTAGCTGTTGGTTTTATTTTTACTTCTTCAATAAGATATTTATAGGTTTCAAGTGGCGTAGTTTCTCTACGGGTTCCTTGTGTAGCGATTAAAAGCGCATTGTCTGTATGTTTTACTCCTTTTTCTGCAAGTTTTTTTAGTAGTGGTACATTTCCTGTTCTCGCTGCATAATCAAAAGCGGTATTTCCGTTTTTATCTACATCTTTTAAGGATAATCCTTTAGTAACTAAATAATCTGTAAGTGTAAGGTCTTTATCAAAAGCAATGGCTAAAAGTAAGATGTTAGCATCATCATTATATTTTTTCTTTGGATCTAATCCTGCTTTAAAAAAAGCTTCGCAAACGGCTGAATTCAACATTCCGTTTCCTGCTGCAAAAGCAATTGGGGTTGTGCCATGGCTGTCTTCAAAATTAATATCAGAACCTTTTGTAATAAGATATTCTACTAGTTCTGTGTTACCTCTGTAAGCTGCCCAATGTAAATAAATACGATTGTCGTGAGTTGATTTATTTAAAGGGTTTCCGGGTTGGTCTAAAATATATTTTATACTAGCTAAAGGGGCATCATTGTTAATGGCAATTACGGCAACATCAAAAGCATTTGCATTGGCTTCAGCCGGATTATTTCCTTTTGCAATTTCAGCTTTTACAGTATTTACATCTGGTGCGGTTTTCCAAAAAGATTGTTCTAATAAGATATTTTTCTGTTGAGCACTAACAAATAAAGTAGCGACTAATGCCAAAGAGATAAAAAAATTCTTTTTCATATTTAGGTATTTATTGTTTGAATTTATTTTTGGTCTTTTTATTCTAAAAAGTAATTTTTGATATTTCAATCTATTTAGAATAATTAAAAATAACGCAAATGTAAAAATTAATATTAGTAAACCAATTTTATTTAGAGAAGAAAACGGCAATTCTAATGATTTTTTAAGATTGGAAAATTGAATTGTACACTGTAGTTTTTGATTTCATTTTAGGATTATGAGGTACGTTCCAAAAAAATAAAATGGTTTCATTTTCGAAAATGAAACATCTTCTTACAAAAAAAAACACAAACCTTATGTAATTTAGCTTTTCAGATTTTATATAGTTTGCTCATTTACTGATAAATAAAGTAAAATTTATTTCAGTTACAAAAAGAATAAATTTATTAAAACTATTTAAAATTTCGAATATTCCATACAGGCACAACAAGAAATTAAAAGTCATCAATACAAAGAATGTTTTGAAGATTTTTTAAAATATCTGCTCATTAAAAGTTAAGATCACCTAACATAAGTGCCTACATTTTTTTTAAATCAACAAAAGGGTAAAGGTTATTCTGTATTTATAGATACAAAACTGTAAAAAAGCCCTCGTGATTTTATCTGCAATAATAAACGAAGTTTTATTTTCTATCTATTTTTTTTATAGAAATGTACTAAAGTGTATTGTTCTTCACTACAAATATTAGTGCCGCGCTACATAAAAAAAGTCTATCTATCTGCCATTTTTTTAAGCTTTAGTTCCGATAAAAATATTTGAATTCAATAATTGTATTTTGCTGAATTTCAAGTGTTTATTTTATTAAAAACTATCAAAGACTAGTTTCAAACACAGTATCTATTACAAATTAAAAATTAAACGGTATGATTGATACAACTACTTATTCCTTTACAAAAATTTCTTTTCTGTTTTGTTGGCTTGCATTTTTATCGGCGTTACAAACCGTTAATGCACAAGCTCCCATAATAACTTCTTTTAGTCCAACAAGCGGACCTGTAGGAACAACAGTAACTTTAACCGGATCTGGTTTTAGCGCAACTGCCAATCAAAATATTGTTTTTTTTGGTGCTACAAAAGCAACTGTTACTATTGCAAGTAGTTCAAGTTTAACTGTTACTGTGCCGGTGGGAGCTACTTACGATCCTATATCGGTATTAAATGGAGCAAGTCTTTTAGTAGGATATTCTCATATTCCGTTTACTACAACTTTTACACCCAATAAAGGGAATATTACTACAGATGATATAAAACCTTTGGTAAACTTTAGTACAGGTGCTGGCGCGTTTAGTGTAGCTGTAAAAGATTTTGACGGAGATGGCAAAACCGATATTGCTGTAGGAAACTATAACGCTAGTGCAATATCTATTCTTCGTAATACATCGGTTAACGGTAGTATTACAGCTTCGTCTTTTGCTGCCAAAGTTGATTTTCCTGTTGCGTATCCAAGAGGAATTGCTACAGGTGATTTTGATGGTGATGGTAAGCCTGATCTTGCTGCAACAAGTAGTACCTACAATTCTATTGTTATTTTTAGAAATACCTCAACCACAATTGGAAATATCAATTTTCTTGATAAATTAAGTGTTACCACAGGAACAGGTCCACTTGGTTTAGTAGTTGGTGATATTGATTATGATGGCAAGCCAGATGTAGTTGTTGCAAATAATACCAAATACTATATCAGTACTGCGAAATACATCATCGGGGGTTGGGGTTTTTAGTTTTGCTACAAAAATTGACTTTACTGTAGGAACTGCTCCTTACGGAATATCACTTGCTGATATGGATGGAGATGGTAAGGTTGATGTGATAGTCCCAAATAGTAATGCAGTAGGTTCAGTAACGATTTTACGCAATACGTCAACCAGCGGAAATGTAAATTTTGCAGGATCAGTCAGTTTTGCTACAGATACATTTCCTTTCTATCTATCTGTAGGTGATTTGAATAAAGATGGCAAAGCCGATATTGCTGCTGCTAACGGAGGAGGTAGTTTGGTTTCTATTTTACAAAATACATCATCCGGAATTGGGAATATTAATTTTGCTGCCAGAGTTGATCTTCCTACAATTGCTACAGCAAATACTGTTGCAATTAATGATATGGACGGGGATGGTAATCTGGATATGGTAATAGCCTCTAATAATAATATTTTATCTTTTTTTCACAATACATCACCTGTTGGCGGAACTATTAGCTTTGGTAACAGGGTTGATTTTGCAAATAGTAATAACGCCAGGGCTATAGCAATTGCAGATTTTGACGGAGATGGCAAAAATGACGTATTAACAGGTAATAACGCCTCTAGTAATATTTCAGTTTTTCGTAATGATCCTTTATTAACACCAACGGTTCAGGCAAGCAATGTTATATTTACTGGTACAACGGGAACGGCAACAACAGCCAGCTGGACAAATGGTAACGGTTCATCAAGAGCGGTATTCATGTATGCCGGTTCCAGCGGAAGCCCGGTTCCTGTAGATTTGACAACTTATACGGCCAATGCAGCTTTTGGTGCAGGTACCCAAATAGGTACAACGGGTTGGTATTGTTTGTATAATGGTACAGGTACAACGGTAAATATTACGGGACTAACTTCGGGATTAACCTATCAGTTAATGACAGTTGAATACAATGGTTCTACAGCGGGAAATGAAGTATATTTTTCTACTGTAGGTACAGGAAATCCAGCGGGAGTTACCACTCTTAGTGATGTAGCTACCTTAAGTAATTTAAGTTTAAGTCAGGGAACATTAACTCCAGTTTTTGCAACAGCTACAACAGCTTATACAGCTACTGTACCAAATGCTGTTACGAGTTTGACATTGACACCAACTACAACAGATAGTAATGCAACAGTAAAAGTAAACGGGACAGTAGTAACCAGCGGAAATGCATCGGGAGTCGTAGATCTATTAGTTGGACCAAATGTTATTACAACGGTTGTAACCGCTCAGGATGGTACAACGATTGGAACTTATACGGTAACAGTCACCAGAACAGAACCCACTATTGTAACTACAGGAACTTTATCAGCATTAACTACAATTTATGGTACTCCGTCAGCATCAGCTACTTTTAACGTTTCAGGAACAGATATGGCGACAGGAATTTTAGTTACTCCACCCACGGGGTTTGAAGTAAGTACTGACGATATCACATTTACAAATACAATTACAGTTGGAGCAGCTGGTGTTATTGCTTCCGCACCAGTTTATGTTAGACTAAAAGGAACAGCCCCCGTAGGAAGTTATTCAGGCAATGTAGTTTTAACGAGTACTAATGCTACTACAGTGAATGTACCAACAATTTCGAGTACAGTTAATAAAGCAACTTTAACGATCACCGCTGATAACCAAAGTAAAGTTTATGGATCAGCAAATCCAACATTAACGGTAAGTTATACAGGATTCGTAAACGGCGATACGGAAGCAAGTTTGACAACACCGCCAACAATTTCTACCACAGCGGACGGAACAAGTCCTGTTGGGAATTATCCCATATCTGCAAGCGGCGCAGTTGATGCTAATTATACGATCAGTTATGTGGCGGGAACTTTAACGGTAACACCAGTTTCTTTAACGATCACCGCCGATGCCCAAAGTAAAATATATGGATCAGCAAATCCAACATTAACAGTAAGTTATACAGGATTCGTAAACGGCGATACGGAAGCAAGTTTGACAACACCGCCAACAATTTCTACCACAGCGGATACAGCAAGCGCAGTTGGAACTTATCCGATATCTGTAAGCGGAGCTATTTCTTCAAATTATACTTTTACTTATATTGATGGAACATTAACGGTAACTCCGGCAGTACTTACTATAACAGCGGATGATAAAATAAAGTTTATGGAGATGCCAATCCAACATTAACGGTAAGTTATACGGGATTTGTAAACGGTGATACGGAAGCAAGTTTGACAACACCGCCAACAATTTCTACCACAGCTGACGGAACAAGTCCTGTTGGGAATTATCCAATATCTGCAAGCGGCGCAGTGGATGCTAATTATACCATCAGTTATGTTGCGGGAACTTTAGCGGTAACACCAGTTATACTTACCATTACAGCCGATGCCCAAACCAAAACTTACGGATCAGCAAATCCAACATTAACAGTAAGTTATACAGGATTCGTAAACGGCGATACGGCATCAAGTTTGACAACACCGCCAACCATTTCTACCACAGCGGACGGAACAAGTCCTGTTGGGAGTTATCCAATATCTGCAAGCGGCGCAGTGGATGCTAATTATACGATCAGTTATGTTGCGGGAACTTTAGCGGTAACACCAGTTGCTTTAACGATCACCGCTGATAACCAAAGTAAAACTTACGGATCAGCAAATCCAACATTAACGGTAAGTTATACAGGATTCGTAAACGGCGATACGGCATCAAGTTTGACAACACCGCCAACCATTTCAACCACAGCGGATACAGCAAGCGCAGTTGGAACTTATCCGATATCTGTAAGCGGAGCAGTGGATGCTAATTATACTATTAGTTATGTTGCGGGAACTTTAGCGGTAACACCAGTTGTACTTACCATTACAGCCGATGCCCAAACCAAAAATTATGGATCAGCAAATCCAACATTAACGGTAAGTTATACAGGATTCGTAAACGGCGATACGGCATCAAGTTTGACAACACCGCCAACCATTTCAACCACAGCGGATACAGCAAGCGCAGTTGGAACTTATCCGATATCTGTAAGCGGAGCAGTGGATGCTAATTATACCATCAGTTATGTGGATGGAACTTTAACGGTAACACCAGTTGCTTTAACGATCACAGCTGATAACCAAAGTAAAACTTACGGATCAGCGAATCCAACATTAACAGTAAGTTATTCCGGATTTGTAAATGGAGACACGGCAGCAAGTTTAACGACTCCGCCAACCATTTCTACCACAGCGGACGCAGCAAGTCCTGTTGGCACTTATCCCATATCCGCAAGCGGAGCTATTTCTTCAAATTATACTTTTACTTATATTAATGGAACTTTAACTGTAAGTCCGGCACTATTAACAATTACTGCAAATGACCAGTTCAAAGTGTATGGATCAGCAAATCCGACACTAACTGTAAGTTATACAGGATTCTTAAACGGCGATACGGATGCAAGTTTGACAACTCTGCCAACAATTTCTACAACAGCAGATATAGCAAGCGCAGTTGGAACATATCCGATATCTGCAAGCGGAGCTATTTCTTCAAATTATACTTTTACTTATATTGATGGAAATTTAACGGTGACTCCTGCATTATTAACAATTACTACCAACGATCAAACCAAAACTTACGGATCAGCAAATCCAACATTAACGGTAAGTTATACAGGATTCTTAAATGGCGATACGGAAGTAAGTTTGACAACTCTGCCAACCATTTCTACCACAGCGGATACAGCAAGCGCAGTTGGAACTTATCCGATATCTGTAAACGGAGCAGTGGATGCTAATTATACCATCAGTTATGTTGCGGGAACTTTAACGGTAACTCCTGCATTATTAACAATTACTGCCAACGATCAATCTAAAGTGTACGGATCAGCAAATCCAACATTAACGGTAAGTTATACAGGATTCTTAAACGGCGATACGGAAGCAAATTTGACAACTCCGCCAACCATTTCTACAACAGCAGATATAGCAAGCGCAGTTGGAACATATCCAATTACGGCAATTGGCGCAGTTGGTGCCAATTATACGATCAGTTATGTTGCGGGAACTTTAACGGTAACTCCGGCATTGCTTACTATAACGGCTGATGATAAAAATAAAGTTTATGGAGATGCTAACCCAACACTTACAGCTTCTTACAGCGGATTTGTAAATGGTGATAATGAAGCAAGCTTGACAACTCTGCCAACCATTTCTACCACAGCGGACGGAGCAAGTCCTGTTGGCGCTTATCCCATATCTGCAAGTGGAGCTATTTCTTCAAATTATACTTTTACTTATATTGATGGAACTTTAACTGTAACTCCTGCTACTTTAACTGTTACTGCAAATGACCAATCTAAAGTTTATGGATCAGCAAATCCAACACTAACTGTAAGTTATACAGGATTCTTAAACGGCGATACGGCATCAAGCTTGACAACTCTGCCAACAATTTCCACAACAGCGGACGCAGCAAGTCCTGTTGGAAGTTATCCGATATCTGCAAGTGGAGCTATTTCTTCAAATTATACTTTTACTTATATTGATGGAACTTTAACTGTAAGTCCGGCAGTACTTACTATAACAGCGGATGATAAAAATAAAGTTTATGGAGATGTCAATCCAACATTAACGGTAAGTTATACAGGATTCTTAAACGGCGATACGGCAGCAAGTTTAACAACACCTCCAACCATTTCTACAACAGCGGATACAGCAAGTCCTGTTGGAAGTTATCCGATATCTGCAAGTGGAGCTATTTCTTCAAATTATATTTTTACTTATATTAATGGAACTTTAACTGTAAGTCCGGCAGTACTTACTATAACAGCGGATAATAAAACCAAAACTTACGGAGATGCTAACCCAACACTAACGGTAAGTTATACCGGATTTTTAAACGGCGATACGCAAGCAAGTTTAGCGACTCCGCCAACCATTTCTACCACAGCGGACGCAGCAAGTCCTGTTGGAACATATCTCATATCTGCAAGCGGAGCTATTTCTTCAAATTATACTTTTACTTATATTGATGGAACTTTAACTGTAAGTCCGGCATTATTAACAATTACTGCCAACGATCAATCTAAAGTTTACGGATCAGCGAATCCAACATTAACGGTAAGTTATACCGGATTCTTAAACGGCGATACGGATGCAAGTTTGACAACTCTGCCAACCATTTCTACCACAGCGGACGGAGCAAGTCCTGTTGGCACTTATCCCATATCTGCAAGCTGAGCTATTTCTTCAAATTATACTTTTACTTATATTGATGGAACTTTAACTGTAAGTCCTGCTACTTTAACTATTACTGCAAATGACCAATCTAAAGTTTACGGATCAGCAAACCCAACATTAACGGTAAGTTATACAGGATTCTTAAACGGCGATACGGAAGCAAGTTTGACAACACCGCCAACAATTTCTACTACAGCGGACGGAGCAAGTCCTGTTGGAAGTTATCCGATATCTGCAAGTGGAGCTATTTCTTCAAATTATACTTTTACTTATATTAATGGAACTTTAACTGTAAGTCCGGCAGTATTAACAATTACTGCCAACGATCAATCTAAAGTTTACGGATCAGCGAATCCAACATTAACGGTAAGTTATGCCGGATTCTTAAACGGCGATACGGATGCAAGTTTGACAACTCTGCCAACCATTTCTACAACAGCAGATACAGCAAGCCCTGTTGGCACTTATCCCATATCTGCAAGTGGAGCTATTTCTTCAAATTATACTTTTACTTATATTGATGGAAATTTAACTGTAAGTCCGGCATTATTAACAATTACTGCTAATGACCAATCTAAAGTTTACGGAGATGCAAATCCAACATTAACGGTAAATTATACAGGATTCTTAAACGGCGATACGGAAGCAAATTTGACAACTCCGCCAACAATTTCCACGACGGCGGACGGAGCAAGTCCTGTTGGAAGTTATCCGATATCTGCAAGTGGAGCTACTTCTTCAAATTATACTTTTAATTATATTGATGGAACTTTAACGGTGACTCCGGCAGTACTTACTATAACAGCGGATGATAAAATCAAAGTTTACGGAGATGCAAATCCAACATTAACGGTAAGTTATACAGGATTCTTAAACGGCGATACGGAAGCAAATTTGACAACTCCGCCAACCATTTCTACCACAGCAGATATAGCAAGCGCAGTTGGAACATATCCAATTACGGCAATTGGCGCAGTTGGTGCCAATTATACGATCAGTTATGTTGCGGGAACTTTAACGGTAACTCCGGCATTGCTTACTATAACGGCTGATGATAAAAATAAAGTTTATGGAGATGCTAACCCAACACTTACAGCTTCTTACAGCGGATTTGTAAATAGTGATAATGAAGCAAGTTTAAGTACAGCTCCAACTATTACTACCACAGCCAATGCAACAAGTCCTGTGGGAAGTTATCCAATAACAGTTAATGGAGCTATTTCTTCAAATTATACCATTAGTTATGTTGACGGAACTTTGCTTGTTACAAGCGCAACACTGTTAACAATTACTGCCAATAATCAAACCAAGATTTACGGAGAAGCAAATCCTGTTTTAACAGTGAATTATGTTGGTTTTGTAAATGGTGATACCGAAGCTGATTTAACTACTCTGCCAACAGTTACTACTACTGCAGATATATCTAGTTCGGTAGGAGAATATCCAATTACGGCAAGTGGAGCAGCTTCTCCTAATTATACTATCACCTATCTACCTGGATTACTAACTGTAACACCGGCTAATCTCGCAATTTCGGCAGATGATAAAACCAAGATTTACGGAGAAGGAAATCCCATATTGACGGTTAATTACACGGGATTTGTAAATGGTGATACAGAAGCTGATTTAACTACTTTACCAACTGTTACTACTACTGCTGATGCGTCTAGTCCGGTTGGTGTTTATTCACTAACAATAAGCGGTGCGACTTCGATAAATTACACTATTGGTTACACATCAGGAGCAATCTTAACTATTACTCCTGCGATTTTAGCGATCACAGTTGATAATCAAACTAAGTTTTATGGTGATGCTAATCCAGCATTCACGGCAAGTTATTCAGGATTTGTAAACGGAGATACCGAGTTAAGTTTAACGACTCCGCCAACAATCTCTACAATAGCTGATGCAACAAGTCCTGTTGGAATATATCCCATTACGGCAAGTGGAGCAGTTTCTTCCAATTATACTTTTACTTACGTTGATGGAACTTTAACTGTAACTCCTGCAATTTTAACGATCACAGCTAACGATCAAAGTAAGCTTTATGGTTCATCAAATCCAGCATTCACAGCAAGTTATACTGGATTTGTAAACGGAGATTCCGAGTTAAGTTTAACGACTCCGCCAACAATCTCTACAATAGCTGATGCAACAAGTCCTGTTGGAATATATCCAATTACGGCAAGTGGAGCAGCTTCATCCAATTATACTTTTACTTACGTTGATGGAACTTTAACTGTAACTCCTGCAATTTTAGCGATCACAGCTGATAATCAGACTAAGCTATATGGTGATGCTAATCCAGCCTTAACAGCAAGTTATACTGGGTTTGTCAATGGAGATACCGAGTTAAGTTTAACTACTCCGCCAACAATTTCTACAATAGCTGATGCAACAAGTCCGGTTGGAAGTTATCCCATTACGGCAAGTGGAGCAGTTTCTTCCAATTATACAATTAGTTACGTTGATGGAACTTTAACTATAACAACAGCCATTTTGACGATCACAGCTAACGATCAAAGTAAGCTTTATGGTTCATCAAATCCAGCATTCACGGCAAGTTATACTGGATTTGTAAATGGAGATACCGAGTTAAGTTTAACGACTCCGCCAACAATCTCTACAATAGCTGATGCAATAAGTCCTGTTGGAAATTATCCCATTACGGCAAGTGGAGCAGTTTCTTCCAATTATACAATTACTTACGTTGATGGAACTTTAATTGTAACTCCTGCAATTTTAACGATCACAGCTGATAATCAGACTAAGCTATATGGTGATGCGAATCCAACTTTTACAGCAAGTTATTCAGGATTTGTCAACGGAGATACTGCAGAAAACTTGACAACGCCGCCAACTATTACAACAACAGCTCTCGTATCAAGCGATGTTGGAAATTATCCAATCATTATAAATGGTGCCGTAAGTTCAAATTATACAATTACTTATATTAATGGAACTTTAGCAGTAACTACAGCACCTTTAACAATTACAGCTGATAATAAAACCAGACCTTACGGAGCTGCTAATCCTGCTTTAACAGCAAGTTATACCGGATTTGTAAATGGGGATACGGCTATGAGCTTAACCACGCCTCCCATTATTGCAACAATTGCAAATATAATAAGTCCGGTGGGAGTTTACGCTATCACGGTAAATGGTGCTGCAGATTCTAATTACAGCATTACATATGTCACTGGAACACTTACTGTAACATCAGCTATTGATGTAAACTTAGCGAGTTTGACAGTTAATAATGGTTCTTTGAATCCTGCATTTTCGCCTAATGTGATATCATATAATACAACAGTTGCCAATAATATTACAACAGAAACCATAACAGTAATAGCAGATGATCCTTTGGTAACTATTACAATAAATGGAATAGCAGTTCAAAGCGGAGTTCCCAGCACGATTTCTTTAGCTCCGGGTACAAATCCAGTCCTTATTAAAGTTATTGGAGAAGATGGTACAACAACCAAAACCTATACAATCAATATTGTAAGAGAGGGTGCTGATATTGCCACTTTATCAAATTTAGTAATTAGCAGCGGAATATTAAATCCTGTATTTGAATCGGATGTAAGCAATTACAATACAGTTGTTAAATACAATGTAAATTCTATTACCGTAACACCAACTGTAACAGATCCGGGATCTACGGTTACAATAAATGGATTGCCTGTTTCCAGTGGAACAGCTTCTGCTCCGATAATTTTGACCTCGGGAGATAATAGTATTGAAACCATTGTTACCGCTCAGGATGGTATTACGAAACAGACTTATACAGTTGTGGTGCATAAAGCAGTTTCTCCTGAATCCTTAATCGTAACGAATATTTTATCACCAAACGGCGACGGAAAAAATGATTTCTGGGAAATTCAGGATATCCTATTGTATCCTAATAATAAGGTAACTGTTTTCGACAGAGCGGGACGTATAATATATTCTAAAAATGGCTATAATAATGAGTGGGAAGGATCATATAGCGGTTCGCCATTGAATAACGATACCTATTATTATCTAATTGAGTTGGGCGATGATATACCTCGATTAAAAGGATTTATAAGCATTATTAGAGATTAATAATTCTTGGAAAAAAGTTTAAAAAATATAATTGTTATATCATAACCATACAGATATGAATACAGGAAAAAAAATATTTATGAAATTATTTGTCATCAAACCAATGCTGGTTTTTAGTTTAGCTTTTTTGGTAAACAATACCGCTAATGCACAATTAAATAAATTTGAAGCTATGTATTTTCAAAACCAATATTTAGGAAATCCTGCTATGGCTGGATTAAATAAAGGCGTAAACCTAAATATTGGATATCAGAGACAATGGGATGAGGTACCCGGAAATCCCGTGATGATGTACGGAACAGCAGAATATAATCCGGATAGCAGAATGGCTTATGGTCTTACTTTCAATAGCGATAGAGCAGGACTTATAACCAATAACAGAATTTTAGGAACTTTTGCCTATCACTTGCCAATTGACAGAGATGGAGAACGTAAAATAAATTTCGGACTTTCATTTGGTGCACGGTTTCTCTCTCTTGACAAAAGTAAAATTAACGGTAATATTGACGATCCTTCGATCCAGAATTTTAACGAAGGCGGTGCTTTAGATGGTGATTTTGGTATTTCGTATACTTCAAAATTCTTAACCGTTCAGGCTTCAGTACCCAACCTGAATAATGTTTTTTTTGCAAATGATAATCTCGAAAGAAAATATGTAGACAATCAGGTATTTTATTCTGCTATAAGTTATAAATTATATGTAACAAGTAAAATAGATGATTTTAATATTGAACCTCTTCTTGCTTTTAGAGGTATTAGAGGATATAAAAATATTGTAGATACAGGTGTCAATGTCAATATGCCTGAATATCAATTGAATATAGCCGCATTGTATCATACCAACCAGACTATTTCTGGTTCGTTTGGGATTTCAATAGATAATTTAGGAATCTTTTTAGCATATTCAAGTTTTATCGGAAACTCCGGAGCTTATGCAAATGATGCACTGGAATTTGGTTTAAGCTATAAAATTTTTGATTAGCAATTTTTTGATTGCATTTTATTAGTTAGTAATTAGTTGAAAAACCCTGTTTTTGGCAGGGTTTTTTATTTGATAAATAATCAGTAACCTCGGGTTAACCTATAAGATATTTTTAAAGAAGAATCATAATCGGCGCAACATTATTGCCCACGAATGACACGGATTCACTATCGCGAAAACGCGGATTTATACAGATTTTTTTTAGTGTTCTAAAATGTGAAATATATTAGGTGTTGTCTGGCTGAGCGAAGTTGAGCCCATGGTCCAATTGGAGTACTCTTTGACTTCGCTCTGGGTGACATTCGTTTATAAAAAACTTGAAAAACAGAAAATTATATTGTAAAGCGTATTGCCCTAGCCGTGATGGGAGCCTACCGTCTGGACACAAATATTATTAATCAATTTTGAACACGAATTTCAAGAATTTGCACAAATTTTAATAGGTTAATTTATTTTCTGAAATTAATTCCACAAACTAAATTAGTGTCAATTAGTGAAATTCGTGTTTGTTTTGTACTTGTGTCCAGACGGTAGGATGGAAGCGGTATCCTTTTTATTTTTTCTTTAAAAATAAAAAGATCTAGCGTACAGCAGGAAATAGCTCCAAATTTATAAAAAAGCCTACTATATCGATAGGATAAAAAAAGATTCGGTTTTTATATTGAAATTCAAATTATCTCTTTAAATTTGCCGCAGCAATGAAAAACGATAACCAGTATACAATTTATTATAGCAACACGTATTGTGCAACTATGCGATCTTATGAACTGGCTTATATATAAAATAAAAATATTTATTTCCGGAAGCCTTTCATAACTATTGAAGGGCTTTTTGATTTTAAATTTAGAATTTCGGTTGTGATAAAAACTTATGTCTGTGGATATATCAGACTTAACTTTAATTAAAAAAATGATTGAATTAAAAAATGTCACCAAGAATTTTCATCAAAAAAACCGAATCGTTTCGGCTTTATCAGATGTTTCGCTTAAGGTTCCTCCAGGGAAAATCTTTGGTGTAATTGGAACTTCGGGAGCTGGAAAAAGCACATTAATCCGATGTGTGAATTTATTGGAAAGACCAACTTCGGGAGAAATTATCGTAGACGGAAAATCACTAATCCAATTGTCAAACGCACAATTAGCGATTGAAAGAAGACAAATAGGAATGATTTTTCAGCATTTTAATTTGCTTTCGTCAAGAACAGTTTTTGAGAATGTAGCTTTTCCGTTAGAATTAGTTGGCGCTTCAAAAGCTGATATTCAGACTCGTGTTGCCGAATTATTGCAATTAGTAGGTTTAGCCGAAAAAGCAAACGATTATCCTGCAAGCCTTTCCGGAGGTCAAAAACAAAGAGTTGCAATTGCAAGAACATTGGCAAATAACCCAAAAGTACTTTTGTGCGATGAGGCGACAAGTGCGCTTGATCCCGCAACAACAAGATCGATTTTAAATTTATTGAAAGATATTAATCGTCGTTTAAACATCACGATTTTGTTGATTACGCACCAAATGGAAGTTGTCAAATCAATTTGCGATGAGGTTGCCGTAATCAGCCATGGAAAATTGATCGAGCAGGGAAGTGTAGGCGAAATTTTTGCAGATCCCAAACATGAATTAACCAAAGAATTTATTGCTTCGTCATTACATCTTGATATTCCCAGAGTATATCAGGAACGATTACAAAAGGAAGATGGAGAAGGCTTAAGTCCGTTATTAAGACTTGAGATGACAGGAAAATCAGTAAATGAACCAGTTATTTCAGAGGTTTCAAGATTGTTTGATACAAATTTCAAAATTGTCAGCGCACAAATGGATCAGGCGGGAGATGTAAATTTCGGAGTAATGTTGATTGAACTATCCGGAAAACGTGAAAATTACGAAGCTGCAATTCAATATTTTATTTCTAAACATATTAAAACAGAAATTATAGGTTATGTCTGATTCAATTATTACCTTATTATTAAATGGTACCTGGGAAACTATTGTAATGACATTTGTGTCGGGATTTTTTGGTTTCGCATTAGGACTTCCAACAGGAGTTTTGCTTTTTCTTACCCGAAAAAATCAAATCTTAGAGCAACCGGTTTTTAACCGAATTTTATCGATTTTGGTAAATATTTTTCGTTCAATTCCCTTCATTATATTAATTGTCTGGATGATTCCGTTTACACGTGCTTTGGTAGGAACTTCTATAGGCGTAAGCGCTGCATTGGTTCCGTTAATTATTGGAGCAGCCCCATTTATAGCAAGACTTGTCGAGAATAGTCTTTTAGGTTTGCCTTCAGGATTAATTGAAGCCGCAAGAGCTTTAGGCGCAACACCTTTACAAATTGTATATAAAGTATTACTTCCAGAAGCTTTGCCATCATTAATTAACGCAGCATCGATCACATTAATTACCCTTGTAGGATATTCTGCAATGGGTGGAGCTGTTGGCGCCGGTGGTTTAGGACAGGTGGGTTATCAGTATGGATATATTGGTTATGATGCCGTAACAATGAACTCAGTATTAGCATTACTGGTGATATTGGTATTTATAATTCAGTTTATTGGAGACTTTTTATCAAAACGATTTGACCATAGATAATAGTTTTGATAATACTTTGAGATTTTACCGCAAAAGCGTGAAGTTTTTATGCTTTGTGAATGCTTTGAAATTTTACCGCAAAGTGCGCAAAGTTTTTTTACTATGCTAAGTTTGTTAAAAACACAAAGTTCGCAAAGCTTTGTGAATACTAGGAGATTTTACACCTAAGCTTTGTGAACTTAAATTGTATTTACACACTTAAATCTTAGTGAACTTTGCGAAAAACTTTGTGCACTTTGCGGTAAAAACACACATTAAAACACACATAAATTAAGAATTAAAAAACTAAAGAATAAGAGAATGAATACTAAACTAAATTTCTTAAAAATAACTGCAATTGTTGCCTTAACACTATCATTGGCAAATTGCGGAAAAAGCAAAAACAATGATCCACATTATATTAAAGTTGGTGTTGCAACCGGACCGGAATATAAAGTGGCAGAAGCAGCTAAAAAAGTAGCAAAAGAAAAATACGGACTTGAAGTCGAATTGATTTCTTTTAACGATTATGTGATTCCTAACGAAGCTTTAAGCCAGGGAGATATTGATGCAAATGCTTTTCAGCACAAACCATATCTTGACGAGCAATCAAAACAACGCGGTTATAAACTAGCAATCATTGGCAAAACATTTATTTACCCAATTGCGGCTTATTCTAAAAAAATCAAAAACCTTTCGGAATTAAAAAACGAAAGCACGATTATTATTCCAAATGATCCAACAAACTGTGGACGTTCATTATTGCTTTTACAGAAAAACGGATTATTAACCCTTCGTCCAAATGTGGGTTTATTGCCTAAAGTAACAGATATTGTAAGCAATCCTAAAAACCTGAAGATATTAGAATTAGAAGCGCCACAATTACCAAGAGCTCTTGATGACGAAAAGGTTTCAATTGCAATAATCAACAATACTTTTGCTTCTCAATCCGGATTAGTTCCGTCTCGTGATGCATTATTTGTTGAGGATAAAGATTCTCCTTATGTAAACTTAGTAGTTAGTCGTGAAGACAATAAAAACGAAGAAAAAGTAAAACAGTTTCTGCAAGCATTTCAGTCAGCAGAAGTTGAAGCAGCAGCACTTAGAGAATTTAAAGGCGGAGCTGTAAAAGGCTGGTAAAAATATTTTATCACTTTTATGCAAACAAAAAGCGCTGAATCTACTAAGATTCAGCGCTTTCTTTATTTTGGTTTAAAACCAAATCATTATTAGTTTTTAATCTTTTTCTTTCCTTCAATGTTAGGTAAAAAAGTAGTCAGAATTCCTATCAAAGGTAAAAAGGCACAAACCTTAAATACATATTCAATGCTTGTTGTATCAGCCAGTTTTCCTAATACTGCCGATCCTAATCCGCCCATACCAAACGCCAATCCGAAGAAAAGTCCCGCTATTAAACCAACTTTCCCCGGAACAAGTTCTGTCGCATAAACCAAAATTGCAGAGAAAGCAGATGATATAATTAAACCAATTAAGACCGATAAAATTCCTGTCCAGAAAAGCGAAGCATAAGGCAATAGTAAAGTAAAAGGGGCAACGCCTAAAATAGAAATCCAGATAATATATTTTCGACCAAAACGATCTCCTAAAGCTCCGCCAAACAATGTCCCGGCTGCAACAGCGCCCATAAATGCAAAAAGATAAATTTGAGATTCCTGTACTGACAATTGAAATTTATCAATAAGATAGAAAGTATAGTAACTTGTCATACTTGCCATATAAAAATATTTCGAAAATATTAATACCAGCAAAATACCCAATGAAAAGATCACTTTTTTTCTTGAAAGTGAATGATGAATTTCCTCCGTAACAGTAGATTTGTTTTTTGCTTTTAAAGCTAAATGTTTCTGATACCATTTTGCAATTCCTGAAAGAATCACAATTCCCAGAACCGCTGCAATACAAAACCAGATTATATTAAACTGACCGTAAGGAACCACAATAATCGCTGCAAGCAAAGGTCCAATCGCACTTCCTGCATTTCCTCCTAATTGAAAAATAGACTGAGCCAGACCTTTTTTTCCGCCGGAAGCCATATGTGCAACCCTTGAAGCCTCAGGATGAAATATAGACGATCCAATACCAATTAAACTTACCGCAAGTAAAATATTAGTAAAACTTGAAGCCACGGCAACCGCAGCCAAACCTACCATTGTAAAAACCATTGCAATTGCTAATGAATACGGGCGTGGTTTTCTATCTGTATAAAAACCAATAAAGGGTTGTAAAATCGATGCTGTAAGTTGATACGTTAACGTAATCAATCCGATTTCTGTAAACGTTAAATGAAATTTGTCTTTTATAATAGGATACACCGCAGGAATTACAGCTTGTAATAAGTCATTTATAAAATGCGTAAAGCTGATGGTAAATAAAATTGAAAAAACAGTTTGCTGGGCTAATTGTTTAGTATCAATTGTGGAGTTTGTTAAACTTGAATTTGTCTTCATGATGTAAAATCAGATGATCTGATGAATTTGGTAAAAAATTAGTAATTAATATGTCCTATTATTTTGGCGACAGTATTCCAGGCTTTTTTAGAATCTTTTGCAATGATGCTTTCTAAAAGCTGTTCATGTATTGAATAAGTATTTTGAAATATTTGAATATCAGGATAAAGTTCCAAAAAACCTTTTTTGAGATGTATTGCAACAGATTGATACAAATCAGCCAGAATTTCATTTTTAGAAGCTTCAGCAATTGCAATATGAAATTGTACATCAGCCTCAATACATTCTTCCAGTAAACCTTCTTTCGCTGCTTTTACTCGATTGGCTAAATGCAGTTTCATTGCTGTTATATCATCATCAGTTCTGTTAAGAGCCGCTTTTTCAGCAATTTTGAGTTCTAATAATTGTCGGACTTCATCAATATCCTGAACCTTTGCCCGCATTAATTTATCATTCATAGGTTCGCGGGTACTGTTGATTTCCTGTACAAATGTTCCAAGACCCTGCTTAATTTTGAGTAATCCGGAATTAGACAACAATTTCATCGCTTCCCTGATCGAAGATCGGCCTACGCCAAAACTCTTCATAAGTTCCGTTTCAATAGGCAATTTATCATTGATTTTATAATAGCCCTCAGATATTTGCTCCTGTAATTTTGAAGCAACTTCTTCAGCCAAAGATTTTTTATGGATAATTGTTTTCATTTGTCATATCATCTGATGATTGCAAAAATAGCGAAATATCTTCATTAACAAAAAGACTTTTAACCACAAATTTATCAATGAAGAAATGGATATAAACAAAATCCAAATCAAATCATTGTCTCTCTGTACTTTGCATTTTTCTCTATTAATCTGCGCTGCGATGAAATAAATATTAAAATCGTATAACTTTTCTCATAAATTATATAACACATCTTTTATTTTATTTTATCATTTTTGCTTTGTTCTAAAATTAGAATGTATACAAATCGTAACTATTTTTAATACATAAATCCCAAATCTATGAGAAATATTAACCAAATTGCTATTGTTTCGAGTGTCTTAATAACATTATTTAGCTGCTCAAGTGACGATAAAGTCGATGTAAATCCAGGTACTACTACAAATCCTGTAGAAGGAAATGCTGCTAATACCGCTTACAAACCTGCATTTGAAGGACAAACCAGAATTAGTGGTGTTCAAACAAATACACCTTATGAAGGAGTTGTTCTTGCAACAACATTATCAAGTCCGTGGGGAATAAAAAGTTTGCCTGATGGCAGATTATTAATCACAGAAAAAACAGGAACAATGCGCATCGCTACAACAGCGGGAGTTTTAAGCGCACCAATTACTGGTATTCCGGCCGTAAATTCAGTTGGACAAGGTGGTTTATTAGGTTTGACGATTGATCCTGATTTTGCCACAAATCGTATGATTTACTGGGTTTTTGCCGAAGCTACAACTGGCGGAAATAATACCGCTGTAGCGAAAGGAAAACTTTCAGCTGACGAAAAAACGATAGAAGGTGCCACCATAATTTACAGAGCAAAACCTGCAAATGCAAGCACACTTCACTATGGCGGACGTATACTTTTTGATAAATCAGGTTTCCTTGTTGTAAGTACCGGAGAACGCTCTGTGCTGGAAACAAGACCATTAGCACAATCTGTTTCATCAGGTTTAGGTAAAGTGGTTAGAATTACAAAAGAAGGTCAGCCTGCAACCGGAAATCCTACTTTTACGGGAACGGGAGCTTTGCCTGAGTTATATACTATTGGACACAGAAATCCGCAAGGTTTAGCACTTAATCCTGTTACAAATGAAATCTGGTTGTCTGAGCACGGACCACGTGGAGGAGACGAAATCAACCGTTTAAAAGCAGGTTCTAATTACGGATGGCCAACAATTACATACGGAATTGAATATAGCGGAGAAAAAATTGGTGCAGGAATTACACAACAAGATGGTTTAGAGCAACCGGTTTACTATTGGGATCCCGTGGTTTCACCAAGTGGTATGACTTTCTACACAGGAAATCGTGTTCCGGAATGGCAAAATAACCTTTTTATAGGATCATTAAGCGCAACGCACCTTATTCGTCTAGCTATAAAAGACAATAAAGTAATTGGCGAGGAAAGACTTCTTGCTTCAGAAGGTCAGCGTTTTAGAGATGTTACTCAAGGAACTGACGGAGCTTTATACGCTGTAACAGATGGCGGAAGACTTTATAAAATTGACAAGAAATAAGATATTATTTTTAAATATATATTCTTAACAGAATAAAATTAATGGCGCTATTTGGCGCCATTTTTTGTTATCCCAAGCAGGGTTTCCTATATTTGAATGAAGATTAAACCAAAAGTATTGAACAGTAAGATTACAACATATTCGCTGGCACATCATAAAAGTCTGTTTACCGATGCTGTAAATAATAAAGATTACTTTTATGTTCAGGCAGAAAATCATCCGTATATCAGCGAACCTTATCGCGCAGAAAGTTATGCAATAGAGTTTCTTAGAAAGGGAAGTATTGTAATGCAGACTAAACTGAAAAAAGTCCTCATTCACGCTCCTGCAATCCTTACATTAGGACCGTCGGTAATTAGAAGTTTTACAAAAGACAGTGACGAAATTTTAATCGATATTATCTTTTTCAAACCACAATTTTTTCTTCATAATCAGGCAAATGTATTTTTTCTGTCAAAATATGAATTTTTCGATAATAGTGAAATGCATGTTTTTAATTTGGATAAAAACAGCAAAGAAAAATTTGAGCAAATCTTCTCATTACTCAAACAATCGATTGAAAATGAATCAAATCATCAGCCATCAATTCTTCGTGGTTATTTGTATATTCTGATTTACGAACTCGATTCCATTAAGCAGAAAATTGATAACGATATTGCACAAAATCCAATTTTTGAAAAGTTTAAGGAAATACTTTTCAGAGATTTTATAAGCCAAAGATCAGTTCAATATTATGCCGATGCTTTGAATGTTACGCGCAAATATTTATCAGAAGTAATTAAAAATAATAGCGGCAAAACAGCCAGTAATTGGATAGAAGATATCATCGTTCTGGAAGCCAAAGTATTACTTCAAAATAAAAACCTGACCATCAACCAAATTAGCGATATATTAAACTTCTCGAATCAATCAGCTTTTGGGAGATTTTTTAAAAATGCTGCAGGAATTTCACCTTTAGAATATCGAAGGAATATTTAACGGCAATGCTGCAAAGTTTTACGCCTGCTTAGTCATTATGAGGAACGAAGAATCCTGGTTAGAAGCTCCGTAACTATTGGCGGGTGCAACTGTGGCAAGTCACATGTTGAGACTCCTCGTTCCTCGTAATGATAGTCTTTGTAAAAATAAAATCTGCTCAATCTGCAAAATCTGCGAGAAATAAAAACAAAATTCTGTATGAAAAAGTTTTGTTATTATCATAAAAATCGGGATGACAAAAACATTACAAAACGAGAATATCCAACAACCGACATTTCGAACAAAATACCGGACATTTTGCTCTTTTCTGATGAAGCAAATCTTCTCAACTTTGCACTATGATAATCTATAATTTATTATCAGCAATTAAAAATTAAAGCACATGCATAAAGTCGCAAAGTTTGTAGTTATAATCAATGATAATGTCGTTTGGATGGAAGAAAAAGCACTTCATTTCTACTCGGATTTATTCGCTGATTCAAAAGAAATAGGGGAGAAGTACGCGAGAGAAAACCTTTCAAGTCAGCAATTATTCAAAATACAGAATGATTTTTCGGTAGAAATGTTAATGGCGTACGATGGCGAAAATCCGTTATCGTTCATGAAATTAAATTCGTCCCGACTTTCAAATCAAAATCTTGATGCTAATAAACCTATTGGCATAAATCATATCGTTTACTTCAATCCAGAAGATATTTCGGTACTTTTTAAACGTGCCGAAGAAGTGGCTTTACAGCGAAAACACGATTTGATCTGGGCAAAAGCTTTTGAAATTGATACAACTTTGATAGAAAATTTAAAATCCTTAGGTTATGAAGAGTTCAATTATGAAAATGATGTAAATCTCGATACCAATGAAAAACAACTTTACTTTAAAAAATCAGTTTAGTTTTATCTGGATCACCTCATCATTTGCAATTGCGTAAACAATATCATTTTGTTGGGGTTTCAAGACATGTTTTCCTGTGAACTCGCCAAAAGCAGCCAGAATCATTTGGTTTTCTTTTCTGAAAAAACAAGGTAATTTTAAAGATTGCGCACCAAAACCACGAAGAATAATTCCTGGATGAATGTGTCCTGAAAAATTAAAAAAACCTTCTTGTATTGTAGGATGATGTGTTAGTAAAAAGTCATCGATTTCAAGAGATTCCACCACGTCAATATTAAGTTTGATATAATGTTTTTTGTCTATAATGTCATGATTTCCAGCAACAAGTATAATTTGGTTCGTACAGCAATCTACCCATTGTTCAAATAAATCCCACTCGGTATTTTTAGAACTATGAAATAAATCGCCGAGAAAAATAATTTTTTCCGGTTTAAAATTTTCGACAACCTCAGTCAAACGTTTAAAGTTTTCTGAAACCACATTATTCGGAATCGCCACGCCGTGTTTTCTAAAATGTGAAACTTTCCCTAAGTGCACGTCAGAAATGAGCAGTAAATTTCTGGTTTCCCAAAATAAAGCACCACTTGGATGCAAAATAAAAGTTTGATTTTGTATGGTAATAGTCATATATAGTTACTTCATATACGAAGCCGTCATTTTTTTAATTCGTTCAGCTAAACTCTCGCTAGATAATTTTTCGCGCAACCTGTCCGTGATAACAGGAAAACTAAAAGGCGTAGGTTTTAAACATTTTTTCCAGACAATTTCCTGCTTCTCAATTCGTTCCAAGGCCATAATCAAACGCCCTTCTTCAAGCTGATGCTCAAAGGTTTCGCGATATGCCTGCTGAAATAATAAATTATCAGGTTCATAATCCCTGAAAACTTCAAACAATAATTGCGAACCGCTTTGCAAATGTTTTGTCTTTACCATTTTACCCGGAAAACCTGTAAAAACCAAACCTGCAATTACGGCAATATCCCTGAATTTACGTCTTGCCATTTCTGTAGCATTCAGACTTTTTTGCAAATCATGATGTACATATTCTGTAGAAAATAGATTATTATCTAAAACATTCTGCATATCAATTTCCTGATCTGATAGTAATTCGAATCCGTAATCGTTATACGCAAGCGAAAAACTTATAGGCAATAGCAAGCTAATTCTATAAGCCAATAAACTCGCCAGAGCTTCATGCACAAACCGACCTTCGAATGGATAAAAAAGAGCATGATAACCTTCTCTTGTTTTAAAAGTTTCAATCAAAAACTGATCGTCACCAGGAACAATAGATTCCTTTCGTTGTCTTGTAAACAATGGTTTTAAAGCTTTTAATTCCGGAGATAAATCATCAGTATTCGCGCGATACAATTCATGGCGGAGCAATTCACTCATTTGTGCCGAAAGCGCCATTCGTCCGCCCATCCAGCTCACTACTTTTGATTTCTTTTTAGGATCTGCCTTTCGAACCAAAACCTGCATATTTCGTATCCTGAACAATTCCAGTTGTTTACCCGCAAAGATAAAAGTATCTCCGGGTTTTAATTTCGAAACAAACCATTCCTCAATAGTCCCAATATAACCACCGCTCATGAATTTTACATTCACCACCGCATCGCCCACAATGGTTCCAATTTGCATGCGGTGATGCATCGCTATTAGACGACTATTGATTTTAAAGTGTCCGTCTTCCTCAACTTCCACCTTTTTATATTCATCATAAGCCTGTAAACTTTGGCTTCCGTTAGAAATAAAATTTAGAATCCAGTTCCAGTTTTCCTCCGTCATTGCCTGATAACAAAACGTTCCTTTAACCTCTTTAAAAATTTCATCAGGAATAAATCCGTCTGAAACCGCCAAAGTATTTAAATATTGTACCAAAACATCCCAACTATTCAAATAGGGAACCCGATCTTCAATTACATTTTCTTCAACCGCTTTTTTTAATGCCGAAGCTTCGATCAATTCAATCGCGTGCGTGGCAAGAAAATAAATCACACTTTCTTTCCCGGGCTGATGTCCGCTTCGTCCCGCTCTTTGCAAAAAGCGCGCAACACCTTTAGGTCCGCCAACCTGAATAATGGTTTCTACAGGCGCAAAATCGACACCCAAATCCAGACTCGAAGTGCAAACCACCACTTTTAATTCCTCGTCTCTAATCGCTTGTTCAACCCAAAGTCGCGTTTCCCTGTTAATACTTCCGTGATGCATTGCCATTTCTCCAGCAAACTCAGGATATTTTTCGAGTAATCGCTGAAACCAGATTTCGCAAGCCGACCGAACATTGGTAAAAATCAAAGTCGTTTTACTGGCTTTTACAATTTTAGCAACTTCATCAATAAGATGTAAACCCATATGCCCGCGCCACGGATACGTTTCCATCTTATCCGGAATAATCGAGATTACTTTTATCTTTTTATGAATCTGAGCCTTAATTAATACCGAATTATTGTAGGCTTCTGAATCAACGCCCAGTAAAACTTCCTGTGCTTGCTGCAGATTTCCAATCGTTGCCGAAATTCCCCAAATACGCATTTTAGGCGCAATAGCTTTTAGTCGGGACAATCCAAGTTCTGTTTGTACGCCTCGTTTTGTACCTAATAATTCGTGCCATTCGTCAATAACAATTGCCGTACAATTGGCGAATATTTTATCGTAGCCTTTTGTTGCGAGAAGCAATTGCAAACTTTCCGGTGTTGTCACCAATAAATCCGGCATTTTGCCTTTTTGCTTGGCTCTTTCGCTTGCAGATGTATCTCCGGAACGAATCCCAACGGTCATTTTGGTTCCTAAATCATTGACAACTCTTTCCGCAGCTTGTTTTATTTCTACAGATAGCGAACGTAAAGGCGTAATCCAAATTGCTTTAAGTCCCGGAGTATGTTTGGTTTTATAATTAGGATTGTCTTTTATATAGTTCAAAACAATAGGCAACCAGAGTGCATAGGTTTTCCCGCTTCCTGTAGGAGCGTTCAGTAAACCATTTTTGCCCTGCAAAAAAGAAGTCCAGGTTTGTGTCTGGAACGGAAAAGGTTTCCATCCCTGATTTTGAAACCATTCATTTGCTACCGCAAAAAGTTGCTCTCTGTTCATTGTTTTTTACCATTAAGATATTAAGGTTCATTAAGTTTAAATTTGCATAAAGAAAATTAAGAGATCGGTGAAGTCCCAGCGGGACGTTATATTTATATAAATTTAGAAATTTATTTAATAAACCCCAGCGGGGTGACATATAAAATGATGTTAATTGAAACCAATTATATATCGCTCCGCTGGAGCTCTTTTTCCTGTGCATTTACATTTTTCTATAAATATTGCGCTCCGCTGGAGCTTTTAAAAAAATCGTTTTCATTCGTCTGCCATTTCATTCATTTAATAATCCCAGGGGGATGTAATATTTATAGAAAATAATAAAAATTCATGCAACAGAACCTCAGCGGGTTGACATATAGAATGATGTTAATTGAAACCAATTATATATCGCTCCTCTGGAGCTTTTTTTTCTGTGCATTTACATTTTCTATAAATATTTCGCTCCGCTGGAGCTTTTAAAAAAATCGTTTTCATTCGTCTGTCATTTCATTCATTTAATAATCCCAGAGGGATGTAATATTTATAGAAATGATACAAATTTATGAAGCAAAACCCCATCGGGGTGACATATAGAATGATACTAATTGAAACCAATTTATATATCGCTCCGCTGGAGCTTTTTTCCTGGGCTTTTACATTTTTCTATAAATATTACGCTCCGATGGAGCTTTAAAAAAAACTATATTAACCACAATTTTTGTCATTTCGAGGAACGAGAAATCACACACGAAACTCCGTAAAGAAATTCGTCAATCTGTGTCGAGTTTCTAGTGTGATTTCTCCCTTCGGTCGAAATGACAAAAACTAAAAAACGCAAAAAAAATTACAATTAAAAGCGGCAATAAAAAAACAATAAAAATTAAAAAATCCGTTTTTTAATCCGCGTTTTCGCTTGCGAATCCGTGTCATCCGCGTGCCATTCTGCTCATGCTAAATAATCATGCTTTTCAAATCATCAATAGAATTTGCCTCGTCAATTTTTTTATCATGTCGCCATCTTAAAATCCTCGGAAATCGTGTTGCAATTCCGCTTTTATGTCTTTTCGAAAGCGCAATTCCTTCAAAACCAATTTCAAAAACCAGTTGCGGCGTAACACTTCGAACGGGACCAAATCTTTCCAGCGTATTCTTCTTAATCCAGTCGTCCACCATTCTGAATTCTGCATCGGTTAAACCGGAATACGCTTTGGCAAAAGTGACTAATTCACGTTCGTTATTTTCGTTATTCTGCCATAAGGCAAAAGTATAATCCGTAAATAAATTCGAGCGTCTGCCGTGTCCGCGCATGGCGTAGGTGAGTACAGCATCAATGACCAAAGGTTCAATTTTCCATTTCCACCAATCGCCTTTTTTTCTTCCTACGAGATAAGCCGAATCTTTTCGTTTAATCATTAAACCTTCGCTTTTCATTTCGCGGGAACGCAATCTTTCTTCTGTCAATTCTTCCCAGCTTGAAAATTTTACCCTTTCGGAAAGTTGCAGCGGGATATCGTTGTGTTTGATATCTTCATATAATTGTTCTAATAATATACGTCTTTCTTCAAAAGGAAGATTTCTAATATCCTGACCTTTCCATTCTAAAAGATCGTATGCTTTTATAATTACAGGAGATTTTTTCAGGATTGCAGCCGAAACGGTTTTTCTCCCGATTCTGGTTTGAAGATCATTAAAAGTGCCAATTTCATTTTCTATATATGGCAGAATTTCTCCATCGATTACAGTTCCGTCTGGGATAATTCCAATAAACGCAGCAAATTCAGGATATTTATCGGTGACTAATTCCTCACCACGGCTCCATATAAAAATTTCGTTATCACGTATAATAGTTTGCGAACGAATTCCGTCCCATTTGTGCTCAGCGCTCCAATCTTCGGCATTTCCCAGATTTGAGGGTTCGCCTTCGATAGGGTAAGCGAGATAAAACGGAAAGGGTTTCGATAAATAATCGCTGTTTTTTTCGTCCAGAATTAATTCCTGAAACGTGATTGTATTCGGGTTCCAATCGCCCATTAATTTATGTGCCAAAGCATCTTCATCAATGTTTTCAGCTTTAGAAAGTGCGCGCGTCATTAATTTTTGACTTACGCCGATTCTGAAACTTCCGGTGATTAATTTGGTAAACACAAAACGTTCATAATAATTTAAAGCCAGCCAGTTTTCGTGCAGATATTCTTTTTTCTCGATATCCGTTTTCTTTTTCAGCGCAATAATTTCCTGAAGATATTCGGTTAAACTTTTATCAGAATGTTCGTCAGTAGTTGGAATCACCAATGCAATGGTCTCGGCAAGATCGCCTACAATATGATAACTTTCCTCAAATAACCATAGCGGAATATTCGCCAGTTCATTTGCCCATAATCGCAATAAAGTTGTATTTACTGGTCTCGGCGGCCGACGATGCGAAAGTATGGCTATCGTCCAGACTTTATCTTCATTACTGGCATTAATGAAATAATTGGTCAAAGCATCCACTTTTACCGACGTTTTATTAGAACTGTCAAGCGCTTTTATAAGTTCGGCAAAGTTTTTCATTTTTTCATTTTTTTAAGAGTGGAAAGAGGCAAGATAGTAGAGGCAAGATGAAAGATGCAAGAGCAAGGAAATACAAGATAAAATATAGTAACGAACTGATTAAAAGTATTCTCTTTCTTCTAGCTTCTTGGCTCTATAATCTATTCTCTATATTCTATTCTCTTTATTCTATTATCTTGTCTCTTGCTTCTATAATCTATTCTCTTTCTTCTGTACTCTTGACTCTGTTTTCTTCCTCATCAACATCTTTCTTACTATCCATTTCTCCAGATTCTCCTTCATATTGAGTATTAGCAGTTCGTGCATCATAACCCAATTCCTGAAGGTATTTTGAGAAAATATCCGAATATCCGTGAGTACATATTACTTTTTCTGCACCGGTTGCTTTAATGCTTTCCAGTAAACCCGTCCAGTCGCAATGGTCGCTTAAAACAAAACCTCTGTCTACGGCACGACGACGTCTGGCACCACGAAAAGTCATCCATCCGCTGGCAGAACCTGTAACAAATGGCGTCATTTTTCTAATCCATGTACTTCCGTGAGCGCTTGGCGGTGCGAGAACAATACTCCCTAATAAATCTTCTTTTTTAGTTTCAGAAGTTACTCTTGTTGTTGGCGGAAAATCGACCATTGGCCGTAAAACTTCGGTCATGTTTTCGATTGCTCCGTGGGTGTATATTTTTCCAATATCAGTATCGAGATATTTCAATAAACGCTGGGCTTTTCCCAATGAGTATCCAAATAAAACAGATGTTTTTCCTTCGGCACGATTTTCTGCCCACCAATTATTGATGTCGGTCATCACTTCGGCTTGAGGCGTCCATTTAAAAGCAGGTAATCCAAAAGTACATTCGGTTATAAAAGCATCGCATTTTACGACTTCATAAGGAGTTGAAATTCCGTCGTCTTCGGTTTTATAATCTCCGGTAAAAACCCAGACCTCGCCTTTGTATTCTACTCGTATTTGAGCAGAACCTATAACGTGACCGGCGGGATGCAGTGAAAATTTAACACCATTTATCGTAAAAGTTTCGTTCCAGTCTACGCCTGAAACATTAATATCACCAAGACGGTGTTTTATAATAGGCACATTGTTGTGATGTGTAATGTAATTTTTATGTCCCCAGCGCGCGTGATCTGAGTGTCCGTGCGTAATTATCGCATTAGTAACCGGACGCCACGGATCAAGATATACATCTGCCTGCTGGCAATATATTCCTTTATCATTGAAGGCTAATAATGGGGTTTTCATAACTTAAATTAAGCTATTTGAGCAATTCTCGCACTTTTATATAATGGATGTGCTTTCATAAAATGAGAAACTTCGCTGTTCATTTTCTCAAAAGATTGTCCGTAGAAATACAATCCTGTAGTCGAATTGCCTTTCCAGTATCGTTCTGTAGATTGAGATATATTGGTTCTTTTTGAAATCTCAGACTGAACGAAATCAACATTATATTCTTCCTCTTTTTCTGCTGGATTTTGACCATCAAGATAAATAGCAATTCCTTCATTTTTACCAAACGGAATTTCCTGATGTGTTTTTTCGATAATTATTTTGGAACCTTTTGGAGCACCGCAATTTTCAAGAAAACTCATAATATCCTCCAGCATATTTTTAGTGATTTTCTCGTCATAAAGTTTGACATGAATATCACAAAAAAATAATTTCACCCGGTTCTTCTTTTAGAACTCCACCACCTGAAATTTCACCATAATTTTTCTCTATTAATAATTCGTTTAACGGCAACAAATAAAGATTTCTTTTATCTGCAGGTAAAACTTTATCATTAATCTGAATTACAATATCGTATTGATTATAGTCAGTTTCGTCGCTTTCGAATAATTTTGAGATCAATTGTAGTAACATAACAATACATTTTTGATGTGAATATTCCTTTGCTCAAAGTTACTTATTGGATAAAGCTTAAGGCTTACAGTATTTCGGGTAAATGTTACATTATTACGTAATTGGGAAATCTTATACATTTACCAACAACACATAAAAATCTATTTTATGTGTTAAAAAATAAACTGCTACTTTAAAATTATAAGATATTATCTAAAGTCGAAACCAATTGATTAAAATTATTAGGCTTGCTAAAAATCTGAACTTGTTCAAGATCTTTAGTCAGGTTTTTAAGCGTTTCCTGAGAATGCGAAGAATAAATCACGACCTGAATTTTACTCAATTCAGGAACTGCACGCAATTGTTGTATAAACTCAGCGCCACTTAAATAAGGCATTTGCATGTCAAGAAATATAAATTCAGGCAACACTGTCGCAACCTTTAAATTGTTTAATGCTTCTAGGGAATTATTTGAAATTGTGGTGATGATATTTTTGTTCAAAGAATGAATTGCAGCAACAAAAAGTTCACAATCGTCGTCGTCGTCATCCACTAATAAAATTACTGTATTTTTCATTTCATGAAATTATTGCAAAATATTGACATGAGTTTATATAATTTTTTGGTGATTTTATATAATACCGATGTGGCATTGCTGAATATCAAGAAAGATTAAATCATTTGCCTTCTATTATTTTTATTTCCTGCAAGAAAACCTAATGTTTTTATAAATAATAAGGGCAAAATATTTTATATTTTGCCCTTATTATTTAAATCTTACTTAATAATTACCCATGAGCTGCTACAGAAACATCAGCCCATTCTTCCCAGGTTGCTAATTTTTGCTCATAAGTTTGTTTTGCAAATGGCAAAGCTACTTTTCCTAAAAACAGACGTAGAGGAGGAGTTTCAGCTTCAACAAGTTTTATAATTGCCGGAACAGTTGCACTTGTTTGTCCAAAAGTGTCAGGATCATGTCCTTCTTCTATTGCTTTTTTAAGACCATTATAAGCATCAATACTTTTACTATTGAATCCGTTACCCCAGATATCTGTAAAGTAACCATTTGGTTCAACTAAAGTTACATTGATTCCAAATTGTTTTACTGCCTGAGCCAGCGTTTCAGTTAAACCTTCTACCGCAAATTTAGAGGCATTATAAAGACCTAAATTTGGTAAAGTTGCAATTCCTAAAATAGAAGAAACTTGTATGATGTGACCGCTTTTTTGGTTTCTCATAATTGGTAAAACCGCTTGTGTTAACCAAAGAGTTCCAAAGAAATTCGTTTCAAATTGTGCTCTTGCTTCTGTTTCACTTGCTTCTTCTACAGCACCGTTTAAAGCGTAACCTGCATTATTGATCAGGATATCAATTGCACCAAAGTGCTGTTTTACTTTTTCTACCAGCGCAAACGAATCTTCGCGTTTGTTTACATCTAATGTTAAAGGCAAAATAGCGTCTCCGTATTGTGCTTTTAAGTCGGCTAGAGCATCGATATTTCGTGCTGTTGCGGCTACATTATAACCTTTTGCTAAAAATGCTGCTGCCCAGGCTTTTCCAAATCCTTTTGATGCGCCTGAAATTAAAATTGTTTTTGACATGATGTTTGTTATTAATTATGAATTGTTAATTATGAATTGTTAATTATGAATTTTGATATTGTAATTGATATTGAATTTTATAATTGATATTGTATTGATATTGTAATTTATAATTGATATTATAATTGATATTTGATATTGAATTTTATAATTGATATTGTATTGATATTGTAATTTTTAATGACCGAACGGTCATTTTTATAGTAAAAAAAATTAGAGTGTGTTTTCCTCTATTGTTTTTTTTAAGGTTTTCGTTATGATTTTCATTTTATCATTAGTGCCGGACATTCTTGAAATGAGATGACCGCCTTCCATCATGGCGAACATAACAACTGCAAACTCTTCGGCATTCCAATTCGGTTTAAACTCTCCGTTAGCAATTCCTTTATTAACACTACTAGCCAATAATTGCTGATTAGCGTTACAGCCCTTATTTATTTTCTCTTTTACAACCGGATTGGTATCATCAGCCTCTGTTCCAAAATTCAATAACGGACAACCACCGGTAAGCGGGGGATTTATAGCATTGCTAAAAAAATCGATATAAGTAAAAAGTTCTTCTTTGGCGGTTTTACTTTTACTGATTGCAGATAAAAGTTTATCACCCAATATTTTCATATTATGATCTACAGCGGCACAAGCCAGGACATCTTTATTCTCAAAATGAACATACATACTTCCTTTAGACAGTTTAGTTGCCTCCATAATATCACTCATAGCCGTTGCCGCAATCCCTTTTGTATTGAATATCGGGGCTGCTTTTTCTATAATGAATTGTCTGGTTTCTTCTCCCTTTGTCATAATAGTTTTCATTTACAGGTACAAATATATGACCGATTGGTCATATATGAAAATGTTTTTGATTTTTTGTGATAAGTTTCACATTTTATAACTGGATTTAATTCTAGGAATATCACAAAAAGTACAAGTTTATCTCACGCAGATTCGGCAGATTTGGGCAGATTCTGAAGAGATTTTTTAAATTTACACTAGCTAAAAAAATAATTGAAGTAATCTGCAATATCTGCTTAAATCTTTTTTAAATCTGCGTGAAATAAAAAAAAACAACAATTTTCAAACAAATACTTTTATTTATGTATTTAACTACGTAGTTTTGTATTGTAAATTTTTAAAAACATGAAACCACGAATTATTCCCATCGAAAATAAATTCTCAAATGAAGTTATAGATTTGATTCTAAACATTCAGCAAAACGAATTTAATGTTGCTATCACAATCGAAGACCAACCGGATTTACTTAACATACAAAATTTTTATTATGCTAGCGGAGGGCATTTCTGGGGCGCTTTTGTAAATGAGGAATTGGTAGGGACAATTGCTTTAGTAAAATTTAATGATTCTCAGGCAGCGATCAGGAAAATGTTTGTCAAGAAAGAATTCCGCGGAAAAGAGTTTTCTATTGCCCAGCAATTATTAGATACTTTACTGGATTATTGCCTTAAAAATCAAATTGATGATTTATATTTGGGAACCATAACAGTTTTAGAAGCCGCTTTGCGTTTTTATGAAAGAAACCATTTCGTAAGAATCGAAAAACAATCGCTTCCAGAGACGTTTCCTGTTATGAGTGCTGACAATGTATTTTGTCATTTAAAACTAAAAAAGTAAGCATGAATATAATTGATGAATCAGGAATTTTAGCCATTTCAACACGATTGCAGCGTCTGAGTGAACAATTGCGAAAAGACGGAGCTTTATTTTATAAATCATACGGAATCGACTTTGAACCCAAATGGTTTCCCGTGATTTATACCTTACATCATAAAGAAATTTTAAGCGTAGTCGAAATCGCAAACGAAATTGGCTACACACATCCTTCGACCATTAGTTTGTTAAAAGAACTCGAAAAACAAAAATTAATCCGTTCAAAAAAAGACAAAATCGACGAACGTAAAAGACTTTTATCACTCACTCCAAAAGGGCAGGAATTAATCTTAAAAATGAAACCAGTTTGGGATGTAATGTCAAATGTTCTTAAAGAAATTGCAGATAATCAAAACAATTTACTTCAGGCAATTAATGAAGCCGAAAATAAAATAAAGCATCAGAGTTTTTTGCAAAGAGCGCTGCAGTTGAAAAGTGAGGAATAGGTTTTTTTTAAGATACTAAGGTTCTGAGATTCTAAGTTGCTAAGTTTTTTTCTTATTGTGTCACCCTGAACGAAGTCGAAGGGCTTCTCACTAAGGATTTAAAATTTTCACCATAAACAAAGTCAAAGGTTTTCCTAATTGGAATTTATTTCTCCACTTTATTTTTAATGTGTTTTCTATGTGAAATCCCCCAATTAATCATTTCGGTTATAATAGGTCCAAACGATTGACAATATGGTGTAGATTCATAAAGAATAGCAACTTTCGCATCACGATCTTCCGTTCTTTTTACCAAATTATTTAGTTCCATATCCTTCAATTCTTTCGAAAGCATGCGTGAAGTAATCCCCGGAATACTTTCCTGAATTTCCTTAAATCGGTGGTTTCCGTTACAAATCGAATTGATGATAGGTAATTTCCATTTTCCTCCCAAAACATATATAGTATCCTGAAGCGCCTGAACTTCTTCTTTTTGATTTCTTTCCATTACAATTTTTAGACTAAGATATAAAAACAAAATTTTTCACCATATAAGTGATATAAGAAATTATAAGATAGCGTGAATTTGACTGTTTTTTTAGTCATTTAAGTTATATAAGAAATTATAAGAAATTATAAGAAATTGTTTTATTAGTGTTCCTGTTTTATTAATAATTAATAACCAGCTCATTAACCATTCCCATTTAAATGAACTTATATCACTTATATGGTAAAAAAAAACATTTAAGTATACTCCATGATACCTCTTAAAAAGCAATATGTTTTCCCATTTAACTTTGTACCATTAATTTAAATACATAAAAAATGGACGATTTAAAAAATAAAGTTGCCGTAATTACAGGCGGAAATAGCGGTATTGGTTATGCAACAGCCAAACAATTAAAAGAGCAGGGTGCACCCGTTATCATTACCGGACGCAGAAAAGAAGCAATCGAAAAAGCAGCTTCAGAATTGGGAGTTACAGCTATTGTTGCTGATCAATCCAGTGTTTCGGACATCGAAAAGCTGGCATCAAAAGTAAAAGAAGATTTTGGTCAAGTTGATATTTTATTTGTAAACGCAGGAATTACCAATAAAGGAACAATTGAAGAAGCAACCGAAGCCTTATTTGACAGTATCATGAATATCAATTTTAGAGGTGCTTATTTCACCTTAAGTAAATTTATCCCAATTTTGAAAAATGGCGCTTCAGTAGTATTTCTTTCTTCAAATACAGCAAATATGAGTTATGCCGGAACTTCAATATATTCTTCCAGTAAAACGGCTCTAAATTCAGTTATGAAAATTGCCGCTTTAGAATTAGCTCCACGAAAAATCAGAGTAAATTCCGTTAGTCCTAGTCCGACAGAAACAGAAATAATGAAAAAAATGGGTATGGATGAAGAAGCAGTAAAAACAATGATGGACGCCATTGTAGAAAATATTCCTCTGAAACAAATGGGAACCTCAGAAGACGTTGCCAAAATGGTTGCATACCTAAGCAGCGATGCCGCAAAATTCATTACCGGAGCCGATTTTATTATGGATGGGGGAATGGTTTTGAGTTAAGAAATGGTTCACAGGTTCAAAGATTTTTTCCTTTTGCCGCCCTCAGCGCAATGTTATTAAGATAATCTTTTAAAATAAAATTATTACAAATTAAATCCGTTTTTATCGGTGTCAAAATTAGACGCTGATTTTACTGATTCGCTAAAGCGAAAACGCTGATAAAAACGGATATTTCTAATTACTTTCTTGATTAAACTGTTAGATAATTTTATAGATTTCCCCTTTAAGTTAATGACATTGCCTTGAGGGATCTCAATAGTTATCGGGAGAAGTTTTCTGCAATTGGAATTTGGAATTTTAAAAATTTGGAATTTAAATCTGTTTATTTACTTTTTTGGTTTCATATTACAATTTGAAACAAACGAAACGAATGATTATTAGATTTATAATTCTCGTAAACTTAATTTTAGACAACAATTTTTTCGGAATATCGACAAAATGATTTTTTCAAAAAATATAATCTAATTTTTTAATTTATGAAAAAGGCTTTTCTAATAATTGTACTTTGTTTTAGTTCAATGTTTTTCTCATGCAAGAAAGATAAAAAGCAGGATCAATCTGCTTCGGAGACAGTTCAATCTGCTTCCTCTGATTCACTTACCGATGATGGCTGGCCACGCGAAACGGCAAATAATGGCACAAAATTAGTTTATTATCAGCCTCAGGTTGATGATTGGAAAGATTATAAAGAAATTACGGCAAGATTAGCCTTTTCACTAACGCCAAAAGATGGTAAACAAGTTCTGGGAGTAGCTTCTTTAAAAGCGGAGACATTAGTAGACAAAGATAACAGAAACGTATTTTTCAAAAATGTTCAGGTAACCGATGTCAGATTTCCTGCCCTCGATGAAAAAAAAATTCCTGAAATGGAAAAGCTTTTTAAGGAAACATTGCCCAAAGGAGGTGATCCTATTTCGGTAGATCGTATTGTGGCAGATTTAAACCAAACCAAAAGTCCTGCTAAAGGAATTTCCGGTAAAAACGATCCGCCTGCGATTTTCTACAGTACAAATCCGGCAGTTTTACTCATTGTGCAGGGAGAACCGGTTTTAGTGCCCGTAGAAAAAACAGATATTCAATATGTGGTCAATACTAATTGGGATTTGTTTTTAGATAAAACAACAAAAGACTACTATTTGCTGGCCGATAATATCTGGATTACCTCAAAAACACTCGACGGAAAATGGGTAAAAACCACTAAACTGCCTTCTGGTTTGAGTAATCTTCCATCAGGTCAAAATTTTGATGATGTCAAAAAAGTGATTCCGCCACCATCAGGAGGCACAGCTCCGCAAGTTTTCTACAGCAACAAACCCGCTGAGTTAATTGCGATAAACGGAAACCCGAAATTCATTAAAATAGAAGGAACTAAACTTTTATACATCGACAATACCGAAAATGATATTTTTGCCAGCGAAGACGATGGTCAATATTATGTGTTGTTATCCGGAAGATGGTTTAAATCTGCAGCATTAACAGGACCGTGGGCATACGCAGGAAATAACCTGCCGGCTGATTTTGCCAAAATTCCAAAAGATTCGCCAAGAGCAAATGTATTAGCCTCCGTACCGGGAACTCAGGAAGCCAGAGATGCTGTTATGCTGGCTCAGGTTCCTACAACAGCCATCATAAACAAAGCCGACGCAGAAGCCAAAGCCAAAGTGACCTACGACGGAACACCACAGTTCAAGCCTATCGAAGGAACAAAAATGCAATATGCAAGCAACACTCAGGACAAGGTCATAAAAGTAGGCGATTTGTATTATTTGTGTTTTCAGGCAGTTTGGTTCATGTCAACAAGCCCTAACGGACCATGGAAAACAGCTGATTCTGTTCCTAAAGAAATCTATACCATTCCGCCAAGTTCTCCCGTATACAATGTAACCTATGTTACTCAAACAACAACAGATACAACCGTATCAAGCAGTACAACAGCCGGTTATTTTGGTGCCTTTATTATTGGTGCTACTGTAGGCGCTATATTGACTTATGGTACAGGATTTTACTATCCGCCATATGTATATTATGGAGGTTTATATCCCATTTATCGACCTTGGCCTTATTCATACGGAGGTGGAGCAGTTTATAATCCATGGACTGGAGGTTGGGCGGCCGGAAGGAGCGTTTACGGACCTTACGGTGCTGCCGGAACATCTGCCTGGTATAATCCCGCTACAGGAAGATACGGTCGCTCTGCAAGTGTACAAGGCTGGTATGGAGGGCGCACAGCAGCAAGTTCTTATAATCCGTGGACAGGAAATTACGCCAGAACCAATCAGGGACATAATGCGTATGCACAATGGGGACATTCCGCAGCTACAAATGGCCGTCAGTGGGTACAGTCCGGACATGTTACTACAAGACGCGGTACGGCAGTTGGTTACGAAACTTCCGGAGGTAAAGAAGGTGTAATTACACACCGCAGAGGAGGAGGAACAACCATTCATACCAACAATAATTTGTATGCCGGACACGACGGACATGTTTATAAAAAAGACGCTGCCGGAAACTGGAGTCACTATAACAATGGCAACGGAGGATGGACACAAGCCGGTAAACTTGGCTCAGCAAAAAATCCAGGTTCAGCCATTGAGCGCAATAAACCCAATCAGACACTGGGCGGAGCAACACATGCCGGCGAAGGAATCAAACGTGATAACTTGCCTAAACCGGAACAAAACCTTAGAGGCGCAACTCGTTTAGGTGATGGAATCCAGCGTGATAATTTCCCAAAAGCCAATCAAACTCTTGGACAACGCGACAAACCATTGGGAGAAGCAGGTCGTCCTGATATTACGAATGATCTTGATCGTTTTGCATTTGCGAGGGATCGTGGAGAATCGCAAACCCGTAATTTTCAAAATATTCAAAGAGAAGGAAACCGTTTGGGCGGCGGTAATTTTAGAGGCGGCGGTGGATTTAGAGGAAGAAGATAAGTCTTCTAAATTTACTTTAAACAGATAAAAAAATCAGGGACGACATTTATAATATTGTTCCCTGATTTTTTATTTATCACAAAACCATAATCATCATAAAATAACGTAGTTATTAAAGACTTTTCAATTGGAATTCGGAATTTATTACGAAGTTTTGGAATTGGAATTTATTTTTTATGAGGAGCAATTTCCTGCTATTCGCTTGTATCTTTTCCTTGCTAAAGGAGCAAGAAAAAGGATACCGCTTCTATCCTACCGTCTGGACACAAGTACAAAACAAACACGAATTTCACTAATTGACACTAATTTAGTTTGTGGAATTAATTTCACAAACTAAATTAACCTATTAAAATTTGTGCAAATTCGTGAAATTCGTGTTCAAAATTGATTAATAATATTTGTGTCCAGATGGTAGGCTTCTATCAGGGCTAGGCACTCATTTTCATAAGAAATACATAATATAAAAAAACTTTATCCCTTTGAACCTCCCAAAAAAAACTCAGAAACGCAGCATCTCAGAACCTTAGCCACTTTAAAGAAAAAACCTCTGCCTCTTTGAACCTCCCAAAAAAAAATCAGAAACTTAGCAACTTAGAACCTTAGCCACTTAAAAAGAAAACCTTTGTACCTTTGCCACTCTGAACCTTTGTACCTTTAAAGAAAAACCTTTGTACCTTAAAGAATGGAATCCAAAGAAATACTACAACAACACATTGCCAAAACCGCTTCGTTGACAGAGGAGGAATTCGATTATTTCTTTTCGCATTTTAAAGCGTTATCATTCAAAAAAGGGCAAACCATTATCAGCGAAGGAGACAAAGTTGATTGCGAATATTTTGTAATTTCCGGTTGTCTGAAAGCTTTTTTTATCAATGACGAGATCAAAATGTACATTCTGCAATTTGCCATGCCAACCTGGTGGACGTCAGATTATAGCGCTTTGTATAATCAGACTCCCGCAACCATAAATGTAGATTGCATCTCTGATGTTGAATTACTTTGCCTGAGCAACAGCGATCGCGAAAAATTGTGCAGTGAATTTCATCAAATCGAACATTTTTTCCGTTGGAGAACCAACAAAGGTTATATCGCTTCCCAAAAAAGGCTTTTATCTTTTATGAATAACAATGTCAAAACCCGTTACGAAGAACTTTTGGCATTATACCCGCAACTTTATAATTTAGTTCCTAAACATTTAATTGCCGCTTATCTGGGCGTTTCAAGAGAAACTTTAAGCAGACTTAACTCGTAATTTTTTTAAGTCAAAGTAAAAAATGATTTTGTTTCACGCAGATTTTAAAAAGATTTAAGCAGATAAACGCAGAGATTATTTGGTTTGTGTTTTTTCGTGTAGTTTGTCATCTCGACGAAGGAGGAGATCACACGAGAAACTCCGCAATCTATAATCGCCAATCTTTGTAGAATCACGAGTGTGATCCTTCGTTCCTCAGGATGACAAAAATGAGAATAGAAATCGATCTAAAATAAATTTAACGTGATTTAAAAAAATCTGTTCAAATTTGCTTAAATCTTTTTAAAATTTGCGTGAAACAAAAACTTTTGCACCTTTCCGCAATTAAAAAATTCCATTAGATAAGAAAACTTTGCGCGTCTGCGGCTTTGCGCGATTAAGAATAAATCGTGAAACAAAAACCTTTGCCTCTTTGCGTCTCAAAAAAGAATGTGATCTACATCACGTAACCAATTTCCATACCCGCCGTTCCTTTGTACTGTACTTTTAAATACAATAAAAATGGAAACAACAAATTTTAAAATCGTAAGCGCAAACAGCCAAATCGATTGGACTGGTAGAAAAGTTACCGGTGCACATAATGGTACAATTGGTATCAAAGAAGGTTATTTCATCCTGAATGATGGAAAAATAAATAGTGGAAAGATTATCATCGACACCACTTCAATAAAAATACTTGATGTTACAGATTCTGCAACAAATGCACAATTTGCAGGACATTTGGCTTCGGATGATTTTTTCTCTATTGAAAAATTTCCAACAGCAAAACTTGATATTCTAACTGTAAAAGAAATTTCAAACAACACTTATCACCTTGAAGGAAATCTGACTATAAAAGATATCACACATCTTGTTGGGTTTGAAGCACAGGTAAAAAATGACGGAAACAAAATTGTTCTTACTGGTAAATTGGTTATCGATCGTACTAAATACGATATCAAATTCCGTTCTGGAAACTTCTTTGTTGATTTAGGAGACACCTTGATTTATAATGACTTCGATTTAGATTTTACGATCACAGCCGAAGCGATATTTTCTGCACAATCTAAAAACTAAAGCCATGCCTTACGTAAAATTAGAGTTAACCCGCGAAGGTGTAACCCGCGAGCAAAAACAACAATTAATAAGCGGAATTACCAATTTGATTACCGATGTATTGAACAAAGATCCGCATTTAACTCATGTTGTAATTCAGGAAATAGAACTGGACGATTGGGGTTACGCAGGAGAACAAGTATCAGTATTAAGAGAAAAAGGCATTACAGCCGATAAAAAATAAATATCATGAAAAAACAAACGATAATCGTTACCGGAGCAGCTTCGGGAATCGGAAAAGGAATCGCCAAATATTTTTTGGACAGGGGCGATAATGTGGTCATCAACTCCGTAACTCCATCTTCATTAGAAAAAACCTATAATGAATTTGGCGCAGGAGATAACCTTGCAATGTTTGCCGGAGATGTAAGCAACAAACAAACCGGAGAACAATTAGTAAAAATCGCTTTAGAAAAATTTGGTTCTGTAGACGTATTGGTAAATAACGCCGGAATTTTTGACAGCAAACCATTCCTTGAAGTTGACGAAGCCTATCTGGATAAATTTTTGACAACAAACTTTAAAGGAACTTATTTTACTACGCAATCGGCTATTTCGCAGATGTTGAAACAAAAAGATGGTGTCGTAATCAATATAGGAACCCCATTAGTAAACCACGGATTAGGCGGATGGCCGGCTTCGGCACCTGTTTCAAGTAAAGGTGCAATTCATGCCTTAACGATTCAGTTAGCGGCCGAATTTGGTAGACAAAATATTCGTGTCAATACTGTTGCTCCGGGTGTTATTCGTACGCCAATGCACGGTGACAAATCTGATCTGAGTGCTGGTTTGCATCTCTTGAACAGAGTAGGAGAGGTCGATGACGTAGCCGAAATGGTGTATACTGTTGCAAAAAGCACTTTTATTACCGTTTCAATCATCAATGTTGATGGTGGTAAAGGCGCAGGACATAATTTAAATTAAGTTGAAAACTATTTTATTAATTGCTTTTATGCTCTGTATCTTACAGGGCATAAAAGCTCAAAATAATACTAAAATGGAAAATCAGACAGACGTGTCAGCAATTACTGATGCATTAGAAAATTATTATTTTAAAGGAATTTACGAAGGAGACGAAAGACGTTTAGGAAGCATTTTTTATGAAAGCGCTTTACTTTTTGGAGATATAAAAGGACAGCCTTATTTTAAAACGGTAGATCTTTATTTGGATGGAGTCAAAAACAGACAAAGTCCTAAAGATTCGGGAAAACCTTTTAAAGGTGAAATTTTGAAGATTTCCGTAGTAAATTCAATTGCTACGGCAGAAATTAATGTAAAAATGTACGACTTTAATTATCGGGATTTTTTATCTTTCCATAAGATTAACGGAAAATGGCTTATCGTCAATAAAATGTTGACCGATACAAGCGAACAACATTAAACAATATAGCAATGTGGTACAATACAAAAGCTACAGAATTATTGGGTATTGATTACCCGATAATGCAGGGGCCATTTGGCGGGAATTTATCAACGGTAGAACTTACTGCTGCGGTATCAAACGCCGGAGGACTTGGTGGATACGGTGCTTACACCATGTCTCCTCAGGAAATTTATGAGGTAGACAAACAATTAAAAGCAGCAACAGATAAACCGTATAACATTAATTTATGGGTGTCTGATCATGACATACCCGAAGGAGGTTTGACCGATGAAAAGTTTGCAAAAACCATCGAACAATATAAACCCTATTTTGATGAAGTTGGAATCCCATTACCGGAAAAACCAGCTCCGTTTCATTCCAGATTTGAAAATCAGTTAGAAGTAATTTTAGATATAAAACCTAAAGTATTCAGTTTTATGTTTGGAGCACTTTCTGCTGATGTTTTAGAACAATGCCGAAGAGCAGGAATTGTAACGGTTGGCGCAGCAACAACTTTAGACGAAGCTGTCTTTCTGGAAAATTCAGGTGTAGATATGATCATCGCATCAGGTTTTGAAGCAGGCGGACACCGACCTTCGTTTTTGGCTTCCGCCGAATCTTCCTTAACCGGAACTTTTGTATTACTGCAACTCATTCGCGAAAAAGTAAAAATTCCGGTTATCGCTGCCGGCGGAATTGCTAACGGAAAAGGCGTTGCAGCAGCATTAGCTTTAGGCGCAGATGCCGCCCAGATTGGAACCGCATTTCTTGCCACCGATGAATCAAACGCATTACCAATTCATAGAGAAATGTTATTCTCAGACGCAGCAAAATACACCACTTTATCACGCGCCTATACAGGCAGAATCGGACGCGGAATAACTAGCAGAATAGCAAAGGAAATGATTGGAAAAGAAGAAAATATTCTGCCGTTTCCATTACAGACTACGCTGATATCACCATTACGAAAAGCAGCTCTTGATCAGCAAAAATGGGATATGATCTTATTTTGGGGAGGACAAATTGCACCCATTTTAAAACATACCAAAGCCAAAGAACTGATGCATTCTTTGATTGAAGAAACAACAACTTATTTTGATGATTTGAAAGCTTAGAATAATAAAGAAATAAATTTACGAAGCCTGGTTATGTGATCAGGCTTTTTTATTATAGACTATTAGGTGTCAATTTTTTCACGCAGATTTTAAAAAGATTTAAGCAGATGTGCGCAGATGATTATCTTGAATTAAATCTGCTATAATCTTTTTAAAATCTGCGTGAAACATTTTTTTTTAATCCTTTATCTGTAGTTATTTTTTAATCTATGTTTCTATATGAACACTCATAAGAAATACATTCACAAAAACTTATTAAAAAGCAGTTAGTAAATCATTAAAAATAAAGTGCTTTTATTTATAGGTAAATTTGTATTGTTCTATTTATATAATTCATCGAATTGTTTCTTACTTATAGTATAGAATGCAAAATCCCTTTTTCTTCCATATAATTTGATTTTAAAAGGAAATTCTACAAAATCCAAATATTATAAAATTTTTAAGTTTGAGAATGTCCGTTTCGGCATCGACTTCGTCCGTTTTGACTATTTACTGATTTTAAACCGCGTATTGTCGATATACTTTTGACAAAGAAATTAATCACAATAACAAAATTTATAATCAAAATGAAAACAATTCAAAAAAACAAACGCAGCTTCTTAAACGCAATTGCAACAGGAACGTTTATGCTGATCGCAGCAACAAGTTTCGGACAGAAAAAACAAACTAAAACAGACTCAGAAGCAATTCGTCCGTATCATATTAGTATTTCGCAAGAAGCCTTAATAGATCTTCGTACTCGTGTAAACGCAACAAGATGGCCGGATAAGGAAACCGTTACAGACCAATCACAAGGAGTTAAACTGCAACAAATTCAAGGTCTTGTAAAATATTGGGGAACAACTTACGACTGGAGTAAAACCGAAGCTAAACTGAATGCATTACCTCAATTTGTAACCAATATCGATGGATTAGATATTCAGTTCATTCACATTAAATCAAAACATAAAAATGCATTACCATTAGTAATCACTCACGGTTGGCCGGGATCTTTCTTTGAACTTTTAAAAGTAATCGGCCCGTTGACAGATCCTACCGCATACGGAGGAAAAGCTGAAGATGCTTTTGATCTTGTAATTCCGTCAATGCCGGGTTATGGTTTCTCTGAAAAACCAACAGGAACAGGTTGGGGACCAGAAAAAATTGGAAATGCATGGGACGTATTAATGAAACGTTTGGGATATAAAGAATATGTGTCTCAAGGAGGAGATTGGGGTTCTGTAATTGCAGATGCTATGGCGCGCCAGGCTCCGCAAGGATTATTGGGAATTCACGTAAATATGCCGGCGACAGTTCCTGCTGAGATTGCGAAAGCTCTAAAAGACGGAGATCCCGCTCCTGAAGGATTATCGGTTAAAGAAAAAGCAGCATTTGTTTCTCTTAATAAACTATACACAAGAGGCGGCGGTTACGCAGGAATGATGGTAACACGTCCTCAAACTTTAGGTTACGGACTTACAGATTCACCAGTAGGATTGGCTTCATTCTTTTTAGATAAATTCAACGAATGGACGTACAGTGGAGGAAATGCCGAAAAATCACTTACAAAAGACGAAATGCTGGATGATATCACTTTGTATTGGTTGACAAATACCGCAAATTCATCGGCTCAATTGTATTGGGAGAATAATACCAACAACTTTAATGTAGCAGAACAAAAAACAAACGACATAAAAATTCCGGTTGCTGTAACTGTTTTTCCTGGAGAAATCTATCAGGCGCCAAAAAGCTGGACAGAGAAAGCTTATAAAAACCTGATTTATTTTAATGAAGTATCAAAAGGCGGTCATTTTGCTTCCTGGGAAGAACCACAACTTTTTACAGAAGAACTTCGCGCAGCTTTTAAATCACTAAGAAAATAATAAACGTTGAACATAATTATTTAAACACATAGAAACATAGATTTTAATTTTTAAGAAAGAATAAAATAAAAAATCATGATTTCTTCACATAGCTATGTGAATTGATGTTAAGTGAAACGCCTTCTAAACATTCCAATAAACTATGTTTCTATGTGTTAAAAATAATTAAGCACAATCTTTTAAAACAAACAATATGAAAACAAATATAAACTTCAGTATATACACAATTGCCATTCTTACTTTTATGGCTTTAATCCCAAATAACGCATCGGCACAACAAAACGGAATTACACGTACAGATTTGCAGCGACACGATCTTAGTATCGCAGGACATGAAACGGTTCAGTCCAAAATAGATTTTGATGCTCATACCGCTTTCGGAATGCATGCTCACCCCGGAGAAGAAGTTATTTATGTATTAGAAGGTACTCTTGAATATCAAATTGAAGATGAAAAACCTGTGACATTAAAAGCAGGGGAAGTACTTTTTATTCCGGCAGGAAAATTTCATTCGGCAAAAAACAGTAGTAATGCCAAGGCTTCTGAATTGGCCACTTATATTGTAGAGAAAGGGAAACCAATTCTGGTACTGAAAAAATAAATCACTAACATATTCAGGTTTTAGTTTGTCCGTTTCAATCTTCACTTCGTCCGTTTCAACTATTTTATAATTGTATAAGGATTGTTATCGGAATACTTTTGACGAAGAAATTAACTAATAATCAAGCTATTAAAAATAATAATCATGAAAACAACACCAAAAAACAAAAAAAGTTTCGGTAATAGAATAGCTTCTAAAATGCTTTTAATTGCAGCTTTATTTTTTACAATGACATTTGTAAATGCACAATCAGAAAAAGTAATAGAAACAGCAAGTTCGCTTGGAACCTTAAAACAAATCAATGCAGGTTTATTGAATGTAGGATATACAGAAGCAGGACCTTCAACAGGAAGTCCGGTAATTTTGCTTCACGGGTGGCCTTACGACATTCACAGTTATAATGAAGTCGTGCCTATTTTAGTTGCAAAAGGATACAGAGTATTAACTCCTTATCTAAGAGGTTCAGGAACAACAACTTTTCTTTCTAAAGATACTTTTAGAAACGGACAGCAAGCAGCATTAGCCAACGATATTATTGCTTTTATGGATGCGTTAAAAATAGACAAAGCCACTATTGGCGGATTTGATTGGGGAGCAAGAACAGCGGTAGTAATGGCAGCACTTTGGCCGGAACGTTTAAATGGATTGGTTTCTGTAAGTGGTTATCTGGTGGTAAATCTTGAAGCTAATTTAAAACCTTTACCTCCTCAGGCAGAATTAGGATGGTGGTACCAATATTATTTTGCTACCGAAAGAGGGAAACTCGGCTACAGCCAAAATACTTATGAGTTTAATAAACTGATCTGGAAAATTGCTTCTCCGTTATGGAATTTCGACAAAGCAACTTACGATCAAACAGCACAGTCTTTTAACAATCCGGATCACGTTGCAATTGTTATTCACAACTACAGATGGAGACAATCTCTTGAACCTGGAGAATCTAAATACGATAGTTTAGAAAAGAAATTAGCAACGAGACCAGCCATTAAAGTTCCAACAATTACCATAGCAAGTGATTTCGACGGAGCTAATATAGACGGGAAAGCATACGCCAATAAATTTACAGGGAAATACGAACACAGAATCCTAAAAGGAATTGGGCACAACGTTCCGCAGGAAGATCCAAAAGCATTTGCTCAGGCGATTATGGATGTTACTAAAATTTAACCTTAAAGAAGTTTAGCATTAAAGAAGGCAAGGATTTACGCAAAGTCCGCTAAAGTTTATTTAAAAAGTGTTTACTGAATAAAGCACACAAAGCTTTGCGCTCTTAGGCTTTAAGAAGATTTATTTTCGCGCAAAGACGCCAAGTCGCAAAGTTTAGCTTTTTAGCGTATTTTTCTTTGCGACTTGGCGTCTTTGCGCGATTATTTGACAAAACGTAATTCAAAAAACATCTTTGTTTCTAAAAAGCATAAAAAATACTTTGCATTAATGCATGTCCAATTCAGCTTTTAAGTTGTCCGTTTCACCTTTTTTAGGCTTCTTATTTTAAAGGTTACGTTATAAATTTGTTCAAAATTAAAACACCAATTAACCCTTAAATACAATAATTATGAAACCAATACTTTCCTTTTTAGTCGTTGCTTTTTTCTTTTTCTCTTTAAAATCTAGTGCTCAAAATTATTCTAGTAATAGTTTAGATAAAGCAATGCATTTTCAAAATAATCAAATGTTTGAAGCTTTTATTTTTTCTAAATTAATTAGTAATGAAAATGACAGTATTTCTATGCTAAATAAATTTTCAAAAGATCTCCGTTCTGAATTGTACAGTCAAAAATGGAATACTGTTTTAAACGAAAACAATCGTGCTTTTAGCTATAATCTTTCGATGATTAAAGTGGTTGATAAAGACAAAATAGATCTCTTTGGAAATCCTTTAATGGGATTTACCGATAAAAAGTTAGTTTTTGATGAACCTGCTTTATTTAGTGATACAGTATTGGTTTACAGTTTTTAAGGTTTTGTGAATGACAATAAAAGCCTTTTATAGTTTAAAAAATACGGGTGTAAAAAACTCTGGATTTTACACAAAATAACCACAATCATTGTTATTTCGACCGCAGGGAGAAATCTCCATAAAAAACTCTATAAGATTGGATTCCCGTTAGGCAATTACTTGCGGAGATTTCTCCTTTTTCGAAATGACAAAAATGCGCAGACGAACTTTAAAATTAAAATTCTATTAAAACTGACAAAAGGTAAAAAAAATAATTATAAATATAAGAAAATCAGATACTTTGGATTTATTATATAAAGTATCAAATTAATATAAAAAAGACTATTTCTTTAATAATCGAAGCACTAGTATTCAATATAAAATACTTCGAAAATATTCTATCTTTACCAAAGCAAGATTAAAAACAAACACAGAATATGGAAAAAGTAAAACGCTTTCAGGTTTCCTCAAAAGTAATATGGGGAAGTTCTATAGCACTGGCAATTCTTGCTTCGATTCCCAAATTATTTGACGTCGATTCTACTCCTGGAGATATCATAATCAACTCTTCGATTACGTTGTTGTTTTCGGTTTTTATATGGTATTACAATATGTATAGTTTGCCCAAATTTTCCTCGCAACGCACTCCTCAAACTTTATTCAACTGGAAACTTTTACTGAGTGTCATTATGGGAATTTTAGTAATGGTTATTCTTGTAATTGGACATCAGGAACTTTTTCAGATATCAAAAATGGATGCTCCAATCATGTTTGAATTACGAGGCGTTTTAATCAATTTGATTGTGTATATGTTCCTGCATTTGCTTTTTCAAAACTATCAAACCCAACAAATGGGAATAGAATTAGAAAAAACAAAAGCAGTAAACCTGGGCGCACAATATGAACTTTTAAAACAACAGGTAAATCCGCATTTTTTGTTTAACAGTTTGAATACTTTAAAGTCGATGGTGGATATTCAGGATCCGCAGAGTTCTGATTTTATTCTGAAATTATCTGATTTTTATCGTTTTACGCTCGAAAGCAGAAAGCTTGATTTAATTCCGCTAAAAGAAGAACTTCAGATTTTAGATTCTTATGTTTATCTTTTAAAAGCCCGTTTTGAGGACGGATTTGTTTTAGAAAACGAAGTCGATAAAAGACAATATGATTCGGCTGTTCCACCATTTACATTACAATTATTAATAGAAAACTGCATCAAACACAATGTGGTTTCATTAGATAAACCATTGCACATTAAATTATATACCGAAGGAGATTTCCTGGTGGTCGAAAATCAAATACAACTAAAAAGAGGCGTATTGTCTACCGGAGTTGGATTGGATAATATCAATCAGCGCTTTTCGCATTTGATGCACAGGGAAATTGAAATTGACAAAACCGAAACTACTTTTAAAGTAAAAATACCCATGATTTATGACTATCGTAATAATTGAAGATGAAGTAAAAACGGCCAAAGCACTTGGTCAGCTTATATTGAGTATCAGGCCAGATGCTCAAATTTTGTCGTATATTCAAAGTATAGACGGAGCTGTAAATTATCTTTTAGAGAATGATCAGCCTGATCTTATTTTTATGGATATTCAGCTGGCAGATGGTTTGTGTTTTGAAATCTTCAAAAATGTTGAAGTTTTATCGCCCGTAATATTCTGTACGGCGTTTGATGATTATGCTATTGAAGCTTTTAAATCTAACGGAATCGATTATGTATTGAAACCATTTTCAAGAGAAAGCATTGCCCAGGCGATTAAAAAAGCGGGTGAGTTGAAGAATTTCTTTCAAAGAAATAAAAAAGCAATGCCTGATTTTGAATATTTATTAACCAGAACAGGCGAGAATACAGGCAAAAGCAGTTTTTTGGTTTTTAAAAACAATAAATACCAAACGGTTCTTACTGAGAATATTGCGTTTTTTTATATCAAGAACGAAACGCCAACGATTATGACTTTCGATAAGGTCGAATATCAAATCACACAATCTCTTGATGAAGTTCATAAACTATTATCTCAAACGCAATTCTTTAGGACAAACAGACAATATTTGGTTAATTTTTCAGCCATTAGAGAAGCAGAGCATTATTTTTCACGTAAACTCATCATCAAATTAACGATTCCCACAGAAGAAAAATTATTGGTTGGTAAAGATAAAGCAACCGCGTTTTTGAGTTGGTTAGAGAACAGATAATTTATTATTTAAAATGCCACAGATTAAAATGATTTCAAAGATTATTTTCTTATGAATTGCCTCTAGCTTTAGCTAAATGTCGTTAAGTTAGGCTTTTAAAAAATAAAATTATTGCAGATCAAATCCGTTTTTATCCGCGTTTTTACGAAGTAAATCTGTTTTATCAGCGTCAAAATTAGACGCTGATTTTACTGATTCGCTAAAGCGAAAACGCTGATAAAAACGGATTTTTCTAATTACTTTCTTTATTAAACTGTTAAGTAAATTTATATATCCTCTCAACTCAATGACATTGAGCTAAAGTTGGAATATATTTAAACATTTTTTTTTGAAATAGGTGGCAAAATAAACAATCATTAAATAAAACGGCACATAAAGAATCACTGATTATAAAATAATAATCAGTGAACATCCGTTTAAATCTGTTTAATCCGTGGGTAATCCCTATCGCAAAATAACTTTCGCTGTAGCTGAAATTTTTCCACTCGTAGTATTTTGGATAAAACCGATTAGCTCATAGTCTTTTGTATTAAAATTGGCAGGTTTTTGTATCGCAATATTTCCTTCTTTTTCATTTAAAGTAAAACCTTTAAGCTGTCTCACAATTTGAACGTGATGCAAAGTATTTCCTTTATTTTCGCCGCGTGCTACTTTCGAAATGGCTTCTTTTTGAACCGTGGCGATCAATAAACTTTGGTTTTTCTCTGATAGATTTGTTTTAAAACTAATTTCTAAAGAATCATTATCAGATCTGGCACTAAGTTCCAGACTTGAGGTTTCTTTCATTGCCAAAGCATCAGCAATCTTTTTAGAAAGAGTGGTTTCGTTATAACCTGCAAACTCTGTAGTACCGTTGATGATAAATTGTGGCGTATACATGACATAAAGATTCAGCCAATTTTGATATTGTTGCTGGCGAACCGTAAATTCGTTGGAACTAAATTGATCTTTCCAACCCAAACGATCCCAATAATCTACGTGATATGCCATGAAATAGATGTTTTTATCTTTGTTTTCGCTTTGCAATTTCGCCATTAATTCATCAGCAGGAGGACAGCTTGAACATCCTTCAGAAGTAAAAAGTTCTACAACGGCAAATCCGTTATTTGCAGTGGTTTCTATTTTGTTTTTTTGGGATGTTAATTTTCCGGTAAGTTCTTCATAACTATCCGGAAAGATGAAACAGTTGAGAGAAAAGAGTACTGAAAATGCAATAATTGTGGTTATTAAAAGTGTATTTTTCATAATATTTTATTTTAAAAGTTATTGATATCTATTATCTTATTCAAAGGTAAAATTGCTATTGGTGATGCGTAAGAATAAAATAGCCAACTGTGCAGAATAGCTGTTGAATAGTACATATTAAGGGATAAAAATTTGCATGTTTAATTGAACGTTAGAACCATTTAAGTTGAACGTTAGAACAATGTGGTTTGCATATGTTTTGGAGAACTTTGCTTCATAAATAATATACTTATGAAAACAATTTTTATCACAGGAACATCAAGCGGTTTAGGAAAAGCTGCGGTTCATTTATTTCACAACAACGGATGGAATGTTATTGCTACAATGCGCAATATCGACAAAGCAGATTTTGCAGCTCTGGAAAGAGTAACGGTTTTACCACTCGACATTACAGAGCCTAAACAAATTAAAACGGCTGTAGCAAAAGCTATTGCTCTGGGAAATATTGATGTTGTCTTGAATAATGAAGCATATGGCGCAATTGGTCCATTAGAAAGCGTTACAGAAGATGATCTTCTAAAACAAACCAATACCAATTTGCTTGGTGCAATTCGTGTTACACAGGCTTTTATTCCACATTTTCGAGAGAAAAGAAGCGGTCTTTTTATCAATATAACTTCTATTGCAGGACTAACTACTTTTCCGTTTGATAGTTTGTACCACGCTGTAAAATGGGGTTTACACGGCTGGAGCGAAGGATTGAGTTATGAATTAGCTCCTTTCGGAATTGGAATTAAAACGGTTGCTCCGGGATTTATACGCACGGAATTCGCAGCGAATGTAACAATCACTTCGGCAGAACCTTATAAAGAATTAATGGATCATTATATGAAAGTAGTTACAGGTATGATGGATCCAACAAACAGCGGTTCAACAGCCGAAGAAATTGCCCAGGTAGTTTACAACGCCGCAACTGACGGAAAAGATCAGATACATTACACAGCTGGAGCTGATTCTAAACAAATGTCGGATAGGCGTTTAGAAATAGGAGCAGAAGCTTCTGTAAAAGAAATGACTGGATTGTTTTTAGGATAATTTTTTTAGTCCCGGTTTTTAGTCTCAGTCGCGGGCTTTATATTTCGCATTAACTTTGTCATAATAGTTTTGTGCATATCAAGCTGAAAACCGAGACTGAGACTGAGACTAAAAAACTTGAAACAAAATAAACCTGAAACAAAAAATGTCCAACACAACAGACTCAAAAATTCCTCAAATAGTATATTCGGCGACTTCAAAAAGAGCGACCGAGGGAGAAATATTTATCAAACAACATGTATTTGATTATATTATATCAGGAACTTCAGAAGTTTATTTTGGAGGAAAATCCGAATTGTATAAGGCTGGAGATTTTCGTTTTGCTGCCAGAAACCGACTGAGTAAATTTGTAAAACAACCGCCGGAAGGAGGAGAATATAAATCGGTTTCTATTTGTATTGATACAGCAACTTTATTTGAATTAAAGAATGAATTTCAGCTGGATAAAACCGTTTCTTATAAACATGAAAATGTATTTCGGCTAAAGCCAAATAAGCACTTTAATAATTATATCGATTCACTTTTGCCATATTTAGAAAACCAAAATATCATCAGCGATAGTTTGGTTAAAATAAAAATAAAAGAAGCTGTTTTGATTTTTTTAGAAGCAAATCCAGAACTAAAAAACATACTTTTTGATTTTAGCGAACCCGGAAAAATTGATCTTGAAGCATATATGAACGAACATTATCAATACAACGGAAGTCTGGAAGAATTTGCCTATTTAACCGGACGAAGCCTGTCAACATTTAAACGTGATTTCGAAAAAATTTTTAGCACAACGCCCAATCGCTGGTTATTGCAAAAACGACTGGAAGAAGCGTATTATCTTTTAGACAAAAAGAAAATGAAAGCCACAGATGTTTATGTAGATGTTGGTTTTAAAGACTATTCGCATTTCTCAATTTCATTTAAAAAACTCTTTGGTATAGCACCCTCATTGGTGTAGATTTCAGGATATGGTTTTAGGTGAAGTATTTTTTAATCCTGGCGTCTACTAAAATTTCTCGCAAAGATGAAAAGCTTCAAGATTTCTAATTAAAAAAACTTTGCGACTTTGCATCTTTGCGAGATTAAAATAATAAAGGTTTTTAAGGCTTAATTTCTTAGCGCATAAGTTCCTATATAGAGTTTTCTAAACATTATGTACGTGACACTTACCATTATAAAAGCAATAATAGCATCAATAGTAGCTGGAAAACCTTATACAGCAAGTTTTGAAAAGAAGGCAAAAGTGATGTCAAAAAATACTCCGGCAAATACCCATTCTTTCAAGCGTAATAATTTGTTTGGGATTAATAAAGTGATAACTCCGGCAACTTTCATTACGCCAAGTAAGTAAATAAAATGCTCCGGATAACCCAGTTGTTTTGTAATTCCCCAGACAATAGGGTTTGTTGTAAGTTCAAAAAAACCGCTGGCACCAAACCATAAAGAAGTTAAAACGATTCCTGTCCAGTAAATAGTTTTTGTTGTTTTTGTCGTCATGATTTCTATTTTTTAAGTTGATTTATAGGACAAATTTGCGCCATAAGCCATTAATTTAAAATTGAAAAAATCCTGAAACGGACAATTTAAACCTTCAATAAGACAATCTCTAAGCTGACTTAATTTTGAAGTTTTTGTATTAAAGAAATTTTAGAAATAAAGATTTGTAATTGCATTAAAACAGGTGAATTAAAGACCGTTTAATTCACCTGATTTTTTCTAAAGGCAGATGGAGTAGTACCTCTGTGTTTTTTGAAGATTTTATTCAAATGGCTTTCATCATTAAAACCCAATTCATTGGCAATTTCGCCTACGCGTAAATCACTATACAAAAGTCTGTTTTCGACCAGTTTTATCCGGTATTTCGAGATGTAGTCTTGTAATGTTTCATTAGCTTGTTTCTTAAAATACCTGCCAAGATAAGTTTCTGAAATGCCAAATTTTTCACTCATAACCGTTACGCTCAGTTTTTCGGGCTGGTAGATATGAGTCTGAATATATTCAAGTAATGTATGTGCTTTTCCGTCAGATTGTTTGTTGATATTTTCCGGAAGATATTCAGAGATATTTCGGGCAATGATAACAATCAGCGTATTTATCAATAACTGAATCAATTCAGTATTGTACAAAGTAGGATTATAATATTCATGCCTGATCGCTTCGATAACGGGATGCACCAGATTCTTGTCTGTAATTCTTTTTAAAATGCAGCCGGGCTGATGATGCGCATGCTGCAATATATATTCAAGCTTGTAAAGATTGTTTGACGTAAAAGGTCCGTTTTTAATGTAAATATCCGTAAAACGCAACTGGAAAATAGTCGTTGGACTTTTGATTTCTAATGAATGAGAATCCTGAGGCGTGATCAAAAAAAGATGTCCAGGTTCATACGATAATCGATTTTCGTTGATGGTTTGAATGCCTGTTCCCGAAACAATATAAAGCAATTCAAAGAAATTATTACCCACTTTGGTCTGTAGTGATTCGTTTATTTCTTTAAAAATAACTTCGTACGGAAGATATAAATTGGTTTTTATCATAACAACATATTACTAAATTAACGAATGATATTACAATTATAAAATGGTTAAATCAGTATAATTTTGCTCAAAGTTAAATCAAATATTTTAATAATGGACAAAATCATAAACAAAACCGAGAAACAACAGTTTCAAAAACAAATGATTACACTGCCAGTTGCACCCGCATCTTTTTTCGCCATGACGTTAGGATTGGCAGAAACAGGAAATGCCTGGAGAAATGCAACTTCATTATGGAATTTACCTTCCTATATTGGTGAAATTTTTGAAGGATTAGCTATAATTTCTTTTTTATGGTGGTTATTGCTTTATTGCAATAAATGGATTCAGCATAAAAAATTAGCCGTAAATGAATTCAATGATCCCGTTCAATCCTCATTTCTCGCTTTAATTCCTGAATCTATCATATTAATGGCAATTGCAATTCATGTTTATAGTTTGCCAATTGCGATTACTTTGTTTTGGATAGGATCTGTTTTAAATCTTATTTACGGAGCTTATAAACTTTCGGGTTTGTGGATACAAGAACGCCAAACCGAACAAACAACGCCATCATTATTTCTGACATTCACTGCAAGTATTTTAGTAAATGCCCTTGCTGCAGGATTATTAGGATATAGCAATTACGGATATGTACTTCTGGGAATTGGAACTATTTCATGGCTGATCATGGATTCGGTAATTACACAACAATTAACTGTTGGTGGATTGGGTGCCAAAACCAGAAATTTTATGGGAATTTATATGGCACCAGCAGTAATATTGTTTGTCGCTTATCAGGTTTTGGCTGGAGAAAATTTAAGTATTCCAATTGTTTATGGCTTAATGGGATATGCTTTGTTCATTTTTGTCGCCATAACTTTTGCTATAAAATGGCTTAAAGAACAAGCTTTTGCGCCCGGATATTGGGCCTATACTTTTGGGATTGCAACTTTATCTCAAGGGCTTTCTATTTTTGCTTTAAAAACAAATGATTTTACTGTTTCAATATTGGCAATAATTATATTTTGTATAATGAATATTGTCGTTTTGGGAGTTGCAATAGGATCAGTTAAATTGGTATTGAAAGGAAATTATTATCCCAAATAAAAATGCTGGAATTTATCATTATAAACAGTTCCTACGGTTTCAACCGTGGGAATTTTGGGAATGTAATACATTATTACAATCGGCATCGCAAGGTCGATGCCTTAGGCTATAATTGAAAGCAGGATTAGGTTTCGTTGACGTGATTATTAATGCGCTTTTTTAGGGTTTACTTAATAGAGATTGGTTTTATAGCAAGTCAATAAAAAATCATAAACCATTAATAATTAAAATAAAAGTTAAAATGTTTGCAAATAAAGACCGAACGGTCTAAATTTGTTCTCTCAAATAAAAAGCTATGAGTAAAGCAGAAAGAACCAGACAATTTATCATTGAAACATCGGCTCCTATAATCAACAAAAAAGGAATGGCGGGAACTTCATTGAGCGATATTATGGAAGCTACAAAACTGGCAAAAGGCGGTATTTACGGAAATTTTGAAAACAAAGAAGAGATTTGCAAAGAATCATTTCTTTATTTAAGAACTCAATTGTCTACAAAATTAAATAATGCCGTAGCTGAAGGAAAATCGGCTAAAGAAAAACTGTTTAATTTACTGAATGTTTATGCCAACGATTTAAATACAGCGGACGGTTGTCCGATTTTAAATTTTGGAACCGAAGCTGACGATACAAATCCTGTTATGAAAGAGCAGGTCAAAAAAGCCATACATTCAGCTCAAAGCAGATTCTTTACTATAGTCGAAGATGGAATCAAAAATAAAGAATTATCATCAGCAGTAAATCCGAAACATTTTAGCATAAAAGTTTTTGCCATGATTGAAGGTGCTATTTTATGTAGAAAAATTTTAGGAAGTGATGAACAAATGAAAATTGTTTTGGAAAGTATCAAAACTGAATTTGAAAGCTATATGTTGTAGTTTTTTTTTGAATAATTTTAGACCGATCAGTCTTATTTAATGCTAATTAATTTTAAAAAATGAAAAATTTACCAGAAAATCATAAGGGTTTCAGTACCTTATTAGCCTTTTGCCTTATTCCGTTATCCGGATTTGCCACAGATATTTATTTACCCTCACTTCCGGCGATGGCAAAAGATCTGCATGTTTCGGCTGGAGCCGTTCAGCTTTCGCTAGTGTTTTTTATGTTTAGTCTCGGCGTAAGCCAGATTTTTATTGGGAGTATATTAGACAGTTTTGGGCGTTTTAAAATTAGTATTGCATCACTTGCTGTATTTTCTGCAACCAGTTTTGTCATTGCTCTTGTTCCTGATATTAATGTTATTTATGCCATGCGAATTATTCAGGGAATCGCCATTGCCTTTATTGTAATTGCAAAACGCGCCTATTTTGTAGATCTCTATTCGGGTGCGAAGTTAAAAAGTTATATTAGTTCCTTTTCAATTATTTGGGCTTGCGCCCCCATTATGGCTCCATTTCTTGGAGGATATTTAGAACATAGTTTTGGATGGAGATCTAACTTTTATTTCCTTGGCGGATTATCCTTTCTTTTTCTGATTTTAGAACTTTTGTATAGTGGAGAATCACTAAAATATTTCCATCCGTTTAAATTAAAAACCATTGCACAAACCTACACTGGAATGCTAAAATCAGGCGATTTTACTTTAGGGATATTAATTCTGGCAATTTGTTTTGGTCTTGTTGTAGTTTACAGTTTGTCGAGTCCGTTTATTGTAGAACGCGTATTGGGTTACTCCGCCATTACAACGGGTTACAGTTCTTTATTATCTGGCTTAGGCGTTATGACAGGTGGTATTATTGCAAAATCGCTTATTCATAAACCTTTGGCAAAAAAAGTAACTATCGCCGTTACAACACAAGTTATTTTGGTACTTCTAATGATTTCTACAGCTTCTGTAACCAGTAATATTTATACATTAATAGGTTTTACAATGGGAATCAATATTTGTGGGGGATTTATTTTTAATAATATTTACGGCTATTGCTTAAGCCGTTTTTCTAAAAATGCCGGAGTAGCAAGCGGACTTACAGGAGGAGGAACGTATATGATAAGTTCAATTCTTAGTTATGGTTTTGTCAATTTATATGCTGTAAAAAGTCAGTTGCTATTAGGATTTGCAAACATTTCCTTGATATTTATTGTCGGTATAGTTTTTATGATCTTCAATAGATACAGAGTGCTGAGTCTTGCCAAAAATCCTGTGAAATAATAAAATTTAATGAGATAAAGAAAAGGGATTTAAAATAGCTATATATTTTAAATCCCTTTTTATTGTTTTAATGGCGTACTATATCTAAAGTCCTTATTTTTTTGTTCCTTTTTTCTTTTTCCCAAGCCAAATCAACAATCCCGTGATGGGTAATGTGGCGGCAAAAAGAGCGACCAAAAAAGCAATTATTTTAGTAGTTAAACCATAAATGCTTCCGGTATGAATGGGGTAATTCAGACGTTTTATTTTGTCTCCGGTAGAAAAAGATTCATAAGGTCTTGCTTCAATTTCTTCGGTAGTATATTTGTCAAAATAAGCAGCGCTGGATTGATTGGGAATTGTTTTTTCTATATTTTCTTTCAATACTAAAATACTATTGATGGTGTCAACAGGCATCCTGATTTGAATGTTTCCCTTGTACGGAAAAATACTGTCGGCTTTATTGTAAATACTTTGGTAAAAGGCTGTAGTATTGAGTTTTGGATCTGTTTTTGTTGGGTTTTCTACTTTTGCAGATGGTTTTTTTGTGGTCCCGTCAGCGAGGAAATAAACACCGTCCTGAAACCAATTAAATGCAAATGATAATCCGGTAAGGGAAATAACCAAAAGAATTATAAAGCTGTAGAACCCAAAGGTCGAATGAAAATCCCAATTGACTCTTTTAAACGAAGCATTCCATTTTACGGTTAATCGCTGTTTTAGATTTTTTATCTTTTTTGGCCACCATAAAATGATTCCGGAAATAAGCATAAAAGCAAAGATTAAACAAGATGTTCCCATAATGATTTCGCCAGTTTCTCCCAACAGCAATTGCCTGTGTAGGGATAAAACAATGACAAAAAACCGGCTTTCCTGCGGAGTTGTCGCCAGAACTTTCCCCGTATAAGGATCAAAAGAAAAAAACTGCGCTTTTTTATCTGAATCCTTTGCCAGGATTTGCATCGTGCGCGAAGGATCATTAAACGTATAAATGCGGGTAATTTTTTTTATTGCGTATTGTTTCTGTAATATATCCGTGCAATAATCAATTGTCTTTTTTGATGTTCCAATTGTTGCAACGTTATAATATTCAGGATTTACGGCTTTGTCAATTTCTTTTTCAAAAACCAGAATACTGCCCGTTAATGCAGCTATAAATACAATTAAACCAGAACCAAGTCCGAGCCATAGATGCAGGAACCCAATATTTTTTTTTAATCCTTTCTTCATAGACGCTGTTTTTTCAATCTATTATTCAAATAGAAATACTATTTGATTTTGTTACTATATAATAGAGTTGCTTTTATATTGTAAAATTCTGCCACAAATTTATACTTATTTAGACTAAATCTATCAAAAACTTTAAAAGAAAATGAATCTTTTAAAGTTTAAATCGACGTAGTAATCAGCCAACGTGCAAAATAGAATTCACATGTTAATTTTCCTGATATTACTGATTTCCAGAATTATTAAAACAGTTTAAAATTACATTTTACTGCGCATGAATTATATAAAAAAGGATTGAATTTCTGTGTCACAGACTAGTTCAAAATAATTATTATTCAGAATTATTATAAATAATACTTGTTAAACAATTATTAATTTCTACTTTTGCACTGTTTTTATTAATTCTAAATAAGAGCAAAATAATAACCAAAACTTAAATTCAATGAAATATCTTTACTTAAGAACGTCAAAGTTTTTATTTATTCTGAGCTTTTTATTTTCAGTCTTATCTTCTTTTGGACAACAAAATCATGGAAAAATAAAGGGACAAATAACCACATCTGATGGTAAACCGGCATCAGATGTCAATATCATACTTAAAAATTCAAAATACGGAACAACATCTAACGAGGATGGTAATTTTGAAATCGGCAGAGTAAGAGAAAACATTTATACGCTGCAAATTTCTCTTGCGGGTTATGAAACTTCAGAAAAAGAAGTAACTGTTGAAGACAATAAAACTGCAATTGTAAATGTACAATTAAAGGTTTCAAACAAGGAACTACAGGAGGTTGTCATTAACAACAAAAAAAGTTTACTTTCTAAGAAAACGCAATATGTTGCCAGAATGCCTCTTAAAAATATAGAAAATCCTCAGGTTTATAATGTAATTCATAAGGAACTTATTCAGGAACAAATTGTAATTGATGTTGCCGGAGCGGTAAGAAATGCGCCGGGAGTTGTACCACTTACTTATCCTTCGGGCGGATTTGCTGTTATCTTTAGAGGTTTTACAGTAGGGATTAATTCACGTAACGGTATGGAAACGCTGTCTGGAAGATCGAGCGTGGGTATTGCAAATGTTGAGCGTATCGAAGTATTAAAAGGTCCGTCCGGAACTTTGTTTGGATCGTCTGCTTCTTCTTTTGGAGGTGTTGTGAATCTGGTTACTAAAAAACCTTTTGAAGCAACAGCTTCTGAGATTTCTTATACCGGAGGAAGTTTTGGTGTAAACCGACTTACTGTTGATGTAAATACTCCTTTGACTAAAGATAAAAATGTACTTTTCAGGATTAATGCAGCGGTTAATAACGAAAAAAGTTTTTTAGATTATGGATTTAATAAAACTATTTCTTTTACACCAAGTATCACTTTTAAAGCTAGTGAAAAACTTACTTTTAGTATTGATGCTGAGCTGTATAAAGTTAATAATACCAGGGTTTTATATCCAGCTGTAACAACTGCATCAGGAATTACAAATCCTGGAGATATAAAATTAGCGTATAAAAAATCGTTAGTTTATGATGATGCCGATGCAAAATCTTCGTCATCAAAAGCATTTGTTCAGGGTGAATATCAAATATCTGAAAAGTGGAAATCAACTACTTTATTCTCCTATGTAAATGAAGATGTGGATTATAGTTATCAGGTTTTACCAACGTGGACTTCGCCAACTACGGCTACAATGCGTGCAACACTTTTTGGACCTATTTCAAGTAATTATACCAATATTCAGGAAAATATTAACGGTGAGTTTACAACAGGAATTTTAAAACATAAAATTTTATTTGGTGCAAATTACAGGTATTATACGGATACATTTTCATCAACGCCAACTCCTGCAGCGCCATTTAGAACTATTGATGTTGCAACGAATTTTAATCCTGTTAGAAGAAACGAAATTGACAAAGTATTGCTCGCACCTGTTATCAGAGCGGGAAGAGATGAATATACTTTTAGTGGTTATGGATCGTATGTTTTAGGTGTTGCCGACAGATTTTTTGCAATGGCTAGTTTACGTTTGGATAATTTTGACCGAAAAGAAAGCGGAACAGTTCCGGGTTACAGCCAAAATTCATTATCACCAAAATTGGGAATTGTATACCAAATTGTTAAGGATCAGGTTTCTATTTTTGGAAATTACATGAACGGATTTCAAAATTTAGCTCCGGTGACTCAACCTGGCGGTGAACAATTAATATTGGATCCGCTTTATGCAAATCAATTTGAAGGTGGTGTAAAAGCCGAATTATTCAATAAAAAATTAAGCGCTACGGTTAGTTATTACAAGATTACAAATGATAATGCCGTAATCAGACAAGCAGATTTAGTGTACGAACAAGATGGAAAACAGGTTAGTAAAGGTGTTGAATTTGAATTTCTTGCCCATCCGTTTGCTGGTTTAGATATTACCGCAGGATATGCGTATAATGATAATCGTATTGTAAAAACAAGTGAAGCTAACAAAGCAATTGAAGGTAATAAAGCACAAGATGCACCTGAAGATGTGGTAAACTTTTGGGCTTCGTATAAATTTCAAAGTGTATTAAAAGGTCTTGGTATTGGTGTTGGCGCTAATTATGTAGATAAAACTTATATGGCAACCACAAATACTTTTTATATTCCGTCATATACTGTTTATAATCAGTCATTATTTTATGAACAATCTAACTGGAGAATTGGACTTAAGATTAACAATTTGTCTAATAAACAATATTGGAGTTCATGGGGAGCACCTCAGGCTCCGGCAAATTTCTTGGTTAATTTAACTTTAAGATTTTAATACTTAGTTTACAGTTTTCAGTCACAGTTTTCAGTTACAGTTTTCAGTTACAGTTTTTTCAGTCACAGTATTCAGTCACAGTTTTCAGTCATAGTTATCAGTCACAGTTTTCAATCTCAGTATTCAGTCTCAGTATTCAGTCACAGTTATCAATGCTGAAAATTTTATAATGAATACTTTGCAGTTCTATAAAATAAAGATGTTTTTTGTTTTTTTTATTTGAGGTTTCTGGCATTTTTTTTGTCAGGAGCCTTTTTTTATTTAGAAGTTTTGTAGTGATTTTTTATATTTCGCAGTCATAACCGCGAACTTTCATTTCGAGGAACGAGAAATCACATTTGCTGAATCCGTACGGTGCGTAGCTCTCTGGATGTGATTTCTCCTTCGTCGAAATGACAAAAAATGAGAAAAATTTTAATAGTAAAGTCAAAAAGTTTACAGTTTTCAGTCTCAGCATTCTTGCATAATGAGACTGAAAACTGTAAACTGAGACTGAAAACTGTAAACTAAAACTTAAGCGTAACTCTCCAATTCAAGAGATTCCTTAAGCAATGGATAATTTACTTTTCCATTTGGCGTAAGCGGCACATCCTCAATGTGCATCACTTTTAAGGAGCTGGCATGAAGATTCAGTTTTGCTTTCAGGACTTTTAGAATTAACTCTTTGTTCAAACTTTCGTCTGTGTACATTACGGCTAAATGTTTATCGTTTATTCCTAAGCAAATAAAAGTTTGTCCGCCAAGAGCATCCTTTAAAAGCAGTTCCGTTTCATCGAGATTAAGGCGGACGCCAAATAGTTTTACAATACGTTTTATTCTGCCTACAATATAATAGTAGCCTTCATCATCTATTCGGGCTTTGTCGCCTGTATGGAGTTTTTCTTCCTGATCAAAGAACTGAAGATCCGCTCTGATATTGGCATAACCGCCAAAAACATTCGGACCAATATAAATCAGTTCATCTGTTTCATTATCGATTTCAAAACGTCCGTTTTTAATGGGTAAACCAATTGATGTTCCTTTTCTCAAAAGATCTTTTGGAGGCAAGTACGCCATTCTTCCGCAAGCTTCAGTTTGACCGTATTGAGCGAAGAATTGTTTGTTAAACTTCTCACTGAAATCTGAAATTGCTTCGATTAATTTATGATTCAGCATTCCGCCCGTATGAGTCAGATATCTTAACGAAGGATGATCTTTTTTGAAGAATCCTATGCTGTACAACATCTCATAAAAATAAGGAACTCCGCCTAAAGTAGAATATCCGTATTTTTTAAAATCTGCCCAAAATTCTTTCTGAAAAGCATCTTTATCCGTACATACAATTTGGTTTGCTTTGATGCAATTCGTCGTGAAAATAGATAAGCCGTACACAAAATTAACAGGCACATTTAGCGGCACAACATCATCTGATCGAATTGGCATATATTCCATAATCGACTTTGCATTCTGCACCAGATTTTCATCAGAAAGTCTGACGAATTTTGGTGAACCCGTAGTTCCCGAAGTGCTTAATAAAAGTTTTGTTTTGGCATGTATCGCATAAATTAAATTGACATTTCGTTTAAACAATACTATCGTTTCCGAAGCATTTACTGCAACATAACCTTCAATTTCAGTTCTTGACGGATCATAGATATAATAAGGAGTATATTTTTGTTCTAAATTTTCCTTGAAATTCTCTAATAATCCCATTCCCAGTAAAGCAATTGTAAACCTGCTTTGATAAAAATTCAGCAATGTTTCGATTGCCGGCAACTGATTGTCATTGTAGATAAAAACCACAGAACGCAGGTTTTCAATTTCTAAAGATTGATGCATTTCTGAAATTGATTTTGAAATTCCTGTCGAAGAATCTGTAAAAGTCAGTTTTTCATTTTTTCTGATTAAATCGTATAATTCCATAGGTTAAAGTTGGGTTTAATCTGTTAGATAGAATTAAAAAATAATTACATCTAACGTGTTTTTTAATTAATTTCGAATCCGTATTTTTTTAGGATATCTTTTATTTTTGTTACGCTTCCCATTTCCAGAATATCCTCCATTTCTATAGAGATATTATAGGTACTTTCAAGTTCTTCAACCAAAACCAAATGACTCATAGAATCCCATTCGGCAATAGCCTGATATTCTAATTCGTCGTTTACTGCCTCAACAGGAATTTCAAAAGCTCTTGCAAATACTCCGTGTAATTGTTCTATTGTACTCATTTTTCTATTATTTAAATTGTTGTTTTAATATACTTTGCTAATTTTTTCACGCAGATTTTAAAAGGATTTAAGCAGATATGTGCAGATTATTATATCGAATTACATCTGCTATAATCTGCTCGAATCTGTTAAATCTGCGTGAAATATTATGTTTCGCTATTATAACATAATCTTGTCATCCTGAGGAACGAAGGATCACACTTGTAACTCGACAAAGCTAGCGACCCCATCTGTGTGGGAGCTGTTTGATGAGATTTCTCGTTCCTCGAAATGACAAAAAATACGCTGATAATTTAAACTCTCGTATGTTTCCATTTTCCTTTACGGAAGACAATGATACAGGCAACCGCCAATACAATTTCCGAAAGAAGAATCGCGGTAAAAACTCCATTTGATCCAAATTCCAATGAAATTCCTAAAGCATAGGCGAGGGGAATCTGGACGATATAAAACATTAAAATATAAAGCCAGGTAACTACTTTGACTTCGCCGGCTGCGTTGAGCGCTCTTGAAATCACCATTGTATATCCCAGAAGAATATATGCCATTGATATAAAATGTATGTATCTCGTACTAAACGATATCACTTCAGGAATATCCGTAAAGATTTTTACAACCGGAACGGCGAGGAAAATCCAGCAGATTCCTATGATCACCAGAAATCCCATGTTTAACATTCCTGCTCTCCATACTGATTTCTCGGCTCGATCCGGTTGTTTTGCTCCAAGATTTTGTCCGGTTAATATTCCGGCTGCGTTTCCAAGTCCCCAGGCCGGCATTGTTGCGATCGAAGTTACTCTTTGTGCTAAAATATATCCTGCCAATGCATTGGGTCCAAAATGGGACATAATCTTGATCATAAATACCCAACTTGAAGCGGGAATAATAAATTGAACCGTTCCGCCAAATGCCAGTTTTACGACTCTTTTTAAAATGGCGAAATTGAGTAATAATTGTGCCTTTCCAATTTTCATTACGTTTTTACCTCGCACTAAATAATAAGCCTGATAAAGTACGCCAATAACTCTGGCAATTAAGGTAGCTAATCCCACGCCAAGTAAACCGTAAGCTGGAATGGGACCCCAGCCATAAATAAATACGGGACACAAAATAATGTTGATTGCGTTTGAAAGCCAAAGGATTCTCATTGCGGTTGAAGCATCGCCCGCGCCACGAAATATTCCGTTGATTACGATGCGCAGAATCAGGAATCCGCTTGAGGCAAACATCACGATTCCGTACGTAGTTCCTTCCTGAACCATTACTGCCGAAAGTCCCATTGCGTCCATAATATCAGTTGTCCAGATTGCGCAGACAACACTTATAATGGCTGCAATTGGCGTTGTGATGTAAATAACCTGCATGGCGGTTTGTCCGGCGGCTTTGAATTTTTTCTCACCAATTCGTCTTGAAATCATTGCCGATGCTGCAATTCCAAGTCCTATTGAAACCGAATAACAAAAGGTGATAAAAGTTGTCGTTGCTCCGGCAATAGAAATGGCATTTGTGCCTAATCTGCTCACAAAAAACAGGTTTGAACATACAAATAAAGATTCCATCAAGAGCTCGGCAACCATTGGAACCGACAATAAAATAATGGTTTTGTTGATGCTTCCGGAAGTGAAATTACTTTCGGTTCCGGCAAGCGAACGCCTTAAAAGACCAAAGAAAGAGCGTGTTTTTAAAATTGCTTCTTTCATTAGTTTTCTTTTACGGTTAGTACTTCTTCATGGATCAATTGATGCAGCGGATTTGGAATAAAACCACTTTTTTTCATGTGTGGAAATCCGACAGTTTCTTCATAACCATTATATAAACGTCGGCTATTAAAGATGAGGCGTTTAAACTCAGGAATGAACAAATTGTATTTATCAAACAAATCCTGTAATTCCGGATGTTCCTGCTGAAATTCTATAACAATTTCATGAACGCAATTCCAGAAAGACGCTTCAGAATAATCTGCCGTTGTAATTAATACGTCGCTCAGATATCTGAAAAAAGCATCAAAAACAGCAATAAGAATCGTTAAAGGCGCATTTTCAGGATTTGGAGAAGTATTAAACATATTATCGATAAATTCCTGAGGAAGCTTTTTCTTTCCTTCTTCATTAATTAAAATATCTCCCACAAAATCTTGTAAAGCGATTCGGGTTGGGACATAATCCTTTAGAATCAAAATCACGTTTTGCCCGTGAGGATCAATGCATTAGGAATGTTGGTAATAAATTTGAAGCACCGGTTTTAAATACGCGGTCATATACGCTTTTAACCATTGTTCTGTAGAAATTCCTGATTTTTCGATCAATTCTTCGACAAGGCTTTTGCCATGATCGTCGACATAAAGCAGTGCCGCCATTGTCATTAGATTTTCGCCGTGTTTTAGAAAATTTATTGGGCTTTCGCGCCACATCGCACCCAAATATTCATTGTATTGATAAGGATAATTTTCAATTTTGCTATAATTTGGATGTGTGTACGAAACCGAAACCATTTCGCCCAGAAGCACAACGCCCATTTTTTGCAAATGCTGATCTTTTTTTAAAATGTCCTTAATATATTCGGTTAAAAGTGGCGCAATCGACAATTGTTTCGGACACAAACCTCGAATATGGCTTGTATTCAAGATTGACATGGAAGTTTTTACATAATGTTTATTGGGTTTACTCTGATTGAAAAAAGTACGTATACTTTGCTGCGGACTGTAAATATCTTCGGTCAATTCTAACGGAATCAGGTTTTTAGATGCAATATCATTGGCAAACTGCATGACAAGTTTATTTTGCCATTGCCATAAATGGACTGGAATAAAAATGTAATCGTCCGGATTTACTTTTGACTGATTGAGCTTATTTTTAAGTTCCGATAATTTTTCAGCACCAATTTCATTTTCATAAAAACTTTGTTCATTCATGTCACTTTGTAAACGTAAAGTGGCTCTGTTTTTATGAGCGGCAACCCAAACCAAACGTGTCTTTTGACCGGATTCTGGGGTGAAATTTTCATAATCTTTTGAGTCAAAACCAATTCTGCCTTTGTTTACAATGACCCACGGATGACCGTCAAGACTGTGTTCTATGGTTTGAAAATCGGCATCGGCCAATTTTGAAGCCGACAAACGACGTCTTGAATGAATAAAAGCATCGGCATATAAAGTATGAAGCAATTCCTCGACATAATGTGCAAGCGTGAATGAGTTGACTCCAAAAGTTTCCTGAAGTTCAATAAAGAAATTCGGTACATCAATGTGATCTAATTTTACTTCGTTTTCTATTTTATAAATGCTCTCTTTTACAATATGCCAATAGTGGAGAAACCTCGGGTAAGCCGAAAAACTATAATAAATATTCTCCTTGTCAGTGTCTAGGATAAAGTGGGTAAGTCCATCTTCATCTTTGCTGATTATTTGTGGTTTTGCCACATCTTCCCGCATTAATTCGGCAATACTTTTCGCAAGTAAATTTCGATTTACCTGATCCCAAGTGACCGCGTTGAGATGTTGTGCGTCTTTGAATGTGTTTTCTGGGGTTATCATTCTAGTTGTTTTTCTAATTATTTAATTGCTTGTTTAATCCGTTAAGGCATCATTTTAACACATACAGACATAGGTTTTGTATTCTCAATAAAGGCGTTTCACTTATTTTTAATGCACAAAGCTTGCTTTATGAAAGAAATATATTTCTCTTTTTTGTCTTTTTTTGCAACTAAAATCTATGTTTCTATGTGTTAAATAAAATCTTCATTAATACACAGATTACTCGTTTATTAATTCCAGCACATTATTCGCAGACAATTCTGAAGTTGCTTTTTGTACACCAAATTGCTGGAATGCAATTCTTTTTTCGACTTTATATACTTCACGATTTGCAAGTTGATTGATGATGCAGGAATTTCTGTAAGCGCCCATTCCTAAATCCGGAGTCGAAAGTCCGTGCGTATGTAATTCAGCATTCTGAACAAAAATATCCGTTCCGTTTTTGTCGATTGTGTAATTGCGATTCACATTAAATAGACCATTTTCCAGACGATTGATTTTGCTTTCAATTCCGGATAAAATTGCCGGTTCTTTGTATTTATAACCTGTTGCCAGAATCACATAATCGCTTTGATCTTCAAATGGCTGATCGAGTTCTGTGTGAATAAAATCCAGATTATAAGTTCCGTCAGCTTCTTCATTGACCGAAGTCAGGCGCATATTCGAGCGTAATTCGACATTTAGCGGTGTATCTTCTAAACTCATTTCGTATAAACTATCGAAAATTTCGTTGATTAATTCCTGATCAATTCCCTTGTAAAGTCCGTGTTGTCTGGCTAAAAGGTGTTTTCTTTTTTCATCGGATAAACTATGAAAATGATCCACATATTCCGGAGAAGTCAATTCCAGCGTTAGTTTTGATTTATTATCAAGCGGAAAAAAGTGAGACGAACGCGTAAACCATTTTAGCTTTAATCCGTTTTGGGTTGCCGGAAGAAGATCACGGAAAACTTCGGCAGCACTTTGTCCTGAACCAATTACAGTTACAGCTGCGTTTTTAGGAATACGAGATTTGAAATTCAGGTATTTTGAAGCGTGAATTAAATTAGGCAATTCAGGATCTATAAAATCAGGAATATGCGGTGAGGTTCCTGTTCCCAAAACAATTTTAGTGGCATAATAAGTTGATGTTAAACAAGTCTGAGTATTGATAACCATGACTTTATAAACATTATCAACATGATCTATTGAAACCACTTTATGTGAGAATTTGCAATTAGGCAATTGCGAAGCGACCCATTTGCAATATGCATTATATTCCCGCCTGTAGATAAAGAAGTTTTCACGAATGTAAAACGTATATAAACGTCCGCTTTGTTTGATATAATTCAGAAAACTATGCTTATTTGTTGGATCAGCCATTGTGACTAAATCTCCTAAAAACGGAACCTGAAGCGTTGCATTATCCAACATTAATCCCGGATGCCAGTCAAAGTTTTCTGACTGATCAAAAAATAATGCTGATAAATCTTCAACGGGTTCGATAAGAGCGGCAAGACCAAGATTGAAAGGCCCAATCCCAATCCCGATTACTGAATATATTTTTTCTGTACTCATTTTTGTTTTTTTATGAATTAAACCTGAGGTGCTGCAACTGTGTTATTTTGAAAATCTTTTGCAGCAGGAAATTTTGCCCAATACCATTCTCTGTAACAAAAATTAAGATTGGCTTTTTTGTGTGGCATTTCGATTACTTTCTCGATTTTGAAACCTACATGCGCTTTGTTCATCATCGATGCAATTGAATCTACAGCACCTTCGCCCACCATTTTGCCCACTTTTGATTCTCCCATAACAAAATCCATCATAGATTGTGTTGATGGTGAACCGTATTTTAGTTTTGGATCAATTGGTGCAATAAATTGATGCGTTCCATAATCTGATGGTAAAACATCATAATAATTGCCCACAATATCACGGCTTGCCCAATATACTTCGATATTAAAAGTAGGAACGCCGTTTGCTTCACCTATAAAACTATGCGAATGATCTCCGGGAACCAGCATTCTGTAATAGGCTTCGAGTTCGCGAATTGGCCAGTTCATCTGCCAGATTTTTAATGCATGTTCACGATGAAACCATTCATGAAGCATTTCTAAATCCTTATCAATATCTACCGGACGTAATGTGATTGTGACGTTTTCTTTCTCAAAAAAGCGACTGAAAAGGGTGTTGTTTTCTTTTGGATTAATCAGTTTTTTAGAGAAAAAGTGTTTGTTTAGTGGGTTTGGAAAAGTTTTGTAAACCGCAGGATTTGTTCTTGGAGCGCTGGCTTCGTCCATATTGTTCAAACTCGTCAATAAATTTCCTTTTACGACTAATTTGACACTATTTGTAAAGTGTGCCACCAAACCGGTTGTATCTAAATCTTCTTCTTTTTTTAAGGCTTCGTAGATTAAATTAAGAAGTACAGTTTCATCAGCGAGTTTATTTTTGCCCAAAGTATTGACAACCCCAAACAAGTGATTTACTAAAAGATAATATCCCCAGAAATCAATAATTCTACTTTCTGCAATAAAAGATCTGCTTTCTTTTCCGAAATCAGGAATCAGTTTTTCCAGTTCTTCGACTTTTCCCTTACGGAAGAAATAACCCTGATTGTCTCTAAAATATAGTTTTGAAGGGAACAGATTCTCATCAAATTCAACAAGCATATTTTGCTGATGAAACTCAGAACCAAATCCGTATTTATTAAAAATACCAACCAAAGGCGTTATCGTAATATTCAGATATTGTTTGAACCATGCAAGCGCCGTTTCGGTTACAGATGCATTTTGTCTTTTTGCAGCTTCATTGATTAAATTCAGCATTCTTGGTGATTCGCCTAAAACCCCATCCTGACAAAGCGAAGCTACCATCGATATATTTTTCCTGGCATTAGAGCCGTGAAAAGGATTTTGACGCACACTTGTACTGAAACCGTCAATAACTTTGTCATTATACGTTACGGCAATAAAAGCAGGATCAGTAATTAGTTGAATTTGAGGATAATCTTTTTGGATTCCTTTTCCCCAGTCGGTTTTCATTAATTGTGCGGCATCATAACCACGATTTAATTCATGCAGATAATTGACACGGAAGGAATTAGTGATTTTTACATGCAAAGAGAATTTGTACATCCATTCACTTTCGGCATTATAAACCGTTCTCACAGATGAAGTTGCAGTATATGAAGGTCCAAAATGCCCCAGATTAAAAAGAAGTTGTTTGGATTGCATTTCTTTAACTTCCGCTTGTTCCAGTAAAAAATTGGCTTCCCACGGATGCGCTGGAACTACTTTATAATTGGAATAAAAAGTCAATAATTCTTTCGCATTTTCATCTGCATATTTAGAAATTTCGTCTCTTAGATAACCTGTAATTAAATAATCTTCGGCACTTTTTTCGATTACATTTTCAGGATGAACGAGGAAAAAATGTAGCGGAAATTTTCCTGAAGTTTCAGGAGAGTATTGAAGCAATTCTTCTTTAGTAAAACCTTCACGGCTTTTTGGCAAAGGATGAACGCTGTGTCCTAAAATCAAAGATTGTTCTGATTGTATAAAACTTTGTTCAGGATTATTGGCTTTTTGATCGCTGTTTTTATAATGTTCCAGATATAAAGCCAGATTTTCGATACTATTTTCCATACGTTTTTGCGTAGGAACTGCATCTAAATCAGGATATTCTGTTTTAGAAAATTCGCTTACAAGCTGCGTAAATTCCATAGGATTTATTTCCCTGAATTCGTCTGTAGCGCTATTTCTTGAAACAACCGGAAAACGGAAAGAATGAACGCCACTTTCAGAAAAATAAGTCAAAGGCGCAAAAACTTCCTGACCAATTGTTGTAAAATCAAATCTTAAAAAGGAACTATGATCAATGGTTTGCATGAAATCAGCAAGAGTTGGATCGTATTTGGGAATACCTTCGTAACGGCACCAATTACTGAATTCTCTGCAATAACAATTGAGCAGGGATTTAAAATTTACCTGTTCTGCCACTTGGCGAAAATTAGTTAAGTCTGTGGTATTCATTTCCGTTTTGTTTTATGAGGTTAAGTATTTTTTTAATGTCATTTAGGGTTGTAATCGGATTGAAAATGGTGAATTTCAAGTAGAATTCTCCGTTTACTTTTGTGCTTGCAACGAGAACTTCTCCGCTAAAAAAGAGTTTTTCTTTAATGTATTGATTGACTTCGCAAGAGTTGGATTCGGCTGGACCGTCAAGATATCGGAACACTAAAACGCCCATATCAGAATGACATAAAAGTTCAAAGTTGTCATCAGATTCTATATATTCGGCTGTTTTTTGAGTGGTTTCAATTATCGTATCTGTAAATTGTCCCAATTTTTCCTTGCCCATATAGCGAAGTGTAAACCAAAGTTTCAGCGCATCAAAACGGCGTGTACTTTGTATAATCGATTTGTTGATTTGTGCGGGAAGTGCGTCGTAATTTTGTTCTTTTGGATTCAAATAATCAGCGTGATGCTTGATAATATTTAAGTGAAGTTTATTTTTTACGATAAAAGCGCTGCTGCTTATTGGCTGAAAAAATGATTTATGATAATCAATAGTTACCGAATCTGCGAGTTCGATTCCGTTTAAAAGATGTCTGTGTTTATTGGATAAAAGCAATCCGCAACCGTAAGCGGCATCAACATGAAGCCATAAATTATAGCGTCCGGCAATTTCAGCAATTGCTTTTAATGGATCAACATTCCCAAAATCTGTAGTTCCTGCAGTTGCAGTAATCGCGATTGGGATATTTCCTTTTTCTATTTCCTGAGCAATGGCTTTTTCCAGTTTTTCAGGATCCATGCGGTATCTTTGATCCACGCCAACATGTACAATCGCCTGTTCGCCAAGACCCAGAATCCAGGCATTTTTATGATTGCTGAAATGCGCTTTATCAGAAACAAACACTCTGAATTTTGATGCATCAGGCGGAAGTCCGTTAAGTTTTATATTCCATTTTTGAAACTCTAAAGAATAATAATCCCTGGCTAAAAGCAATCCCATAAGATTACTTTGCGAACCTCCGGCAGTAAAAATACCATCGCCTTTTGTGTAACCAATTTGCTCGCTTGTCCAGTCAATAAGTTTACGTTCCATAAAAGTTCCGCCCGCACTTTGATCATAGGTATCTTGGGATGAATTTATGGCACTTATCAAAACTTCGGCAGCCAATGCAGGGATTACAACGGGACAATTTAAGTGCGCGATATATTCCGGAAGGTGATAAGCGGTGGCGTGTTTGACATAAATATCGTCAACTTCGTTCAGCAGACTTTCGTAATCGGGTAGGGGCGATTCAAAATCTATAGCATCTACTTTTGTTTTCATTTCGTCTGGTCTGATGCCGCTGAAAGGTTTGCGATTGTTTTTCAGGAAATTCGAAACGCGTTCTTGTGCCAGTTTTACAGCCTGCGCATATTCAGCTTCGGAATTTTGGTGGAAAATGTCTTTGCACAAATCCTGTTGGGCGAGAAGTCCTTTTTCGGCGACTTCTTCATTGATTAGTGTGGTATTCATAAAGTATTATTTAGGGGTTTGTTATTATTATTCGAGATAAATCACTTTTTTAGATAAAGGAGTTCTTTTCTTTTTAGAGGATTTTAAGTCTTTTGGATAATAGCCGAGGTAGAGAAGTCCGAGTGATTTTTCGTTTTCTGCCAGATCAAATTGTGCCACATAATCTATTGCGACCCCTTTGGTACTCCAGTAACTTCCTATTTTATGTGCTGTGCAAGTCAGTGCAATATTTTGTACTGCCGCTGCAACTGCTGCGATTTCTTCCCATTCTGGTAAATTGATTTTGGTATTTCGAACCATGATTACGCCAATCATGCAAGCAGAATTTAAAGGATATTTTCTCAGGTAATTCAATTTCTCTTTTTGGGCTTCAGCCGATAATTCGGTATAGAAATTTTTATAATACTGCGCCATAAATTCTCCATATTCCTTCAAATATTTTCCTCTAAAAACAATAAATCTCCAAGGTTCTGTCATTTTGTGATTTGGAGCCCATATTGCATTGATCAAAATCTCTTCAAGCAGTTTTTCAGGTAATTCTTTTTTGATAAACTCACTTGCATAGACACTTCTTCTTTTCCGAATATTCTTTGATATTTTTTTTAGTTTATCAGAAGAATCTGAAGTATTGATTTTACTGGGTTTGTTCTTGATTTTCATAAATTTTTTAAATTTTTCTAAGAAAATTCTTTTTATTTAGATGAAATAAAAATATATTTGTAAGTAATTATTATTTAGAATAAATAAAAATAGTGTAGAGCAAATGTATAAATTAATCTGAATAAAAAAAATAAATCTTAAAAAAAATATACGAATGTCCGTACATATTGATTCAGACTCTTTATGATGAAGGATTATATGTTATTGATTATTACGTATTTGAATTTTTAATCCCCAATCTTTTAGTAACTAAAAAACGAATTGAAAAAATGAAATCACAATCAATTATTGCAGATGAAATAGCTGCCGAAACTAGTTTAAATTTTTAAATTCCTACAAATCCGTTAATCGTAGCAATAACGCCTCAGGAGAGGAATATTTTATCGAATGTTGGCAATCTTTTAGTAAAGGCATTTGGCAATTATGAAAACCCCGATTATATCGCTGCGCTGCATCTTCACGCTTTTCAATTACTTCCTGAACGACTTAGTCGAATTTTGAGTCAATTTGGTTCTGATTTTTCGGCAAATCAATATGGCGCTATTGTTTTTCAGGGACTTTTAGAGGTGGATCAGGACGATTTAGGTCCAACTCCGCCAAACTGGCAAGGTGCAGATTATGATAAACTGAATAAATACGGGTTTATTTGTTCGCTGCTTCATGGTGCAGTTCCTTCAAAACCTGTTCAATATTATGCCCAGAGAAAGGGAGGAGGTTTACTGCATGCGGTAATTCCGGATGAAAAAATGGCCGCAACACAAACCGGATCAGGATCTAAAACTGATTTATATGTTCATACCGAAGATGCTTTTTTACTGAATCAGGCTGATTTTTTGAGTTTTTTATATTTAAGAAATGAGGAAAGAGTTCCTTCAACTTTATATTCTATTCGTTCTCATGGCGCGGTAAATGAAAACATGGAGAAATTATTTGATCCTATTTATCAATGTCCGAAGGATGCTAATTATGAAGATAATCAGATGAATCCGGGACCTACGGCTTCTGTATTATATGGAAACCGACAACTTCCTTTTATTCGTTTTGATGCTGCGGAACAAATCTTTAACGAAAATGCGGGGCAAACTCCGGAAGCACTTTATAATTTAACCGAATTCTGGAATGAAGCCAAAGAACTTATAAATAGTGAATATGTGCCCAATTCCGGTGATGTTATTTTTGTAAACAATCATTTATGCGCACACGGACGAAGCGCTTTTGTTGCCGGACAACGAGAAGAAAATGGCAAAATGGTAAAATGCGAACGCCGACAGATGTTAAGAATGATGAGTAAAACTAGCCTAATTCATATGAGATCTGTAACCCAAACTGATAATCCGTATTTTGTTATGGAGGAACATTTGGGAAATATTTTTGATCTTGATTAGTATTTAAAATTAATCTTTTAAAGGCGCTAAAACCCAAAGTTCAAACGTAATTTTGTCCTTCCACGAAGGAGAAATCGCACTTGTGAATCGACAAAGATTGGCATATTCTATATGGAGTTTCTGGTGTGATTTCTCCTTGTGTCGAAATGACAAACCTTTGGAGATTTTTTGAAGTTTTCTACTTATATTTCCGCGATGACCTTCTACGGGTTTTTTGGATAAAAATAAAAATTCTGCGATTAGATTGCTTGTTATTTAGAAAAAGCCGGTGAAGATTTTACCGGCTTTTTTATGATTATTTTCTAACGTTTATGCTAATTATATAACGTGATATCTCTATTTTTGTAAATCAACTTTTGACGGTAAGTGTTATATTTACTATATTACTTCTAAGTACTATTAAATTCATGACTTTAGATAATTGGCCAAAAAACATTCAGAAATATCTTTTTCTTCTAAAAGATGATTTTTTTCAAATACCCTATTTATTTAATTCTCCTGAGGTTATGATAGATAGTTTATTAAAAATTCCGGTCATGAATCACTTGCCTTCAAAACAAGTAATTAAGTTAAAAACATCTCTTTGTAAAGCAAGATTGTGTTACAGGGAAATTGAAGATGGTTTCTGGCTTTTGGTTATAAATATGATTATTAAGGAAAATATAGTTACGTGATCTTTTTATGATCCTAATAAAGTTAGTGATTATTATTTGTTGACTTTTTCGGTATTTGAATATAAAGTTCAGGTAAAAGAGGAGGAGGAAATAAGCATTTTAAGTACATGCTGGACTTTTAGTAAACCGGAAACTGAGATTTCAAGTTATTTTTATAAGGGGGCAACCGGCGGTTTTTTTAGCTTTGCAATTACAAAGGATTGGGCAAGTAAAAACTTTAGTTCTAAAAAATTCAAAAATAGCCGTGCCATTAAAAAGTTTTTAAATGGTGAGCGCGGCTCTTACACCTGGATGGATATTGCACCAAAAGCGCATGAAATGGGAGCAGAGTTATCTGAATATTTAGAACAGGCAAACAGTCCGGAAACTGATATGCCGGCTTTGAAGAAAAAATCAATGAAACTTATCATGGAGTTTTTTGATAATGCTTTTGATGATAGCCGTATAACAGACAATATTTCTTTGAGTAATTTAGACTATCATAATGTGGCTAAAGCCGAAAAGATCATCTTACAAAATTTACATCTTCCGTTTATTGGCATTGAGGTTATAGCTCAGGAAGTACATACATCTCCAACCAAATTAAAATCGAATTTCAAGATTGTTTTTGGCTTTTCGATGCTGCAATATCATAAGGAAAAAAACATGCTATTGGCAATGCAATTGCTCCAGAATTCCAATATTCATGTTCAGAATATTGCTCTTTTAACGGGTTATGATTCGGCTGGCAGATTTGCCGCAAGTTTTAAAAAACGATTTGGTCAACTGCCTTCTGAGGTGCGTTTTTGATTCAGCCGAAAAAGTTTTTTCCAAAATCATTCTTCATTTTTGCTAAAAAACGTTCAAATGTGTTTTTTACGTTTTTGAATTAATTTATTGATTATTAGTATTTTATGTAAAACGTAAAATCGATAAAAATAATTCTTTTCTTTCAAAAAAATCAATTTTATTCCTGTTTTTAAAAATGTCGTAATTGACTATTCACAGGTTTAATTTTAATCTACATTTGACGATCCAAAAAAAATATACGACGATATAAAAATAATAAATTACTGTGCTGGTGGTGCTTATGGTCCTTTTGCCAAGTTGTAAATTATTTTAGAATCGTCTTTTTTGTTTTTGATATTCGGCTTAAAAATAACTTTTTCGATTATTTCGTTTTTATGTTTTCAACCTGCAGGTTCAATAATTTTATAAGATGTATAGTTGTATTACTATCTGTATATTCTTCATATCAATTTCTGAAAAAAATTAGTCTTACAATTCTGCAACTTTGGAATGCTTTAAAAAGTTACTCCAATTCTTCAAAAAATAATTTCATTGATTTTAAACTTCAGCCTTTTCTTTTTCTTCAGGGTTATTACAATGAAATAGAATCTATAATTAGAGAGTTTTCTATAGCAGATACTTCTAATCAATCGCATTTTGAAATTATTTCAATAAAAAATCAAATACTAAAACCATCCTTCCGCATTTTACGTACGTAGCGGAGTTGGTTAATGTAAAAGTCTTGTTAATTGCTGAAATCATACTGATTACGGGCATTTAAGCTTGATTTTGATTTTACAATATTTGGAGATTAACGATCTCCAATTGCTTTTTTTCATAAGAATTTAATTATTTATTATATGGTGAACTTTACTTTTTTAAAAATTTTATTGGCGAATAAAAAAAGGGGTCTTAACCGACTTTTGGTCTGTCTTTTTTTATTATTTAATTTACATGGTTTTTCTCAAACGAATATTTCTGGAATAGTAAATAGCTACTTTTCAGTTACGGCTATTAATCAGCCGGTTTGTGCTCCTTGTGATTTAACTTGCGTTAATACTATTACAGTTAGCAGTACTGCAGGACTTTCTATTGGAGATAAAGCTTTGATTATCCAGATGAAAGGTGCAGATATAAATGTAAGTAATAGTATTTCAGGTGGAGCTATAACTGCAATTAATAATACGGGTAACTATGAATTTTTTCAAATTAAAAGTATTGCCGGTAATGTAATAACACCTGTTTATCCTTTGGTAAAAAGTTATACAATTGCAGGTCTTGTACAGGTTGTCAGAGTTCCTAAATATACAGGAACAGTTAATATTAATGCAACTTTGACGGCAAAGGACTGGATTAACACTGATAAAACAGGAGGAGTTTTAGCTATTCAGGCTGATAAAGTAACTTTTAATGCCAATATAGATGTTGCAGGAAAAGGCTATCAGGGAATCCAAATGCTAACAAACGGACCTGATAATAATTGTAATACGAATCCTAATACACAATATGTTCAAAGCAGTACTTATACCGGCTCTTTTACCAAAGGAGATGGAATAGTTTTAGACAATACGGCTTCAAACAGAGGACGTTCACCGCGTGCAAACGGTGGAGGTTCTGGTGTTGCAGGTGATTCCGGTGGTGGTGGTGGATCTAACTTTGGTGCCGGAGGAGAAGGTGGTAAACGTTGGTGCGATGTTAATGGACTAAATGCCGGAGGTATTGGAGGTGTTAGTTTAGCAACGTACTTTAATCAGGATAAAGTTTTTTTAGGAGGAGCCGGAGGTTCAGGGTATGTAACAACAAGTAATCCTTCTTCTGCTGCTGATGGTGGTGGTATTGTGATTATTTTTGCTAATGAAATTGTTGGAAATGGTTATTCAATTATAGCTAATGGTTTTGCTCCATTAGCAGTTAATCCTTCAGGTTCTCCGGATGGTGGAGGCGGTGGTGGTGCCGGAGGAACGGTAGTTTTAAAAACTCCTGTTTTTACAGGTAATCTTATAGTATCTGCTAAAGGTGGTGACGGACAAGATTTAAATACAAATGTTGTCCACGGACCCGGTGGTGGTGGTGGTGGTGGTGCATTACTGTATTCTTTAGCAAGCCTGCCCGCAAACGTAACATTGATTTCCAGTGGTGGTATTGGTGGAGAACATTCTACAGCCGAAAGAAATGGTTCTCAGGATGGTTTAGCAGGAGGAAGTGTTTCATTATACATTCCTATTGAAAATCCTAATTATGAAGGAAATCAGGATAATGATGGTCTGAACGTAGAATGTGATTTAGATGATGATAATGATGGTATTTTAGATACGGTAGAAATTGGTAGTTTACCGGATCCTTTTGGAGACCAAGACGGGGATAAAAAATTAAATTATGTTGATAAAGATGCTCCGGGATTTATAGATTCAAACTCGGATGGTGTTGATGACAGATATGACGAGGATCTTGACGGAATAATAAATCAACTTGATTTAGATTCAGATAATGATGGATGCCCTGATTCTGTAGAAGCATATGGAACTTTTGCAGCAGATCCGGATTCAAATGGTTATTATGGTACAGGAAATCCTCCTGTAACAAATGCCGCAGATGGTAAAGTTACGGCTGCTTCATATGCAGCACCAATAAATACAAATGGTTCATCAAAAGCCAATTATTTAGTATCAAACAAAGTTTCGATTACTACACAGCCAACTGATAAAACGACAAACCCTACTTTAAGTACAACTTTTGCAACCTCTGTTACAGGAACTCAGCTTGTATATGTTTGGAAGCAAAGTATTGATAATGGGCTAAACTGGACAACTGTTGTTAATGGAGGCACAAGCCCAGTTTATTCAAATGCAACTACTAATTCGTTAACGTTAACGAATATTCCACGTTCCTTTCATAATTATCAGTATAGAGTTGACATCACAAGTACATCAAATGTTTGTGCGCAACTTTCATCAAATGTGGCTATTTTAAAAGTCATCAATAGAGTACCCGTTGCTGTAAATGATAATTATACCGTTGCAGAAGACAATACCATAACGTTAACTCCGCTAAATCTGGATTCAGATCCTGATGGAGATACTTTGAGTATTACTTCAATAAATGGAACTACTTTAACAGGTGGAGTACAAACAATTTCAGTAACAAACGGAACAATAAATATTTCGGCTTCAGGCATAATTACTTTTACTCCATTATTAAACTTCAACTCAGCTACAGCCATAAGTATTCCTTATGTAATTAGTGATGGTTATGGCGGAACTGCTACTGCAAATGAACTTGTAACAGTAACATCGGTAAATGATAATCCGGTTGCTTTAAACGATGCAATCACCACAAACCAAGACACGGCGGTAACAATCAATGTTACTACAAATGATTCGGATGTTGACGGCACAATCGATGTGGCAACAGTAGATTTGGATCCTGCAACACCAGGAATCCAAACCACTTTTACTGTAACAGGACAAGGAACTTACACGGTTAACAATTTAGGCGTGGTGACTTTTACACCAGTTTTAAATTATAACGGAACAGCAACTCCAATCAATTATACGGTAAACGACAATAACGGAGCGGTATCGAATATTGCGACAATTTCAATTACGGTAACATCGGTAAATGATAATCCTGTTGCAAACAGTGACACAGCAACAACAAACGAAGACACGGCGGTAACGATCAATGTTACTACAAATGATTCGGATGTTGACGGCACAATTGATGTGGCAACGGTAGATTTGGATCCAGTAACACCAGGCATCCAAAATACTTTTACGGTAACTGGTCAGGGAACTTATACGGTAAACAATTTAGGAGTGGTGACTTTTACACCAGTCTTGAATTACAACGGAACAGCTACTCCAATCAATTATACGGTAAACGATAATAACGGAGCGGTATCGAATATTGCTACGATCTCAATTACGGTAACAGCTGTAAACGATAATCCTGTTGCAAACAATGATACTGCAACAACAAACGAAGACACGGCGGTAACGATCAATGTTACTACAAATGATTCGGATGTTGACGGAACTATTGATGTTGCGACAGTTGATTTGGATGCTGCAACACCTGGAATCCAAAACACTTTTACCGTAACTGGAGAGGGAACGTATACGGTTAACAATTTAGGCGTGGTGACTTTTACTCCAGTATTAAACTATAACGGAACAGCAACTCCAATCAATTATACGGTAAACGATAATAACGGAGCGGTATCGAATATTGCTACGATTTCAATTACGGTTACTTCGGTAAATGATAATCCGGTTGCAGTAAACGACGCAATCACGACAAATGAAGACACGGCGGTAACGATCAATGTTACTACAAATGATTCGGATGTTGACGGAACAATTGATGTTGCGACAGTAGATTTGGATCCAGCAACACCAGGCATTCAAACTACTTTCACCGTAACTGGTCAGGGAACTTACACGGTTAACAATTTAGGCGTGGTGACTTTTACGCCAGTTTTAAACTATAACGGAACAGCCACTCCAATCAATTATACGGTAAACGATAATAACGGAGCGGTATCGAATATTGCTACGATTTCAATTACGGTTACTTCGGTAAATGATAATCCGGTTGCAGTAAACGACGCAATCACGACAAATGAAGACACGGCGGTAACGATCAATGTTACTACAAATGATTCGGATGTTGACGGAACAATTGATGTTGCGACAGTAGATTTGGATCCAGCAACACCAGGCATTCAAACTACTTTCAC
>NZ_JAGYVZ010000001.1:0-93622 GCF_018380615.1 Flavobacterium psychroterrae | reverse complement strand
TCACGACAAATGAAGACACGGCGGTAACGATCAATGTTACTACAAATGATTCGGATGTTGACGGAACAATTGATGTTGCGACAGTAGATTTGGATCCAGCAACACCAGGCATTCAAACTACTTTCACCGTAACTGGTCAGGGAACTTACATGGTTAACAATTTAGGCGTGGTGACTTTTACGCCAGTTTTAAACTATAACGGAACAGCAACTCCAATCAATTATTCGGTAAACGATAATAACGGAGCGGTATCGAATATTGCGACGATTTCAATTACGGTAACTTCAGTTAATGATAATCCTGTTGCAGTTGATGATATTTATACAGTTGCAGAAGACGGAACAATAACATTAACACCTTTGGCATTGGATTCAGATATTGACGGAGATACTTTGAGTATTACTTCAATTAACGGAACGGTTTTAACAGGTGGAATCCAAACCATAAATGTTACAAACGGAACAGTAAATATCTCAGCTTCTGGCGTAATTACTTTTACTCCGGCATTGAACTTTAATTCGGCTACGCCAATTATTATTCCTTATGTAATCAGCGATGGCAACGGAGGAACTGCTACGGCAAACGAACTTATTACAGTTACGGCTGTAAATGATAATCCTGTTGCAGTTGATGACATTTATACAGTTGCAGAAGACGGAACAGTGACATTAACACCTTTGGCATTAGATTCAGATGTTGACGGCGATACTTTGAGTATTACGTCAATTAACGGAACTGTTTTGACAGGCGGACTTCAGACCATTTCGGTTACTAATGGAACAGTAAATATTTCTGCTAGCGGACTAATAACTTTCACACCAAGTGCAAACTTTAATTCGGCTACGCCAATTAGTATTCCTTATGTAATCAGTGATGGAAATGGCGGAACAGCTTCGGCAAATCAAGTTATTACTGTAACATCGGTAAACGATGCTCCAATAGCGAACAATGATGTAAATCTTATCATTGCATCTACAGCTTCGGCGACAGCAATCAACGCTTTAACAGCGACTGATGTTGACGGAACAATTGCAAATTATACGGTTTTAACTTTGCCAACTAACGGAATCTTAGCATTAGCAGGAGTTCCGGTAACTTTAAACCAAGTGTTAACGCCGGCAGAAGCAGCAATGCTTACTTACACTCCAAGCGGAACATTTACTGGTGTTGATACCTTTACTTTTAACGCGACGGATGATTTAAATGCAGGATCAGCAGTTGCAACAATTACAATTCCGGTTGGGAATAATGCACCAACTGCTCATGATGATGCTACAAATGCAAATATTCGTTCAAGAGCGGGAGCAACGGCAATCAATGCTTTAACAGCAACAGATACTGACGGAACTATTGTAAGTTATACTGTTTTAAGCTTACCATTAAATGGAACTTTGGCTTTAAGCGGATCTGCAATAATAGTAAACCAGGTATTGACACCGGCACAAGCGGCAATGCTTACTTATGATCCTAGCGGAGCATTTTCAGGTAACGATACATTTACATTTACTGCGACGGATAATAATGGAGCAATCGATGCAAGTCCGGCAATAGTTACAATTGTAATTGATAAAACAATTTTAAATGCAGTAGCTGATCCTATAAATTCAGTTGTTGGAATTAATAAAATTATAACGGTAACCAACATCTTCAATAATGATACTTTAAATAATAGTCCGTTAAATTATTTAGATGTTAATTTAAGTCTTCCAACTCCGGATCCAAAAGGTGTTTTGACATTAAAACCTGATGGAACAATTGAACTGGCGCCAAACGCACCAGCGGGAACTTATTCTTTGACTTACGAAATTTGCGAAAAAGCAAATGCTGGAAATTGTAGTTTAGCTACTGTAACCGTTACGGTTGTTGCACCTACGATGACAATAACAGCAAATAGCTATTGCTCTAATAATACACCGTATGTTTCTTATAATGTCGTGGCTGATAATTTTACGCCAACAACATTGTTAACAATCAATTGGATCGATAGTGCGAACAATATTGTAGCGACACAAAATAATATGCCATTAAATGGAAATGTTTTGTGGCCGGGAGCGGTAGTTGACGGAAATAATAATCCTGTTGACTGGCCGGGATGGGTTTTAACAAACGGACAATGGACGCAAGGAAATGATGGTTTTGAATTGACTAGACCTGCTGTTACAATGCAGTTTTCATTGAATCCTACACAATCTGTAGTAGTGAATTATCCTTCAGCAATAACTGGATGTAGTGCAATGCCAACTTTTGGAATTGTGGCAGGAAATGAAGATGATGTAACACTTGCAGACGGACTTAACGGAGCTTTAGAAGTAATTAATGTTTTAGACAATGATAAATTAAATGGTGTTCCGGTTCAGCCTGCGGATGTTATTTTGAAAGGTCAAAATCTTCCAACAGGAATTACGCTTAATGCTAATGGAACAATTGATGTAGCGCCGGGAACAAAAGGAGGAAGCTATACATTAACTTATCAAATATGCGAAGTAGCAAATTCATCTAATTGTACAACTGCAACAGTTAAGATTTTTGTTGAAGTTCCAGCAATTGCAATTGTAAAAACAGTTGTATTGAATGACACTAACGGAAATGGATATGCTGAAGCAGGAGAAACTTTAACCTATAATTTCGAAATTACAAACAAAGGAAACACAGATCTTGAAAACATAATAGTTGCAGATCCGTTACCGGGAATTGTTATGAGCGGAGGTCCAATTAATTTGGCAGCTGGTCAAACTGATACAACTTCAATTACTGGAACGTATACTTTAACTCAGGCAGATGTAAATTCAGGAACTATAAGCAATCAGGCAACAGCTTCGGGAATTACAAAAAGCGGAATCATTGTCATGGACAAATCAGATTCCAGCAATGTTGATGGCGAAAAACCAACTATTTTAGAATTAAGCGGTTGTGTGATCAAAATCTTTAACGCAGTTTCGGCAAATGGAGATGAAAAGAACTCAAGATTCTATGTACAAGGTTTAGAATGTTATCCAGAAAATACAGTTCAGATTTACAACCGTTGGGGAGTGTTAGTGTTCGAAAGAGATCATTATAATAATAACGACATCGCCTTTAGAGGTATTTCAGAAGGTCGTGTTACAATTAAAGACTCAAACGGATTACCGGAAGGAACTTATTACTATATAATAAGATATAAGGACAAGCAATCTAACGCACACCAAGAAGCTGGATATTTATACCTGACGAGATAATATACTACACAAATAAAATGGCTTGGTGAAAGCTAAGCCATTATTTAAAAATAAAGTAAATGAAAAAATTAGTTTTAGTTTTATTGTTTTGTTCCGTTGCAGGTTTTGCCCAGCAAGATGCGCAGTTTACACAATACATGTACAACACCATAAATATAAATCCCGCCTATGCAGGTTCAAGAGGCGTAATGAGTGTTTTCGGACTTTACCGTACACAATGGGTTGGGTTAGATGGCGCGCCGGAAACCAGTAGTTTTTCTGTAAATACACCAGTTGGTCAAAACGTTGGGTTAGGAGTTTCACTAATCAATGATAAAATAGGCCCTACGAATGAGAATAATTTATCGGCAGATTTCTCCTATTCAATTCCAACATCGGCTACAGCCAAATTATCTTTTGGTATAAAAGGATCAGCAAATTTATTCAAACTTGATCCAACTAAATTAACACCGGAAGATCAGGGAGATCCGCAATTTCAGGATTTCAAAAATAAATTTACGCCTAATGTTGGAGCCGGAGTTTACTGGCATACAGATAAAGCGTATGTAGGTTTATCGGTTCCTAATTTTATCCAGACCAATCGTTATGATGATAATGATGTTGCGATTTACAAAGACAAAATCAACTATTATTTTATCGCAGGTTATGTATTTGATCTGGATCGTTACGAAACCGTAAAATTCAAACCGGCTATCTTAACTAAAATGGTCGAAGGTTCGCCATTGCAAGTAGATGCATCGGCTAACTTTATGTTCAACGATAAGTTTGTAATTGGCGTTGCTTACAGATGGAGTGCTTCGGTAAGTGCATTGGCTGGATTTCAAATCACAGATGCTTTATATCTTGGTTATGCTTATGATCGTGAAACCACCAAATTAGTCAATTATAATTCAGGATCGCACGAGATATTCCTGCGTTTTGAATTCTTAAACAAATATGGACGTATAACTTCACCAAGATTTTTCTAATTATGAAAGTTAAAAATATAATTTATGCTGCTGTTTTGTCTGCTGTTTCTTTTAACGGAATGGCTCAAAAAACAGTTTTGAATAAAGCAGAGAAGGAGTACAATCAATACGCTTATGTAGATGCAATTGCTATTTATGAAAAAGTAGCCGAAAGCGGATATAAGGATGAAAAAATGTTTCAGAGATTAGGAAACTCCTATTATTTTAATGCCGAATTACCGAAAGCTGCAAAGTGGTACGACGCGCTTTTTGCTTTTAACGAGCAACAAGAACCTGAATATTATTATAGATATTCTCAGGCACTGAAATCTGTGGGTGATTATGCCAAAGCAGATAAAATGCTGGAAATTTTTAATGCGAAAGTTAAAACTGATACCAGAGGTGTTTTATTCGAAAAAAATAAAAATTATCTGGAGCAGATTAAAGCGAATGCAGGAAGATTTGATATTGCAAATGCCGGAATTAATTCGAAACAATCAGATTACGGAAGTACAATTTATAACAATAAATTAGTATTTGCTTCTGCTCGTGATACCGGAAGTGTTATTAAAAAAACATTTAAATGGACAAATAAATCGTTTACGAATTTATATGCTGCGGAATTAAAAGCGGATGGAACTTTAGAGAATCCGATTCGTTTTGAGAAAAAAATCAATTCTAAATTCAATGAATCTTCTCCGGTTTTCACCAAAGATGGAAAGACAATGTATTTTACCCGAAATAATTTTTTAGGCGGTAAAAAAGGAAAAGACAATAAAAGAATTACATTATTAAAGTTGTACAAAGCCGAATTTGTAAATGATAAATGGACAAATATTATTGAGTTGCCTTTTAATAGTGATCAATACAGTATTGCACATCCGGCTTTAAGTCTGGACGAAAAAAAGCTGTATTTCGCATCAGATATGCCGGGAACTTTAGGACAATCGGATTTGTTTAGTGTTGTTATTAATGAAGATGGAACCTTCGGGAAACCGGAAAATTTAGGAACAGCAATTAATACCGAAGGACGAGAAACATTTCCATTTATATCCAAAGATAATGAACTTTATTTTTCAAGCGACGGACGTCCTGGATTAGGCGGGCTCGATGTTTTTGTTTCGAAAATTAAGGAAGATACTACTTTTGATCTCGTACAAAATATCGGGGAACCAGTAAATACTAAGTCGGATGATTTTGCTTTTATAATTGACAACAATACACGTAAAGGCTTTTTCTCCTCTAACAAAGAGGGCGGAATTGGAAATGATGATATCTATAAATTCACGGAAACAAAAAGACTGGACTGTGAAAAAAAATTATCAGGAATTGTTTCCGATTCTCAAACGAACGAAGTTTTAGCCGATGCAAAAGTAATTTTGCTTGATGATAAGTTTAAGGAAATTGCAACAGTAATTTCGGATAAAAACGGAATTTACAATTTTGATGTAAAATGCAATCAAACGTATCATGTCAGAGTTTCAAAACAAGATTACGAAACCAATGAAAGTCCGGTTACTATTGAACCAACAAATGATAAGCCTGAATTAGATGTTAAATTAAATAAACAAATCAAGCAAATAGAAGTAGGGACTGATTTGGCTAAAACCTTAGATATTCCGATTATTTATTTTGATCTGGATAAATCATTTATTCGTCAGGAAGCTGCTTTTGAATTAGAGAAAGTACTTGCTGTAATGAATCAATATCCTGAAATGAAAATCGATGTTCGTTCTCATACAGACAGCAGACAAACTCAGGAATATAATATGACATTGTCTAATAAAAGAGCAAAAGCAACCATCGAATGGTTTGTAAAACGAGGAATTGCCTCAGCCAGAATATCAGGAAAAGGATATGGTGAAAGTCAGTTAATCAATAAATGTTCAGATAATGCAGCTTGTACAGAAGCAGAACATCAGTTAAACAGAAGAAGCGAATTTGTAATTGTTTCCATGAAATAAGAAGATTAGGTTCTAGTTTTTTCAAGAATTAAAATAAAAAAAATGCGATTGTAAAATTTATAATCGCATTTTTTTTATTTTAAAAATTGGTTGGTTTTTTTGAAAAATGCATTTCGTTTTTTATAGTGCATAAACAAAGTCCTATATATCGCTCCGCTGGAGCTTTGGATAAAATAGAATACAAATTGGCTATAAATATATTGCTCCGCTGGAGCTTTTAACGAATAAGCAAAGTCCCATCGGGACGTGATATTTATAGCAAACACGAAATCCGTTCAAATGAACCCCAGCGGGGTGATATGGATTTTAGAAAATAAAATTAATCTCGCAAAGGCGCTAAGACGCAAAGTTTACACACAATATTGTCATTTCGACAGAGGAGAAATCGCACTTGTGAATCGACAAAGATTAGCAATTAGGCACGGTTTTTCGTGTGATTTCTCCTTTGTCGAAATGACGAACTTTTGCGATTTTGACACAAAATAATAGCATAAAAAAAAAGCCGGTTTCCCCCATGAAACCGACTTTTTAAATTTTTCCCTAAAGGGAAAGAAATTAATACTAACAAATTTATCGTATAGCAAATCTTAGTTTAAGTCCGTAAGAAACTAATCTTACATCGTTTGCAAACGGCGATTCAAGTACACTATTATGTTGCAATTGCACAGGCAATTCCGGAGCATATTGAATAAAATTTTTGTTACTGCTTTTATCGTAGATATTATTTAATCCGTAGTCCAAATAAACTCCGATGTAAATAGCACTTTTGTCACCAATTTTTTGTTTTACACCAGTTTCAAAAGTCGCTGAATACGAAACTTCAGTATCCAGATCCTCTTTAGCTGTTTGTACATTATTTGTACGGGCGAAACCAGCAAATGCAGGACTAAATAATTCAACATTATATTGAGGATAAAAACCGCTTGTAGTAAGGTTTTCCATTTTACTTTCGTAAGTTCCATTTACTGCAAATCCAACTTTTGCTCCGGCGGCAAGATACAATTGTGTAGTTCCCGGAGTTTCAAATTGAATGCTGACAGGAATATTGATGTATCCTAATTTTTGAGTTTCTCTCAATCCGTTTGCTGTATATCTGAATTGAAAATTTTCGTTTTCAGCATCTGTAGCGGCATAACGCCCGCTAATCGAGCTGAATTTTACATCAGATTTGTAGGTTTGATATTCGGCACCAATTCCAAGGCTCAAACTTTCACTTAAGTAATACGAATATCGAATTCCTGCATTTATTCCGTTTCCGGGAACTACATCTCCGGGCGTATTATATTTCAAAAATGAACCAGGTCCGCCTACAGAAATTGATAATTCTTGTTTCTTATCCTGACCATAACTGTTTAAGCATCCTAAAAGTACAGTAATCATGGCTGTTGATGCTATATAGTTTCGTATATATTTTTTCATCTTAATTTTTTTTAATTGTCCGTGCTGTTCGAAAACAGCACGGACAGATTTTATTTATTTACTATTACTTTTAGTGTTTTTTTGATATTTGGAGTTTCAATAACTACAATATACATATTGCTTTCAGCGTCAGGTAACTGGATTTCAGTTATTACTGAAGAAGATTTAATTGTATTCACTAATTGTCCGGAAACTGAATACAGGCTAATTTGCATGTTATCAAGTTCTTCCTGTGGATAATCAGCTTCAATAGTAATTACTTTTCCAGCCTGAATTGGGTTTGGATAAAGCTTAGCAGATAACGTTTTTTGTGTCGTGATTTTAGTAGAACAAGTGCTAAGTACTTTCCCGTCTTTCGTTGTCATTTTTACGCTATAATCTGCTGTTTTATCTAGTGAATTAGCCAAATCATCTCCAGCTGAATAATACTGACCTGTTCCTATCAACTGACCGTTTTTAAACCATTGGTATGAAACAAATTCATAACCTCCATTAGTTTGCGGATTGTTATTTACGATAAGAACATTATTGAATTTTTGATGAACGATGTCATAGAATCCAAAAGGTTTTTCTACAGTTATAGTATAATTAGCTGTTGCAGATCCGTCCTGAGAAGTAACTTTTACGTTTTGCGTATAAATTCCCGGTTTAGGAGGAGTAATTGCAAAGTTAGCGGAAGGAGTAATAGTAGCATTAGTTTCATTTACGATAGCGACATTCAAATTGTTTTCTCCACAAGCCAGAACATATTTAATATCCTTAGCAGGGTTTTGATAGACAGTATTACCAAGAGTAATTTTTGTAATGCTAACATCATTGTTTTTGATTACAAGAACTTGAGAAACATCTGCTGCCGGTAAATAATTAGCATTACCATCCTGATGCGCTACAATTAACAATTCACCTGATCTTAACAAATCTACTGCTCCAACCGCAGAAACATTAGCAGGAGGAAGTGCAGAGATATATGTATAAGAGTAACGAATTGCTAAACCTGAATTAGAAGAAGCTTCTAAATTAAAAGTATTAACTGCTCCAAGAGTTTTTGGAGGAATTGGTGCAAAAGTAATCACTTGTGCTGCTTTTTTGATCGTTAGCTGTGCAGTAAGCGTAACCGGAGAACAATTAGCTGAACTTGCGGATGGAGATACTATTGCAGTAACTGTATAAACACCCACATTGATTGCACCGTTTGCAGTACTTCCTGCTGGTGTAATTGAATACGCTACGGTAGCTCCCGCAGGAAGATTTGCTACTTGTAATGCCTGAACATTTCCGTTATAAGTAACCTCAGCATTGCTAAAAGTTACCAGATTCAATGGACTGGCTACTACATGAAGTGTTTGAGTTTGGAAACTTGTATTTCCGTTACCATCATCATAAGTCCATGTGATTACATAAGTACCTACGGCATTATAAGTTAATGGATCAGTAGTTGTTGCATTTACAATTCCTGCACAAACATCAGTCGCTGTAGGAATAGCAATTTCTGCTGATAAAATAGAACAGTAATTTGTAATATCAGGTAAATTCGTTACATCAGGAACTGGTGCAAGAATATCCGGATTTGTTATTATAGTTACTGGCTTTGTAACAGTACATGCATTAGCATCAGTAATCGTTACAGTATAATTTCCTGCAGTAAGTCCGGATGCTGTAGCTGTTGTAGCTCCGTTAGACCATAAATAAGTATAAGGTACGGTTCCGCCAGTAGCTGTTACAATTGCTTCACCATCATTTCCTCCTGTACAAGTTACATCAATTTGTGCAGTTGTAGCATCAAGAAGTAGAGGTTCAGTTATAGTAACGACTTGTGTTGTTGTACAAGAGTTTGAATCAGTAACTTCTATAGTATAAGTTCCCGCAGCTAATCCTGTTGCTGTATCAGCAGTTCCGCCAGTTGGTGACCATACATAAGTGTAAGTACCTGTTCCGCCGGTTGCATTTACAATCGCAGTACCATCATTTGCTCCATTACAAGAAACGTTTGAAGCTGTAGTTGTAGCGATAAGTAAAGTTGGTTCTGTTATAGTAAAACTTTGTGTCGTTTGACATGAGTTATCATCAGTAATAGTTACAGTATAAGTTCCTGCACTTAATCCTGTAGCAGTATCAGCTGTTCCGCCAGATGGTGACCATGCATATGTATATGGTGCTGTTCCTCCGGTTACGTTTACAGATGCTGATCCGCTAACATCTCCGTTACAAGCCACATTAGTTTGTGACGGTGTAACTACAATTGCAGCAGGTTCATTAATTGTAAAGTTTTTTACAGTAGAACAACCATTAGCAGATGTAATTGTTACGCTATAATTACCCGCAGTTAAATTGCTGGCAGTATCTTCAGTACCACCTGTAGGCGACCAAACATAAGTGAAGGGACCAGGAGCTCCTGATGGAACTACAGTAAGTGAACCATTACTTCCTCCGTTACATGAAACATCAGTTTGAGATGTTGTAGCAACAAGAGTATTGGTTGAACCAATAGTAAAGTTTTTAACAATTGTACAACCGTTATCATCAGTAATTAAAACGCTGTAGTTTCCTGCTGCTAATCCTGTTACGGTTTGTGTTGTTTCACCATTTGGTAACCATGAATAAGTATAAGGAGCTGTTCCTCCAACAGGAGTTACAGATGCTTGTCCGCCAATAACACAAGTTGCATTTATTTGGCTTGTCGAAGCATTTAAAACTGCAGGCTCAGTAATAGTGAAATTTTGAGTATAAGTACATCCATTAGCATCAGTAATTAAAACAGTATAATTTCCTGTTGTTAATCCTGTTGCAGCTGCTGCAGTACCTCCGGAAGGTAACCATACATAAGTATATCCCGGTGTTGCGCCACTTACAGCTACAGAAGCTGAACCATTGCTTCCTCCATTACAAGAAACATTTGTTTGTGATGGTGTTACAGTGAAAGTTGAAGGTTCTGTTATAGTAACAGATTGTGTATAAACACAAGTGTTAGCATCCTGAACGGTCACAGTGTAAGTTCCTGCAACTAATCCTGAAGCAGTTGCTGCATTTCCTCCTGAAGGTGACCATGAATAAGAATATGGCGCTGTAGCTCCGCTTGGAGTTATAGTTGCAGAACCATTACTACCTCCATTACATGAGACATTTGTTTGTGATACTGTAGCAGAGAATTGCGCAGGTGTACTAATAGTGATATTTTTCACCAATGTACATCCGTTAGCATCAGTAATTGTACAAGTATAATTTCCTGCAGGTCTTCCTGAAATAAGTGAACTCGTTCCTCCTAAAGGTGCCCATGAATAAGTATATCCCGGAGTTCCTCCTGATACTGTTACACTTGCAGTACCATTTGATCCGCCAAAACAACTAACTCCTGTTGAAGCTGTTGAAGCAGAAAGTATTGCTGCCGGTTGAGTGATGGTAAAGTTTTGAGTAGTCTGACATAAGTTAGCATCGGTTACTGTTACGGTATAAGTACCGGCAGTTAATCCTGAAGCTGTAGCTGCATTACCACCTAATGGTGACCATGAGTAAGTATAGGTACCCGTTCCGCCACTTGCACTAACAGTAGCAGATCCTGTTGCATCACCACGACAACCTATATTGGTCATTGCTACCGGTGTTGCTATTAAAGCTGATGGTTGTGTTATTGTAAAATTTCTTGTTGTTGAACAAGTATTAGCATCAGTAATAGTTACGGTATAAGTTCCTGCTGTTAAACCTGTAGCTGTAGCTGCAGTTCCTCCTGCAGGTGACCATAAATAAGTATATGTTCCCGTTCCTCCTGTTACATTTACAGTAGCAGATCCTGTTGCAGATCCATTACATAATATATCATTTTGTGAAGTTGTCACAGCAAATGGAGTTGGTTCTGTAATTGTAAACGTTTGAGTTGTCTGACATAGTTTGCTATCAGTAACTGTTACTGTATAAGTTCCCTGAATTAGACCGCTTGCAGTAGCTCCGGTACCTCCTGTTGGAGACCATAAATAAGTATATCCCGGAGTTCCTCCTGTAGTTACAACAGTTGCAGATCCGTTAGATCCTCCGTTACAGCTTACATTGTTTATCGTTCCCTGAGACGCAGCCAATACAGCCGGTTGAGTTATGGTGAAATTTTGTGTAACCTGACACGTATTTGCATCTTTAATAGTTACACTATAAGTTCCTTGTGTTAAATCCGTTATAGAATTTGTTGTAGTGCCATTAGACCAAAGATAAGTAAAACCTCCTGTTCCTCCTGTTGGTGTAACAGTTGCAGAACCATTAGTACCTCCGTTACAACTAACATTAACTTGTGTTGGGACAGCATTTATAACCGCCGGTGTTCCTACAACAATATTAGTCACAGTTCTAGTACATGAGTTAGCGTCTGTAATAGTAACAAAATAAGTCCCTGCAAGAAGTCCTGATGCTGTAGCTGTTGTAGCTCCATTAGACCATAAATAAGTATATCCGGGTGTTCCTCCAGAAGCTACGATTGTAGCCGTTCCGTTAGATCCTCCAAAACAAGAAACTGATGTTGTAGAAGGAGTTGCGCTAATAATAGCTGAAGGTCCTCCTACAACAATATTGCTTATAGTTCCTGTACATGAATTAGCATCAGTAATAGTTACACTATAAGTTCCTGCTATAAGTCCTGTTGCTGTAGCTGTTGTAGCTCCGTTTGACCATAAATAAGTATATCCCGGAGTTCCTCCCCCAGGCGTAACAGTTGCAGTTCCGTTAGATCCTCCAAAACAAGAAACAGGTGTGGTAGAAGCAGTTCCGCTAACAGAAGCGGAAGGTGTTCCTACAATAATGTTACTCACAGTTCTTGTACATGAATTAGCATCAGTAACAGTGACACTATAAGTTCCGGCAGTAAGTCCGGATGCAGTAGCAGTTGTAGCTCCGTTTGACCATAAATAAGTACGGGAACCCGTACCTCCAGAAGCTGTAATCGTAGCCGTTCCGTTAGATCCTCCAAAACAGGAAACATTTGTTACACTAGGAGTACCGTTAAGAACTGCTGGCTGTGTTACTATAATATTGTTTACAGTTCGTGTACATGAATTATCATCTGTAATCGTTACACTGTAAGTTCCTGCTAAAAGTCCTGTTGTAGTAGCCGTTATAGCTCCATTAGACCATAAATAAGTATATCCCGGAGTACCTCCGGTAGCAGTAATTGTAGCAGTTCCGTTAGATCCTCCATTACAAGAAACATTTGTTACAGATGGAGTTCCCACGATAGTTGAAGGTTGCGTTATTGTGAAATTTCTGGTAATTTGTGATAATTCACTATCAGTAATATTTACAGATATTGGTCCAACACCCAGTCCTGATGCAGTAGCCGTTGTAGCTCCGTTAGTCCATAAGTACGTGTATGGAGCACCACCTCCATTTGCAATAACAGTAGCTGTACCATTACTGCCACCAAAACAACTCACATTGCTTTGTCCCGTCGCAGCAGTACCTAATCCTGCATTAGTCGTTAGTGTTAATTGAGCACCATAACTTGTGCCTCCACTATTAGTTGCATACGCTCTATAATAAATAAGTGATGCGGGAGGAAATCCTGTTACAGTATTTGTAAATGCTCCAGTCCCGGTTCCAATTTGAACCTTATTACTTAAAATAGTTGGATTTGTTGTAGTTGCCCAAACGATTCCTCTTTCTATAGTTGCATCTCCACCATCTTCAGTTACATTTCCGCCAATTGTAGCAGAAACTGCTTTTACAGCTGTAGCTGCCGTTGTAGTAACAGTTGGAGCTACGGCTCCATTTGCGAATGTAAAACTATCAATAGCAAAATAATCATAGTTCGCACTTAATTGAATAACAAGCTGATCAATAACTACATTAGTATAATCAGCAGCCCCGTCAGTAACAAAATTAGTATAAACAAAACCGTTACCCGGTAAAGTATAACCAATGTTAGCACCACTAGTAGTTTTAACAACAGTAAATTGTGTTACACCAGCAAGCTTTCCTGTAAAAGTAACAGATCCCGCAGCTCCATTGCTGGTAACTCCGGCATTTTGATTAGAATCACCACTTAGATAAATCCAAAAGTTGCTGACCTTAAAGCTTCCTGCAGCTGCAGTAATAGTACCAAACTGCCCTAAAGCTTCTGGTCCTGCTGAGTCTGAAACCTGTATAAATCTGTTTGTACCACCATAACCCTGACCTGCACCATTAAATACCGTAAAAACGCCATAACTGCTCGTCAGGTTAAATGTTTTTGAAGCGTTTGTGAAATTTGCTGCACCGACTGTAGCGGTATCAAATGTCTCCGTTGTCTGAGCAGTTATATACTGCATCCCAAAGAAGAGAAAAATTAATAATAAGTAAAGTTTTTTCATAATGTTTTGATATTAGATTTATCATTTTGTATTCTTGTTAATTATTTTTCAGTTTATTTTCAAACTCCAATCTTTTAATTAAAGTTGAATATCATGTATAAACAAGAGTTAACGGTTATTGTTCAATCTATCATTGCGTCAAATACTGTTGATGAACATGTAAAAAGTGCTAAGGAACTGTCAGATTTCTACAGTAAAATTTCTTCGGTAGAACATTCTGTCAGCAATGAAACACTTGTGAAAGGCGGCATTGCATTGTCAAGTTCCGGTGCGGCAGATTGTGTCGATGATTATCTGCGCACGGTTTTTTTTATAAAAGGTATTTATAAAGCTTTAACCCAACTGTGTAATCATTTTCCTGAAAGAAGCGTTAATATACTATATGCAGGCTGTGGGCCTTATGCAACCTTAATTCTGCCTTTACTTCCTTTATTTGATAAAAGCAGAATTAACGCTTTATTATTAGATATTAATGCCGCTTCAATAGCCTCTGTGCGCAATCTTTTATCTGTCACAGGTCTTGATGAATACCAATTACAATTAATTGAAACCGATGCGACAACGTACACTAAACCAAATGATTTTACAATTGATCTGGCAATTTCTGAGACCATGCATTACGCATTGACCAGTGAACCGCAAGTTGCCATTACACAAAATATTGTTTCACAATTGCCTCCTCATGGAATTTTAATTCCTGAAGAAATAACAATTGATCTTGCCTATACTTTTTTTGATCATGAGCCAGCACTTAAAAACGCCAAACAAGAGGTAAAGGGCCACAAACAAATGCAGCCCTATCCTCACCATGTATTTGTTGATAGATTATTTACAATAAACAAAGAACTTTTTAGCAGTATAATTCACAATTCAAAAATTGAAAGTAAATTTTATGACCTGCCGGCAAACTTTGAAAATCATCCTGATATTTGCATTTTTACTAAAATTAAGATCTTTAACAATATTGAGTTAAAAACTGCTGAGTCGTATATAACAAACCCATATTGCGTTGTATCTCTGTACAGTATTAATGATTATTCAGGAATTCAGCTGATGTACGATTTTAGCGAAATACCAAAATGGTCCTACAACCTAAAAAATTAATTGTAATTAACCCTATTAATTTCTTGATGGAAAAATACCTTCTAAGCAAATAATGTAAGTCAATGCTACATAAGGTTGCATTACAGAAATTGGAATATTAGAACCCGTAATACCAGTTGTAACATTAGTCAGTAAATCTACACTTGGAGTTGCAGTTGCAAATCCTAATGTAGGAGTAAAAGTTCTGGATACAACGGATCCCGGTACTGCTAACGATGCACCGGCTACAGGTGTTGAGTCTGTTGCATTTGATGCACTTACAGATATTTTACCTGGTCCTGCGTGAACGTGTGCAGGCAAGTTGCTTGTTAAAATAGAAACATTTGGTGTACCGGCAGTTTGTCCAAGAACGTAGTTTGATCCACCACCATTTCCAGATCCAATTGCTGTAGCACCCTGAAGATTAGGTAATGCAAATGTTGTAGTACCGTTACCTCCGTAGGTCGTACCTAAGATAGCATAAACAGCATTGTATTGTGCAATAGATAATAATTGTCCGTTGCATAAAGCCCAGCCTCTAGGTGCAAAATTTCCCGCAAAAAGTTTTACAACTCCAATGAATTCTTCCATAGTTTAAAAGTGTTAAATAGTTAATGATTAGATTTAGTTTAATAGATGACCTAATTAATAGGGTATGATGGTTTATTGAATATTGCTAAATTACTTTTTATAAGTGTCTCAGAAGCAAGGGTTTTTACCTGATTTTGTAATAATTATAATAAATTTTAATCCTGAAATATAAAATTAGTACGAGAAAATTTTAGAATATTAGAAATTGAAAATTAGCAGCAATTGCATCTGTCAAATGAATGCAGTTCTTAAAAGTTAATCCCTTCCGTTATTCCGTTTTTTTAATCCGATTTAAAATTAGATATCTATGGCGCGTAAAAAGTAAAAGATGCTATAAAGCCGGTTTTTCATGTCATGAAAACCCTTTTTTATTGTAAGAGAAATTTTGACCGATCATTTTCATAATCCATTATTCATTCAATCAAAATAGAGAACCTGTATTGAAACTTAATTATGAAATATCGTATTGAAACTTACCGGGTTGTAAGTTTTGTCTGTTTGTCTTATAAAAATATAAATAAAATACGACATAATGATCAGTAAGCGAGGATTATTTAAGTTTATTCTTATTTTTTATAAAGAGCAGCAAAATTATCATTCTATAAAATATATAGAAGTGGTGTCTTTTATAAAATCTTAATAACTAATCAAATAAGGATTTCCATTCACAATTTCTCATAAAAAAGAATAATAAAATAGGAGAGTAGTGTAACCTTTTACCAATAAAGGCTACTAACTCTACAATCATCGATGGTTAATATTATGTTTTTTAGATTCAATATTTTTTAGAATAAAATTCCTGTTCTTTACGTCCGGAAGTTTCATTTTAAAATCAGAACAAAGTCTTAGCTGTCTTGTTTAGGATGCAATATTATTTTGCACATTGAGTTTAGATTAGGGATCGTATTTAAGTTATGGACAACAAAAAGTTTATAGTAAGTTTAAAAAAAGGTAATGAGGCTACTTTCAGGGAAGCGTATCTCAATTACTATGATAAACTGATAAACATTGCCAGACGATTCGATTTTACCGTACTCACCCCTCAAGACTTTGTTCAGGAGACTTTTTTAAGACTTTATAATAAAAGAGAATTACTTAATGAAGAGGTTTTATTCGATAAACAACTCTTTACCATTTGCAAGAATATCATTCTCAATCATCTTAACAGAGAAAATAAAATAATTCAGCTTGATCCAAAGTTCGAAAAAATGGAACATGAGGACACAGAAACCGAAATTTTTGAAGAAAGAAAAGAAAAATTATATTCTTTCATCAATCAGCTTCCGGAACAGCAACAAAAAATATTTACACTTCATAAACTGGAAAACCTTAGTTATAAGGAGATTGCAGCAATTACAGACCTTTCTGAAAAAACAATTGCCAATCATATTTATCTCGCCAGTAAATTTATTCGAAAAAAAGTCGAAGACCATTAGGAACTTTTGTGTTCTCGTTTGTTATAGATATAAACAGAACATAAAATGCACATTGAGACTTATAAAACAGATGTTAAATCCACAGAAGATGCAAGCTTTATTGTTATGCTTCTCAAATTCATCATTTCTGATTGTATCATGAAATTTGATTTCGAAAATAATGAGAATATTCTAAGAATCGAAACCAACAGAGAAATTAAAGAAATGGTTTATGGTGTTTTTACTAAGCAGGGATTTTATTGCCAAAAAATTTAACGCTCCAAAAAATGGATGAAAATAAATTAGAAGAAGAATTGAAAAAACTATGGGACGAAACCCCCATTTCACATTCTGATCAAGAAAAAGAAGTTTCCTGGGAGCAATTCCAGTCGAAAGCATTCGCTTCAAATAAAAAGAAATTTAAACCGTGGCGTTATGCAGCTGCGGCGGCCGTTTTGCTTTTTATTGTTGCAGGAACGGGAATTTATTTTAATAACGATCCTGTAAATACAAACATTATTGTTGCCGAAAATGTAATTGAAAATACCACTTCAATAATCAAAACTGTAATCTTGCCCGATAATTCAAGAATAGAATTGAGTCCGAATTCTAAAATTGTTTATGGAAATAATTTCGCCGTTAACAGAAAGATTGAAGTTACGGGTGAAGCTTATTTTAAAGTGACGAAAGATAAAAAGCATCCATTTCAGGTATTTTGTAACGAAACGACCACCACAGTTTTAGGAACTTCATTTACAGTTAAAGAAACGAATCAAAAAGAAGTTTCAGTAGAACTTTATGAAGGAAGCGTTCAGATGAATGTGAAAAATCAGGATGAAAAATGGATTTTGAAACCCGGCGAAAAATTTACCTACGGAAACAACATCGTATTAGTAGCTGAATTTAAACGATTTATAGATTTTGATAATGAAAAACTAATCACGATCAGCAATTACATCGAGACCAATTACGGATATAATGTAATAATCCCGCAAGAATATAATAATCAGAGAATTACAATCAGAATCAATAAAAAAGAAGATTTAAATACTATTGTCCAATTAATATCAGAAATGTATAACCTAAACTTTGAAGTAAATGAAAATTTAAAACAGATTACTTTTCGATAGAAAAGAAAAGGATGCACTAGCCGCGAAACTAAACATCCTCCTCATATTCAGGATAGTATAAAACTATCTCATTTAATAATATTCAAAAATACAAAATTTCATGAAGCATATAATTTCAGCATGCTTTTTTTTATTCAGTTTGTGTGTATTCTCCCAAAACGTTACAGTAAACGTTGATCAAACCGTAACATTAAAAGAATTCTTTAAAGAAATTGAAAATCAAACCGATTTTAAGTTTGCCTTTACGGATCAGATTAATACAAGCCAAAAATATTTTACACAAAAAAAGACGTATAAAAATACCGAAATAAACGAACTTATTAATGAACTTAATAAGACATCATCAATTCAGTTTTCGATTGTAGGTAACAATATTTTTGTCAAACAAAAAGCTGCAAAAGTAACAACTAAAAAAAAAAACAAGCTGACCGGAAAAGTTCTCGATATAAATAAACAAGCTATTATTGGTGCGAATATTTACATTAAGGAAACTGGAAACGGAGCAACAACCGATAGAAACGGAATGTTTGATGTTGAGGTAGAAAAAGGAACTTATACTGTTGTGATTAGTTATGTTGGTTTTAGAAATAAAGAAAAGCAAATTACAGTTTCAGATGATGTAAGGATTGATTTTAATATGGAGGATGACAGTCAGGAACTCGATCAGGTAATTGTTACAGGAACAAAAGCCGTAGATATCAAAAATACTCAAATGAGTGTGAGTAAGCTTTCAATGGCAGAAATTAAAAGATTGCCAACCGCTATGGGGGAACCGGATCCTTTAAAATCATTATTGACTTTGCCCGGAGTTACAAACGCCGGTGAAGCTTCGTCAGGATTTAATGTTCGTGGAGGAGCTGCTGACCAGAATTTGATTCTTTTAGATGGTGCTCCCGTTTATGGCGACTCACATATGTTTGGATTTTTCTCTATTTTTAATGCAGATATTGTTAGTGGATTAGATTTGTATAAAGGAGGGATTCCGTCCAAATTTGGCGGACGTGTTTCTTCTGTTCTTGATGTAAGCCAGCAAACAGGAGATTTAACCGATTACAAAGTAAGTGGAGGAATTGGTCTTATTTCAAGCCGGCTTATGGTACAAGGTCCTATAAAAAAAGATGTTGGTTCATTTATTATTGCAGGACGCGCATCATACGCTCATTTATTTTTAAAACTGACAGATATTAAGAGTTCCGTAATGTTTTATGATATTAATGCCAAGTTTAATTATCGTTTGGGAGCCAATAATACAATTGCTTTTTCCGGATATATGGGAAATGATTTATTTGATATTAACAATTTTTTCAACACTACCTACGGTAATAATATGGGAACGTTTAGCTGGAAACATAAATTTTCGGACAATTTAAACACAAATCTTTCTATTTTTTACAGTGATTATAAATTTAATCTGCAAATACCATTTCAAAAATTGGAATGGAATAGTAAAATTACCAACTACGGACTTAAATACAACTGGAATCATACTATATCAGATAATTTTAAACTAAACTACGGTATTGATGGTTTATATTATGATTTTAATCCGGGAACTGTAAAACCTTATGGTACTGATTCAGCATATAATTACAATCAATTAGACAAAAAATATGCTTTAGAAACGTCTGCTTATCTAGATGTTGAACATAACGTTACTGAAAAGTTGAATCTCCGTTATGGACTTCGTTACAGTACGTTTTTTCGTTTAGGCAACGAAGCTATCAGTACTTACGAAAATGGAGAATCCGTAGTTTACAATCCTCTCTATAATATTTATGAAGAAGCAACGCCAACCGGAAGTAAGTATTACGGAAAAGGAAAAACCATCAGCAAATTTGATAACCTTGAACCACGATTGGCATTATCATATGCTTTTAATGATGAAACTTCGGTAAAAGCGAGCTATAACAGAATGGCGCAATATATTCATATGTTGTCCAATACCCGTGCTCCTTTGCCCATGACAATCTGGACACCAAGCGGACCTTTTACAAAACCACAAATGCTGGATCAATATGCAGTAGGATATTTCAAAAATATTAAGGAAAGTGAATACTCTTTTGAAAGTGAATTATTTTATAAAAATATCAAAAACAGGATTGATTACATTGATGGAGCAAATTTATTGGGTAACAATAATATTGAACAGGATATCCTGACCGGAAAAGCCAGATCATATGGTATGGAATTATTATTCAGAAAAAATACAGGTCGTTTTACAGGATGGGTTTCTTACACCTTGTCAAAAGCAGAACAAAAAACGCCGGGAAGAACAGCCGAAGAGCCCGGTATCGCCAATGGTGAATGGTATTTATCAGGTTATGATAAATTGCATAATCTTAATATTACCACAAATTATGAATTCAGTCCTAAATGGTCTTTCAATGCTAATTTCTCCTTACAATCTGGTCAGCCTGTAACGTATCCTAATGGTTATTATGAATTTGCAGGCAGAAACATACCTAATTATACGTTAAGAAACGAAACAGACTTCCTGCATATCACCATTTAGATATTGGTGCAACTTATACGCCTAAACCGGATAAAAAGAAAGGATGGCAAAGTTATTGGGTATTTAGTATTTATAATCTTTATAACAGGCAAAATGCTGCATCGATGACGTTTTCACAAAATGATGATACAGGAGCGAATGAGTCCAGCCAATTGTCTATTTACGGATTAGTACCTGGTGTTTCTTATAATTTTAAATTTTAATAGTATGCTAAGATTAAAAAAATATAATTTTAAAAGTAAAGGATTTACTTTATTTAGTCTTCTTTTTGTTTTACTTTTTTCGTCCTGTTCCAACATTGTTGAACTTGATTTAGAAACCGGAGATCCTAAAATAGTGATCGATGCCGAGATAATTTGGGAAAAAGGAACAAGCGGAAGCGAACAATCAATAAAAATAACCAGAATGGCTCCTTATTATAATCCCGAAGTACCAAAGGTTTCCGGAGCACAGGTAAGAGTCGAAAATAGTAATGGAGATATTTTTACATTCAATGAATCTGAGCCGGGTTTATATGTTTGTACTAATTTTGTTCCTGCAATTAACATGGAATATAAATTGTTTGTACAAGTCGATGGACAAAGTTTAACGGCTACTGAAAAATTAGTTTCTGTATCGCCAATTGACAAAGTAGAGCAGGAATTAATGCCTGATATAACAGGACCTGATTTTATTGTAGTATCATTTTATTATAAAGACCCGGCTGATCAGGTCAATTATTATCTGACAGATTATAAAATAGATTACCTGGCTTATCCGGAATATACAGTATCAAGTGATGAATTTGTTAATGGGAATGAAATAAATGAAAAGTTTGGAGGTACTGATTTAAAACCGGGAAAAATTATGGAAATAACACATCGTGGTATTTCTAAGAACTTTTATAATTACATGAATTTAATTTTAGAAGCTGCAAGTTCGAACCCATTTGGTTCAGTACCGGGAAATATTAGAGGTAACATTTTAAATACAACGGATACTAATAATTTTGCACTAGGCTATTTTAGACTTTGTGAAACAAACCATATTTTATACACAGTAAAATAAAAATTTAATTGAAGGTTGATTTGTAAATACATCTGGCATATCATTTATGTCAGGTGTATTTTTTTTTTGTTTAAGAAATAAAAAAATCCTCTTTCGTTATGAAAGACGATTGTATTTTAGATCAATCCCAAAACCCTATGGAGAGAGAAAAAAAATTACCACAGAGCACGCAAAAATTTCTTACCAAGCAGAATCTAAAAAAACACAAAGTTCACAAAGCTAAATAAACACAAAGATTTGTGAACTTTGTGTTTTTCAACACACTCTACTATAAAAAAAATTTGTGCCCTTTGCGGTAAAAATCACCCAGTATATATAACCAAAAGTTCGGAAAAAAAATATACCACAGAGCACGCAAAGTTTTTTTACTAAGCAAGAATCTACAAAAACACAAAGTTCACAAAGCTAGGTCAATACATAGCTTTGTGAACTTTGTGTTTGTCAACACACTCTACTATAAAAAAACTTTGTGCCCTTTGCGGTAAAAATCACCCAGTATATATAAGCCTGATTATTTTAATAAGTACTTACCTGAATTCCGTGTTCTTTTGCATAAGGCATAGCAAGATCCCATACTTTTTTATACTTGGCATCAAACTCAGGAAACGATGTTTTTTCCATTTCAGCAATTGCATTGTCAATTTCTTCCTGAGGCGCATTACTTTCCATTAGTTTGGCAATTTTGATGTAATCGGTTTTGTATTTACCTTTTACAAATTCAAATAAATCTAATGAAGCATTGATTAAAGGCGTAGTTTCTTCCGTAGGTTTTAAGTCCTTTATTTTTCCAATAATCTGATCGATGTACGGAATTTTAAATCGTAGAATATGATCTTCATAAGATTTTGCAGGAAATGTACTTTTGTCATCAAAAGCCAAAAGCTGATTTCCTTTTTTATTCTGTTCCATTGTTCTGAAATCCTTTCCGCCAAATTCCGTTAAAGTATTTGTGTTCAAAGCAGTTCTGTCAAAATATTCTTCAGGAGTATTTTGGCAGGATTGCATGAATATGGAAAGTAATAGTAGAGATAAGAGTTTTATTTTCGAAGTCATTTTAAAATTTTTGTAGTTATTTAGTATATATTCTAATTTACAGTTATTCCAGAACATCTGCAATTAAAAAAGATTTTCCTGAAGGAATTATTTTGATATCTCGTTTAAAAATTTCTTTAGACACAACATCTTTAAGAACAACTCTAAAAAGAAAACCATTATCCTTTGTCGTATTCATAAGCAAACAACTCGTAACGCTAATCTTGTTCCAATCCTGTGCCGAAATTAAAAAACCTTCATAACCAGCACGTTTCGTATTAAATTTACTTTTCCATTTTTTTTCAAACGCAGGTAAAGTCATTCCGCCGTCCATATCGATATTCATCGCATCCATTTTATATTCATTGTATGCTTTCGTTGTAATATTCTCCATTTCAACAGTTTCCTTAAAAAACTGATCAATAGCTTTTAACAGCCACTTTTTTGCTGCTTCGCCATCATTAAAATCCTCTTTTTTAAACTGATTTTCAGAAATTTCTATAGATAATTTTATTTCGCCAGAAGTTTTAATTTCTGTAGAAGAAAAAAAGCTGCTTAAAAAAAGAGTAGTAAGAATAATTAATTGATTCATGATAAGTTTAATAGTTAGTTTTAAACGTTTTAGTTTATTTTTTGCTAGAATTTAGAAGATAAAAAGGAGGTTTAAATTTAATAATTTATTCCATTTCAACCTGCAGTAAAGCCATTGCAGATTTCTGACTTCCTTTATCTGCCCCAATATTCCATTGTTCCACCGCTTTTTCCTTTTGACCCAAATAGAAATAATAAGCGCCTAAAACAGTATAACCTTCAGGTTCACCCTGCGCAATAATTTTATTGCCAAGTTTAATAATTTCTGGATTAACAGTTATGGGTTTATCATTTTTTTGATTGCTCAATAGCGCACCCAAACCCTGATCTGCAATAAGCATCATCCCAAAATAATCCAGACAAGCTTTGCTGAGTCCCTGATTACATAGCTGGCTCATTTTTTCTTCCTGAGCTTTTAACGTTTTCTCATTCAGCGCAAAATCAAGTGACGATTTTGTTTGCGATATCTTGTAATATTCGTGCAGTAGTTCCGCTTTTTTCTTAGAGGCAGCAGCGTCCTTTCGGTTATTGGCAACAACCGTATCTTTTTTAATCCAGGTTTGTTTTTCAACCCAGCTCGAAGCGCCAATTAAAGTATTGCCTTTTATTTTAAATTTAAAAATGCTTTTATCCGGATATACAATCAGCGAATCGCCTTTGGTAAAGTAATCGCCGGTCCCCATTCCGACGATATTTACTTTACCATTTCCATCAAACTCAAAAAACGAATAAATGCTTGAATCTGATTTAGATTTATAGTATCCATGAATATTGTTGTCGATAATCTGGCTGTATATTAAATTAGGAATATAGATTAATAACAGTAATAGTTGAAATTTTTTCATTTTGCTGAATTTTTGTTTTTTACATTTCATTCCCTAAAAAAGAAACCAGCACAAAAACATGCGTCTTTATACTGGCTAAATTTTTATAATTATTTGATAAAATCAAATTTGTCAGTAAATAATTTACCTACAATAGGAACAGGAATTTCCTGCTCATTATTAGCATTAATTATTCCCATAACCCATAATACTAAAACTACAATATTTACCAGACTTAAAATACTTGCTAAAGTTGGTACAACAACTGCAATTATCGTCAATGCAACAGAAATTACAATTCCAAGTATTGCGATTCCTAAACCTTGTTTCAGGTGAAATCTCGTAAGAGAATCTTTAACTGTAAGTTTATTGTAATTTACATAAGCGATTACCCATCCAATAATGGTAATGTAAGAAATAATTGAAAGCGTCTTTTTGTTCATGATTTGTAGATTTAAAATTCAATTCAAAACTACACATCAAATATTCAAAAAACATAAATTCTGTATCTACTTACCATCTACAGCGATCATTTAGGCATCTATTTTGTATCTACAAGATCAGTAAATTTGAAGCAGAAAAACGCGCGAAGTATTGATTTTACTGAACCGACATGATATACGAATCCAAATCAGTTTCTCGGTCCAGATTTAGTTTTTGTTTAATTCTGTAACGTGCCATTCGCATACTTTGAGTTTCAATATTCATGTGATTGGCGATTTCCTTCGTACTCATTCCTAACTTTATATAGCCGCAATATTTAAAATCCAGCTTGGTCAAAGTTCCCGAAGCCTTTTCCTGTAAAGTCGAAAAAAACACAGGATTTGTATTCTCCAGACTGCTTTTTAATAACTCAAATTCGTCATCGACTTCCATGCTTTTGTCAATGGTTTTTGAGATTGTTTTTATATCCGTAGACTTTTCAGATTTCATGACCGACAATTTATTCTGAATGTCTTTTAGAACTTCATTCTTTTTTTCTAATTGAAGGTTATTTGTCATTAATTCCTGCTGCAGCTTATTTTTTTGCTGTTCCGTCAATATTTTTTCCTGAATCGCAATTTGAAGTTCCTTCTCTGTCAATTCAGATTCCAGAATAGCAATCATCGCTTCTTCCTCCTTAAGTTTGGCTAAAAGAGTCACTTCTTCGTTTGCTTTTTGAAGTAATAAATTGGTTTTGATATAGGATCTTTGTCTAAAATGATACGAACGCAGCATAAAAGCCAATGTAAAAAACACAAAAACCAAAAGCGCTATATACAAGTAATTGATTTTCTTTCGGTATTCTAAATTGTCCGTCAATAATTTAATTTGCTGCGATTTTTTTTCTGTTTCAAAACGTACCGAAGCATTGTATTCTCTAGCTCTGTTTTCCTTTTCCATCATAACTGCAATCGCTTTATCATACAGATTGAAGTATTTTTTATACGAAGCAAAATCATTTTTTATGTCTGCCAAATCCATATAATTTTTATAAAGCAAGGCAAAATACCGTGGGTTTATTTTTGGGTATTCAGCAATAATATCTGCCACTTTTTTCAATACCTTTTCAACGTTTGGTATATCATTCAAGTTCGTATAATATTGTGCTTGCTGGCCATACAAAACCATAAGCTGCATTGGTTCATTTAATTCGAGGCAAACGGCTTCTGTTTTTTGTAAATGTGCTAAAGTTTTTTCGGGCTCGGTTTCAAAAAAGTGATACAAATAAAGACTGGTTAGATTTAAGCAGGTTCTGCCGTAAGAACCAATAATATTTCCCTTTCTTTTTTCATTTTCGAATATTTCAATCGCTTTCAGATAATCGTTTTCTGCAGTTTGAAGTAAATGGAGATCTGCAGGGTTTTTTTGTTCTGCTTTTCGTACCAATAAAAGTGCCCAGCTCGTTAAACCATTGGCGATATTAACCTGATTTTTACTTTCGTAAGCTAAATCCAAAGCCTTTTTATTGTATTTTTCAGAAAGAATAAGATCGTTATGATCTATAAAATACGCGCCCAGATTCTCATATCCATTCACCAGTTTGTCATATCGCATTTTATTTTTTTCAAAATAAGAAAGTGACCTGAGCATGTAGTCAATGTATTTTTCCTTATTTCCAATAAATTCATTTTTGTAAGCAATGGCATAATTGGCATATGATATTGCTTTTAAATCTTTGGATGCTGTGGCTAAAGTATAACTGGAATCGGCAAATTTTATTTGTAGCGATACATTATCAAGAAATCGGGCAATGTCTGAAAGGGCTTCATATGCAATAGCCTGACTCTTTATGTCTTTTTCTTCACGCGCTAGCTTTAATGCCTGATTAGCATAGTTATACGCTTTTATGGTATCTGTTTTTTTATAACAAGAGCTAAGTTCACGTAAATAATCGCATTTTTTTTCTATGGATAAGTCTTTCTGCCCAATTAATTTCAGTAACTCATTCTTGGTTTTTTGTCCGTAAGAAGTACTTATTATAAAAAAAGAAAGCAATGTTATAAAAAGAGTTTTAGACAATTTAATTCCTGATGTAATCATTGTAACGGTTGGTTTGTATAGAATTTTGGTTTAATCTTTAATTGTAATAAAGTTTAAAGATTTCTAAACCAAAGATATATAATAGTAGTATAAAAAACGTAATAAAATTAGTTGTAGATGTACTTGTTTTTCAGAATAAGAAATGCTTTTTTATATAACTAAAAAAATATTTTAACACATAGTTCCGATAGTTATCGGAACATAGATTTATGTGCAAAATGAAGAAAACAAAAAAGAAACATGTTTCTTTCACATATAAAGTTATGCGTAATAAAAAAAGTGAGACGTATTCTCTACAAGATATACTCCTTTAGGAGTTAAATGTTGCGAACCAAGAGTTGAAATGTGCCGCTAGGTACTAAATATTGATAGATAATATAGATTAGCAATACGTTGGCGTGCCGTAAGTACGCAACATAATGATAATTGTTAAGTACCTACGGCACATTAGATTCATTTGGATTCCTATTAACTACCAATATTTAGTGCCTAACGGCACAAATTTCGGCTTTTAAATCTTGATTGGCATAATCAAAAAAATACCCTTTTTAAGAATCCAAAAATCTATGTTCCGATAGCTATTGGAACTATGTGTTTAAAAAAACACGCAAAAAAACACAACAAAAAAATGGACAGCTAAAAATATAACTGTCCATTTTAAAATTAGTGTATGAATTTTAAACTTAAAAATTCACCACTTCACCATTATAACAAGCCTGATAAATAGCTTTTAATTCGTCAATAGTTGGTTTTCTAGGATTAAAACCAGTACATGGATCCGCCAAAGCATTAGTAGCCATATAATCCAGTTTTGCATCCCAGTCTTCCTGCGAAACACCAAATTCCTTAATAGAACCAATATTGTTAACGTCAAGACGTAGAGCTTCAATTGCCTGAGCTAATTCTTCGGTAGTTTCTTTACCAATAACTTTTGCAAGATCAGGAAAACGAGTACTTACTTTAGAGTTGTAACGAATCACGTTAGGCAGGAAAATGGCATTGGCACATCCGTGAGGAACGCCAAACAAAGCACCAACCTGGTGAGAAAGTGAATGTACAATTCCCAACCACGCATTATTAAAAGCCAAACCTCCCATAAACGAAGCATCGTGCATATTTTGACGCGCTGTAATATTCGATGGATTTTTAACCGCTTCTTTCAAATTGTCAAAAACAATAGCCAATCCACCTTTTGCCAGAACATCAGCAAAATTATCATCAATGTTAGAAACGTAAGCTTCAACACAATGCGTTAAAGCATCTAATCCTGTATTTGAAGTGACGTGAGCCGGCATTGAAGCACAGATTTCACCATCAATAATAGCAACATCAGGCGTTAATTCATAAGATACGATAGGATATTTAACCCCTTTTTCACGATCTGTAATTACTGCAAGACCAGTAGTTTCAGTTCCGGTTCCGCTTGTAGAAGGAATTGCTATAAACTTAGCTTTGTTTCTCAATACAGGAACATTGAAAGGTTTGATTAATGAATCAAAATCAGTATCCGGATATTCATAGAAAATCCACATTGTTTTTGCAGCATCAATTGCTGAACATCCACCTAAACCAACAATCCAGTCAGGCTGAAATGCTCGCATAGCTTCAGCACCTTTAAAACTTGTAGCAGATGACGGATCTTCCTCAACACCATCAAATACAGTAGTTTCTATACCAGCTTCATTCAAATACGCTATTGCTTTATCTAACGTTCCGCTTTTTTTCATTGAACTTCCACCAGTAACAATAAAAGCTTTTTTTCCTTTAATATTTTTCAATTCTTCAAGACTTCCCGGACCATGGAAAACCTCACCTGCAACAAATAATTTGCTCATCTTTAATTAGTATTAATTATTGAGGCAAAGATATAGGCGAGTGGGAGCGGCGATGTTATACAAACAAGACTACGCGGTATAAATTTGCGCCAGCTCTTGCTGAAGTTCCGTTGGAGTTTCTTTTAATTTAGCCTTCACAAATTTATTTAATGCCGATGGAGAACTAAAACCCAGATCAAACGCAATTTCTTTATGAGAAAGATCAGAAAACATTAATTGCCTTTTGATTTCGGTCAGGATTCTGTTATGAATCGCATTAATAGCCGTTTCTCCGCAATGTTTTTTTGTAATTTCATTCAGTTTTTTTGGCGTAACCATAAGTTCGGAAGCGTAATATTGAACAGTACGTTCGCTTTTATATTGCTCGTTTAATAGTTTTTTAAAACCAATATAAACATGCTGATTTGCCTTTTGTAATAATACAGGATGCTGACCGTGAATAGATTCAATAAGTCCCAGTAAAAAGACTTTGATATAAAAACGTGCCTGTTCCTTTTTGACAAGACTTGGATTGTTATAAATATTCTGGATATTCTGAATCAGAAAAAGAGCCTCTGTAAATTCCGGATTTAAAAGCATCGTGGAATTTAAATTTGCCGAAAGATTTACATTATAAGCACTCAATTCATTTTTAAGAATATCAGAACAAAACAAAACTTCTTCAAATAAAATAATTTTGCCTTTTAAATCCTCACTTAAATCAGATAAAGAATGAACTTGGTCAGGAAAAATAATAGAAATTTTTCCTGCTTTCAGATAATGAATTTTCTCTTCGATCTGAACATTTATTTTTCCTGCTTCAACAATTATAATGCAAAAATGATCGTTTTTATGCGGTTGTAAATAATCCTGAATATTTACGGTATTTAAATCAAAAACGCGAAATGATAAATTTTTATCTTCCGGTTTTTGAATGTTTTTTTTAATTTCTAACCTTTTTATATTCATTTTGTAAATTTCTAATGAAAACTATTGCGCCTGCAAATTTAGTCAAAATTGACAAGTTTATCTTTATCGAAGTGCTTGTCTGTTTTAATTGAAAGTTGTACGAACAAAAACATTCCTAATCCATAAAAATCAAAAAATCCTGAAAAATAAATACCTTATCTTTGTTCAGCTTCATCAATAAAACCTGATATGTACAATATTATTTTAAAACATCTGGAAGAAAAAGTTACGTTATCCTTAGAAGAAAAGGAACTGATTAAAACTTTTTTCAAACCTCAGAAATTAAAGAAAAAACAATTTTTAGTTATTGAAGGTTACGTTTGTAAATACCTCACATTTGTATCAAAAGGGCTTTTAAAATCCTATAATGTCGATGAAAAAGGAAATGAACACATCAACCAGTTTACACCCGAAGGCTGGTGGACATCAGACATGAACAGCTTTTTTAGCGGAGAAATTTCTTTTTACAGCATTAACGCAATCGAAGATTCGGATATTCTGACCATTACAGTTGAAGATTTTGACAATTTAACCTTGCAGGTTCCGGTTATGGACAGGTATTTCAGGATTCTTTTTCAGAATAGTTTAATTACTAAAGAAAGAAGATTGATAAGTTCTCACACACATAATGCAGAAGAAAAATACCGACATATTGCAGAAAACAATCCGGATTTGATCAAACGGGTTCCGCAGAATCTTTTAGCTTCCTATCTTGGACTTTCGCCGGAAACCCTTAGCAGGCTTAAAAAGAACTTATTATTAGAATAAACTTGATATAGATCAATCGAATTTCTTGTTTTAGATCATCTTTTTGAAGCTTGTTTTAGAAGTAATTTTGTAAAAAATAATCATATTATGGATGCTGACAAAATAACAACACTTTCTACACAAGGAAATACCGCCTTAGTTGTAGGCGCAACCGGAATTGCCGGAAGCAATCTCGCCACAAAATTAATTGAACAAGGATGGAAAGTTTTTGGACTTTCAAGAAACCCAAAAAACAATATCGAAGGATTAAATTCCATTGCTGCGGATTTATTGAACACAGATTCTTTGACTACCGCATTAAATGATGTTGCGCCAACTCATGTTTTTTTCACAACCTGGATGCGAAACGACACCGAAGAAGAAAATATTAGGGTAAATAGTGCGATGATTCGAAATTTATTGGATGTTCTATCGCCTAAAAAATCAATAAAACATGTTTCATTAGTGACAGGTTTAAAGCACTATTTGGGACCATTTGATGCTTACGCCAAAGCAGGAACGTTGCCTGAAACTCCGCTTAGAGAAGAAATGCCAAGATTAGATTTGCCTAATTTTTATTATGCGCAGGAAGATGAAGTTTACAACGCCGCTTCAAGAGACGGATTTACCTGGAATATTCATAGACCTCATACTTTGATAGGAAATGCGGTAGGAAAAGCCATGAATATGGGAAGTACTTTAGCCGTTTATGCCAGTATTTGCAAGCAAGAAGGGCTTCCGTTTATCTGGCCGGGATCTGCTGAACAATGGAACGGAATTTCTGATGTTACCGATGCTAAAATTTTAGCCGACCAAATAATATGGGCCGCAACTACGCCAAATGCCCACAATGAAGCTTTTAATATTACAAATGGCGACGTTTTCCGTTGGAAATGGCTTTGGCCAAAAATAGCAGAATGGTTCGGAATTGATTTTGAAGGATATAATGGCGAAATTAAACCGCTTGAAACACGATTAAACGAGAAACAAGCCATCTGGACAAAAATTGCAAAAGATCAAAACTTAGCAGAGTCAGATTTAAAACAATTAGCATCAGCCTGGCATACAGATCTTGATCTTAGTCGCCCGCTTGAAGTTATGACAGATATTTCTAAAAGCAGAAAACTGGGATTTACAGCATTTACTAGCACAAAAGATTCATTTTTCGACTTGTTTACAGACTTAAGAAATCAGAAATTGATTCATTGATTTTTGTAATTAGATTAAAAATTAAACCTCCAAAGTCAAATTGATTTTAGAGGTTTTTTTATTAGAGAGTTTGATTGTCGGTGTACAAGTTTCTGAATAAAAATAGGCTGAAAGTAATTTATGCCTTATAAATCTCTCTCAAAATCGCAAAGGTTTGTCATTTCGACGAAGGAGAAATCTCCGTAAGTACCTCCGCAACGCAAATCCAATCTTTGTCGAGCTTCTCGCTGAGATTTCTCCTTCGTCGAAATTGACCATACTGTGTTTAAACTTTGCGTCTTAGCGCCTTTGCGAGATTATTTTTTTTTCTAAAAAGCTTAACATAATTACATTGCGCTAGAGTGACCTTTGTCGAATCCCAAATGTGATTTCTCCTTCGTCGAAATGACAATACTGTGTTTAAACTTTGCGTCTTAGCGCCTTTTCGAGATTAATTTTATTATCTAAAAGCTTAACTAAATAACATTAAGCGCGACTGTTTCGCTCGTATACAATCTACAATGTAAATCTATTTTACTTATATACTTTCGCCTACATTGTATTCAAACCCAAAATACCTCCATAAGCAACAGCAGCTTTATGAACCTGAATAATCCAGTCATCAGCGGCATTATCATCGGCTCCGTCTGAAATATATTTTAAACACAAAAACGGAATATTCTCTTTCATCGCAATCATCGCGAGAGCGTAAGCTTCCATATCGACAACGTCATATATTTTGACGTCGTGTCCCATTTCAAAATTATCTCCTGTTCCGCAGATTCCTGTTTTAAGGTTATCCATCGCTAAACCATATTCCAGAATAACAGGTAAATCAGATAGGGGAGTTTCATATAATTCAAATCCCAAACCTCTCACATCCATATCTCTCTGAACAAATTTTGTACAGCAAATAACATCGCCTTTCTGGAAATGACTGCTTCCCGCTGATCCCAGATTCACAATTAATGCAGGTCGTTTTTGCTGAATTGCCTTTGTTAATTCATAAGCTGCATTTACTTTTCCTATTCCGGTAATCAGCGCATTATGTCCGTCAAAAACTGCCGCTGCTTCAGACTGAAGTGCAAAAGAGAATAAAACATCGGATAATGGAAAAGATAATTTTGGTGTAATTTTTATCATCGGGAAATTTATTTTTCAGGATGCAAAGATGCTTATTTAAATGTATTGAGCGTAATTTTTTTAACTCATGACTTTTATTCTCATAAAAAAAACCTCCAAAATCAAAATGACTTTAGAGGTTCAATATAATTTACTTAATCTTTCACAAACTGATCAGATGCGTCTTCTGTTAGCGGGATATACAAACGTTCCCATTTATCGCCTTTTACAAGATCCCATGTATGTCCTTTTCCTTTAGTGTCTTCGGCAATTAAAATTACGCCCGGTTCAATTATAAAAGTATCTCCATTGCTCACTTTGAATCTTAATTTTCCTTTTAAGGTAACCACATATTGTTTTCTTGGTGCTGCGTGAGCTACTTTTTCGTAGGCATCAACGTGAGTCTGAGCAAAAAAACCTTTTGAATCAATTGTCGTTTTGTTCGGAATTTTTCCCACCTCAAACGTACATTCGCCGTCTTCGGTATTTATTAACCTAATGGCTTTTATATAGCTGTCATGTTCCACTACTTCAGTTTTTACTTTTTTAGATTTTTTCTTATGACCGTCGTCATTGCTGTTTTTTGCGTAATTCGAATTAATTCCTGCAACCAAAGTTACCATCAGGATTAGAAAAACTTTTTTCATTGTTGTAAATTTATTATAATTATTAATATTTAGATTAAAACTGAATCATGAACTTGCATTTTATCCCAAAAAATGCTGTATTTTTTTACTGTTGCTAAATGTTCCGGCAGTTTTCCGTAAGTTTCAAGATCTTCCAGACTTTCAAAAGTCATGACCACATTATAACTGAAACTATTGTCGAGAACCGCACGTGGCGAAGAATTTGCCGGAGTTCCGTAATGAATGGATTTTAAGTACGGAAGTTTGCTTAAATCCTTAAAAAACTGAACAAAATCTTCTACTTGTTTAGGTGTTAAATCTTTTTTAAGCCAGAATAATAAATAGTGATTGTAGAACTTTTTCTCTGTGCTTTTTAGTGGTTCCGCGGCAAAAGCTTTTGCCATTCCAACTGTCGCAATTGATGCTATTGCTGTGTTTACGATAAATTTTCTTCTTTCCATTTGTGTTGAATTTTTAGTTAAAATCGATTCGGTATTTTAAAAGATAAGTCATTCTGTGAGCAGTAACCGATGGCTGTTCCTCAAGACTTGCCACGTTCCCGAAAACCGGACGACGCTGTGCATCAAAAGTCATTTTAGAAGAATGCCCGTTGAATAATAAAGTAACACCGGCATCATAAACCACCACAGGATCAGCAAGCCTGTCGAAGGTTGAATACTGTACAGAAGCTGCCGGCATCAACTGCATTCCTTTTTTTTCATGGTCAAAATAAGGAAGTGTTCCGCCAATTTGAGCATAATAAGTATTTCCTGTTCCTACAACCGGATACGCATTTCCTGCTCCGTTAAAAGATCCAGCGGTCGCATCAACACCAGTTGCGGGATTATTGGTTCCAATGTTTCTGATGAAATTAGGACCGTAATCGTTTTTTAAAGCAATCGCATAAGCACTAAATGATGTTCCTCTATCCTTGTCGATTGGCGTATCATAAAACACATCAATTGCCATATTTTTCATCGCGTCATGAACAACTTCTCCTGAATTTGTAGTGTGCCAAAGCGCATCTGCCATATATTCAGCACCAATCCCGATATTGAAAACTCGTTTTTTTCCTAAATAAGTTCCCGGACTAAACGGAGTTTCATTACTTTCTTTGTCCAGAAATTGGTATTTAAAATATCCGCTGACCAACTGGTGTGCGCCATCAGTATTAAAAACGGCAGTATTTAATTTTGGTGTCGTTGCGCCATCTGTATAAGGATCTGCCAGCGTCATTCTATAATCTAATTTCCCTATTTGACCTTTTACATAAATCCCTAATTTTCGAACTGTTACATCAGTATTTCCGGCGTTTGCTGTTGCAAAAGCGGGCATGTCATATAATAATGTTGCCAAAGGTCCGGTTGAAAATCGGGATAAACCCGTCCAGGTTGAACGTCCTCCACCAACCGAAATATAGTCTGAGAATTTATATTCCGCGTAAGCGTCAAGTAAATCCATGTAGGTATTTGATTTTGAATTTACATTGACATTTGATGGTCCCATTTGTAAAACTACAGTCAGTTTTTCAGTTGGTCGCATTGTCATTTTTGCACGAATTCTTCTAATCGAGAAATCGTAAACGCCTTTTTCTGGCTGATCGTTTACAAGACTTCCCGGATTTAATTCTGAATATCTTGCCCAAAATTCCATGTAACCGCTAAACTGGATAAAGCGTGTTTTTTCAGGATTTAAATAATATTTTAAAGCTGGATTTTTGAAATCTGTTGTTTGTGCATTTCCTTTTAAAACACACAAAACACCGATTAGAAATAAAAGTTTAAACTTTTTAAGTGTCATTTTTACTAACTTTTTCTATTTGTAATTCATTGAAGTTTTTAAAAGCCTGACTGAGTTCCAAGCCTTAAAGACATTACAAATTTCCTCCAAAACGGCACGTACAGCCATTAGAAAGGATATAGAAAAATATTAGAATTTCATTAGAAAGAGGCTAAAGGCAACATAACTGTAAAGCTTGTTTCTTTGTTTTTTTGAGAAGTTACAGAGATATTCCCTTTATGAAGTACAATTATTTTTTGCGTGAGCGAAAGCCCAATTCCGTTACCGTGAGCGATTTGTTTGTTTTCTCCCCGAAAGAATGGTTTAAAAATTGAATCTAATTCGTCAGGATTAATTCCGATTCCTTTGTTGGAGAAAATTAGAATAATCTTAGAATTTTCGAAAGAGACATTTACGGAACATCTTTTATCAAATGAATATTTGCAGCCGTTATTGAAGATATTGGCAAAAGCAACTTTTAATAAATACTCATTTCCTGAAATCAGCATTTCCTGATCGTTCTCAAAATCGACATCAAAATGAATATCAATTTTATGTTTGGCATTTAGTTTTTGCTCCATTTGGCGCGCATCAAGCAAAATTTCATCAATTCTAATTTCCTTAAACGAAATCTCAGATGGATCATAACTGGCTTTTGCGAGATCGAGCAAACTTGATGATAATCGTACCAGACGCTGTGCATCAAGAAGTGTATTTTGAATGGCTTCCCGATATCCTTTTTTCTTATGACTTTTTGATAATGAAAGTTCTAATTCTGCAATTATTGCCGAAAGTGGCGTTCGTAGTTCATGCGAAATATTAGAAACGAAACTTTTTTGGGTTTCAAAGGAATTTTCGAGTCGGTCGAGCATTTCGTTAAACGTATTGGCTAACGCCGAAAGCTCGTCTTTACTGCTTTTAACTTCCAGTCGCACATTGAATTTACTGGCGGTAATTTTGTTAACTTTTCTCGTCATTGCCTTCACAGGTTCGAACGCTTTTCTAGCAAAAAAAAGTCCCGAAAGACAAATCACAACAATCGAAAAGATATACGCATAAACCATATGCGTGTACATATCATCGATTTTATTATAACCGTAATGATCGTAAGCAATGGAAGTGATGATGTATTTTTTACTGCCAAAATGATACGTTACACCAATCATTTGCCACTCGCCAATATACGATTGCAATTCTCCTTTTTTAAGGATTTTAGTCAGCATTTCAGGGGTTTCCTTGATGCGGTCACTTGCCTGATTATCATGAAAAAGTAAGTTGAAATCAGCGTCATAAATTGCAATTTCGGCTTCGTTCATCACTTTTAGATTGTTCATGTGAATATCCTGAAGCGTTGTTGCAGACGCTTTTGCATCAAAAAATAATTCGCCTTTCACATACGCCTTGATTTTTATTCGGTCATAAAATTCAGCTTCGCGGTCATTTTTTGCATATTGAAAAATGATAAACGCAAATAAAAATAAAATTTCTGCGGTTATAAACGTAAAAAGGATGGTAAGCTTAAAGGTAATTTTCATTCTTCGATTTTTAGAATAAAGCCCATTCCTGATTTAGTGTGAATGAGTTTTGTATCGAAATTTTTATCTATTTTTTTCCGAAGATAATTGATGTAAACGTCGATGAAATTAGTTCCGGTATCAAAATTGGTTTCCCAGACTTTTTCAGAAATTTCATTGCGAGAAAGTACACGTTCTGAGTTTTGCATCATATATTCCAGCAGTTTGAATTCCTTTGGCGTTAAGCTGATATCAACATTATTTCGTTTCACGATTTTAGTATTCAGATTCATTTCAAGATCGCTGAATTTTAGCATAAAACCCGGATTTGAACTGCGATATTGGTATCTCTTATATAGTGTTTTAATGCGTACAATTAGTTCCCTTAACTCAAATGGTTTAACCATATAATCATCGGCTCCGGCATCAAAACCATCAATTTTATCATCTGTAGTGCCTAATGCGGTTAACATAATAATAGGCATCTCAGGTTTTAAACTTCTAATTTCCCTGCTCAAATCCAGTCCGTCCATTTTAGGCAGAATAATATCTGTGATCACAAAATCAAAGTCATTGTGCAAGACCATTTTTAACCCAGAAACGCCATCATAAGCTACAGAAGTTGAAAACCCCTGTTCTTCTAATCCTCTTTGAATCAGATCAGCAACGCGTTGATCATCTTCGATAATTAAAATATGCATGAAATATATTTTTAATTTTTGGTTTTTTGCGCGTAATTGTTTTAACACATAGTTCCGATAGCTATCGGAACATAGATTTTGCAAACTCAAAAAAAGACGCTTTACTTTACATCTGTAGACATAGTTATGTGAAAGAAACTTACTTCTTTTTAATAATCTTTTCAAACTATGAAACCTATCCCGATAGCTATCGGACTAGGTGTTTAAAAAGAGTTTCAATCCAAATCCTCTATTTTTTTCCTCATAAAATTCAAACTCCCAATTGCTAATTCTTCTGCATTATGAGGAGAAGTCTGCCATAACGAAACCGCTTGCTGCATTCCTGCTATTGAAGAGGAGAAATTCTCCAGAACCAGATTTCCTTCAAAATTGATGTCTTTTAAACCTTTAAAAAGTGCGTCCCAATTCACCGTTCCTTCGCCAGGCATTCCGCGATTACTTTCGGTGATGTGCAAATGTTTTAGCTTTTTCCCCGAAGCAATAATCGGATCATAAAAATTATTTTCTTCAATATTCATGTGAAAAGTGTCCAGATGAACTGCAAGATTGGTTGTAGTTTTATCAATAATTTCTAAAACATTTGCGGCGGTATTACAAACGTAGCTTTCGTAACGGTTTATAGGTTCAATACCAATCGTGATGCCTAATTTTTGGGCATAAAGTGCGGCTTCTCCCAAAACATTAATGACAATTTCTTTTTCATAAATTGTAACAGGATTTCCGTTAAAAACGCCAATTCCGCTATGTAAAACACCACCTAAAAAAGTACTTTCAACAGCAGCGGTTTTATCTAATGCTTTACAAATAAGCTCCAAAGCCGCTTTAGGATAATAGGGAATATGAGCTTCTTTTGGGAGATTAAGCGAACAGGCAACATCGAGTTTATTTTCTTTGAGTTGTTTTTTTACCGTTTCGGAATCAAATTCCATATTGGTTGGCAATAGTATTTCTATCAGGTCAAAACCAGTTTGTGCTGTTTTTTTTATGGCATAATGTCCCGCTTCAGCAGTCCAGTTGGGAGTAATCCACGAAAGGAGGGAAGCACCAAGTTTGATTTTCATTTTGCTGTGGTATTAAATTAAATTTGGTGAAGTTGGTTTGTGAACAATCCCCAGAGTTTTAGGTTTCGAATATTTTACGGCGAATAAAAAGATCACCAGATAACAAATAATTGGCAATAAATACGCGTAAGCAATATCAGTATTCGCAACAAATCCCATGATAGGAGGGAAAACTGCGCCTCCAAACATTGCCATTACTAAAAATGACGAAGCTTGTTCAGTTTTGTTTCCGAGTTTTTTTAATCCCAGGCTAAAAATTGTTGGATACATTACGCTTAAAAAGAAGTTCAGCATAATTAAGGCGATAAACGAAATCCATCCGAAACTTTGAGAAATCACAAGACACAAAACAATATTTGCCAGACAATAAATCGCCAGTAATTTGTTAGGTTCGATATAACGCATTAAAAAAGTGCCTATAAAACGCCCAATCATCATCATTGCCATACTTAGCGAAAAATAATACGCCACCTGATTGTCGGCAAGACCTGTTTTTTCGACACCATAATTAATAAAATAAGCCCAGGTTCCGCCTTGTGCGCCAATGTTAAAAAACTGTGCGACAACTGCCCACATAAAATGACGCTGGCGGTATAATGGCGCGTTGATGATAACATCTTGATGTTCAGGTTCATTTGTATCTTGTTCTGTTTCACCATGCGCATTTTTCAACGCAGGAACTTTTACAAACCAAAATGCAATACCTATCGCAAGTATGACACAACCAATAACCATGTATAACGTTTTTACTGATTCCAAACCATCTGCACCTGTTGTAGTCAGGATAAAAAATCCGCCTAACAAAGGTCCAATTATAGCACCCAAACCATTAAAAGACTGAGCAAAATTAATTCGCTGATCGCTGGTTCGTTCATCACCAAGTGAAGCGACAAAGGGATGCGCAACGGTTTCAAGCGTTGCAAGTCCTGACGCAAGAATAAACAAAGCAATCCTGAAATACGAAAAAGATTCATTTTGCGCCGCGGGAATAAATAGAAATGCGCCAAGTGCATAAAGCGACAAGCCCAGCAAAACGCCTTTTTTATAACCGTATTTTTTCATGAATAATCCTGCGGGAATTCCCATAATAGCATACGCGCCAAAAATGGACAATTGCACCAAACCAGATTCGGATTTACTGATGTGTAATACGTTCTGGAAATGTTTATTAAGAACATCGCCCATGGTAATGGCAATTGCCCAGAATAGAAAAAGAGAGATTACAAAAATCAGGGTAATTGTATATTTTTTTTCGGTGAATTTAGCTTCAGACTTCATTTTTGATCTTATTATTCGTTAAATATTTTTCCGTAAACGTCATTTTTTATTTTGAAAGATTCAAAATCGCTCCAGGTATAATTAGGACAAGCGCCTTCTTTTGAAGTGATAAAAGCGCCAAGTGCCGTTGCCTGATTCATAATTTCAATTGGGTCAGCATTTAAAATTCTTTTGGATAAAAATCCGGCTAAAAATGCATCACCGCTTCCTACTGTATCCTGAATGGTTACTGGAACTGCCGGAGCGTCATAATGTTGTTCTCCATTATAGTAAACCGCGCCTTTACTGCCTTTGCTTATCAAAACTTCGTTGATAGTAAATGTGTTCTGGATATAACGAATTCCGTCATCTTCACTGATATAATCTTTGTTTAAAAAGTCAAGGATTAATCGAAGTTCGGCTTTGTTCATTTTAACTAAATCGGCTTTATAAAGAAGGTCTTTTATAACCGGAATCGAATAATGAGGCGGACGAATGTTGACATCAAAAACTTTGAATTTGGCAACTTCCAATAATTCGAATAAAGTATTTCTTGAAACTTCATTTCGTGTAATCAAACTTCCAAATACAAACGCCGATGCGTTGCTTATTTTCTCTGTATAATCATTTCTGAATTCTATAAAATCCCACGCAACAGGCTGGATAATATCATAATGCGCTTCGTTATGTTCATCAATATGTGCAATTACAGTTCCTGTAGGACTGTTAGTGTCGATTTGACTGTCTTCTGTGCTGATATTCCAATTGGTTAATTGAGCCAAAAGATCATTTCCAAGTTTGTCATTTCCTACACGGCTAATCATATGTGCGTCAATGCCCATTCGCATTAAATTATACGCTACATTAAATGGCGCTCCTCCTGCACGTGCTCCTTCAGGGAAAATATCCCATAATACTTCTCCATAACAAAATACAGACGGTTTAGTTAGTTGTTTCATGATTGTTTATTTTTTTTGATTAAACGTTTAAGCAAATTGGTAAATAAAAAAAGTTAGTTAATTTTAGGTTGCGAAGATTGGTCAATATGCAATTCAGCATTCAATACAATGTGTTGTAATGGTGCTAATTGATTTGTAATTTTATTGTGCAAAATTTCTACTGCGGTTGTTCCTATGGCAGCAAGCGGTTGTCTCACAAAAGTTAATGGGGTGGCAAAAAGTTCATAGGCTTCGGTTTCATCAAAAGCTACGATAGCAACATCCTGCGGAATATTTAATCCTAATTTCATGAGTTTTTTAAGTCCGGAAACAGCGAGTTTATTGCTGGTAAAAAATACAGCATCGGGTTTGATTTTTGAATTTTTAAATAAATCCTCAAAACCACTATTAATATCCTGGTCGATATCGTCTTTGTTGATATTCAGGATATTATTTTTTTCGGAAGTCTGTTTTTTCAAAGCATCTTTAAAACCCTGAGTTCTTTGCAACAAATGTTCAAGATGCGTTTTGTAAGCTACAAGATGAATGTTTTTATAGCTATTATTTATAAGATGTTCAGTTACTTTATAACTGATATCGTAGTTGTTGATTTGAATAGTATCGGCTTCAATTTCAGGAAAATGTCTGTCAATCAATACAAAAGGCATTTTTTGTTTTTGTAATTTCTGCAAACAGGCTTTTGTGTTTTCAACGGGCGCAATGATTAATCCATCCGCCTGACGGTCACAAAACATATTGATCAGGCTTTCAAATTTTTCTGCGTTTTCATCAGAACTTCCTATTAATAAGGTGTAGCCTATTTTATTGGCTTCATCTTCAATTATTCTGGCAATTTGCGAAAAGTAGGGATTTGCAATATCAGCTACAATAAGTCCTATAATATGAGTGCGTTGGGTTTTTAGGCTTTTAGCAACATTATTAGGGCGATAATTAAGTTCTTCGGCAGCTTTTTTAACTTTCTCGATGGTATCTTTCCCAATGCGGCTATCAATCTTATTGTTAAGTACATAAGAAACTGAGGCGATAGATACGCCTGCTTTTAATGCTACATCTTTTATGGAAATTCTTTTCACTACATCGATTTCTGAATGCAAATATAATTAAGTTAAACGTTTAAGCAAAACTTTATAATAGAAAAATTAAGGCTTGAAAAGTTAAAAATTGTTATATTTTCAATTTAGATCAAAAAAATAATAGTTATGATAATTTTATTTGGCAGATTTTAAATTATCACCATCTTTAAAATGCAATCGTCTGAAAACGAAACCTGATAAGATCGTTAAGAAACCTACAACCAAAAATGTATAACGAAATGCATTATGAATTTCGTTATGAATTAGTTTTACATCGCCCTGAAATATTTTAAGTACCAAAAGACCAAAAGCAATCCCAAAACCTATTGCTAATTGCTGATTCACAGAAACTAATGAATTCCCACTGCTGGTGTGATAGACTCGTAAGTCGGCAATTGAAATAGAGTTCATAGATGTAAACTGAATCGAGTTAAAGAACCCCAAAACCGATATGATTGGAACATACCAGTAAATGGAAGTATGAATCGACGGAATCGCTAATGCACAAATCAAAGCTCCAATAATAAAAGTATTGACCATTAAGGTTTTACGATAACCAAATTTGTTTAAAATTCCTATCACGGCAGATTTCCCAAACATTGCCGTTAATGCCATTGGCGCAACAATCCAACCAGATGTAACTGCTGATTGTCCGTAAGCAATCTGAATCATCATAGGCAATAAAAGCGGAATGGAACTAAATCCCAAACGTGTCGCTAAATTGCCAATAATCCCAACTCGGAATGTTCTGACCTTAAATAAATTCAAAGGAAAAATTGGATTATTGTCCGTAATGGCGTGGCGATAATACCAATACAACATTAAAAATCCGCCCATTAAAATCAATAAAACTGGCGATACACGAACGGTATTGCCGAATAATTCCAGCGAAATAGATAATAGGAGCGAGGCGGCGGCAAAAATCAAAAAGCCTTTTAAATCAAAATCGATAATGGGCGATTTGTAATCCGGCATGTATTTTAAACTTAAGATTATCCCGATTAATCCAAACGGAATATTGATTAAAAATATCCAGTGCCAAGATAAATAATCAACCATATAACCACCAACAAGCGGTCCTAAAACGGGACCAATTAATGCAGGAATTATGGCAAAGTTCATGGCTTTTAATAATTCATTTTTAGGAAATGTTCTAATAAGAGCCAGTTTCCCTACTGGTGTCATTAAACTTCCGCCAATTCCCTGAACGACACGCGCAATTACAAGATGCGTTAAACTCTGCGAAAGCGCACATAATAATGATCCAATACTAAATAAAAACAAGGCAAAAATAAAGATTCGTCTGGTTCCGAATTTATCAGATAAAAATCCGCTAACGGGCATAAAAAGTGCCAGCGTTAATACATAACTAATAATTGCGTTTTGCATTTCGAGCGGTGATTCGTGTAAATCTCTGGCAATTGAGGTGATCGAAGTATTTAGAATCGTTGAATCCAGCATTTGCATAAAAATAGAAGTTGCCAGAATTATGGGTAATACTTTTTTGGTGGTTTCTATGTTTTGTTCGGCGGGAATTGTATTCATATTCTTAGGGTTGAAACGTTTTAATAATCTACTATCAAAGTAAGAGAATTGGATTATCTCAAATTTAAGAAATCTTATTGTAAAGAGCTTTCTAGTTTTTGAAAGTTTTAATGCAAAAATATTTAACACATAGTTCCAATAGCTATCGGAACATAGATTTCATAGTTTACAAAGATTGTGAATGAGAAACAAGTTTCTTTCACATAGTCGCGAAGCATCGGGCAATGTCATTAAGTTAATGGAAATCTATAAAATCACTTAACAGTTAATCAAGAAAGTAATTAGAAAAAATCCGTTTTTATCAGCGTTTTCGCGTTAGCGAATCAGTAAAATCAGCGTCTAATTTTGACGCGGATAAAACAGATTTACTCGTAAAAACGCGGATAAAAACGGATTTGGTTTGCAATAATTTTATTTTCTAAAGCTTACTTAATGACATTGAGTATAAGGGACGAATTGATTAAAAGTGAAATGCACTTTAAGTTTAAAACATTCCCCATGTTTCTATGTGTTAAAAAGTCAACGTGTTGCCTATTAAATTTTCATCGCATAAAAACCTCCTTAATTGGATTCCTGTAAGAATAAGATTGAATAGTATAAAATAATACGATTCTTGTCAAGTAATTTTAATCGACTGGAAATGAGTGGAATGTTACTCGCTTTAGACAATAAAAATACAAACCTTAAATTTTAATTATGAGCAATACAATCATATTCGACGAATCTAAAAAATTTGTTACCAAAGCATACGGAGCATCAGGAAATATTTTTGGAGGAAAAACTCTGGAACCTATTGAAATAGAAAGGTATAAACCAAAAGTAGACGAAGTTTTAATAGAAATTTTGTATTGCGGTGTTTGCCATTCAGATATTCATCAGGTCAATAACGACTGGAATAATACGATTTATCCGTGCGTTCCGGGACATGAAATTATAGGTAAAGTAATTGAAGCCGGAAGCGGAGTTTCTAAATTTTCTGTAAACGATATAGTAGGAGTGGGCTGTATGATCGATTCTTGTCAGGAATGTAAATCTTGTCAGGATGGCCAAGAACAATTTTGCCTTGGACCAGTTGCGCAAACCATGACGTATAACGGATATTTTAAACCTGATGGTTCTGATTATAATACTTTTGGCGGATTCTCAACACATATTGTTGTCAAAGATTCCTTTGTTTTGAGTATTCCAAATAGCTTAAAATATTCTGCAGCCGCACCTATTTTATGCGCTGGAGTTACTACATATTCCCCGTTAAAACATTGGGGAGTAAAAAGAGGAGATTCGGTGGGAATCATTGGTATTGGCGGTTTAGGACATATGGGGGTTATGATTGCCAGAGCCATGGGAGCAAAAGTTACTGCGATTACAACTAAGGAAGAGAAACGTTCGTTAGCGCTTGAACTTGGCGCTGATGATGTATTGATTTCTGAAGATGAAAAGGCAATGAAAGCAAAGGAAACATCTTTTGATTTTTTACTTTGCACCATTCCTGAAAGTTTTGATATTACACCTTACATCAGTCTTTTAGCACCAAGAGGAACAATTGTAACTGTTGGTTTATTAGGACCTTATAAATCACCAACCAATAATATGGAAGTCGCAAAATTTGGGAGATCTGTTGCTGGTTCCTTAATTGGCGGAATTGCAGAAACTCAGGAAGTGCTGGATTTTTGTGCGGAACATAATATTTTACCTCAGGTAGAAATGATCGATATTAAAGATATTAATAAAGCATTTGATAAAATCAAAGACGAAGAAGTTCGTTTTAGATATGTTATTGATATGGAATCACTTAAAGTAGATTCTGAGAAAGCCTAATTTCTTGATTTTAAATATAGTACGAACTAAATAAATACGCCATGCAAACAAATGAAACTCACGCAATAGTACTAAATGTAAACGGACACGATCATCATCTCCATCTTTTGCCCTGGGTTTCGTTGCTTGACGCGCTTCGGGAAAAAATAGATCTCACTGGAACAAAAAAAGGCTGCGATCACGGGCAATGCGGCGCTTGTACTGTTTTGGTCGACGGAAAACGGGTACTAAGTTGTTTGACACTTGCTGTGATGAAAGACGGTGCAGAAATTACAACTATTGAAGGCGTTGCCGATGGAGAAAATCTGCATCCCGTACAACAGGCTTTTATTGAATGCGATGCTTTTCAATGCGGTTATTGTACGCCTGGACAAATATGCAGCGCGATTGGAATGCTGAATGAAAATAAAGCAAAAAACAGAGAAGATGTTCAGGAATTGATGAGCGGAAATCTTTGTAGATGTGGTGCCAGTAAAGGTATAATCGATGCAATAATGAAAGTGAAAAAACAGGAAAGCTACCATGAATAATTTCTCATACATAAAAACAAACGACATAGGTCAGGCAGTTGCTGAACTCAGCAATGATTCCGGAAATAAAATTGTTGCGGGAGGAACAAATATAAATGACCTTTTAAAATATTTTGTCACTTCGGCAAAAAAACTCGTAGATATAAATCCGGTTATCGATAATCATTCGGTTATTCGTCTTGATAATGGCGGGATCAGAATTGGCGCATTACTTACCAATGCCGAAACGGCCTATCATCCCATTATTGAACAACATTATCCGTTATTATCTAAAGCGATACTTGCAGGAGCATCGGCGCAAATCAGGAATATGGCGACCAATGGGGGAAACCTTTTGCAACGCACAAGATGTTATTATTTTTATGATATTAATACACCTTGCAACAAACGAGAACCAGGTTCAGGATGTTCGGCTATAAAAGGATACAATAGAATTCACGCCATTTTAGGGCAAAGTGATAATTGTATTGCTGTTTTTCCGTCGGATATGTGTGTGGCGCTCGCGGCTTTAGATGCCGTGGTGAATATTACAGGTCCTGAAGGCGACCGGACTTTAGAATTTAAAACCTTTCACAGGCTTCCGGGAAATACGCCGGATCTGGATAATAATTTAAAACAAGGCGAAATTATCACCGGAATTGATCTTCCTGAAATGGGATTTGCAAACAATTATTCGTACTTGAAATTACGTGACAGAGCGTCGTATTCCTTCGCTTTGGTATCTGTGGCAACAGGTTTAGATCTTGAAAACGGAATTATCAAAAACGCCAGAATTGCGCTTGGCGGTGTTGCGCATAAACCGTGGCGCATTCTGGAAGCCGAATATTTCCTGAAAGACAAAGAACCTCTAAGAGAGCATTTTGCCGCTGCTGCGGATATTATTCTCGAAGGTGCAAAAGGTTATGAACATAACGATTTTAAGATTGATCTGGCAAAAAGAGCGATTATACGTAATTGTTTCATGGCGCTTGATCCTGAATCACAGCGTCCGGGGGCAAAACCTTCTTTATAATACATCGAAACCTAAAATTAAAGTTATGACAAAATTACCCTCAATAGGACAACCGATAAACCGTTTAGAAGGCGTTCAAAAAGTTACAGGAACTGCAAAATATTCTGGCGAATATAATGTTGACAATTTATTGTACGGATACGTCGTGAACAGCACGATCACAAAAGGAAAAATAAAGTCAATTGATACCGCTGAAGCTGAAAAACTGGACGGAATAATATCAATTTTGACGCATGAAAACCAACCTTCGACGGCTTGGTTTGATTTGCAATATGCAGATATGGATGCTCCACCCGGAACGGTTTTCAAACCCTTAAAAGACAACGAAATAAAATATAACGGTCAGCCAATTGCTTTGGTCGTTGCCGAAACTTTTGAAATGGCGCGTTATGCAGCACATTTAATAAAAGTGGTTTACACCGAAGAAGAATTTTCAACAGATCTTTCCGGAAACAAAGGCAAAGCCCGAGAACCTAAAAAAGGATTAGCATCGATGTTGAAACCGCCTCCACCAAAACCAAAAGGAGATTTTGGCAAAGCGTATCAGGCATCTTTCGCAAAAATCGAAAGTGATTTTACACACGGAACAGAACATCATAATCCGATGGAAATGTTTGCAACGACTGTGGTTTACGAAGGAAAAGAAAAACTTAAAATATACGATAAAACACAGGGAACCATCAATTCGCAAATGTATGTGGCGAACGTTTTTGGTTTAAAAATGAAAAATGTTCAGGTTATCGCGCCATTTGTTGGCGGAGGTTTTGGTTCAGGACTTCGTCCGCAATACCAGCTATTTATGGCAGTAATGGCTTCGCTTAAACTAAAACGAAATGTTCGTGTTACGCTTGACAGAGCACAAATGTACACGTTCGGACATCGACCGCCAACGCTTCAAACCACGAAATTTGGCGCAGATGAAAACGGAAAACTAAATGCCGCATATCACAAAGCAATTGGGGAAACTTCGCAATTTGAAGATTATGTAGAAACTGTTGTAAACTGGGCGCAAATGCTATATCCTGTAGAAAACACCTTGCTGGAACACGAATTAGTTCCGTTAGATGTTTATAGTCCGCTTGATATGCGCGCTCCGGGCGGAAGCACCGGAATGCATGCCATTGAAATTACAATGGATGAACTTGCCTATAAATTAAAAATTGATCCGCTTGAATTGCGATTGATCAATTATTCGGATATTGATACAACGTCGGGAAAGGAATATTCAAGTAAAGAATTGAAAGAATGTTACTTGCAAGGCGCAGAAAGTTTTGGGTGGAAAAACCGAAATCCGGAACCCCGAAGTATGAAACGCGGCAATAAACTTGTAGGTTACGGAATGGCAACGGGAATCTGGGAAGCAAACCGACTTTTGGCCAGAGCCGAAATCACGATGACAAAGGATTTAAAAGTAGAAATTAAAAATGCCGTAACCGATATAGGAACGGGAACTTTAACGGTAATGACGCAAATCGCATCAGACGAATTAGGATTGCCTATTGAAGATATTACGTTTTTATATGCCGATAGTAAAATGCCTTTTGCGCCCATACAAGGCGGATCTTTCACCGTTGCAACTGTTGGTCCTGCAGTTCAGGAAGCTTGTAGATCAATGAACAAGAGGTTATTTAATAAAGCTAAAGTCCTGAAAAATTCTCCTTTGGCGAAAGCTAAATTTAAAGAGGTAATTTTTGATCAGGGTTTTATAATCCTGAAAAGTGACTTAAATGTAAAAGTGAGTGTAAAGCAAATTTTCGAAGAAAATAATCTAAAAGCAACGCAAACCACAAGTACGGCAATGCCAAATCCTTTACGACACGGAAAAAAAGCGAGAGCCGTTCACAGTGCAGTTTTTGTAGAAGTTGAAGTCGATGAAGAGTTAGGAATGATAGAAGTAAAACGAGCCGTAACCGCCGTTGCAGCAGGAAAAATTATAAATCCTAAAACTGCCGAAAGTCAGATTTTGGGTGGAATGATATGGGGAATAAGTAAAGCGTTGCACGAAGAAACAATTCTGGACAATCGTTTCGGAAAATATATGAACGCCAATCTTGCAGAATATCATATTCCGGTTCATGCAGATGTTCAGGATTTGAAAGCTATTTTTGTAAAAGAAGATGATAATTTTGTCAACGATTTGGGCGTAAAAGGAATTGGAGAAATAGGAATTGTGGGAATGCCGCCGGCAATTGCAAACGCTATTTTTCACGCAACAGGACGAAGAATTCACAATTTACCCATACATTTTGACCAATTGATTTCATAAAAATGATTTTAGAATATTTTCTATTAACCTAATAATTCTACTAAAATGAAAGTATTAAGGAACAATTTATTTTTAATTCTATTGTTGTGTTTCGCTTCAACTTTCGCGCAAGCGCAACAAAATGATGCTTCAAAATGTCGTTATATAAAAACTACAACGGGTTATTTAATGGTTTTACGCCAAGGCGATGATGTATTGGCATTAATCGAAAATCTCGCTCAGCAGGAAAAAATTCCGTTTGCAAATTTTACGGGAATTGGTTTTGGAAGCGAAGTTACATTTGGCTTTTATGATAATAAAGAAAAGAAATTTAATCCGAAGAAATTCGAAAAAGTAGAAATGGGAAATCTCACGGGATCGATTGCCTGGAATGGAGAAAAACCATCCATTCATATTCACGGAATAGCAACCGATGATAAATTCAATGCTTACGGCGGTCATATTTTGGGCTTAAAAGTAGGAACTGGTTCAATGGAAATTTATATCACGCTCAATCAGGAAAAACTCGAACGTAAAATAGAACAACCACTAAATGCGAATATTTTGCAATTGTCTTGTATAAAATAGTTTTTTTGCTGCTTTTGATAGCTCAAATGTCATTAAGTTAAGCTTTTGGGAAATAAAATTAATCTCGCAAAGTCGCTAAGACGCAAAGTTTAAAGTCAAAATGACAAACCTGGGCGATTTTCCGAAAGATTTATTGCATAACATTATTTTTAAGATTAAAAAAATCATTTTATCATTTTAATCTGTGGCAAAAAGAAAATTTCATCTCTGCAAAAAAGAAATTCAAAAGCCTTGTAATTCTGAAAGAGTTTACTGATTTTGTGTAAATTTATTTCACCTCTCAGCAGTATATTTATTTTTTAAATTTTAATGAATTTTTGAAATATATGCTACAAAAACATGGTTTGGTTTTGACCAAAAGAGATTTGGATTTTGAACGTGATGGCGTTCTTAATCCTGCGGTTATTTACGATGGCGGAAAAATCCATATGTTTTACCGTGCCGTTGCCAAAGGCAATCATTCTACAATTGGATATTGCGTTTTCAAAGATCCTTTAACAATTGAAAGTCAGCTTGATGTTCCGGTTTTAATTCCCACACTTCCTAATGAAAAACACGGCGTTGAAGATCCCAGAATCGTCAAAATTGATGATTTGTTTTATCTTTCCTATTGTGGTTATGATGGAGAAAACGCGTTTGGATGTGTTGCCACTTCATCAGATTTAAAAACATTCACGAAACACGGAATCGTTGTTCCGCAAATAAAAGGGTACGATCTTAAAGGATTACTGCAGGGACAACCAGGACTTAACAACAAATATTTTACGCCAAGTACAGGAAGTGAAGGTTATGTCTGGGATAAAAATGTGGTTTTTTTTCCGAGACGAATTAACGATAAATTATACTTTTTACATCGGATTCATCCGGGTGTTCAAATTGCCTGTGTTGATTCGCTTGAGGATTTAACGCCTGAATTCTGGCGCGAATACATGCTGGAATTTTGCAAACATATTGTGCTTGATCCGGATCACGATCACGAATTCTCCTATTTAGGAAACGGCGCTCCGCCAATAGAAACTCCTGAAGGCTGGATATTAATTTATCACGGCGTTCATGATACTGAAAAAGGGCATACATATGTGGCGTGTGCAGCTTTACTGGATTTAGAAGATCCGTCAAAAGAAATTGCGAGGTTGCCTCAGCCACTTTTTGCACCGGATCAGGAATTTGAATTAAACGGTTATGTCAATAATGTGTGTTTCCCAAGCGGAACCGCCGTTATCGATGATGAAATTTATATTTATTACGGTGCTGCAGATGATTGTATTGCCTGTGCATCAATCCCTATGCAGGAGTTACTTGAAGAACTTCTTTCGCATAAAGTTCACATTCCCGAAGAATCTTCAGTTAAGATTTCAACTACTGCTTAATTCATAAAAAAAAACAAAATGCCTATAACTAATTGTACTATAAAAGATTCTGAAATTACCTGGATTGATGTTGTTGACCCAACAAGCGAGGAACTTTCGGCTATTAGTAAAAAGTACAATCTTAATTCCTATGCATTATTAGATTGTCTTGATCCGGATCATCTTCCTAAATTTGAGGAACATAATAATACACATTTCATCATTATAAGAGTTGTAAACGAGAACAAGGAAAAGCTGCAAACGGTTCAGAGCCTGAGTTGTAAAATTGCGATTTTTTATAACGAATCCTTTATCATCACATTGCACCGTACCTCGCAGCCCTTAATTGCTGCTGTAAAACAAAATTTTGTTGATACCGGAAAAGTGAAAACCAGCACAGGAATCGCGATTCATATTGTGCGTGATGCATTGCATTCATTCGAACAGCCGGCTATAAATCTTTCTAACGAAATTGACGGTTATGAATCGAAATTATTTCTGAAGAAAAATATCGCGACAGATATGATCGAGGCAATTTATTACCTGAAAAACAGGGCAGGGCTATATAAAAAGTTGCTCTTGTTAAGTAATGAAGTGGTGAATTCCATTCGGGCAGAAGGAGAAGAAGCTCCGGCACTTCGCGATGTTCACGATTTACATACTAAACTTTTGATGCTCAACGATCAGGTTCAGGAAGATGCCAAAGAATTACTCAATATTTATCTTTCATTATCTGCCAGAAAAACAAATGAAGTGATGAAAGTATTGACGGTATTTTCGGTTTTTTTCATGCCATTGACTTTTATAGCAGGAATCTACGGAATGAATTTCAAATTTATGCCGGAACTTAATTATTACTATGCATATCCTATTACAATGATTGTAATGGTGGTGGTTTCGATCGTTATTTTTCTTTGGTTTAAAAGAAAGAAATGGCTTTAGTTTTGCGAATTTTTTACCACAGATTTTAAATGCTTTAAGAATTTTACCGCAGAGTTCCCAAAGGAGTTACGCAAAGTTTTTGTCAATAGGGCCGAAATGACAAAAAACGAAAACAATAAAATAAACAAAATGAAAACGGAAGAAATTAAAAAGCAAATTGCAATTTTAGGAGGAGGACCCAGCGGACTGTTTATGTATAAAAGACTGGTTGAATCCGGAAAAACAAATTTTGAAATCGATATTTATGAGCGAAAAAGTACTCTTGGTGCAGGAATGCCCTATAGTCCTGAAGGGGCAAATGATGAACATGTAACGAACGTATCAGATAATGAAACTCCGGGAATTGTGAATTCAGTATCAGAGTGGATTTTGACTGTTCCTGCAGAAGTTCTGGAACGATTTGCAATTGATCTGGAAAGGTTTACAGAATACAAAGTATTACCGAGATTATTGTTTGGATATTACCTTGCAGATCAGTTTAAATTATTACAGTTAAAAGGCGATGAAGCAGGAATAACAACGAGAGTTCATTACAAAAGCAATGTTTTGGACATTAGTTACAACGAACATGAAAAAGAGGTTTGGGTGGAAACAGTTACCGATAAAAAGAAGTTTGATTATGTAGTAATTTGTACCGGACACAACTGGCCTGTGCGATATGAAGGAAAAGTAAAAGGATATTTTGATGCACCATATCCGCCATCAAAATTGCTGTTGAAACTAAATCATGCTGTTGCGATAAAAGGCTCGTCTTTAACTGCAATTGACGCGATTAGAACGCTTGCCAGAGAAAATGGTTTGTTTACAAAAGATGAAAATGGAAACTTAAGTTTTCAAAACCATGCCGAAAGTCCGGACTTTAAAATGATAATGCATTCGCGAAGCGGTATGCTTCCGGCGGTTCGATTTCATCTTGAAGATTCACATCTTAATAATAGTTCGCTTTTAACGGAAGAAGAAATAGAATTGCACAGAAAATCAAATGACGGTTTTTTGTCTTTGGATTATGTATTTCAAAAAGATTTTAAAGATATTTTCCAGGATAAAGATCCGAAGTTTTATAACCGAATTAAAGATCTGAGTATTGAGGATTTCGTGGTTGAAATGATGGAACTTCGTGAACGTCTTGAACCGTTTCAGCTTTTAAAAGCAGAGTATGTTCAGGCTGAAAAATCCATAAAAAGACAAGAATCTGTTTACTGGAAAGAAATGTTGGCGGTTTTAAGTTTTGCAATGAATCATCCTGCAAAATACCTTTCGGCAGAAGATATGCAGCGGCTTCAAAAAGTGCTTATGCCTTTGATTTCGATTGTAATTGCCTTTGTTCCGCAAAAATCCTGTGTTGAGTTATTGGCGCTTCATCATGCCGGGGTTTTGGATATTATTCCTGTTGGTGCAGAAAGTTCGGTAGAACCACAAACTGATGGAGGAATTGTATATCATTTTTCGGATGAAGAAAATAATCCCAAATCGGTTTATTATGAAACTTTTGTTGATTGTGTTGGTCAGCCACATTTGTCTTACGCCGATTTTCCCTTTAAAAGTTTATTATCACAAAAGGCAATTACGCCTGCAAAAATAAAATTTAAGTCAAATGAAGTGGGTCACATCGCTTTTTCGGAAGGAAATACTTCAATAGAAAAAGACAGTACAGGAAGTTATTTTTTGAGTGTTTCAGGAATTGCAATCAATGATAATTTTCAAATTATTGATCAATATGGCGCTTATAATGAAAATCTCTATATTATGGCGGTTCCGTATATTGGCGGATATAATCCTGATTATTCCGGACTGGATTTTTGCGAAGCGGCGTCGTTGCGTATTTTGAATAGTATGAATATTAGTTAAAGTGTTGATTTATTGATAATTTGGGTATGTTGAAAGATTTTATCTTAAAAAAAAAGTAAACACAGTCAGATTTTATTTCAAACGGTCGAAAATAAGCCATTTTAAATTTAGAAAATAACAAGAAAAACTTTCTCAAGATTTCTTTCTTCTTTTAATTATAAGGTATTATTTATTATTATATTTGTTTACGAAATCACAAAAATACCATAGCAAATGCAAAAGAATGTTTTAGGGAGCTTGAAAAAGCACGAAAGCAAATTATTAGATATCTGGACCAGACTATTATTAGAAAAAGGTTCAACTGATGGTTCAACAGAAGAAGAAGAATCAAAAGAATTTACTTCACTTTTATTAGACGCTTTGTCAAAAGGCAACGCTGATGATTTTAACTCTAAGGAATTCGACAAAGTTTATGATTTAATGATGGGTATTTCGAGTTCAAGAGCAAAACGCGGTTTTTCACCTCGTGAAAATGCTCAATATCTTATTTCATTTAAAGAAGCAGCTTCTCAAATTTTATCAGAAATAGAGAAAGATCCCGCAAGTTTGTATGATGCTAATCTGCAATTAGGAGCTTTGGTTGATAATATGACCATCATGACTTTTGAAGCATTTATGAGAGGACGTGAAGATGTTATTTCACGACAAATTGACGAAATCAGCGAGATCTCAACTCCGGTGATCAGAGTTTGGGATGGCGTTGTAGCTTTGCCAATTATAGGAACACTTGACAGTTCAAGAACTCAGGTTGTAATGGAAAATCTTTTACAGCAAATTGTAGACACAGGAAGTTCAATTGCTATTCTTGATATTTCAGGAGTACCTGCTGTTGATTCGCTTGTGGCACAACATCTTATCAAAACAGTTAGCGCAACACGATTAATGGGAGCAGAATGTATTATTAGTGGTATTCGTCCGGAAATTGCCCAAACGGTGGTGCATTTAGGAATTGATCTTACCGGAATTATTACAAAAACATCTCTGGCCAGCGCTCTTCAGACAGCTTTTGAAATGCTTCAGCTTACTGTTGTGAAAAGAAAATAATCAAATACGATTAATCAAATATGGAAAGAATTCCTATACTTAAGATGGGGGATTTCTTACTGGTTACGATACAAGTAGATTTGTACGATCAACTGGCAGAAAATCTTGAATCTGACTTAATAAATACTATCAATAAATTCAGCTCTAAAGGTGTATTAATTGATATATCTTCAGTATCAATAATTGACTCTTTTATGGGCCGTATTTTAGGCAACATAGCGGTGATGTCAAAAATTATGGATGCGCAAACAGTAGTAGTGGGTATGCAGCCCGCAGTCGCTATTACACTTGTTGAACTTGGGTTATCATTAAATGGTGTAATTAGTGCACTTAATGTTGAAAAAGGCATGGATCTTCTTCGCGCAAAAATGTATAATGGCGGTAACGAGGAGTTTGCAGATGATAACGACAACGAATAAAGAAGAAGTACCAATTGTAAAAGAACAAGATGTGGTACCATTGCGTAACCGCGTGCGCGATTATGGCATTAAGGTAGGAATGAGTATTTTAAATCAAACCAAATTAATAACAGCTACAAGCGAACTTGTACGTAACCTTTTGAAATATGGAGGTGGCGGTAAAGTCATTGTAGAGGAGGTTAATAATGGCAGAGATTATGGAGTACGAGTAACCTTTATTGACAATGGACCAGGAATTGTAGATATTGATCTAGCTATGAAGGACGGATACAGCACAGGAAAAAGCTTAGGATTGGGATTACCCGGAACGAGAAGATTAGTTAATGAATTTAATATTCAGACAGAATTAGGAAACGGAACCACCGTGACCATAATAAAATGGAAAAATGGATAATACTTTTTCCAGTTGTAAAATTGATGACAGAAGCCTTATTGCTTTTATAAAAAGGGAAATACATAATCTTGCTCTTCAAATAGGTTTTACTCCACATCGCGCTGCCGAAACAGATATTATTGTTGCAGAACTCACTTCAAACCTTATTAAATTTCCCGGACGCGGTGAACTTTTATACCGAAGCCATCAAACCGATGGTAAAAACGAGATCGAGATATATTGTCTTGATAATGGTGCGGGAATTGATAATGTGTTTAAAATCATGAGCGATGGCTATTCAACTTCAAATACGTTGGGTCAGGGTTTAGGCGCTATAAAAAGATTAAGCAATGATTTCCAGATCTACTCCATGAAAGGCTGGGGTACGGTTCAATATGTAAAAATTCGTGATCACGCAGATTATCAGATTCCTCCTCCGGGTCCGGGTTTGAATTTTTCGGCTTTGAGCGTAAATTATCCGGGTGAAAGAGTTTGTGGAGATGGTTATTTTATAAAACATTCACCAAAAGGATTTCAGATCTTAGTAGGAGACGGTTTAGGTCATGGATCAAATGCTAATGAAGCGGTTCAACTCGCCATAAAAGCTTTTCAGCAATCAAAAGCAACAGAAATCACTGTTATACTGAGGGGAATTCATGAGGCTGTTAAAAAAAGCAGAGGATTGGTTGCCACAATAGCAGCTGTAGATTATACAACTGAAACATGGAATATTTGCGGAATTGGTAATATCAATACCCGAATTTATAATGGTCTGGACAATAAGACTTATACACCGTACAATGGTATTTTAGGACACAATATTCCCAGAACACTGAATAGCACAACAGTTCCTTACCAAAAGCATCAAATAATTATTATGCATAGCGATGGTTTGAGAACACGATGGAATCTTAATGATTTAGTTTCGATTATAAAACAGAAACCCAGCTTAATTGCTTCCTCATTATTAAAAGATAATATCAGAGGTACAGATGACGCAACTGTTTTAGTAGGAAAAATAAATTAAGAGCAATGAAAGAGGTAGTTAAGATAAATTTAGATAATGAAATGGACCTAATTCTGGCCCATAAACGATCTATGAAGATAGCAGAGATGTGCGGAATGCCTACTTCTGCTCAAACTAGATTTTCTACTGCCGTATCTGAAGTTGCAAGATGTTCTATCGCCAACGGAAAAGATTCAGTACTTACATTGGGTATTAATGTTATTAAAGCCACACAAAAAGAAATTGTTGCCATCCTTACGGATACTGTAGATTTGAAGAGAAGCAACCCTGAAGCTTTTAAATATGCGGCAAAAATTTCAGGTAATATTGAGTATAGTTTTGCTGATAATTATTCTATTACCAAATTAAGCCATCCAGTTAGTTCGCCTGGACTTTTATCTGATGCGAAAATAAGAACGCTTGCCGATTATTTTAAATATGAACCACCTGTTTCTCCTTATGATGAGATCAGGAAAAAGAATATTGAGCTTATCGCCCTTTCTGAAAAACTGGGAGAAAGTGAAAACCGTTACAGACAATTAGCGAACACAATTCCGGTTTTGATTTGTATTGTAAACGATCGAAATAATATTTTACTGGTCAACGATTCGCTGAAACAAATTCTGAAAGCTCCATTTCTTAATTTTGATAAAAGAGAAATAAGTTCTTTTATTCATCCTGATGATGTAAATCATATAATGGATAACTGGAGTAAAGTGAAGAAAAACCGATCACAGTTTTCAGGTGAAACAAGAATTAAAAGCGGTTCATCATACCTTTGGTATTTGATATCAATTATTCCTAATCCTTCAGAGGACGGGACTTTGAATAACTGGCTTATCTATTTTGTTAATATAAATGATCAAAAAAAGGTTGAAGAAACGCTTAAAAACAACTCTGAATTAAAACTGATCCAGAGCGAATTAGAAAATGCAAATTCAAAACTGGTTTTTAAAAATAAAGAACTACAGCAATTTGCTTATATTGCTTCTCACGATTTACAGGAACCTTTGCGAAAAATAATGATTATGTTGTCCAGAGCCGGAGAACATTTATCAGAAGAGCAAAGAACTCAATATTATTTTGATAAAATGACGAGCGCTGCAGGACGAATGTCCAGTTTAATTGCTGATGTTCTTAATTATTCGCGCGTAGACAATAAAGAATTAAAGTTTACAAAAGTAGATCTTAATGAAGTTGTTAGAGAAACCCTCAGTGATTTAAGCCTTGTTATTGAAGAAAAAAATGCAACTGTAAATATTGGTGAATTACCGGTTGTTTCCGGTTTGAATGGTCAGTTGCGTCAGCTTTTCTTTAATTTAGTCAACAACGGCCTTAAATTTAATAGTGCAGAACCAACCGTAACAATTGCCTCGGGTGAGAGAGCAGGAGATTCTGCAGATAATTTTAGTCCTGAAGGCAATTATCACGCTATTACAATTGCTGATAACGGCATCGGGATGGATAGCGAATATTCAGGTCGAATTTTTGATATGTTCCAGCGTTTGCACCAACGTGATCAATATGGCGGCAACGGAATAGGTCTTGCACTTTGCAAAAGGATTATCGAAAACCATAACGGAATTATCAATTTTACAAGTCAGCCTGAGAAAGGAACCACGTTTTTCATTTATCTTCCTAAATAATTTCGGCTTTATTTATAAGGCAATTCAGAAATAGATCTTTCTTATACTGAAAAAAATGAGATAAAAAAGCCCTTTTAGATAGAAAAAAATAATCTCGCAAAGGCGCTAAGACGCAAAGTTTAAACACAATATTGTCATTTCGACCAAAGAGAGAAATCACAGAAGAAACTCCGTTGCTATTGTCACTAATTTTGTCGAATATAGGATGTGATTTCTCCCTCTGGTAGAAATGACAAAAAATAAGTTTATTTCAATACAAATCCGTTTTCATTTAAAGCTTCGGCAACTTTAATTACAACTTCAGAACGGTGTTTTCCGTCCGTAACAGTTTTATCGGTTTTAACCCAATATCTAATAATTACCTGAACAGTAGTTCCGGTAATTCCGGCAACCACAGCAGAGTTTGAATATCCTTTGTCAATTACGGCATTATCTGTTTTCATGACTTCAGTAATGATCTCAATCGCTTTTCTGTAATCTGATCCATACTCTAAACCTATTGTAAAATCTTGTAGCAAATATCCTTCGCTATTAAAATTGACCAACGTGTTTTTTATCAATAAAGCATTGGGAATGTAAATGTTTTTACTATCGCTTTTAATTTGTGTATCACGTAAATTAAGCGCCACAACTTTTCCTTTTACACCATTGCTTTCAATAATATCTCCTACAGAAAACGGTCGTTTAAATGCCAGCAGAATTCCCGCTAAAAAGTTCTCCCCAATATCCTTAAGCGCAAATCCTATTACAAAAGCAGATATTCCGGCACCAGCCAAAACACTTTGGGCAACTCCGGTTAAACCGATGACACGAAACATAAATAAAAGACCTATAACAATTAGAACTGCTTTTACAAGGTTTGCAATAAAAGTAGCCAGTAAAGGATCGTGCATTTTTGTTTGTAACCTTCGGTCTGTAAAAACTTTGACGCGAGAGGCAATAAACCATGAGATTAAAACCACTAGTATTGCCAGTAAAATTTTTGGTGTTATGTCAACAAGACCATAATAATATCCTTCAACATGTTTGAAAATGTCACGCAAGAATTCTTCCATAATAATATTATTTTTAGTTAAAAGGAAATAGTTTGCAGGTTATACAAACAATTAGTTTTTTAGTGTTTTTATTTTTTTTCGGTTTTACCAGACTTTGCATCATTAAAGTCAATTGATCCCTCAACATCTTTATCAAAAGCCTTTATAAATCCGTTTTTAAGAATATTTATAATTGCCGTCCAGGTAAATTTTTCAGCTCCATTAACATCTCCTTTTAAAGGAATTTTTGTTGCAAGACGATCTTTAGGCTGGTTGGTAACAACTTCTGCCGCTGTGCCTACAACAAGTTCCCAGATTCGTTTTAAAAAAGGACGTTTTTTCTCTTTTGGAGTATCCGGCGTTAAATCGATAATCTTTATATTTTCTAAAACCGGTTTTACATAACCATTGTATTTTCCATCTGCCATCGCCATTTCTGTAGAAACATATAATTGTCCGCGCTTAAAAGTAAAGCTGGCATACGCATCTGTAAAATCTTTAAGATACGTTAAATCCATGCGCTCCAGTTCCATATTAAAGTCAAAATCAGGAATGTCTTTTAAAGCATTTAGTTTTGCATTACCTTTAATTTTTCCGTTTCCGCTTGTATTAGCTGTTAATATTACTGTGGAAGGAAGTTTATTGTTTTTGTCCTCAACATTTCTCAAATTTCGTGCAGTTGCAGTTACTTGTTTGGCGGCAATATCAATTTTAGGTTTTGATGTCAGATCAATATAATGTACTTCCCCGTTTATTATTTCAACATAATTGATATTAACAGGCGACAGTTTTTTTATGGTTGTAATAAAATCATTATTACCTCCGGCTTCAACTTTATTTCCTTTTTTAATGAAATTTAAAACTGGATTTTCAACTGAAAATTCTCCTACGAAAGCACCTTTTAAAAGTGATTTCCATTCAATAGAAATATCAATTCCCTTAGCAAGAAAAAGGTTGTGTTTTTCCGTTGTCAATTTTGTCAATTACAAGTGTATCAATACGATAAGCACCGCGGTATAAATGAATGTCAACATCCTTAATACTGCCTTTATAGCCTTTTAAATCTGCTAAAGCTTTATTAGCATAATGTAATGCTACCGGTTCCAATGCAAAATTGATTGCAACCAGCAAAACTGCTATTCCAGTAATAATGAGGCCTGTTTTTTTGTATGGATTCATCCCTTTAATTAAAATTTTTCCTTGTTTTTGTAAATTTAACAAGCCAATTTTCTACTATTTTACACGATAATTTTATTTTTTTACATAATCATTACTGAATATGTTTTAATGCTTTGATTTGAAAAAAAGACTATTTTTATTATATTTGATATACGAAATTTACCAATATTCTATTCATAGATGACGATGAGGAAGATCTACAGATTTTCCAGGCTGCGCTTGATCACATTTCAAGTACCGTAAAATACAATTACTTTACAGATGCACGTAAGGCATTGAACGAGTTGCGATTGGGAAGTTTAACAACACAGGCTATTTTTCTGGATTTGAATATGCCTTTAATGAACGGTCATGAATTTTTGGCGCAGTTAAAACAGGAAGAAAAATTAAAGGAAATTCCTGTAATTATATTCACAACCTCATCAGACAGCTCTATCAGGGAAATGACAATTTCTATGGGTGCTGTCGATTTCCTGACTAAGCCTAATGATTTTAAAGATCTTATAGCTTTGCTAAAACCCTTTATATTTTAAAATAAACAGATGCCATTGACTGATTCCAATTTATATTTCCTTCGTGGCGGAGGAGAAATGGGTGAATATACCAGAAACTACAATTGGTCTGCAACCGAGATTGGTTCACCTGATCAATGGCAACAAAGCCTTCGTACGATTGTAAGTACTATATTAAATTCTAAATTCCCCATGTTTTTATGGTGGGGTGAAAATCTTATACAGTTTTATAACGATGCCTACAGACCAAGCCTTGGTAATAACGGCAAACATCCTCAGGCATTAGGTTCTAATGGTGTAGATACCTGGTCTGAAATCTGGCATGTGATTTATCCACTTATAAAGCAGGTTTTAAATGGGGGAGAATCAACGTGGATGGAAAATCAGCTGATTCCTATTTACAGAAACGGAAGTCTGGAAAACGTTTACTGGACTTTTAGTTATAGCCCGGTTTTTGATGATTCCGGCAAAATTGGCGGCGTTCTCGTTACTTGTACAGAAACTACAGATGCCGTAGTTCGTTTGCAACAGCTTAATGAAGCAAATAATCAATTGCAATTGTCATTAGATTATAATATTGCAATGCATAATATTCAAATTGAAAAAGATCTTAAGTTCAAAAATGTGACTAATATGTCGCCGGCGGGACTTTGGCTGGCAGATAAAAATGGTTTGATGACTTACGTAAATAAAACATTATCAGACTGGACAGGATTGCATTATAAAGAAGTTTTGGGTGATGCATGGCCGGCAGCTATTGTTGAGGAAGATCGTAATACTGTCTTTGAAGCATTCACAAAGGCTGTAGCCGAAAAATCACATTATGATGTACAGTTTCACTTAAAAAAGGGAGATGGATCAATCATTAAATGCCACGCTGCGGGAGATCCTTTTTATATGCCCGATGGGGAATTAGGGGGATATGCGGGTTATTGCATGGATATTCAGGCACTTGTAGAAGGGCAAGAGCAAATTAACGAAAGCGAACAGCGATTTTTTAACTTAACTCGTCAGGCAACTGTTGGTATAATAGTGCTGACAGGCGACAATTTAAAAGTAAATATTGTCAATGATGCCTATGCGGGTTTAATAGGACGCAATGTTGAAGATTTATTAGATAAAAATCTTTTTGAAATTATTCCTGAAGCCGAAAGCACATTTCGTCCCATAATTGAAAAGGTAAGAGTTACAGGTGAGGCTGTTTATATCTACAGAACTTTTTATTCCGTACAGGTTAATGATACAAAAAAAGAGGGATATTTAAATGTAATTTATCAGCCTTACAGAGAAATTGATGGTAAAATTACGGGTGTAATTGCCATGTGTCGGGATGTAACGGAACAGGTACAGGCACAAATACAAATTGAAGAAAATGAAAGGTTACTGAGAACCGTAATTGAAAAAACGCCGGTTGCGACCGCTCTTTTTTTACGTGAAAATCTTGTTATTGCACTGGCAAATGAAGTAATGGCCGGGTATTGGAAAAAAGGAAACAGCATAATAGGAAAACCCTACCGCGAAGCCGTACCGGAGTTACACAATCAGGGATATTTTGAAATTCTTGAAAATGTATTTGAAACCGGAATTGAATATCATGCGACAGGATCACAGGCTGATATTGAGAAAGACGGAAAAATTACAACCCAATATTTTAATTATTCTTATACGCCGCTTTTTAACGAAAGCGGAGAAGTTTACGCTGTCCTAAACATGGGTTATGACGTGACTGATAGTACTATCACAAAAAATTTATTGGAGGAAAGCAGGCAAAAACTCCTTAATTCCTTCGAAAATTCTCCTGTAGGAATCGCCATTATCAAAGGTGATGATCTAGTATTTGATATGGCGAATACTTTTTACAGCTCTCTTGCAGGCAGAACAGTAGAAGAACTTACCGGAAAAGCATTATTAGAAGCGTTGCCTGAGCTTGAAGGTCAGGGATTTGATACAGAACTGAGAAATGTAATGGCCACCGGAAAAACCTTTACTGCAAAAGAAGCGCCTGTATCACTTATACGGAACGGAAAAACTGAAGTTATTTACATCGATCACAGTTATCAGGCTCAAAGAGATGCAAACGGCGAAATCCATAGTGTTTTAGTGGTCGTGATTGAAGTTACCCAGCAGATTTTAGCAAGAAAGAGAATCGAAGAAAGTGAAAAACGTTTTCGATCCTTAATTGAAGAAGCGCCCGTAGGAACCTGTTTATATGTTGGACCCAATATGCGAATTGAAATTGCCAATAAGATCATTATGAATTATTGGGGACGCGGACCTGAGGTAATTGGTAAAAATATGATTGATGTATTTCCGGAAACAGTTAACCAGCCGTTTCCTGAAATTCTGAAAAGAGTATACGAAACAGGGGAAATTTATGAGCAAAAAGGAGCAAAAGCAAATTTGATGATTCAAGGTACTTTAAGCACTTTTTATTTTGATTTTACCTACAAACCTTTATTTGATTCTGATGGTAAAGTATATGCAATTCTGGATGTAGCAACGGATGTTACAGATCAGGTAAAAGCAAGCCGCCAACTGGAGAAAAATCAGGAATTTATTCGTAAAATATTCTATAATTCGCCTGTAGCTAAATTAGTTTGTGTAGGCAAAGGAATGATTGTGCGCGAAGCAAATGAAAAAATGCTTGATGTATTAGGATGTGATGATTCTATAGTAGGAAAATCTATTATGGAAACGATTCCTGAACTTAAAAATAATATTCTGATTGAAAAATACCTTGAGGTCCTTAGTACTGGAGAAACCTGTAATGAAATTGGGGAACGCATTGATCTTAATAAAAACGGAAAACTCGATATAGGCTATTATGACTATACCTTTAAACCTTTGTTTGACGACCACGACCTTCCTTATGGTGCGATTTTTATTGTTGTTGAAGTAACAGATAAAGTTTACGCAACACATAAACAAGAACAAGCCGAAGCAAGTTTAAGAGATGCGATCGAACTGGCACAATTGGGTACATGGAGTATTGATGTGGCAACAAATGGTTTAACTTATTCCAACCGTCTTATCGAATGGTTTGGTTATGATCCATCTAGTCGTAATTATAGTCAAGTAATTCCTATTCTTGCTGATGAAGACCGTGATCGTGTTGCTAATGCTGTCGCGTGGGCTTTGAAACCGGAATCAGGAGGTATTTATGATGAAACTTATACAGTAATACATCCTAAAACAGGACAAAGAAGAATCCTTCATGCACAAGGAAAAACTATTTTTAATCTTGAAGGAAATCCAATTCAAATGAATGGATCAGCGCAGGATGTGACGCTGCAACATGAAGTACAAATGGCGCTTGAACAGCTGGTACAAACCCGAACAGAAGAATTAGATACCGTAGTTGAAGACTTAAAGCAATCTAATGTGCAACTTTTACATTCTAATGCAGAGTTGGCTCAGTTTGCTTATATAGCTTCTCATGATTTACAGGAGCCGCTTCGAAAAATTAGTACTTTTTCGCAGTTACTGGAATCGAGTCTGGATGAAAGTGCTTCAGTTAAAGCTCAAAAATATATTGAGAAAATCATGCATTCGGCAATCAGAATGAGAACTTTGATCAATGACGTACTTAATTATTCAAAACTTGCCAAATTCGAAGAGGAATTTACTGAAGTCAATCTAAACGAAATAATCGACAATTTAATATTGGATTATGATCTTTTGATGGAAGAAAAAAATGCAAAAATTCTGGTAGAACCTTTACCTGTTATACAGGCGAATCCGTTACAGATGACTCAGCTTTTCCGAAATCTTATCAGTAATGCATTAAAGTTTTCTAAAGAAGATATAGCACCATTAATTACCATTAGTTTATTGCCTGTTCTTGATGAGGATATTAAATCACTTTCTTTGAACCGATCTATTCAGGAATATTGCAAAATTCAGATTAAAGATAACGGAATTGGTTTTGAACCTGAATATTTTGAACGTATTTTTAATATTTTCCAAAGGCTGCATCCTAAAACGTCATATGAAGGAACAGGAATTGGGCTTGCAATGTGCAAAAAAATAGTACAAAATCATGGTGGCGATATTTTTGCCGAAGCTATTCCAGAACAAGGTGCAGTTTTTTCGATTGTCCTGCCTTTAGTTGGAAAGATAAAAGCAAAAAACCATTAGCATTACTAATGGTTTTTTTATAAAAAATACTGTAAAAAGAATTTAATCTTCTCCCCAGCATAAAAGTTGATCTCTTGTAGACTTGTATCCTGAAGTAACAGTTTCAGATTGCTCTACAATGTTTTCAGCATTCTCATTAGAAAAATTTTCGTTTTGATCGTAGTTGGTGTAGATGTTAGTTTTCATGATAGTAGATTTTAAGTTTGTTTGAGTGTATAGTATTGTAAATGAGATTGTAATATTATAATTTCCTTTGGGAATTGGTACAAAATTAGAAATACAACACATATTTTGATTTATATAATTTTTTTCGATAGTTATATAATTATCACTTTATTAACTGTTTATGAGTGCGTTAACTGTAAATGCATGCTGTTAGAAATAGTTTGTTAAAATTTCATGGAGATTAGAAGTTAACGCTATTTATAAAATTGCAGTTATTTTAAAGGATAAGAAGCTAAAATTAAATAAGCAATTATGATAATGCTCATTGCAATTATTACAACCGTTAAAAAAGTCAACAATACCGTTGAATGCAAATATTTTCCTTGCTCTAAAAGTTGATTGGTTTTCTTATAACGAAAATAAGAAAGTAAAATAGTAATTGCGCCAGTTAGCACAAGTCCAATCCCAATTAGAATTGTTGATACATTTTTTGGCAAATCAGGTTCCTGAAAAAATCTTGATGGCAAATGATTGACAAATAAGGAAAATTTCACAATCACAAATCCAAAGACCATAATACCAATCCCGGTTCTGATCCATGCGAGGAAAGTTCTTTCATTAGCCATTTGGTCATTTGCAATACTTTGATCTTTGTTATTCATATTATCTATATTATTTATGGATTACTTTTATATTATGAGACAGATTGTAATAATTCGATAGTTTTCTGCTGCATTAATATGGCCGAACTTATAAAATTCGCCAAAAAAAGTATCGATTTTTAAACTTTAATTTTTTCAAAATTAACTTTCACGGCAGTAAGAAATTTATATAATTTCACCACAATGTTATACAATTAATTTGTTGTTAGTGCTTGATAATTAAATGTTTAAATGATGTAAAACTCAGGCTTAATAATATAAGAATGTAAGAACTGTGTAATAGTACATTTGATAAACTAATAATTAAAAAACTATATCATGAAAGATTCAAATACTACAGCGGCAAAAAAAACTACTGCTGCAACAGCATCAAAATCAAAAACGACGACAGCGGCTTCAAAATCAAAAACTACAGCTGCTTCAAAAACTACAGCATCAAAGTCTACAACGCCTAAAGGAACAGTAAAAGCGAAAACATCTGCTGCTGAAGGTTTAAGAGAATTATTTGTAGATTCATTAAAAGATATCTATTGGGCAGAAAAAGCACTTGTGAAAGCGCTTCCAAAAATGGCTAAAAATGCATCATCTCAAAACCTTATCGATGCAATCAATGATCATTTAGCTGTAACACAAGGACAGGTAACAAGATTGGAACAAGTTTTTGCATCTGTAGGAGAAAAAGCTGCAGCAAAAAAATGTGACGCTATGGAAGGTCTTATTAAAGAAGGCGAGGGAATCATGGAAGAAACGGAAGTGGGAGCTGTAAGAGATGCAGGAATTATTGCAGCATCTCAAAAAATTGAGCACTACGAAATCGCTACTTACGGAACTCTTGCTGCTTTTGCTAAAACTCTTGGTGAAGATGAAGCTGTTTCACTTTTAACAGAAACTTTAAACGAAGAAAAAGAAGCTGATATCACATTAACTGAAGCTGCTTATAACACTATTAATTTTGATGCAACAGAAGAAGAAGAAAAATAATTTTCTGACACTCAATCAAAAAAATTAAACCTGCGACTAAAATCGCAGGTTTTTTTATGTATTAAAGTATCTTCTTTAGAAAATTGAAATGCAAAATTCGTATTAAATAAAGCAATCATTTAAAAAACAATAATAATGTAAAAAAATGACCAAAAATAATTTAACACATAATAATGTATTAAAAGGTGTATAAATAACATTTAATTTTTGTTCTAATGCATATTGTTTGTTAAATTTGTAAGTCTAGTAATCTTAAAAATGTAATGCGATGAGTGATTTTACACTATTTTATACAGATGATGATTATGATGATTTGAGCATGTTTGCCGATGCACTTGAATGTATAGGCAAAAAAATATCGCTTCACACTTTTGACTCCGCTGATAAATTACTGAAAACACTTCAAAATCAGCCAATAATTCCTAATATTCTCTTTTTAGATTTGAATATGCCCGGAAAAAATGGTTTTGATGTTTTAGAAGTATTGCGATCAGACAAAAATCAGGCTTCGATTCCAGTTATTGTATATTCAACAGCTATGGATAATGCCGTTATTAAACAATGCCTTGAAGCGGGAGCCAATTATTTTATGACAAAACCAATTTTAATGCAGGATCTTGTTGAATGTATTGAATATGCTTTATCCATTGATTGGAAACATTTTAAAGCAAACCTTAATAATTTTGTTTATAAAGGACCCAAAGTAAAAACTGCAAAAAACAATTAACTGTTAGATATAATTATTTTACACATAGTTCCGATAGCTATCGGAACTTATATTTTTTAGCTAAAAAAGGCATTTATTAATTAAAAATCCTTAAAGCTGGCTCTGTCAAATTAAAAGTCGTTTTTTGTTTATCCATTATTTACAGGATTAAAAAAGAGTAAGATGTTATTGATTATTACCCTGAACCCAAAGTAAAGCTTCATCAAAAGCTTCTTTTTTGTAACCTCTAAATTCACCGGGAACCACATAACTGAAAGCATTCGTAAAAGAAATAGCATTTTCAGAATCTGTTACAATGGCGGCTCGATTCCATTTTCCAAAATGCTTCAAACCAATAAAAGCATCTTCAAGCCAGGCTGTTGCCGCAAAATTTTCAAGGTCAGTATCGATTAAAAAGAGAAAATTAATTTCGTTGATTTGTTCTACCAATTGTTTTACAGCCGGAGCAATAATAGTTTTATAATCGTTTGCAGTTACGTCGCCAAGAGCCCGAAAAGCTACTACGTTTTGCGGTGCATGAATAGTTTGTATCATATTTCGTGATGTATAAGTGTTTAATTGAGCTTATTGATTGCAGCAAGGGTTTGATAAATAATTGCTGGATTTTATTTGACGTGAATCGGGCTTAAATCGGTTTGAGCGGGACCATTCGTAACCGTTCCGTCACAAGAAAAACGGGAACCGTGACAGGGACAATCAAAAGATTTTTCGTCATTGTTCCATTGTACAACACATCCTAAATGCGGACATACTGCAGAAAAAGCACGAAGACTATTATCATAATCGCGATAAACAGCAATTTTTTTCAATCCTGATGAAAGGATTCCGCCATCTCCAGGCTCTAAATCTGATGTATTTTTTAAGTCTGATGCTGAAATCCAGTCCAGATACTGTGATGCCATATTTCCGGCTTCTTTTGCAAAGTCAACAGCCGTTTTTAAAGTTATTCTTGACGGACTGTATAAATCTTCCCATTCATTTTTTATACCCATAATAGTATCGCTAATAATCATAGCGCCAATCGTGGCATGAGTCATTCCGTTTCCTGAATCTCCCGTAATGATGTAGATATTATCATCACCGGGATTTTTGCCCATAAAGCCCAAAGAATCTACCGGTTCCATAACCTGACCGGACCATTTATAACTGATTTCTTCAAGCATGGGAAAATAATTTCTTGTCCAGGATTCCAGTCTGTCATAACGTTCTACTTCAGCGATTCCTTCTTCATCTGCCTGACCTGTTTTATGATCTTCTCCACCGGAAATTAATAAATCATATTCATCGTCAAAGCTTTCCAGTCTCACATAATGGTACGGTTGTGAAACCCATTTTGAATCTGCATCTCCCGTATCCCACCAAAGCGAATATGGCAATTGACCTTTTGCAATTTTACCCGCAATAACATACGTTCTGTAAGCCGCTTGTTTTGTGTGCATGGTAAAAGTATCATTGACAGGCGTATTTGTAGCGACAACAATATGGTTTGCAGTGAAAGTAAAACCGTTTACATTTGCGCCTTCTTTAGTGATGTTTTCTGCTCTGGCTTCGGTGAAAATTGTACCTCCAAGATTCACTATTTCTTCGGCTAAGGCTTTTAAATAATGTAAAATATGAAATTGCGCCTGATTGTAAAAAGCGAGTGAATTAATGTTTTCTCCACCAGATAGGCTAGGCGTGTGATTTAAAATTCCAGTATTAAGCCCGGCATTTTGTGTGGCTTCAAACTCCTTTTGTAAATTCTTTTCTTCATCACTTGGATGAAGAAATAAATAACCATTGACTCTCTTAAACGAACAATCAATTTGCAAATCTGATACATTTTTTTCGATTGCATTAATTGCAGCTGTATGGCTTTCTGCGGCTAATTTTGCGGCATCTTTCCCAAAGGTTTCTTCCAGAAAATAATAACGATCGTCAAGCGCTGCGGTCAAATGCGCCGTTGTTCGTCCGGTTTCGCCGCTGCCTATAAAACCATCTTCTGCAAGAACTACTTTTTTTCCGGCTTTGACTAAATTATAAGCTGTGGTAAGTCCGGCAATTCCTCCACCAATTATTAGAACATCAGTTTGAATATCCGTTTCGGGTTTTTCAAAAGCGATCATAGATGTAGAGTCGATCCAGAAAGATACATTTTCGCCTGATGTAATATTGCTGCTGTTGAATTTATCGTGTAATGGTGCCATCTTTTTTGTTTTTTAGTTACTCTGTCTCTTAGAATCAGGACAGGATTACTTCAAAAATATAAAATCATATTGCCGAAATATTACAGGATATCTTACAGGTTTTATATCATTCCTAGCTTTTTTTCTTAAAAATAATCTAATATAAATATCTTATAATGAGTTGTTTGTTGATTTTGTGTAGCATGTGTTATTTAAGAGTTTTTATAATTGATATAATATAAAAAAAGCAATTGAATCTTATAAAATATGACAAAGCCTATGTTTTAATTTAGTATAAACAAAACAGCTTTTTAATGTGTGAAAAAGTGAAATGATCTGCAGATAAAATTCAGATTATTTTTAAAAAAAACAGCGAAAAAGAAAATTTACTAACCAATAATACGATAATATGATGTTTAAGAAAGGACAAAATGTACAACAGGAATTTGGTAACCAAATAATGAAAGTAATAGGATTTGAGCCGGAATTAATAGAAAATGTGGTTACGCAATGGGAAGATGAAGAAGGAACAATTGTGACAGGAAAATTCATGGAATCGCAACTTGTGCCAGCCGAATAATAATCAAAAAAAGGACAAAATGAAAACTCCAGAATCACAGACGCCTTCCTTTTATGCGTATCAGGAAAAAGATATCGACACCATTTTTGAAAAAATGGACAGTAATGCTAAAAGTAAGCTTTTATATCAATTGCCTACAGGAGGAGGGAAAACTGTAGTGTTTTCAGAAATTGCCAGACGATTTATAAAACAATATGGAAAAACGGTTGTGATATTAACGCATCGCAAAGAGTTATGTAAACAAACATCGACTGTTTTAAGAAGAATTGGTGTTCAAAACTGCATGATAACCAGTAAAACGGGTAATTTTAAACCAGATTGTGATTGTTATGTTGCGATGGTGGAAACCCTTCGAAACAGGATAAAATCAAAAAAGATAAAACCTCATGATGTTGGTCTTGTAATTATTGATGAGGCGCATCACAATTCGTTTAGGAAATTAATGGGCAGTTTTAAAAAGGCGAGAATAATAGGAGTGACGGCCACGCCATTTAGTTCTGATATTGCTAAACCAATGAAACAACATTATGATACGCTGATTACGGGCGAAAGTATTGCTGCATTAATTAGCGAAGGCTTTTTGGCTAAGCCAAAATCTTTTGTTCATGAAGTAGAACTCAATACGCTAAAAACCGGAATTCACGGGGATTATACCGTAAGTTCGTCAAATGAATTATACAGTACTCCGGCTATGCAGGAATTATTGTTGAAAACGTATCAGGAAAATGCATTAGGAAAAAAGACCTTGATATTTAATAATGGTATTGCAACATCTCAAAAAGTGTATGAAACTTTTCAGGAAGCGGGAATTAATATCAGGCACTTGGACAATAAAACGCCTGATGATGAACGAAAAGCAATTTTAAAATGGTTCAAAAAAACGAAAGATGCCGTATTGACATCAGTTTCTATTTTAACCACAGGATTTGATGAACCTACCGTTCAGCATGTTATTTTAAACAGAGCGACTACATCAATTACTTTATATCACCAAATGATTGGCCGCGGTGCGAGACAACTCCCGTCAAAAAAGACTTTTGGAATCACTGACCTGGGTAATAATATTCAGCGTTTTGGAGCTTGGGAAGCACCGCTGGACTGGCAAAATATTTTTGAAAATCCGGAATCTTTTGCGAAAGAACTTCATTATAATGCAACCGGAAATTCGGCAGTACAATCACATGGTATGTCTGCGGAATTACGTGGACAATTTCCTAATACGCTTGAAATGACTTTTGATATTGAAGGCGGATATCAGGAAGCGGTTGATACCGATAAAAAACCAAAAACAGTAATTCAGCAATCGATCAGGCAACATGCAAAAATGTGCATGGAAAATTCTGAAACGCTTTCAAACGCTATTGCACTTGCCGAAGCTTTACAGCCGGAAATTGAATGGAGGGTAAAACAATATGTGAAATGTCTGGAGAATGCCAGTAAAAATTACAAGAACTGGCTTATGGAAGATTATCAAAACCGATTGAAAGGTTTAATTATAAAGTTATATCCAAAATTACATTCTGCGTAAGCGAAAATTTACTGAAGTTATTTCCTAAATATCTTCAGTTTACATACATAAAAAAGGCTTTTAGAGATATAATTAATCTAAAAGCCTTTTTTATTTAATCAAATTATTTAGTAAAAGTTTAATCAAACACATAGTCCCGATAGCTATCGGGAGCTATCGGGACTATGTGTTAAAAATAATTATACCTAACGGATTAATGTCCTGATTCAAGATAAAGCTGTAAGTTTTTGATATCGTCATTTACTACTTTTTCGAAATAAGGATTCAGCAATTTTGCCGCTCCTTCGCCCGCTAATCCTAGTGGTGCGCGGTATGAAATCGTTACTTCGATTTCGGTTTTATTTCCCTGAGCTTTAAAAAGTACTTTTCCGAAGTTTTTAACGGTAGCATCAGGAAGTGATTGCCAGCTTAAAAGTTTTTCTTTTTGATCTTTTATAATTTCAGCGTTCCATGTAAGTTTTCCAATTCCTGCCGGGCCTTTTGCTGTCCATTCTGATTTAGTTTCGCTAATTGTTTTAACGGATTCTAAGTGGTTCATGAATTTTGGAAGATTTTCCAGATTACGCCAGAACGCATAAACTTCGCTTATAGGTTTATTGATCACCACGTTTGTTCTAATGTTTACATTTGATGGTTTGTCATTTTTTAAATGATCAACTGCACTGTAAACCGGACAATATCCGCTAATTCCTCTTGCAAGCATTGCACCGCCTGAGCCTATTTTTGCAATACTTTTATTTTCTTGTGTAAGTCCTTTGTATAAAAGATATGATCCGCTGGTGATCATTAATATTCGTTCCAGTGTTGAAACGTTACCCATGCTTTTTGATGCAGATTTAGTTCCCATGTGTTTAAATTTTAATTATTTATTTTGTGTTAAAGCAACTCTATTTGCTGTTTATTAGTCTACCGCAAAATTTTCAGATTCGCTGTAATCTTCGTCAAATTTTTCTTCAGGAGTTTCAGTTTGGCTGGATTGATTATCTCCGTTATTTCTTAAATTTTCATCTTCATCTTTTTCATCTTGATTTGAATCCGAATCTTCATTTTGATTTAAGAATTGACTTTCCTGCTGATTATTTTCGTCTCCAAAGTTTTCATATTGAGATTGTTGTTCTTCAATTTTACTTTCTTCGGTAAAATCACTATCATATTGATCGTAATTTTTGTAGTTATCTGTTATCATATGACTTTATTTAAATTATTATTTGATAACCAATTCTCTTTTAATTTTTGGCTACATTCAAAATTAGAAACTATGAATAATTTAATTTTATAGAATTTTAATTAAGAGTTCTTTAATTATCAGTGTTTTAAAGAATTCGAGAAAAAGCAATCTAATTAAGATTTAAAAAACAGGAGGGAAGAGATTTAAAAATATAGAAGTATTTATGTAGAATCGAAAAATAATAGCAACACAGTTGGAGTCACATTTCTAAAATTTAAAACTTAATTCAGAAATGTGATCATGCAAATTATAAAAGTTCATTTCAGCTTTTATAAATAATTAAATTGTTGAATATTTGCTATTCGTCTTTTTTCTTTAGAATTCGACCTCTGGGTTCGTCGCCTTCATGAAGTACAATATCAGAATGCAGGAATTGTGCGGCATCTGCGGAATCTTTTACTTTTACAGCACTTCGTTGTAGCATTTCTGCTTCAAACTCAGTTAAAACACTTTGTCTTATTCCGGCTTTTCTCCATTGTGATAAAGGTCTGCATTCTTTTACGATTTCTCTGGCAAGTGCTAGCGCATCCAGTAAAGCCTGATTTGCGCCTTGCCCTTTAAACGGACTCATTGGGTGCGCGGCATCACCTATAAGAGTTATTTGTTTTCCTTTTTCTAATACATCTGAACTTAATAATTCCCGATCGTAAACGGGATATCCCGAAATTTTATTTTCCTGAGTTGCCGCTAAAATTTGAGGAATTGGATTGTGCCATTGCGTTCGTCGGCAAGCTTCCTCTTTAAGTGCTTTTTGTCCAAGAGCGCTTAAAGCTTTGGCTTCATCTTCAGGCATTGGAAAACTAAGCTGCCACATTACAGAGTCTGATGTATAAGGCATTATGTAGATGCGTTCGTTGCCATTTGCGGTTTGAAACACGGTTGCCGAATCTAATAAGGAACTATCAATATACTGGAGATCTTTCAGTGGACAAATCCCTAATATCACAATACAATCGAGGTAACGTAATGGCGTAATAGCATCGCCAATAAGTAATTTCCTGACAGAGCTGCGAATTCCATCTGCTCCAACAACAAGATCAGCTTTGGCGTTTTTTATTTTTCCCCCTACCAGAAAACTCAGATTTACATTGTCTTCAGATTCATTAAAATCGATTAACTGATGTCCCCATTTTATTTTATTTTCTCCGCCAAGTTGTTGTAATAAAGCCAAACGCAACGCTTGTCTCGAAATATGAACATTGGTGCGTTTTGGTGCTGTTTTTTCATCAGATGGAATCCATTTTCTGATTCCCCACTCGCCAATTACTTTTCCTTCTGTAGTATGAACTAAATGTCTGGTTGAAATTACGCCTTCTTTTAAAGTGAAAATACCCAATCCTTCAATCGCTTTACTCGCCTGTTGCAAAGTAAGTCCGTAGCCTTGAGAACGGGCATCAAAATTAGTATCACGTTCATAAATGGTAAAAGGGATTCCGCGATGCAAACAAGCTACAGCCAAAGCAACACCCCCAATTCCGCCACCAATAATAGCAACGTGTGGAAAATTTTCTGTGTCTGGTATTGGAAAATTGTCAGATGGAATCAATCCTGAACCTGAACAATTTAAGCATACATTTAAATGTGCTTTTGGACGAATTGGCGCTTTTCCTTCGCCGGTTTTTTCAAATTGATCGAGTGCTAATTGATATTGAAGCCGCACTTTCTTGCTGAGCCTTTGACTTTTTTTGCCACGTCCCTGACATTCCGTACAAATAGTCCAGCTTGCTTTTTCATTTTCCAATTTTATCACTTTCTCTTGATTTAAGAAGTGCAAATTTAAGACAAAAGTTCCAAAAATAGTATTATCTGAGATTTGTTATGGATTTAATAATTGAGCTTTTGAAAGCAATACTTTAATACTATTTAAAACAAGCTCAGGTTCTTCAAGCTGAATAAAATGTCCTGATTTTACGGTCGTGATTTGAGTAAAATCAGTTACTCCGGTTTTAAGGGATTCCTTTGAGTCAAACCATAATTGTCTGTCTGCTGTATTATGTTCCGCATCAATTTTCATACTTGTTACAGCAATAACCGGAACATTGGGTAAATTAGGCAATGTTGCCATATAATTATAATCGGAAATTAATTGAAGTGTTTCCTGTGCGATGCCGGAATTTGCACCATACGTTTTTTTATAACTATTATAAAATGTATCGACTTGATTTTGTGTGAGATGATTGTACTTTTCATGTGATGCATCAATAAATAATAAACCGCACACTTTTTCAGGATTTTTTATGGCATAATCCCTAATAATCATGCCGCCTAATGAATGACCAACAAGAATTACTTTTCTTCCGTTTGAGAAATTGTCGATGACTTTTTCAAGTTCGGCTGTTAATCTATTGATGTTTCTGGGTTCCGTATTAAATTCTGATTTTCCGTAACCGGCTCTATCGTATAATAATACATCAGAATTTAATGTATTGGATATTGTCAAAATCTCTGATGATTTTCCGGTGCTGTACCACGATGTATGATCGTTTCCATGACCTGATTCAAAAACTACTAAATATTTTGAATTTTTTAATACAGAGTATGTCATCAATTTGTGGGTTCCTAAATCTACTATTGTTCCGGGATATTCATCAGCCGTTTTTTTAGTATCATCTGAACAGGAAATAATTGAAAAAGTAATAATTAATAATAAGAATTTAATTATTTGATTTACGGGTTTAGAAATTTGATTTAAAATCATCGATAGCATTTTATTTTTTTAATAATATTAGGTACAAATATTAGTATTATAAATCATGCTAAAGTTCTGATTTATGAATCCGAACTTATTTTAAATCACTAGAAATCAAAATTTTAATTTTAGAATAAAATCTTAATATCGGGACTTTATGTTTAACTGAACTTTTATTAGTTACAACCAACGGGTTAATCATTTTGTATTGAAGCCATTAATGCTTTTTTAAATTCAGATGGTGTTTGATTGGTGCTTTTTTTGAAAGTGGTATTAAAAACGGTTTTAGAATTAAAACCAACTTCAAAGGCAATTCCCATTAAGCTTAAATGTTCCATTTTAGGATCCTGAATCATTTTTTTGGCTTCTTCAATTCGGTATCTATTAATGAACTGGTAGAAATTTTCACTAAAGCCTTTATTTATGATGTAGGAAATTAAATGTGACGAAATATCTAACTGAGAAGCGAGTTTGAACAAACTTAATTCAGGATCTAAAAAAGGCTTTTTTTCCTTCATTAATTGAAGCAGATTAGATTTCATTTTTTGCAAATCATCATCAGAAAGTAATTTTTTCTGATTTCCTCCAAAACCTGAACTTTCAATAATGGTTTCAATAGCTGTTTTTTCCTGATTATTTATCGGAACAAATTCTTTTTGTTTTAAGGCATAATAGGCAATGTAAAAAATTCCCGTCAGATAAACCAAACTGGCAAAATTGTCAAAATAAATATTGTTTTTTGCGAATTTAAAAATGTTATCAAGTAACCAAAGTGCCGTTATTATCAATACACAAATTACAACTTGACTGAGCCATTTCAGGTTTATTGATTCTATATTTGAGGAATAGGTAAACAATTTTTTTTGGTAAATATTAATTTCTTTGTAAGCCATAAGACAATATAAAATGACCTGAAAACTAAAAACAAAATTAAATGCGGTGATGAATATTTGAGCATTTTCTTTATCTGTACTTGTCGGTTCTTTTGCATCAATAAGGAGTGAAAGCAATAACAGAAATAACATTATAAAGGCGGGTACAAAATGAAGATTATCGGTGAAACGCCATTTCCTGTTTGGTTGAACAAAATAGGCGACACTCAAATAAAAAATAGGAGCTACAATAAAATCGGTTATTCCAAGAAAATCATTTGTAAAAGTTCTGGTTTTCATGAAATCCGTTTTCTCTAATAAATCATTAAACTGTATGATGAAAACACACAAAATAAATGCACCAAACCATTTATTAACCTTCTTATCAACCTGATTTATATTTGCAAAGATTAAAAATGCAAGCAGTAAGGTTGTTCCTGCAACAAAAAAGCTGATGATTTGATCCATTAAAAAACAAAATTTTAAATCTATATTTTAATTTATTTTGATGATGATAAAATTACTAAATATATATTCATAAACCCGTTGGGTGCAATTAAGTTAAAAATACAAACATTATAAATTAGAACGCGGAGAAAACAGATTTGCTTTTCAAAAACGCAGATTTTCGAAGATTTTTATATGGAATTTAAAAAATATCCGTTTAAATCCGTGTCTTCGTGATAATGAATCCGTCAAATCCGCGCGAAATACATGTTTTTTTTAATTTCACCCAGCTGGTATATTCATAAGTCATTTTCTTTGTAAAATTGTTCTTGAAGATGATTTGTTCCAAATAAAAAAACCGCCTCAAATTTGAGACGGTTTCTATTATTGTAATTCTTATTTATGATGTAAGAAGGGCAGGATTAGTTACCAAAAGTATATCTAAGAGTAAATTGCGCTTGCCAAACATCAAATGTTGATGAGTTTTTTTGGTAAGTATTTTTAATCAAATATCTTGTTCCATCAGGATCTGTTTGTGTAGCAATTTGATAAATTGGCACGTTACCAGCTGAAGCAGAAGAGAATGCTAATACGTTTGGATTAGTAGCTCTTTGTGAAATTCCCCAATCTTTATTAAGCATGTTTGTAAAGTTCAGGATATCAGCTCTAAATTGAAAACTGTTCTTTTTACCTTTGATTTTGATATATATATCCTGAGTAACAGATAAATCTAATCTGTGTAACATTGGTAAAGTAGACTCATTTCTTTGAACGTATTGCCCTCTTCTTGTACGAAGATATTTATCCTGATCAATATAAGCATCAAATGCAGCTCTTTGTTCATCTTGTGTATAAATTTTTGTAGTTACCGGGCCACCTACAGGAGAACTTACTACTGTAAGAGGAGCAAAGGTAAGATCTGATGCCTTATTTGGTACAAAAAGTAAATCATTACCATTAACTCTGTCTCCATTCATATCTCCACTATAAGAGTAAGTAAATGGACTTGCTTGTTCTCCAATATAACCTAAGTTGATAGAAGTTGCACCTCCAAGAGCTTTACCATATTCAATTCTGTAACCAATAACTCCAACTAAACGATTTGGTGTATTGTTGTTTGAATTAGAAACTTCAAGATTGTTATTTCCGTTTACAGATCTTGCACTTGTCCATGAACCTGAAGCAACTGATCCCGGAGACATTAAGTCTGTAGCGTTAGAGTGTGTATAGGCGAATGATCCCCAAAGACCTTTTTGGTAAGGATATTCTAATTTAAAAGTTGTAGAATAAAAATATCCTGCGTCAGTATTTGCTAAAACAATACCGTTTGAAACGTTATCATTTACACGTGTTCCGGCATCATTACGGGAATATCTTGGTCTGTTATCAGCTCCTGCGAAAGTTCCAACAGGACCATCAAAGTTAGCATTGTAGTAATTGATAGCATTGATGTTCTTTTGAAGTATTCCTTCAGCAGTAAATGAAAATCCAAAAGGAAGTTTTTGGTCAACTGCCATTGTAGTTTTCCAAACCTGAGGAGATTTGAATTTTTTCTCATTAAATGACAAGTCAAAAGTTGACGGAGCTGTTGGTGTAGCCGGAGTAAAATATTGTGCCGGATTTGGTGTAAAACCGTATCCTCCTGCAACTAAAGCAGCACCACTAACATCTACAACACCTGTAAGTACACCATTGTTTCCAATTTGATTTGATAAATAAACACCTGGAGATCTACCAGTGAATATTCCTGAACCTCCACGAACAATTGTTGAAGAATTTCCGTTTAAATCAAGGTTGAAACCAACTCTTGGTTCAAATAAAATCGCTGCATCCGGCATTGTACCAGTGTTGAATTTTTGTCCATCAGCAAAAGTCATAGCTGTAACTGTAGGATTTTCTAATGCTGTATCAGCATACCAGATTCTTGAAGCTCTTAAACCAACAGTTAATTTAAATCTGTCGCTTAATTTCATTTCGTCCTGAGCATATAAATCTAATTTGTTAGATTCTAATATTTGCATTGGTTCAGCACCTCCTGGTAAAGCAGAATATTTGTACTGGAAACGAGCAGGTGAAGTAAGTGTTACACTTGATGGAGCTCCACCATTTGCTGCTGACTGATTTGCAGCAGTATAAAAATCAGCTAAAGAGTTAAAAACGTAAACTCCGTTTGAACCTGAGAAGAATAAGTTGCTTGATTTGAAATATTCAAAATTCGCACCAAATACTAAAGAGTGTTTTCCGATAGTTTTAGTCAAGTTATCAGTAAAGTGTAGCGTAGAGTAAGAAAGTTTGTTTCCTTGAGTAAAAGGATCTAAACCAACTGAAATATAAGTTGCAGCACCTTGTTTGATATCAATTGTAGGGAATAAACCACCACCAATTAAACCTCTGTCTTCAATTTGTTTGTCATAACCTGCAATGAAGTTATTGTACCATGAATTGCTTAATTTACTGTTTAATTCTAATACAATAGATCTTGTGTTATCTAAAATCGTGTATCCACTATTTTGAAAAGACATTGCTAATCCGCTGTTTGTTCTATTACCAAAACCTAATGAGTTTGAGTTTGAAGTTAACTGATCAGATGATGAATCGTGATATACGTAACGAGCTGTAAGCTTATGGTTATCGTTGATATTCCAGTCAATTCTAGCTAAGAATTTTTTTGATTCTTTTGATGAATCATAGTTTTCCCATGGACCTGTAGTGTAACCAAATTTCTCCTGCATGAAGTTAGAAAGAGTCTGCATTTCCGTATAAGTAGGAAGTGAGTTCTGACCGCTTGGATTAGGAGAACCTGTAGAAGTAAAGTTCGTAGCAGGACTTGTATTGTCAATAGTTTCAAAGTTACCGAAGAAGAATAATTTATCTTTGATAATTGGTGCTCCAAAACGGGCTCCTAATATTTTTTCTTCAAATTTACCTGGTTTGATTGTTACATCACCAGCATGTGTACCAATAAAATCTTTTTTATTGCTTCTTGTAGAAGTATAAACAGATCCTTCAAATTCATTTGTTCCACTTCTTGTTACAGCGTTGATACCTGATCCTAAAAATCCGGATTGACGAATATCATAAGGAGCAATATTTACCTGTAATTGTTCGATTGCATCTAATGAAATTGCAGTAGAACCAGTTCTACCTCCGGCTTGTGAATCTGATCCAAGACCAAATCCGTTATTAAATACAGAACCGTCAATTGTAAAGTTGTTTAATCTTGAATCCTGACCACCAAATGTTCCGTTGGCACCAGCATTGGCATTATATTTTGTAACAGAGTTAATTGAACGAGCTCCTAAAACAGGAACTGCAACAATCTCTCTATTTGAAAACTGTTGCGAAGCACCAGTTCTTCCTTTATTGAAATTCCCTTTTGATTTTGTTGAAACTACAACTTCCTGTAGCGCATTTTGTTCTTCATCAATCTTAACGTTTACAGTTAAGTTGTTTCCTAAACCAACATTAATGTCGGTAATTTCAGTTGTTTTGTAACCTATGTAAGTTACTTTAACTGTATACGGTCCACCAGGTCTTAAACCCTGAACAGCGTATCCTCCGTCAAAATCTGTAGTAGAAAAGTATTTTGTTCCAGTTGGCTTGTGAACTATTTCAACAGTTGCTCCCGGAAGCGCTTCTCCTTTACTTGCTCTAACAGTTCCTGACATTGCCGAACTCGTAACTTGAGCATGACCTAAGGCTGATAGAAAGACAATCATAATAAAAATAATTTTCTTCATTTTTAGTGTTATTGGTTTATTGTTTTTGGCAAAATTATAACAAATTAACTGTATAATGTTAACACAACATTAACAAAATGTATTATTGTTGGGATTAAAATGATTTTATCTATTTCAATATGAGTTTTTTGAATTTATTACTTTTTTCATTGACTTAAAATGCTAATAATGCGGATAATGCAAGAAAATGTAAAATAAAATTTTTACTCATTTTACTTTCTTTTAAATTAAAAAAACGATTAAGCTTATAAAAAGCATTTTATAACAGGTGATTTTTGTATGCTTTATCCTGCTTAATATTCGTAATTAATATTTTACAGTTAAAAACAGAACTTATTTCGACTTAATTATAGGAGTAAAAAATTTTAGCTTTTAAAGAGATTAAGCCCACAAACATTATAAAATAGATAGCTGTTTTTCATTTGGTATATATTAAGTATCTACAGGAATTTTTATTTTCGTCAGTTTATTTCTTCTTATAATTGTTGTAAAGGACTATATGCGTTGATGAAGCGGGAATAACTGCTTAATTATTGTCAATAGTTATAAAATATGAGCTGCTTATCTCTCTTTTTATTACTAAACAAATAGCTTATTTTTGTTTGGCAGTAGCATTTTAGCACTTCTTCACACCTTTAACCATTAAAAAATACCAGTATTAAATGATTGTTTTTATTTATCAAATTGTAACAAAACCATTAACGTCAAAGCTAATTGTTAATGAAGTTTGTCCGGAATGCGGCAAAAAAGATGACATAGAATTAACCTTGTATATGAGGTACATTGCAATGGGAATCCCTATTTTAGGAATGGGCAGAAAAACAGGTGCTGTTTGTACCAACTGCGGTAATGTTATTAAAAAAATAGATACTTCGATATTTTCAAAAAGAAAATATTCTGATAATGTTGCTGTGGCTATAAAGGATATCCGAAAGCATAAAAGAACCTTATGGCAACTACTTTATCCCTGGTCATTGTGTTTTGTTTTACCTATTATAGTTTTACTATTTATGGGAATAAGCTCCATCAATAAAAGTAATACCAAAGAAAAAGCCAAAGAATATGCTGAGCTATTGATGCATCCTCAGGCAGGAGATATTTACAAAGCAACCTGGTTTGAAAATGGTATTTCTGATGGTGTGCTGGTGAAATTACTTCGTATTAATGGTGATACCTTATATGTAGTTAAAAGCAAAGTAAAAATCCCAATGAGTTTTTCTAAGGATGAATGGGATAAACTTTCATCAGAAGCTGGCGCATTTGAAAGTAAGGAATATAAAGTAAAGACATTTTCGATATTACAAAAGACCAATTATGGTGATATATTTATGTATAATAAGGATAAAAATAATAAAGAATATCCAATATATTTAGGTCAGGTACTCAACAGCAAATGTGAAATGAACCTGGATTTTGAAACGATAGAACGTAAAAAATAAACGGAGTATTTATTTTAAACCAATTTTTTTAGATAGAATATCGGAATAATTTTAAGAAACAATGAAAGAAGAAACAAGTCCGTTTAAAACCATGCAATTTAGTGGAGTCACTTTTCAAGTTATAAATAGAGATCAGGCTCATGAAATTATTAGAGATCTGACTGATTTCAATGACGAAAAAATATATGATGTCTTTGAAAACACTTGGCGTTTTCCAGATTTTCAGGACAATCCTTGTTTTTTAATGGCAGAAGATGATGTGCATACGGACACATTTTTGATGGATTATAATACTGAAGAATATCCCGATGTCTTTATTTTAGGATTTATCTTTAAAAGAAACCTAACTGTTCAAAAAGTAATTAGTTCATACGACACGGATAATTCACCTGCATTAATTGTAATTGGTAAAATTACCGCTCCTAATATTACCTTATTTGGGAACGTACATTATATAGGTAACGGTTTGCAATGTGATTCCCTTATAGGAAATTACAATCATGGTGAACTTTTTGTAAAAGGCCAAACCAGCGCAACCCTTGTTTATAGTGACGATATGCCAATGCATTTTGAAAATTTCATTACTGTTAAGGCACTTATCAGCAAACAGCGTCCTGAAATATCGATTTTATATAAAGTTTCTGATAAGGAAGGTACTAATAAAACGTTAGAAAATTTCATGCCTTCAAGTCATAAATTATCTGATATAGTAAAAGACGGTTATATTGAATATTCATCTGATTATAATAAAGATGTATTTAATAGTAACTATTACGAGGATTTTATGGCGGGAGTTTCTCTTATTGATACCAATAAAAAAGAGCAATATGAATATGCTCATTTTTGTACTCAATTTATAAAGATGATTTCTTTTTTATCAAATACAGAAAATGTAAAAAAGGATGGTTTTTTATTTATTGAAGATGATAACTGTAAATATTCATTTCAATCTTTTACACACGAAGAAAAGCTTTACAGCGAAATAAATCAGGAATTAGTAAATTTTGATCTTAGAATGCGTGCGTTATTTTGCATCGATACAGACGAAATTACAGTTGTATTGGAATATCTTGCAGAAGACGGAAATCCAAAATATCAGTTTTATGAAAGTGAAAAAGCTGCCGGAGTAGTTTTTTGTGCAGTAAAATACGCCGTTTTTGAAACTTTTGAGATTCTTAAGGCGAGTCTTATTTCTGATAATAATAGCGAAAACAGTAATACAAACGGACACGGTTTAAACCTGATTGATTTGAAAAAAGTTATTGATTCTCAAATCGTGCAAAATAGTGAAACCGACGGTATTAATTTTGAAATAGGAAATGCTGAAATTTCTATTAATAAAATTGCAATAGATTCTGATGGTAATGAAACAGGCAATAGTATTTATGTTTCTCATCCTGATTATACGTTGTTTTTTAAAATTATTGATGATTCACCTTTTGTCTTATATCTGGAAAAAGAAACAGATGAATTTAGACACATAAAGATAGATAGTCCTATTGATGTCGTCGAATTTTATAAGGAAATATGGAAAAAAATTGTAAACGAAGTTGAAGGATTTGATGAAGATATTGCTAACAGATTAACTTTTGAAGAGTTTATAACTCAGTTTGGTAATCATGAAATACCGGCTGATTTGAAAAAATTGTATGAGATTGAACATATATATGGTGCAGAAAATTTATCAGAATGTTTCTCTTTGAATTCAATAGATAAAACGGGTTTAAAATCGTATTCTGATGATGAAGCTTTTTACAATAGTTTTATCGAATTCGCATCTGCAAACGGAAGCGGAAGTACTTATGCCTATTGGTTGATTGATAATGATTTAAATAAATGTCCAATAGTAGTTTTTGGAGATGAAGGGGGAGTTTATATAGTAGCAGAAAACACGCAGCAACTAATTCATTTACTTACTTTAGGCACAGAGATTAGTGTTGATTATGATGAAGTAAGTTTTTATGATTTAGATGAAGATCAAGAACCGCTTTATAGAAATGAATATCTGGAATGGGTTAAAAGAAATTTTGATCTGGAACCTATTTCACAAAAAAAATCAATAAAAATTTTAACAGATGCCAAACAGAAATATCAAAAGCAACTAAATGAATTTCTGGCAAAATTTAGCATTGAAACTGATGACGAAACTGAAGTAGTGGTGACAGCAAAAGAGAAATCAGATAAATATGCTTTTCAAAAAATTGAAGGAGAAAAGATAACGTTTAAGGATTTTAATTTTAAACTCGCCATAATACAGATTTTGATGTATGAAAAAGAATTAATTACTCCAAAGTTTGATCTTTATGAGTTTATTGATTTATATGACAAACGAGATATTGATATAGAGAAGGAAGGTTACGATTTTATTCCGGAAGTAACAGCCTATTTTGAGAATTTAGAAATTGATTTAAAGTTTGCAGAACAAATTACAGAAATTATTCAGGATGGCGGTGACGATATTTATGGAGAATTATACCGCTTTTGGGACGGAGAAGATGATGTATTTAATATAAAATCATCAGACGACTTTGTCAATTTTAAGAATATTACAAAAGTAGAATTGTTTTATGATGAAGATGAGACTTTGGCAAATGAATTAAGAAATAGGGGAATTCATGTAGAAAATTAAAATCATAGCCTGATCAATAATATGCAAAAAAACGAATGAAAAATACAATCAAAATTTTCTTAATAGTATTTTTAATACATACATTTTGTAAGGCACAGCAAATGGTTCAAACGCCAATTGATATTTATAAATTAAAAGCAAACGAGCAGCAATTTCTCAATAAACCTTTAAAAGATGTACTAAAAGAAATAAAACCTGAAATAAAACTTGTGACAGGTACGCGGGACTATCCATCTTATTTTTGTTTTCGATTTATAAGTAGAGAACAACTCCTCAAAACGCCATTAGATGGAACTACGATAGGATTATATGTATATGTAGAAGGACTTCTGGATTGGTATTTTGACCAAAGACCTAAGGACAAAGGATATGAATGGACAAATGAAGATGTTGAAAAATATGGAAATCTTACTGTAATACGCATTAAAGCGTTTGGGAAAAACTAAAAAAACGATAATTATTGTAATTTTTAAATCATTTTGTAATGGAGGATTTTTAGAGCAAAATTCCAATAAATATCGGACTTCATGCACTTGAAGGTTCCCGATAATTTGGATTTTTTTTTTGAAAAATAAATTTTTTTTAAGGAAATGTGTTTATTTTGAGAATTGTACTAGTAAATAGACTACATTTATACTCTATAAATAATTATAATATGCAAGAAGGTACAGTAAAATTCTTCAATGAAGAAAAAGGTTTTGGTTTTATTACACCAAAAAACGGTGGAAGTGAAATTTTTGTTCACGTTTCAGGTTTATCTGAAAATATCCGTGAAAATGATGAAGTACGTTACGACATAGCTGAAGGTAAAAAAGGACCAAACGCTGTAAACGTAGTAGTAGCTTAAGATACTGATGTGAGTTGATCTATTTAAGATTGACCATTTTACATAAGTAAGGTAAAACCAGTGAAGTTTATTCACTGGTTTTTTTTGTGTCTAAAAATCAATTCTAGATTATAGTTTATAATCTAGAATTAACTGCTTCAATTATTCCTTTTCAAGAAATTGTCTTAAAACATATTGCAATATTCCATCATTTCGATAGTATTCAATTTCTATTTTAGAATCCAGTCTGGCAATAACATTGAAGCTGATTTTTTCGCCATTCTCTTTTACAGCTGTCATTAATAACTCTTTTAAAGGTTTAATATCTTGTGCAATTCCGGATATTGCAAAAGTTTCCTTTCCTGTAAGTCCCAGACTTAACGCATTTTCTCCATCTTTATATTGTAAAGGCAATACACCCATACCTACTAAATTGCTTCGGTGAATTCGTTCATAGCTTTCAGCAAGTACAGCTTTTACGCCTAATAAAAAAGTTCCCTTTGCAGCCCAGTCTCTTGATGATCCGCTGCCATATTCTTTTCCGGCAAGAATAACTAAAGGAGTTTTATCGCCTTTGTATTTTACAGATGCATCGTATACGCTCATTTCTTCACCTGTAGGAAGATATTTTGTGTAACCGCCTTCTTTATCTGCTAAAGCATTTTTAATACGAACATTAGCAAAAGTCCCTCTTATCATAACCTCGTCATGTCCACGACGGGAACCGTAGGAGTTAAAATCGAGTTTTTGTACATCACGGCTTACCAGATATTTACCTGCAGCAGAGTTTTCATTGAAAGATCCAGCAGGCGAAATATGGTCTGTAGTAATACTGTCTCCAAGAACTAATAAAGTTCGGGCATTTTCGATGTCTTGTAACGGCTTTGGGTTTTCGGGAAGATCTTTAAAAAAAGGCGCTTCTTTAATATAAGTTGAATTTTCATTCCAGGCATAAATTTTTTCTTCTGGTATTTTTAAATTTTGCCAGGTTTCATTACCGTCAAATATAGTTTCATAGCTTTTTGCAAACTGTTTAGGCGATAATACGGCACTTAATACTTCGTTGATTTCATCATTACTAGGCCAGATATCTTTTAAATAAACCGGCAATTGATTCGAGTCATAACTTAAAGGTTCATTAATTAAGTCTATATCAACTCTTCCTGCAAGGGCAAAAGCTACGACAAGCATTGGCGACATTAAAAAATTCATCTTAATTTGAGGATGAATTCTTGCTTCAAAATTTCTGTTACCTGATAAAACAGATGCCAGAACAAGATCATGATCTTCAACTGCTTTGGCGATATGAGCAGGCAAAGGACCTGAGTTACCAATACATGAAGTACAACCGTAACCCACAACATGAAATTTTAAAGCTTCAAGATCGCCCAGTAAATCTGCTTTTGTTAAATAATCCGTAACTACTTTTGAACCTGGAGCAAGTGAAGTTTTTACCCAGGGTTTCACATTCAGACCTCTTTCTCTTGCTTTTTTAGCAACAAGTCCGGCACCAATCATAACATACGGATTTGATGTATTGGTACAGGATGTAATCGCTGCGATTGCAACCGCTCCATCTGAAAGCATAAATTGTTCGTTCCCCAAAGTTACCGCAACAGTTTTGATCCCATTTTCTATTTTTTCCTCAATTTTTGCATTATCAGGAATTACAGCTTCCCCTTTTATAGGTTGTGAACCACCTTCACCGGACCAGCGTGCAACTTGTTTAGGAGGAAAATTTTTTCGACCAAAAGTTTTATCCAGCATGTCCATAAGTGATGGCTGAAGATTTTTAAGCAAAATTTTATCCTGCGGTCTTTTTGGTCCTGCAATAGTAGGTTCTATAGTAGACAAATCAAGTTCAAGGATATCAGTATAAGTAATTGTTTCATCTCCTGTTCTCCATAATAAATTTGCTTTGCAATACTGTTCAACCAGATCAATCTGTTCTTCAGAACGATTGCTGAGACGCATGTATTCTAAGGTTTTTTCATCGATAGGGAAGTAGGTTACAGTACAGCCAAATTCAGGTGACATATTACCAATAGTGGCACGATCAGGAACGCTAAGACTATCAAGTCCGGGACCAAATACTTCTACAAATTTACCCACAACCCCATATTTTCTTAGCAATTCGGCAATTGTAAGTACCATATCTGTTGCGGTGGATCCAAGTGGAATTTCACCGGAAAGTTTAAGTCCGATTACTTCAGGCATAATAAAATAAATTGGCTGTCCTAATATAGCGGCTTCAGCTTCAATTCCTCCAACGCCCCATGCTATAACGCCAATTCCATTTACCATCGGTGTATGGCTGTCGGTTCCTACTAAAGTATCGGGGAAAATTTCACCATTTCTTTCAATTACACCTTTTGATAAATATTCCAGATTCACCTGATGGCAGATTCCCATTCCAGGTGGTACTACACTAAAATTACTAAACGATTGTTGTGCCCATTTTAAAAATTCGTAACGCTCTGAATTGCGTTTATATTCTTCCTCCATATTTCTCAGATAAGAATATTCGGTTCCAAAATAATCAACCTGTACAGAGTGATCTATAACTAAATCTACCGGAATAAGTGGGTTTATCATATCTGGATTTTTACCTCTTCTTGCAGCTTCAGCCCGCAAAGATGCAATATCGACTACAGCAGGAACTCCTGTAAAATCCTGCATCAGGACACGTGCCGGTTTAAAAGGAATATCTTTGTCCGATGCCTCTGGTTTCCAGTTTAGAAGAGTTTCTATGTTTTCTTTGGTAATAGCAAAATCATCATAATTACGTAATACATTTTCTAAAAGAATACGAATAGAGAAAGGCATTTTCTTGATATTAAAACCCTGATTTTCCATTTCAGCCAGACTGTAATATGAAAATGTTCTGTTTTTTGTAGTTAACAGTCTTTTAATTTGGTAGATATCGTTTTGCATAATTAACAATGTTTAGTTTAAATAATAATAGGTGATGATGTCTGCAGTTGACCCACAGATATTGAAATAATTTTAGTGATCGTTTTTTGACTGAGCTTGCAATTATTTTTCAAAAATCCTGCCATCCAATTAAGTTTCAGATTTTCAGTTAATTATGATTCTTGTAATTTTTATTATTTCGATATATCACTAATTTACAAATTTCTTCGTGAATAGTATCAAAAGGAACAGTGCCTTAACACAATTTTATCTTCTGTTATTTACATGAAAACTCTTAGTTAATGAAAACTTTCATTTATATTATTTCAAATAGGAATAATTACATAAAGATAAGTTTTTTATATATACTTAATTAATTGGTTTAAAAAGTGTTATCTAATCTAAAATTAGTACACAGCATTGCATCAGAAACAATCTATAATACTCTAACAAAAATTGCGAAGAAACATTAGATGAAATAGCTAATCTTCAAATGTATTATTAGATTGCTTTAAACGGTAACTATAAAAATCTAAAAGTATCTTCATCTTTATATCTTTTTATTTATCATTTTTTTTAAAGAAATTAATGCACAATTGTTTTTTGACGCGTGTTCTTTCATTTTAATTTTAATGGTCTTTAAATCTCTCTATAAATTCATAAGCAAAGTACTGTTATGAAAAAACTCACAAATTTTAATTAATGAGGATTGATAATGAGTAATGATTGTGTTTTTTTTTAAATGAGCACTGAAAATTTGCAACTTTTTTTTATTTTTATAGTATTACATACCAGTAGTTGTTGTTTTACACAGCTCAAAAGACAAGCGCATTTAGAAAATTTTCATTGCTGAAAATGAAAATCAAAGTGCTTGATCATTAAAGAAATTACGTTAAAGTATAGTAATATTAGATAACTAAAAGTAAAAGCATTTTGTGCTTTTTTGGACATATATACGCAGTAAATGGAGCACATAGAAAATAAAGACCTCTTTCAAACCGTTTTTAACTCTTCCTCAAATGGCATCGCCGTAATGCAATCTCTTTATAATGATAAGGGAGAGATAGAAGATTTCCTAATATTGTTGTTAAATGCCTACACCTTTAAATGGATTGGTGATATAGATTATAAAGGTAAGCGATACAGTGAAATTTTCCCCAAAGTAAAAGAAACCGGTATTCTTGAAAAATTTATTGAGATAGTACAAAGTGGCATTACTCAAACCTTTGAGCAGTCTTATAGCGGCGAAGAAATGAAATACTGGTTTCGTTTCACAGTCGTTAAACATGATGACTTAATCGTAGTGACGACAGATGATATAACGGAAAGAAAACAATCAGAGATAAATTTGAACGATGCGCTCGCTAGTGCGCAGAGACAAAAAAGACTCCATGATTCCATTACCAACAATACGCCCGATCTTGTTTATGTATTTAGCTTAAACTACAAATTTATTTATGCCAATAAAGCATTGCTAACAATGTGGGGCAAAACAGAAGAAGATGCAATTGGTCGTGGTCTTCGTGAAAATGGTTATGAGGAATGGCATGCACTAATGCACGAGAGGGAAATTGACGAGGTAGTGGCTGAAAAAAGAGCGGTTAGGGGAACAGTATCTTTTCCGCATGCCGAATTAGGAAGCAGGATTTATGATTATATTCTTGTACCGGTTTTTAATGAGCAAGGTGAAGTAGAAGCCATAGCAGGAACAACCCGTGATATTACCGATATAAAACGTGCCGAAGAACTATTGCAGCAAAGTGAGACCCGTTTTAGAAATATGATCGAACAGGCGCCTATTGCTATATTACTTTCCAGAGGTGAAGATGTTATTATAGAAAGTATTAATAAGCCCATGCTGGAGTTTATGAATAAAAAATCTCCGGAAGACGCCATTGGTAAAAAAATGACTGAAAGCTTGCCGGAACTTATAGGACAAAAGGCACTACAAACGGTTATTGAGGTTCAAAAAACTGGGATTCCTTTTAGAGGTGATGACCAGCCGGTGGATTTAATTATTGATGGAAAGGTGGAACGCCGTTACTTTAATTTTTCGTATGACCGTATTAATGAATCAACAGGCAGTTCAACCGTTTTGCACATGGCTATTGACGTAACAGAACAACTGGCTTCACGAAGAAAAATTGAAGATAGCGAAAAACGTTTCCGTTCTTTAATTGAAGAAGCCCCTGTGGGTACTTGCCTTTATGTAGGGCCTGATATGCGCATTGAAATTGCGAATAAAATTATTATGGACCATTGGGGTCGAGGTCCTGAAGTACTGGGTAAAAATATGATTGACGTTTTCCCTGAAGCAGTAAATCAGCCCTTTCCTGATATTTTAAAAGAGGTTTACAGAACAGGAAAGCAGTACGATCAAAAAGGAGCCAGGACAGATATCATGATTAATGGTAAACTGAGAACATTTTACTTCGATTTTACCTATAAGCCCTTATTGGATGATAATGGTAATGTATATGCTATTTTAGATGTTGTCATAGATGTTACTGCTCAAATTAAAGCAAAACGGCTTCTGGAAGAAAATCAGGAATTTATTCGTAAAATATTTTACAATTCTCCCGTTGCCAATTTAGTGTTAGTAGGTAAGGATATGATATTGCGGGAGGCAAACGAAAAAATGTTCGAAATTTTTGGGCGTGAGGCTTCCATTTTAGGAAAGCCAATTGTTGAAACGATTCCAGAATTAAAGAATACAGACTTATTTAAAAAATACAGTACTGTCTTAGAAACAGGTGAAATTTATGAAGTTTTTGCCCAACGTATTGAACTCATAAAAAACGAAGTATCTTATTTTGGGTATTATAATTATACTTATAAACCGCTACTTGATGACCATAATAAACCATACGGTGTGATCTGTATAGTGATGGAAGTAACGGATCAGGTTTATGCCATGCAAAAACAGCAAGAAGCAGAAGCAGGACTTCGCGACGCTGTAGAATTAGCGCAGTTAGGAACCTGGAGTATTGATGTCGCGACTAACGGACTTACATATTCTGATCGTCTTATTGAGTGGTTTGGATATGATCCTGCGAATAAGGACTATAACGGAGTAATTCCTATTCTGGACGATAAGGATCAGGCAAGGGTTGCTAATGCCGTTGCCTGGGCGCTCAATCCTGAATCTGGCGGAGTTTACAATGAAATATATACGGTAATTCACCCCGTGACTGGTGATAAGCGAATACTTCACGCGCAAGGAAAAACGGTATTTGATGTAGCTGGAAACCCAATTAGAATGGATGGAACAGCTCAGGATGTAACCGTACAGCAGGAATTAAAAATTGCCTTAGAACAACAAGTTCGAATTCGTACTCAGGAACTCGCAGCAGCCAGCGATGAATTAGTACATACAAACAAGAATTTACAAGATTCTAATTTGCGATTACTTCAGTCTAATGAAGAACTGGCGCAATTTGCTTATATAGCTTCACATGACTTACAAGAACCACTCCGAAAGATTATTACTTTTTCGAATATGCTTGAAACAAGCCTCATCGAAAGTGAAACTGCAAATGCGCACAAATATATAGGTAGAATAATGCATTCATCAATGCGAATGCGAAGCCTTATAAGCGATATATTAGAATATTCAAAACTAGCTAAAAACGATGAACAGTTACAAGAAGTTAACTTAAATGAAATTTTAAAACATATCGTTTCGGATTATGATCTGCTTATTGAACAAAAAAATGCTAAAATTCATTGCGAAGTCTTGCCTTTTATAAAAGCTAATCCGGTACAGATGACACAATTGTTCAGAAATCTTATTGGTAATGCCTTAAAATTCACAAAAAAAGGAAGAGATCCAATTATTCATTTATCGGCTAAAGAAGCTGATTTTGATGATCTTCAAAAAATTCACGCGGGAAATAAGAACATTGAATACTGTAAAATTCAATTAAAAGATAATGGAATAGGATTTGAACCTGAATATTTTGAACGCATTTTTAATATTTTTCAACGCCTTCACAGTAAATCTGACTACGAAGGTACAGGTATAGGATTAGCGATGTGTAAAAAGATTGCCCAAAGTCATGGCGGAGATATTTTTGCAGAGAGTACATCTGGTGAAGGTGCAGTTTTTACAATTATAATTCCTGTAAACCCAAAAGCTTAAATTCCGCGGGGATCAAATTACTATGACTCCCGAAGGATTAGAGTTTAAAACAATCAGGTTAGATGACCTTCCTATATATAATCAGGATTTTGACGATAATAATGAAATGCCACAAGTGCGTATACAGCTTTTAGAGATGAGTTGGAAAAAGCTTGACGGATTTATTTTTATTACACCTCAATATAACAGATCTTCCGGCTGTGCTTAAAAATGCACTTGATGTTGGTTCGCGTCCTTATGGTAAAAGTGTTTGGGATGATAAGCCGGGAGCAATTTTCAGTAATTCTACGGTGCAGTAGGTGGTTTAGGAGATAATCATCATTTAAGACAAAGTTTAGTCTTTTTAAACATTCCGGTTATGCAACAGCCCGAAGTTTATCTTGCTAAAATTAATGAACTCTTTGATGAAAGCGGAACTATAAAAAAGGAGAAACAAAAGAATTTATTAAAAAAGCGGTAGATGCTTGTATAATATGGTTCAATCAAAATAAAAAATAAAATTCTGCTTTGCACAATTAAAATCTTAAAAGATAATTCTGATACAAAAAATTCTATAGCAAAATGAATTGATGTTTAAAGAGTAGTTGTCTTAGTGTTGAGACAGCTACTCTAATTTTTAATGATCTCCACAATGTGCTTGGGAATATCACATTCTGTTTTGTTAATTTTACTTTATAGTAGACACGGAACTTACCACTGTCGAAGCAAAAATCTATTCCGGCATAGCAAACTTTCATCAGAAGCAGGTAATACAACCAAAAAAAGTTATTTAGATCTTGTTAGTTAAAGCTAATGCCGTCGCTAAATATTACTATTAATTTAATAAAATAGCACTTGCTTAATACATCAATATTTGGGTAAGAATAACTATAATAAGAAAATTCTCTACTGTGTGTAAAAAAAATAAAATATAAATTTATTATTATCAGATTGTTAGCTAATTATTTTTATAAAAAATAAAAAAACTGCTGTAAAAAGTATTGTAAATCCGAAGAGAGTTGCTATCTTTGCACCCCGCAAAACAGGGAAAGTTCATTGAGAGATTGGTTAGGAAACGAGAAGAAAAGGAAAAGAAATTTTCCAAAAAAAACTTCAAAAATTCCTTGCCGTTTTAAATAATTTTTCTACTTTTGCACCCGCTTTGAGAAACAAGCGAAATTAAAGAAGACACGTTCGTAGACATATTGAATTGACAGCCGCTTTAACAGAGATGTTAGGGCAAAAGAATAAAGAGTAA
>NZ_JAGYVZ010000019.1 GCF_018380615.1 Flavobacterium psychroterrae | reverse complement strand
CTGCAGAATCTTTTAATGCGAAAATTAAAGCATTTAGATCTCAATTTAGAGGAGTTAGAAATGTAGATTTCTTCTTATTCAGATTATCTAATCTTTTTGCTTAATCCCCAACTTTTGCACCTGATCCTTTTAATTCTTGATAAAATTGGTCCAATAAATAAATTATATTCTCGACTTGACAATGTTATTAATGCAAATCGCAAATACATAGTTGTCTCTGATTTGGTTTGCTTAGGAACAGAAGTGAAAATTGTAAAAAATTTAATTCAATTTGTAGGAGGAAAATATCTAGGAAATGTTTCTATAATAAAAACTGAAACATTAACTCCCCAAGATATCAAGAAAAAAGATTCTACATTAGCAGTCTTTTCAATCACCAAAGAAAATAATAGAGAACTAAATTTCAATATTTCAACAAATTTAGAATATTTTACAAATGAATAATCCTGTTATAATACATATTTCAGACTTACATGTAACCTTATATAATAAGTTAAATGGAACATTCAATGATAAATGTGATTCATATTTAACAACTAATTCTTCTAAAGAACTATCAAATTCGTATGTTACTAATTTTTGTGAATATATTAACAAACAATATCCAGATAGAGAGTGTTTTTTAATAATAAGTGGAGATATTACAAATTCAGCTGAAAACGATGAATTTACATTTGCAGAAAATTTCATAAAAGAAATTTTAGCACAGTTAAGAATTGATAAAAAAAATCTTTTATTAATTCCTGGTGACCATGATATTCACAGAAGGTCTATAATAAATGAACTTGAACAAAATCCGACAGATCAAGCACATTTGTTAACTGAAATAAAATATGAAAGATTTTCAAATTTTTACTACAATCTAAAAAACCAAAATTTTCCTGTAAATAAACAAATTGTAGATTTTCTAAATATAAAAGATAGAATTGTTGTTATAGGATTAAACTCTAACTACAAAATAAATGATGAAGGAGGAGAAGGAAACATACCAGTCGATAAATTTAGAGAAGAAATGTTAGAGCTAAAATCTATTTTTACTCTTCCTCAACTAAATTTTGTACTTGCATGGCACCATAATATTTCTGCTGGATTTGAGGATAAAAATAGCGGTCAATGGGAAAAAGAAAACAGAGGGTTATTACTAAGTGAAGTAATGAATCAAGAAGTAAAATTAATTTTAAATGGTAACGAACATATCAGACAGTCCAAAAAAATTAATGGAGACTCTATATATATTTCAGATTGTGGTACATTATCAACAATCAAATATGAATCTTCTTTTAAAGTCTTTGAAGTATTAATTGATGATAATTCTGTTAATTTAAAAAATAATATTCATCTATTGCACAAAAGTAATAATAATGACAAACCCAATTATGGGTATTGGGATATTACAAATAATGCTAATGCGGGAGAAATAGAAATATTTAAACTATATGAAAACAACAACATAAGTATTGAAAAGGTAGTCGATATTTTTGAAACAAACGAAATTGAAATCCCAGAAACTAATATAGAATTAGATGCAGAACCAATAGTACATAAAGATATTATCTCCTATAATAATGAAGATTTTTCAAATTACCTTTATCAAATAGTTAGATCTAAAAAACTTTTTCATTCTGGACATTTCCATTGGAGTGAAACATCAAGAGCACATAATTGGATTGATATTTCTAAATTATTAGAATCTAAGGAAGATTTACATTTTGTAAAAGACTCTATTATTGATGTTATTGAAACATTTGATTTAGCTAAAAATTGTGACTTAATTATAGGCCTAGGTTATGAAGGTAATATAATATCAACAAAAGCATCTATAAAATATAATAAACCATATACTTCTTTACCATATTCATATAGGTACAATGATCACAATGAATTTGAAAAAAACTTAAACTATGACAATTCTAGAGGTGATTTCAAAACTGTAATAATAATTACAGATGTTGTCAATGACGGAAGAACTATTAGAAAATTAATTGGAAAAAGATGCGAAAAATTTTTTGAAAAAGTTGAAAAGATAATTGTGATATCTCTTTTCTACACTGGTGATGTAGAAAAAGTCAATATAGATATTTTAAATTATGATAAAAGATTGCCTAATCAAGCCTATGATTTTGAAAATGATCATGAAGTAAATAATATAGAATTTTATACTGTTAGGAAACTAAAAGTTGATAAATGCCCATATGACAAAAACTATAAAGACGAATGTCTAATTTACAAGGATGAATTAAGTTGTGTACATTTATTTTATGACGTCAAAGATTAAAAATAATTTAAATAAAAAATGGATATAGAAAAAATAAAAAAATTCAATTCTGAATTAATTGAGAAAAAAATTACAATATGCTGTGCCGAAAGTATTACAGCAGGATTATTAGCAAGTACAATTGCATCTATTCCTGGAGCTTCAAGTGTCCTTAAAGGTAGTATTGTAACATACAATCCTGAGCTTAAAATCTCTATTTTAGGTGTAAAGCCAGAAACTCTATTTAAACATTCTGCTGAATCAATTGAAACCACAGTAGAAATGGTTAACGGTTTAGTAAAAACTTATTCAAATGCAGAATTATATGTAGCAGTTACAGGAGTCGCATCTGAACCATTAGAAAATTCAGGAGTAATTAAAAAATGGGGACAAGTGTATATTGCAATTTATTATAATAATGAAATTTATGAAACTGATAAAATTATAGATTTTATTAAAACAGATGAAATTGAAATAAGGAATGAAATAAGAGAAAAAACGGTTGATTTAATTCTAGAAAAAATTTTAGAAGTTATTTACAAACCTGTTTCTTAACTTTCCAAAATATTTTTCCCTTTACCAACATCTCGTTAGTGAACACAAATAAAAAAAGAGATCTTAAGATCTCTTTTTACAATTAGTATACATTTAAAAAACGTTACTTCCCGTTCAATAATTTTTCTAAATACTCAACTTTATCTTTTTCAACTTGCACCAAACGTTCGTAAAGTTCAATTACTTTATCTAAAGGATTAAAATTGCAATTGTAATTAAGTCCAGCATTTACAATACCATTATCGTGATAAGTATTTCCAATAATATTTAAAACTGCTTCTTCCGAAAAGTTTTTAATTGCTTCAACAGAAACTTCAAGAGCTTTTGCAATCTCAATTAGTCTTTGCTCGTCTATAGTTTCGCTGTTTTCAATAGCCGAAATGGTCTGCTGGCTTATTCCTAAAGCATATGCCAGTGCATCCTGTTTCATATCTTTAAGCTCTCTGATACGGCTTATATTTCTGCCGATATGGTTTGGTTTTATTGCTGTACTCATAATTCAAAGATATTTAAAATTCTTAAACGAAAATAAATTTCGGTAAAAAACAAACTGTTTTTGTAAGATACTATTTTCAGAATTGATATCAATTGACAAATTCGGCTTTAGCTAAAAAAACTAAATATTAGGCTAAAGCCATTTTCTAATGTAATTTTGTTGCTCAGGCTAAAGCACAATGTTATTAAGTTAAGGGGAAATCTATAAAATTACTTAACAGTTTAATCAAGAAGGTAATTAGAAAATCCGTTTTTATCAGCGTTTTCGTTTTAGCGAATCAGTAAAATCAGCTTCTAATTTTAGACGCGGATAAAACAGATTTACTTCGTAAAAACGCGGATAAAAACGGATTTGATTTGCAGTGATTTTATTTTTTAAAAGCTTAACTTAATAATATTGAGCTAAAGCAGGAAACAATTCAATTTTTTATACAATTAAAACTAGATAACATTTAGACCCGTTGTGTGCAATTATTTTTAACACATAGAAACATAGAATTAATGAACTAAAAAAGGCGCTTCACTTGCATTAACAAACATAGCTATGTGTGAGAAACTAGTTTCTTTTTAATTTACTTTTTTCAAAATCATAGAATCTATGTTTCTATGTGTTTAATTAATTTTTTATGTATTATCACAACGGAATAATATTTATACTAATAATACAGTCAGATTATCATGATTACAAAAGCAACATTACAAGACATTCCCGCATTAACAACCTTAATAAACTCAGCCTACAGAGGCGAAACCTCTAAAAAAGGCTGGACAACCGAAGCTCATTTATTAGAAGGAAAAAGAACCACCGAAGAAGAATTAAAGGAAATTATTCAAGATCCTAAAAATACATTCCTGAAGTTTACAGAGAATGATAAAATTATTGGTTCGGTTTTATTGGTGGTGAAAGAACATCAATTGTATGTGGGAATGTTAACGGTTTCACCTGAATTACAAAATAGCGGAATCGGGAAAAAAATGTTGGCTGAAGCCGAAAATCATGCTAACGCTTTGGGATTGTCAACTCTTATTATGACGGTTGTTTCGGTTCGTTCAGAACTTATTGCGTGGTATAAACGTCATGGTTATGTTCAAACCGGCGAAAGAGAACCTTTTCCTTCAAGTGATATTCATATTAATATTTCAAATGAACCTTTGGAGTTTATCTATTTAGAGAAAAAGATCTAAGTTTTTTGCTATGGGAACGCTTTTTTTACCATATAAGTGATATAAGTTCATTTAAAAGGATGGTTAAATGTATCTGGAAACTGAAGTCATATTAAAATATTTGATAAATGAACATACGCCTTTTGCCTAAAAAAGATAGTACATGCTCTATTTGGAGTGGCGGATTGACATATGAATACATTATCTATCCGAAAACAGCAAACTATGCCGATAGAGATTTTATATTCAGAATAAGCAGTGCTACAATAGAAAAAGTTCCATCAGAGTTTACCCAATTTAAAGGTTATCACCGATACTTGGTTATGCTTGATAACTCCCTAAATATTGAGGTAAACAAAGAAGAAAAAATATATGAGAAACATGAAATCATGGAATTTAATTCGGATGATGAAGTGACTTCTTATACAAAAGGTACTGATTTTAATTGGATGGTTTCTGAAAAAATAAGTCATCATGAACTGAAAATAAGTAATAGTAATCAGAATTATAATGCTGAGATAATAATTTTATTTTCTTTACACATAACGGTTATTAAAATTAATGAAAAGCCATATTATTTAAATCCTCATGATTTATTAGTCATTGAAAATCTAGAAAAGGAAAATATAATGCTTCATTTTTCTAATGAATGCCTCTGTGGAATATTGGATTTTTAAAATTTAGTTTTATTTGTTTCAGGTTTCAGGTTTCAGGTTTAACCGCAAAGATTCGCAAAGGGTTACGCAAAGATTCGAAAAGTTTTTTTAATCGCGCAAAGACGCGAAGACGCAAAGAAAATAAAACTTTGAGTCTTCGCGTCTTTGCGCGATTCTTTTTTTAACTTAGAAACTTAGCATCTCAGAACCTTAGCACCTTTTTTTAATCTTTGACAAAAACTCGTGTGAAACGCCGAGATAAGACGATAAATTCCTGTTGTTGATTTTATCTACTTTGTGAGAGTATTTTTCGATAAACTCCAGATACCTTTGTTTGGAGGTTTTGTTTAAGACATCTAAAAGTCTTTGTTGAATAGCGATGTTTGCTTTTTCGACCATAATGATGTGAAACTTGATCAATTTTGGCACTTGCTCAAATAAGAGCGCTTTGTTTGTTTTGCTTATTACCAAAATTTCGCTTTCTTCAATTGCCTTAATGTTGTAGGTTGTAGGCTTTTGATGATAGAAACTTTCGAGATCGCACATCCATTCATTTTCGAAAGAAAAGAAAATAACACTTTCGGTGCCATTGTCATTCAAAATATAGGTTTTGAATGTACCTTTTAAAATAAAGCCTTCATATGAACTGCTTGAGTCCTGAATTTGTAGAAACTCATTTTTCTTGAGTTTGACGAACTCGGCTTTTTCAACGACAAAATTCCATTCTTCTTCTGTTAACGGAATTTTACGTTCAATACTTGATCGTAGGTTTTTGTACATGTGGTTTTTTACTTTTATTCTTACTCAGGGGCGTAAGTGTGAATGAATGAAAAATAATGTAATCGATTACGTAAAAGTACCCTTTTTATGCATTTTTGTAAATTAACAACTGTTAAAAAAATACTTTCCGTTAATTTATTTTCAAAATATTGAACTTGTTCAACTTTTTACAAAGTTTTTATAGTCAGTTTTGCACTGTTAAATTAATATAAACCCCCAAATTTATCATTATGAAATTTAAATCAACATTTTCAGTGTTCCTACTAACACTGGCTTTAGGTTTTACAGCGTGTAATACCGAAGAAATTGCTTCGTCTGCAGACGAAAATGCTATTATTGAAACTGCCACACCTACTTCTGGTGGTTTGACGGCAAAAATTGGAAACTGCGCTCAGGTTCCGGGATGGGCTTCGCAAAACGGAGGAACAACAGGTGGAGGTTCTGCTGCAGAAACAACTGTTACTACTTATGCTCAGTTAAAATCTGCAATTGAAAGCAGCTCTGTAAAAGTTATCAAAGTTAGCGGAACTATTACGGTAACGACAAGATTATCATTTCAGGATCAAACCGGAAAAACGATTTATGGTGCTAACGGTGCAAAATTAGTTTCGACTAATCAAACTAAAGATGCGTCTGGTATTATCAACATTAAAAGATGTAAAAACATTATCATCAGAAACCTTATTTTTGAAGGTCCTGGTGCTTATGATACTGACGGATGGGATAATGCAATCCTTGACGAATGTACAAATGTATGGGTGGATCACTGCGAATTTAGAGATGGTGTTGACGGAAACTTTGATATCAAAAACAAATCAGATTATATTTCGGTTACTTATTCTAAATTCCATTACTTGAAACCACCAAAAGCTGGAGGTTCTGGAGGATCAGATGATCATAGATATTCAAACTTAATTGGTTCAAGCGATGGAGCTACAGCAGATCGCGGAAAATTAAGAATTACTTTTGCTCGTTGCTGGTGGGCTCCGGGATGTAAAGAAAGAATGCCAAGAGTACGTTTTGGAAAAGTACATTTAATAAACAATTTCTTTAACAGTACAGTGAGTAACAAATGTATCGCTGCAGGTTTTGAAGCGGATATTAAAGTGGAAAGTAATGTTTTTGAAGGAGTAAAAACACCTATAGATTTAATGACAGGTTATACAGCTGTTACAGCAGTTGGAAATGTATTTACAAATACTACCGGAAATACTGCGGGAAGTAAAACTGCTTTTACTCCTCCGTATTCTATTGTAACGCTGGCAGCTTCAGCAGTTAAGGCTGATATTACTGGAGGAGCCGGAGCTGGTGCAACGTTAGGTGGAAATGTTTGCGGATCATTTTAATTAAAAAAATATTTGAAAATTCCATAATTTCAAATTGCTAAATTGAAACTATGGAATTTTAAAGAATGTGAGTTAGTTTTAGTTTAAACCACGGATTACAGTTGAATGTAATTCGTGGTTTTTTTCTTAACCGCAATGAACGCTAAGTTTTTTTTTTGAAGCTTGTAAAATTTTCGCGCAAAGAGCCAAGTCGCAAAGTTTCTAAATTCTTGGCGACTGGGCATCTTTGCGCGATTTTTAAAATAATATGTTAGACGCACTGCTGCGCACCTCTACAAAACCTTTGCACCCTTGTTCCTCCGCACCTTTGAACCTTCCTCAAAGAACTAATTCTTCAAACAATCTTTGAATCGTTTTTTCTAAATCCTGAGACAATCCCGTATGCGGTCTTGAAGTTTGAATCGCCGAACTACGAATTGCCGTTAACCAGCGAAAACGTTCCGGAATATCCATTTCGCCAATGGGTCCGCCATCTTTGGTTCCGTTTACGATTTTTTCTAAAGCGGTTACATTACAATGCAATTGCTCTATATCAAAATCATCTGATAAAGCTTCGATTTTAGCATCGTTTATGTGGTGCAATACTTTTATAAATTTGGCTCTTTTGCAAAACAAAATGATTCCGATATTCAGGAATTCTTCGCGCTCTACTCTGGGTACCACACGAATTACGGCATACTCATATAAGTGACTATCTTGCATTGTACGCTTGGTTTACAAAGATTTCTGAATTATTTAATCTCGTTTGCAAAAACTGTAAGTATACGTTTCGCAACGCTTCAGGGGTTTCATCTGTATCTTCCCATTGCAGCCATTCTTGCGGAATTGTATTTACAATATCTTCCAGCATTTCTGGAGTTAAAAGAGCTTTATATTCGGCATCAACTTCTTTTAAAAGTGAGGCTTGAGGTAATAAAACATGATCTTTTATTAATGCAAACGGACTTTTGGCGTGTTGTTCCCAGTTGTTCCAGGAATGATGAAAATACAAACATGCGCCATGATCAATTAGCCATAATTCTTTGTGCCAAATCAACATATTGGTGTTTCTAAACGTACGATCTACATTTGTAATATAAGCGTCTAACCAAACGATTTGTGAAGCTAATTTTGCATCAACTGTGGTTACAACAGGATCGAAAGTGATTGCGCCTGATAAAAAATGCAATGCTAAATTTAATCCCTGACTTCCTTGCAGTAAATCCTGAATTTCTTCGTCGCCTTCGCTTCGTCCAAATGCTTCGTCAAGATTAGCAAAAACCAGTTCCGGAAGTTGCAGTTTTAAGGCTTTGGCAATTTGTCCGCCCACTAATTCGGCTATTAAGGCTTTTATGCCATGACCGGCTCCCTTAAATTTTAAGACGTATTTAAAATCGTCATCGGCTTCTGCTAAAGCGGGTAAAGATCCGCCTTCGCGCAATGGCGTGATGTAACGAGTAACATTTACCGTTCTGAGATCGAAATTGTTTTTCATAAGCATTTACTGAAATACAAACTTACTAATTTAGATTGTTAGATTGTTAGATTTTTAGACTTCTTAGATTTCTTAGATTTCTTAGATTTTGCTTATTTAACCGCAAAGCACGCGGATGAAACGAATTTTTTTATTTTATCTGTGCCATTTTAACTGCAAAGTTGATAGCAGGTTTTATCCATTTTTGTCATCCTGTTTTCTATGATAAAAACAAATATTTTTGATATTGGATTTGGTTTTTATTTCTCGCAGATTTTGCAGATTGAGCAGATTTTTATTTTGACAAAGACTGTCATCCAGAGGAAGGCGGGATGACAAACGGTGAGCAGAAATCTAAAAGTATACGATCAGAATTATCTCATTATCAAATTATCTCATTGCCACATTCTCTACTTCTCTAATTCCAAAAACGCTTTCCCCAGATTTTCGATAATATCTGATGCTATAAACGATTGATATCCTGTTTGAGGTAAGGCAATATCAGCGGTTAATCCGTGAAGGTAGACGGCGATTTTTACGGCATATTTGGGTTCGTATCCTTGTGCAAGGAAACTGGTGATGATTCCGGTTAGGGTATCGCCACTTCCTGCGGTTGCTAAGGCGGCGTTTCCTGTGGTGTTTTCGTAGATTTCGGTTTTATTGATGATGTAGGTTGGCGCGCCTTTCATGACGATGATAACTTTGTATTTTTCAGAAAAAGCGATTGTTTTTTGGAACTTTTCCGATTCTGAATTCCACTTGCCTATTAGGCGTTCGAGTTCTTTGGGATGTGGTGTCAGAATGGTGTTTTCGGGAACTAATTCAAGCCAGGATTGATTTTCGGATAAGATATTTAATGCGTCTGCATCAAGAACTAATGGCGCTTTGTTAATTCTTAAAAATTCGAATAATGCTTTTTGCGTTCCTAGCTCCTTCCCTATTCCGGGACCAATCGCAATTGCTTGTGGTTGTAACGGAAGGTGAATATTTGTGATGAAATTGGTATTTTCATCGGTTATTACCATAACTTCGGGAATGGAGATTTGAAGAATTTGATAACCGCATTTTGGTGTAAAGGTTGTTACAAGTCCGCAACCGGATTTTAGACATGATTTTGATGCTAAAACGGCTGCTCCTATTTTGCCATAACTTCCTGCAATAATCACGGCATGACCCTGTAATCCTTTATGTGTATGAGGATTTACGGGTTTGTAGAATTTTAGAATTTCTTCTTTTGTGATTAAAAGTGGATCTTTCATTTTGGCTTATTTTTTCTGAATAATTTAATTTTTAATCAGTTTTAGATTTTGGCTGATGTTTATTGTAACGCTGATTAAACGGATTTACTTCGTAAAAACGCGGATAAAAACGGATTTTTTAATTAGCTATTGCTTTACTTTGTGCCTTAAACTGGTTATTAAAGTTACATAAAAATTGAACAATAAGGAATTTATGGTTTCCTAAAATTCCTAGCCCTGATAGGAGCGGCATCCTTTTGTTTTTTTCTTTAAAAAACAAAAGATATAGCGTATAGCAGGAAATTGCTTCTAATTATTGCGAAATTTATAATTTGGAGTATCATTTTTAGATATTTTTGAATAAATTTGCGATACAATCTTATAAAACAACACAATGAAAAATACTGCGCTTACGCACATCCATGAAGGTTTGGGAGCTAAAATGCTGCCTTTTGCAGGTTATAATATGCCTATTACTTATGAAGGAATTAACGCTGAACATGAAACGGTTCGTAACAGTGTGGGCGTTTTTGACGTCTCTCATATGGGTGAATTTTTGTTGACGGGTCCAAATGCTTTGGCTTTGATTCAGAAAGTGACTTCAAATGATGCATCGACTTTGACGATTGGAAGAGCGCAATATTCTTGTCTGCCTAATAATGATGGCGGAATTGTGGATGATTTGATTGTTTATAAAATGAAAGAGGAGCAGTATTTACTGGTTGTAAATGCTTCGAATATTGAAAAAGACTGGAACTGGATTTCGTTGCACAATGATTTGGGTGTTGAAATGAAAAATCTTTCTGATGATTATTCGTTATTGGCAATTCAGGGTCCAAAAGCGGTTGAGGCGATGCAGTCTTTATCTTCTATAGATTTATCGGCGATTGCTTATTATCATTTTGAAGTGGCGGATTTTGCAGGAATTGAAAATGTAATTATTTCTGCTACAGGATATACCGGTTCCGGAGGATTTGAAATTTATTGTAAAAACAGTGAAGTAGAACAAATTTGGAATAAGGTTTTTGAAGCTGGTGCAGCTTTTGGAATTAAGCCAATTGGTCTTGCTGCCCGTGATACTTTGCGTCTTGAAATGGGTTTCTGTTTGTACGGAAATGATATTAATGATACGACCTCTCCACTTGAAGCTGGTTTGGGATGGATTACTAAATTCACGAAAGATTTCACCAATTCTGAAAGTTTGAAAAAACAAAAAGAAGCTGGTGTTACTAAAAAATTAGTTGCTTTTGAAATGCAGGAACGCGCTGTACCAAGACATGATTATGAAATTGTTGACGCTACAGGCACTGTAATTGGTGTTGTAACTTCCGGGACGATGTCGCCTTCTATGAATAAAGGTATTGGTTTAGGATATGTTACTTTAGATAATACTGCTGTTGACAGTGATATTTTTATTAGAATCAGAAAAAATGATGTTCCTGCTAAAGTGGTGAAATTACCGTTTTACAAGAAATAGATTTTTATAAATATAGATTTAGAAAATGCATTACTTATAGTAGTGCATTTTTTTTTGCCACAGATTAAAATGATCTAAATGATTAATCTTTGAAATCATTTTAATCCGTGGCATTTTTTATAAGATTTGCTTACTGGAAAAGCCTATCTTAAACTTCTTAAACCAGATTTCTATATGTTAAAATAAATTGTTCAGATGTAAGAATTATTATAAAAAATATAACACGCAATCAAAAAATAAGCGTAATTTTAATCTAAACGAAGATTTTCGATTTATGAAAAAAATATTATTAGTATTGGTTTTAACTACAAATGTTCTATTTAGTCAAAATAGTGTTAACACCTGTGAAATACTAAACAAAATAAATGCACTTATTCAGGACGAACATATTAGACCGAAACTGGTAGACGATAGTTTATCGGTTTTTGTTTTTGATAATCTGATTAATGAATTAGATCCTTCCCGAAATATATTTTATAAAAGCGAATACGAAAATTTGTCTGCCAAATACCGTACAAATTTAGATGATCTTATCTTAAGCAATCAATGTGATTTTTTAGCCGATATTACATCTGCCTATAAAAATGGTCTTTTGAGAACGAAAGCGGTTCTTGAAAAAATCCAAAAGGAACCTATTGATTATACTAAGAAAGATACTATTAGGTTTTATAAAAAATCTTTTCCGTTTTATCTTAAAAAAGAAGATTTAGAGAAGGTTTGGTCAAAGAAAATCCGCTACCAAATTCTGGATGAAATTGCTGAAACAAGCGATAATTTAGATTCGATTAAAACGAATTTTAAGTCGATTGAATTAGCCTCGAAAAACCTGATTTTAACGAATGAAATTTGCCGAATCAATACGCTTTTAGCAACTAATCTTAAACAGGAAGAAAAACTCTACAATTACTTTTGTACTTATTTTGATCCGCATACGGCTTATTTTAGTGATGATTCTAAAACGAGTTTTGTGGCTTCATTGTCAAAAGAGCATTTGTCGCTGGGAATGACGGTAAATTTGAACGAAAAAAATGAGATAATTATAGCAGAACTGGATCCAAATGGTCCGGCGTATCAAACAGGACAAATTAAAAAGGGCGATCAGATTGTTTCGATATCTAATCAAAAGGAGACTTTGCAGGTTTCATGTGCTTCGTTAGAAGCTATTTCGACTATGATTTTATCTGAATCGAATAAAAGTATTACGCTTACGCTGAAGCGAAATTCCAGTAAAAACTTTGATGTTTACGTTGAAAAGCAAGTGATGAAGGATGAAGATAATTCGGTTTTTAGTTTCATTATTGGAAAAGACAGTAAAATAGGATATATTAAAATTCCGAGTTTCTATGCTGATTTAGATGGAAATAGCCGTAAAGGCTGTGCAGATGATGTGGCTCGCGAAGTTATAAAACTGGAAAGGGATAATATTAAAGGTCTTGTTATTGATTTAATTGATAATGGCGGCGGATCTATGGAGGAAGCGATAAAACTTGCCGGAATGTTTATTGATTATGGTCCTCTTTCTATTGTTGTAGATAATAAACAAGGGAAATCAATTATCAATGATCCTTTTAGAGGTTTGATTTATAAAGGTCCAATTGTAATTTTGGTGAATAGTAATACGGCATCAGCAAGTGAGTTTTTCTCTTCGATTTTGCAGGATTATAATCGTGCTTTATTATTAGGCAGTAATACTCTGGGAAAAGCTACGATGCAGACTATAATTTCGCTTGACGAAACTAAAAATACTGACTTTTTGAAAATTACAATTAATAAATTTTACAGGGTTACCGGTAAAAGCCATCAATATATTGGTGTTAAACCTGATGTGATTCTTCCTGAATTTTATGAGGGTGTTTATCAAAAAGAAAGTGATTTCCCTACTGCAATTAAAAATGATAGTATTGAACCTTTATTAAAATTCAAGCCTTATGTAAAAAGGGTTTTAATCGATAAACTGGCTAAAAATAGTGCTGCACGATTGGCTGATAATTACTTTTTTAATAATATTAAAAAAATTAATTTGAAAATTGATCAATCGGTTAATACTCCAAAAGCAGAGATTCCGATGACTTTAGATGCTGTTTTTAAACAGAAAAAGACTGTCAATTCACTATGGAAGGAAATCAATACTTTTAATGATGAAAATAATCAGTTAGATGTTTATAATTCGACTGTAAATCAGTTTTTACTTGGGGTTTATCCAAATGATAAAACGATAAATCAATACCAGATCGATAATCTTAAAACTAATCCGTATTTAAATGAAGCGGTGAATGTTATTAATGAGTTTAATGCGATGAAGTAGATTTTAGATTTTAGATTTTAGATTTTAGATTTTAGATTTTAGATTTTAGATTTTAGATTTTACCACATTTTCAAAGTCTTCTACTTTGAAAATGCTATTATGGATAAAACTTGTTGACCTTATATAAAATTAATCTTTAAAACCTTTGCGAACTTAGCGTAAATCTTAGCGATCTTAGCGGTTAAATTATTTATAAAAACATAATTTAAAAAAGAATTGAATTGATTTTGCTAAAAAAAGGAATAACCGTATTTTTGCATCTCAAAATAAAAAATTAGTAATGGGAAGAGCGTTCGAATTTAGAAAAGGAAGAAAAATGAAACGTTGGTCAGCAATGGCTAAAACATTTACCCGAATTGGTAAAGACATCGTTATGGCCGTTAAAGAAGGTGGTCCTAACCCTGATGCCAATTCTAGATTAAGAGCTGTAATACAAAATGCAAAAGCCGCTAACATGCCTAAGGACAATGTGGAGCGCGCGATAAAAAATGCAAGTAATAAAGATACTGCCAACTATAAAGAAATTTTGTTTGAAGGATATGCTCCTCACGGAATTGCGATTTTGATTGAAACGGCATCTGACAACAATAACAGAACTGTGGCCAATATTCGTAGCTACTTTAATAAATGTAACGGTACAATGGGAACGCAAGGCTCTGTTGAGTTTATGTTTGACCATACTTGTAACTTCAGAATTGCTAAAGGAAATCTTGATCCTGAGGAATTAGAACTTGAACTTATTGATTTTGGTGCTGAGGAGGTTTTTGAAGATGAGGACGGAATTTTAATCTACTCGCCTTTTGGAAGCTTCGGTACTTTGCAAAAAGAACTTGAAAACAGAGGTCTTGAAATTTTATCTTCGGGTTTTGAACGTATTCCGCAAATCACAAAAGAACTTACTGAAGCTCAAATCGCTGATGTTGAAAAATTGATCGAAAAAATTGAAGAGGATGATGACGTTATGAATGTTTATCATACGATGAAAGAAGAGTAAAAACTTACTTTTTATATTATAAAATGAAACTCCAGAGCAATCTGGAGTTTTTTTTGTTTATAAATATTTTATATAATCCCGTAAATAATTATCAGACAATTGATATATTTTCAAGTAGTTTTATTTGTATGAGGTATGTTTTGATAATAAGTTTAAAAGCAAAAGAGACGACTAAATAGTCGTCTCTTTTGCTTACATCAGCTTTTTTTAGAGCTTTTATTCTATCATTCAGAACTACCTGAAATTATTAGTGTTTTTATATTTATAAGTAAACTCGTTGGCTTGCTTATCTCCCGGCAAATTATATTTCATAACAATTTCGTAGTTTCCGTAACGCATAAACAGGAAATTAGAATTATGAAAACGTTTTGCAATTGCTTCAATACTGGTATCTCCGTTAATATAACCATTGATAACCTGATTGTCTAAATCAACCCAATCCTGCTTGTAAATTAAAGGCATATTGTATTTAAATGGAAAATTGCCTTTTGTCCACGACTGGTTTACATTATTTTCTATACTGGTTGTATAATGTGTATTAAGAGGTATCGCTTTTGCAGGAATTACTCCTAATTCATTTGTATCTCTGTTAGTTATAGAATAATTACCATTAAAAGGATAATCTTTATACAAATACGGAAAAATATCTGTTGTATAATATTCATCATTTAGCTTAGACTGCGCGGTTATTATTGGTTTACTATCACTATAAGACACTCCTTGCAAATCGACAACATCAAATGCTTCCTGACTTGAAATGGTATTGGTCAAATAAATGATATCTGAATCCAAGACTCCAAAATTGTAGCCCTGAGTATTTATCGAATTCATTTTAGCCGTAAATGTTTTGTATTTACTGGTATTAAATGAATAAGTCAAACGCTCAATACTTCCTTCTGCCTTAGATAGCGCATCGGCTTGGTTTTCTTTTATTTGTATGTCATTACCATCATTACTAATTGTATTTGTTTTTGATTCAGCTATTGTATTTCTCGACTGAGTTTGTTTCAGACTGCTTACAATTGAAAAATTATATTTTTTATCCTGATCAATATTTGGTAAATTATAATACACTTCATTTGAACTGGTATCATAATTAAAAGCTGTAGCTTTTGAAGTAGAAGTTCCGTCCTGATCTACTTTTATATTTGTTTCCCAATTTGCATCTTCAAATAAATAATCCTGACCGCGTTTAAGCTGAATATATCCTTTAGGGTATTCTTCTTCAAGGAAATATTTTTGATCTACGACAGGATACGAAAATTTAATATTGGTCAACGGAATATGATTTGGAGCTCCACCAGTTGTAAATAATCTTTCTTCAAATTCTGTGGCTACTTTTCCATCCACTTTTATGGGTTGGAAAGAACCATTTACCATTTTCTGGAAACTAACCTCAACCTGAACTTTTAATTCTTTATTTGGAGGTAAAATATCTGTTGAAACAAAATTAGCCTTGTCTTTCGTAGAGCTCCACTCTAAAACTCCGGGAATTTCTTTTGTGCCGTCAAAAACCTTGAATTTTTCTAATATCACTTTATAGGTAACGTCGCCGGCATCTTCAGGAATTACAAAAGCTTCATTCACTTTCATAGAAAAAGCGGCTTGTGGTACAGCAAAAACATCAACATCCGTTGAACTCTGTTTTGGAGTTACATCTGTTATTAATTTAAGCCCTCCCAGTGGTGATGCATTTTCAAATTGGCACTCTTCTCCAAGTTCAAATTTAAAACGGAATTTTCCTTTTATTAATCCACCCAGAATATTCATATTTCCACCTACATAACCTCTCATCCAGACTGGGTTTGGTAATTTTGCCTGCAATAAAACGGCAGCTGCTCCTGAAATAATTGGCACTTTCAATTTTAAGAATGATAATTTAATTCTAATTCCTAATTCTCCCTGTAAATAGGCATACGATTGTCCGTTAGCATACCAGCCATTGATACCTACACGTTCACCTGTATTAGAACATCTGGCTTCCTGATAATCTTTAAGCATGATATCAAATCCCATTCCGGCTTGAAAACGGGCATAAAAAAGCAAGAAACTCAAATCTCCTGTATCAAAATCTAAACTGGCTCCAAAGGCTAAACCTCCTCCATTTGCCAATGAATTTTCGTCACGCATATAATCTAATTCTTTGGCATCGACACCTAAAATACTAGCGACCTGCGCTGGTGGTGGCGGACTTCCGGGAAGCACTGTTCCTGCCATAAAATAGCTTGTTGTTTTTAAGTACATTCCTGCAAATCCTATTTTTACACCACATCTGTCATCTGGTGTTCCCATATACATGTACCAATCTTTTGGGTCTTTATGAAAAACTCCCCAAACTGCTCTTCCTCCTTCTCCTGTTCCTGACAAAAAATTTCCAGGTGTATTAATGTAGACATCTGTTGTAGCATGCATCGAATTATTTTGAAAATCAAATTCTATTGCAGCTGCCATTCTGATCCCTACTTTAGCAGATAAAGGATCTGGAACTGCCTTATCTGCTTCCGGAATATATTTACTGGCAAAAGAACCTTTAAGATCATTATCGGTTATGCCTAAAAAACTTTTCTTTGAAGTCATATTTCCTGCGACCTTACCAATTAAGTCATTAATATTTTTCATTCCCGGTATTTTAGCCATAACATTTGCTTTACCAAAAATTGCCAGTCTGTTTATTCCTCCTTTTGAGTTAAAAGCAATCTCAAAACCTGCTTCACCATCACAAACACTTTCTGAACCAATATTAAAATAAATAAGGGCTTTAATCCCTAAGCTTATTTTTTCATCCGGCGTATAACTCAATCCTGATGGGGAAAAATCTCCAATAGCTATATCTTCATTTCGATGCATTTTATAATAAGCACCTCCCCCAAAACCGGTAATCATAAATGGTGCGGGAGTTGGTGGCCATTTAACAGAGGCATCAAAATACCAATATCTAAAGGTCGTACGACCAAAAATAGCTTTTGCTTTTACAGTTACAATTCCTGTAACATCAACTTCCAGATCTGCATTGAATCCGTTACCATAGACAGGGTCTTTCTCCATTAAGATAAGACTTCCCTTTATTGTCAATCCGCTAAATTTACAGTCAATACTAATAGCTGATAAATCTAATCCGTCATACTTACTTCGCTGCCTGTAACCGTCGTCATACATTTTGCCTTTTATCCCTATTCGGGCTGTGGCTCCGGCTCCAACACTTTCCATAAGGTTAATCCCTAAATCAAAATCGATTCGGGAATTATCTCCGTTAATGGCAACATTTATATTACCAATCGAAACCGGGAAATTACCAAAGGAAACGGTGCCTTTATATCCCATATTTCGGACAGAGATAATAGGCGAAACTGTCTGCAATTGCAGGTTTTCGAATGAAATTCCTTTAAAATCAACTGTCTTTTTCCCTTCTACATCTTTATCATCAGAAGCTCCTTTATTGGTACCAATTGAAACTGTCCCGTTTAAATTAGCTTTAGGTAAAAATTTCCCGTTTACTAATTTTAATTCAACAGAACTATTAGGTAATAGCAAAGCCCTTGCTTTCCAGATATCAAACGATATGGAATCTTTTGTTACAACAATTAATTGCTGCTCCTCCATGGATATAAAACCATTATATTCTAAGCCCGCTCTGTTTGTTTGAGCAGGTTTAGCAGGAGTTGTTGCTGTAGCTGCTGCCCCAGTAGCTGCGGGAGTTGGTGTTGCAGTCGATGCAGTTTCTTTTTTCTCTGTTGCCTTACTTATAGGTAAAAGAATCTGACCGCTTAAATTTGCTTTTACAAAAGTATTTGCTGCAATAGTTACATCAATATGATCTAAGGAATATGCCCATGATTTTTCCTGACTTGTTATACCGCGATCCAGTGGGAAAACATTATCTGCATAAAAAGTACCCGAAACTCCAAATTTATCTATGATAAGATTTTGTGCTCCTACATGAAGTCTTTCTTTACTTGACGCAGTATCTGTTGTTTGAAATTCTTTGGGAAGACCAACGTCAAAAGTCTGAATAAATACTCCTTTCCATGCTTCCTGTGTTGGTACTAAAAGTGCATTTTTTGCATAATACTCGGGAAAAACTACTGTTGGATCATTTTTTAAATCACTTAAATCCAATACTGCATTACTAACCAGAAATTGGAAATTACCCTCAAAGTCTTTTCCGTTTCGTTTGTCTTTTAAAGTAAAAGGCTGCAAACTTACATTGACCAAAATATCATTCCAACTGCTTGCAGTAAAACTAAAATCACCTCTTACCCTATTAGGTATCGGAACCGTTTTTCCGTTGTAGTAGGTTTTAGGAACTGTTAGTTTTGCTTCGTCTACCGTTTTTGTTAACGGGTCAATTGGCAATATTAAATTTCTTGAAAACTCAACTGCTCCTGAAATTTTCATTTCCTTAAAACCATCGCAGTCAATTTTAACATAAGTCAGATCTTTGACATCTCCTGTTGCCATATCAAAACCACCATAAAGTGATACCTGCCATTTGTTATCGCTAAACGGAATGTCAACATTGCCTAATAATACTAGTTTTGCTTCTCCTATAATTCCTCCCTGATGTGATAATTGTACGTTATCTGCACCAAAAAACAATTGCATTGGCTGTCCGTTTTTATCTTTTTGCGGAATATCAACTCTACAAAAAACGGTCAAAGTTGTGTATTCCGGTGAAAAAACAGCTTTTGTTATCCCGATAGAATATTGAACATTACTTATTGTTTTACGAATACCGATTGGTAACTCTACCAAATCCTGATTCGAAAATTTATCTACCCAGCGGTCAGCAGCTTCGATCTTTTCGATAGAACTTGCAGCGACACCTAATTCTTTAGGCGGTGCAATATCCTGCCCGTAAGAAAAAACAACCGAAAGCATGATAAACAATACCGCTAAATGTATTTTGTAAAAATTTTTCATAAGCAAATAATCCTGTTTTTTTGTAAAATAAAGCATAGTAACTTTTTTATATTTTATCCAAACTATTTTTGAAATGATCTACGAATTTCTTTTTTTATTTAAAAGAATTGTATTCTTTGATCCTTAATTATTCTTTAAATATTTAAATTCAACCTCATCATCTTTAACACTTTTAAGGGCTAAATCATGATAATACGGAATTAGTTTTATTTTTAATTCTTCTACTATTTCTGCATCTGTTTTTTTGTCTTTCATCATTTTAAAGAAGTGGCTTAACTCCTGATTATTAAAATTTGAAAAGTTTTCATTTTTATGAATTTCATCTGCAGATGTATTCGCAAGGATCGAAATTTCATTAATCATCCATCGATGCACTAATAAAGGCTGTAACTTTTTATTTTTTCTTTCGACTAATTTTAAATAAGAATTATAGCTGGTTTTATTGGTCACATCCTGTTCACTTACGCCGTGCATTTTGTGTTTATTCACTCTTCCTAATGCCATGACATAATCATTTTCGAATCCTTCATCTTTTCGAATCATATCTTCTCGTAGACTTTGTACTGTTTCCAGGATATATTTGTTATATCTGTCTAAAATATCATTATTTAAATCGTACGCTTTTAAATAATCTAAAGCTTTTTCTTCAAAACTTTTATCATCCGGAGTCAGGGTTGTAAGGGTCAATAAATGTTGCAATTCATCTGAATCTTCTTTTGGCATTGGTCGTAACGCCAGCTGAAGGTCCTGTAATTGTTTTATAATTTCATTTCTTGTTCCTTCGTACGTTTTGTCTTTATGTTTAATTTTTAAAATAGGATCTGATACAATTTTCTCTTCTTTTTTAGGCTCTTTTTTAGCCGGTAATTTTAGTTTATCAATGGAGTAAGCATAGTTTAATGTAGCGGTTAAATCATTAAATTTTTGAGCGTTGCTACTGTTTCTAAACATTGAAATAATACTCATATTAAAATTATGCTGTTCGAGCAATAAATAACTACTATTGAATTTTACTCCAAAAACTGAACTTGTATTAGTATTTCCCTGAGAGCTATTGTACAGAAGTCCCACATTAGTATTCAGCTTATCTTTGAATAACTTTTTTGAAGCTCCAACTGAGGCTCCAACCGATGAATTATCGTTTTGACTTACTTGATTACTGGTGTAATTAAGAGAACTGTTTAAGCCAATTTTCGTTTGTAGAAAATTTACCGAATGTGCTACATTATAATTCTGAACGGTACTTGCCTGTCCTCTTCGTATTACTCCTCCCTGCTCATTTGCCTGACCCGCAATGCTATAATTGAAATTTAAATTTTGATTTCTCTTTTTTCCAAAAGAGTATGACATATTCATATTCGCATTTTGCGATAATTGCCTGTAATCTAAGGTATCAGCCTGTACTGTGTTTGGATTATTGATAAGCTCAAACTGATCTAATTTTTTATTGGTATAAGTAGAAAAATTAGAATAACTTCCTGTAAAATTTATTTGGTCTGTTACTCTGTAATTCATATTTATGGAACCAACAACGCGTTTAGTATCTTGCTTTTTTGCTTTTGCAAGATCATCCCTCTGATATCCTAAACTAGTCGAAACAGTAATTTTATCCTGATAAAAAGGGCGGGCAAATCGCAATGCTATATTTTCTAAATCATTATTAAAATACAATGCTCCTAATGTGTTATAATTAGGATCAATACGCTCATATGTTAATCCAATAATGCTTTTTTGAATATTATAATCAAAATTGACATTTAATGCGTTCAAATAACTGGTGCTTTCTTTACTGGAAAATAATTTATCCTTGAAATTTCCTCCCGAAAGACTTTTATTTCTCGTATCATCCGTTAAAACAGATAAAGCGTACTCAACATTTAAATTTAAATTCTTAATCAAAGAGGTACTAAAAATCAAACTGTTTACAAAGTTTTCTTTTGGAGTAACTCCTTTATCATCTATTAAGTTTAATGAATTCAAATTATCTTTTGCATAAAAACCGATCCATCCAATTTTATATTGCTGCTGTTCAAAACCTATTTTAGCTCCGTAACCATTACGCTGATAAACCGGAATTCCTCCCATTGCATCGTCACCTTCAACTGCTTTTAGCAATTGTCCGCCCATCAAGGTTATTTTAAAGGGGCTTTGTGGCGTAAGTTCTAAACCAACTCCCTTAAACGGAAAACCGCTTAATGTGTAGGGCGAAAATGTCATACTTACATTCCCTATATAGGCTTTAACCCACTTGTATTTAGGCATAATACTTAATCTGTTAAAATCAAATGGGGCGGTATAGCCTAAATTTTTTCCCTGATTGGTAATGCTGTAAAATAATGGAACACTAAAATTAAAAGCACTAATATTCAAATTCCCTGAAAGCAAATAGGTAAAAGGCTCACGTGCATTGGGCATACTTGAAGTATAATACATCGCATTCGCGTTTACACTACCTGTAACTTTAAAATTTGGTTTGTAAAAAGTCTCTAAATCTACATCTTGCGCATATCCTTTCCTGCTAATACAACAGGCAAAAACAATACATAACCACAACAAGATTTTTTTATTCTCTCTCTTCATGTATTGGTTATTGTTTTTGTACTTTGATGTCACATAAAATATAAGAACTTGTGCCGTTCTTTACCATATCTTTAATTTTGATGGCTCCTTTTCTTCCGTCTTGTGTTTTAAATAATATAATTCTGGGGTACGTAAACCCGAATTCCTGCGCTCCTGCTGCGCTATAATTTATATTTAAAGATTTTATTGGACTATCGTTTACCATTGCATCAAACTGAGCCTCGGTAAAATTCAATCCACAACTGCATAAATTTTGAGAGTTTACAAAAATGGTACTTTGTGCATTTTTTAATTCTAAAAAGCCATAATTATTTGCCTGATCCGGCGATACGAATCTATTGTAGGTGAAATTGTTATTTAAACCCTGAAAAACAATATCAATCAAACTGCTGTTCTGATCGTTAATTTCATTTGCTTTATAAACCTGTCTTGTTACGGTCGAGAACATTGCACCAATATTGTTATTATTATGTGCTGCATTTATTCCCAATTTAACATTCGTTAAAATGCGCAAATTAGTATCCGGTAAAACGGTAATAGTTGATTTATAAATTTGGTTCGTTTTATCATTCAAAGCTTCTAATGTAACTTCATGATTACCCGCATTTGTAAAAACTACTATAGGATTTTGTTCTGTTGAACTTGCGGGAGTTCCGCCTTCAAAAGTCCATTTGTAACTTGTGGCACTAATTGATTTATTAGTAAAATTAATCGTTACCGGAGCTTCATAATCATCATCTTCAAACTTAGGCTCATACGAAAATAAACTTACCAAATAAGGCGCAACAGTTATGGTCTGTGTTTGTTTATCTGATTCAAAACCATTAGAAACCGTTAAGGTAATCGTATGCTCACCAGGCGTTGTAAATACCACATTTGGCGGTGTTTTACCTGTAAAAGCTGCTGGCATTCCATCCTGAAAATCCCATTTAAAAGTTAATCCTTCCCCAACAGTTGTGTTTTTTAAAACAACCTCAACAGGAGAATAATTGCTTTTGATGATTTCATGTGAGAACTCAATATTAAGTCCCTCTTTTATTACTACTGTTTTACTAAATTCATTACTCTCGCCATCTACATTTGTAGCTATTAATTTAATGGTATAAGTACCTTGTTTGTTGTACAATATTTCGCCCGGATTTTTTTGAGAAGAACTGGACGGATTTCCTCCTTCAAATGTCCATTCGTATTGATCTGCACCGGTAATTTTATTGTCTATTTTTATAATAACAGGAATCGATTCGTCATCGTTGGCATACGACGTCGTAAAATCACCTTCTATGGCTATTGAAGTTTCCTGATAACATGAGGTAATAACAATAAATAAGAGTAAGAGTAAAGTTTTTTTCATTCAGTTTATTTTAAAACATTACAGCTTTTAAGGCTGTAATGTTTTTTTAATCTTTTTATTTTCCTGCTAAAAATTATAAATAGCGTTTGATTATCTTGTCTTTAGAAAAAGCCCAAACAACATTGTTTTTGTAGGAGATATTTCCAATAGTTTGGTCGTGCGTATAGTCTAAAGTCCAGGTAGTACCACCATTTGTTGTTTTATAGATTTTATTGTCTAAAATCGCCCAACCTGTATTTACATCTTTAAAAGTGAACTTCGAGAACATTTCACCATCATAAATCTGGCTCCAGGAATCACCACCATTGTTCGTTTTAAATAGTTTAACATCTAATAAAGCATTGTAGTAATGATTAATTAAAAGAAAACCATTTTGCTTATCAACAAAGGAAATCTCTCGCGCATAATAACCCGGCGCTTCATTAACAAACGGATATTCTTTCCATCCATCTGTTGTATTATTTTTGAATAAAATAAATGGTCGTTCAAGATTAAAGCCGTCTTTATCTTTAATCTTTTTATAACCAATTACCCACATGTGGTCGTTATCAATTTTTGTTGATTGAAAGAGATTAGCGGTATCATCTTCTAGTTCATAAACTTTTGTAAAATCAACGCCGTTAGATGTTGTAAAAACTCTTCCTTTTTGTGTAACAACTGTTCCGTCTTTCATATTGTCATCTACGTAGATGCAATAATAAACTTCGGTCGTATTTGCTATATTGGCAAATATATTATTGCCTAAATCTCCACCTGCTTTAATTTTGGTCATTCTGGTAAGTTCAGTTGAACTGGCCCATCCTTCATCGTTTTTAGTAGCGTGAGCCTCTAAACTAAAACCACCTCTCGCCCATTGACCCCATGTAATACCTCCATCAAAAGTTCTTAGACTCCCTGCTATATACACTATCTTGTCATTAATCATTTGAATATTGCCTCGTGCAACATCATATTGTGCGGTATTTTCCTGAGCTACCCACTCTGTCAAAGAATGAACAGGAAGAATCCCTATATTCCCCTCGTAATCGTTTTTTATTTCATTACTTATCGTTCTGTTCTCTATTGTAAGCTGCAATTTTGGCAGGACTTTTTCTGTTTTAGGTATTGTAAACTTAATTTCAGTAGCTGTTGCCGAAACAATTGTGGCTGCAACGCCATCAAAAGTAATTTTGGTATCGCTTACTTTTTCAGAAAAATTCTCCCCATATATACTAACTGTTTCTCCAGTTTCGCCTGAGTTTTTAGAATACGACGTTAATTTTGCTGTTTTTATCACAACAACCGGTGGTTCTTCCGGAGTTACTGCTGGCTCACTCTCCGGACCTGAACAGCTATTAAACACTATAAAAAGTTGCAACACTGCTACTAATAAAATTCTCTTTTTCATTTCTTACTATATTTTTTCATTCAGTTTATTTTAAACACTACAACTTTTAGAGGTTGCCGTCTTTTTTTTAAATCTTTTTATTTTTCTACAGCTGCAAATTTTGTCTGGAAATCTGAAATTTTAATGAAATCAGTTGTTGTTACCAAATACAAATCATTGTTTTTAATCTTAAAACTTTTAAGAGAACTAAAATCAACTGTTATGTTAGTTGAAGAATTTTTACCAAATGCAGCAACTTTTATTTCTCCATCTTTAAAAAGTGACAAAGTATTATCTAAAAGGTTTAACTTGTAAATTCCTTTTCCTTTTAATACTAACAAATCATTTTTTGAATCAAAAATAATATCTCTAAAAGCATCATTAGTAACTGTTGTTGAAAGTAAGGTTGAGACTTTCCATTGATTATTAACATACTCTAATTTTCGAAGATTAGAGCTGGCCAAAGTATTTTCACTATATAAATTATCTATAAGGTATAAAGCATTATTATGTGAAATTATTTTAGATACGCTTCCAAAACCGGCATCTAAACCTGCTCCATCAACAATTGCATTTTTTCCTGAACCTGCAACAAAAACATCGGTATTTAATTCCGGAACAAATCGTTTTATATGTCTATTGCCCTGATCAAATACAAAATAAGTATTGTCATTGTTTTCAGTGATTGCCGTAAGCTTAATTTTACTGGCAAACGGAGAACTTATTGGTTTCATTATATAAAATAGATTTATGTCTGTGTAGTTGTTCTCGAAACGAAATATTTTATCACCCTCACTTTCATCATTATATGCTATTATCAAAAAATCTCCGGTAGGCGTAACTGCTAATCTGCTTGATAATAAATTAATATTAGTTATTCCTTTCAATAATGTTAAATTTCCATTTTTATCAATCTTTTGAAATTTAATAATATAATCTTTATCATTAGATGATTGTCCTACAAAGAAAGCAGTATCATCATTGTTTATCACAAAATCATCAGGACTATATCTTGCAATAAAATCTGCTTTTATTTCTCCTTTTTGCAAATCATCCGTTGTTACCGGATCTTCACTTCCTGAATCTGAACTACAGCTATTAAACACCATAAAAAGTTGCAACACTGCTACTAATAAAATTCTCTTTTTCATTTTCTTTTTTTATATTTTTAACTCAATTTATTTTCTGTTTTCAAAATTTGGACTCCCTAAACTGTAGCCGTTTCCAACAAGTACACGTACAACATTCATAGCCGTGATATCTTTACTCATTTTATATCCTATAGGATTTCCTCTATTATCAAAAGTGGCTTTAAATACTTTATTGTCCCATGTAATCAATTCCTGATTTAAAAATTTGTCATAACCTGAAACCATTGCCGCTTTTGCATACCAGGTTGCTATCAATCGATTGTCTAAATCTAAAACATCGTATTTTAATTCTCCATTTGTAAATGGCGAAGTCATTCTAATAAAACCTATTGCCTTATCATTTGGATCTATATTTTTTGCTTTTATACTGTAAATGACACCATTATCATCAATTGCTAACTGATACGTATCTGCCAGACGGCTTGCATTATCGACATCACCCTGAACTCCTAAACGCTTTGCAGCTATACCGGCTGATTCGCCATTTAGAAAATTTTCTATTGCCTCAACATTTAAACCCTCAGCGGTGAAATAACCTCTATCCATTAATTCATAGATGATACTTCTGTCATAATTAAAAGCACTGAATTTTCTACTCTTATTTTTAAAATCTATTTCATTTGTTTTTCCAGTGGTTTCGTTTTTAATCTCTATCCACGGGAGCTTCATCGAATCCTCATTGGGTGCATTTTTTAATTCTGCTGTAATGGAAGCACTTTTATCTAAACTATATATTTTAAAAACCGGCTTTTTACCTTCTACGTAACCAATAGTTTTTTCATCCAGTTTTATTTCTCCTTTGTCTATCTTAATTTTTTGTGCAAAACTGCAAACGCTGATTAGCATTATTAGTACGTTGAAAACATTTTTTTTCATGTGTTATTTTTTTATTTTTTATTGATTTTATTCATAATTATTTTTTTAAGGCTTTTTTCGAAAAAACTTAAATCTTTGTTTTAATATTTAATATTCTTGTTTTTTAAAAAATCATACATTGGAAAAGTTAACTCTGATTCATCTTCTTTTACAAGAAGATTTGGATCATGCTGTTCCTATGTTTATTTTTGGAAAAAAAATAATAAGCTAATTACTATAATTCATTTTTAAAATTTAAATTTTATGATTAACATTGAAATTATATAAAGGACATAATAAAAAATAATCATCTTATTATTACTTTCTTCCAACGTAACATTTATTTCTTTTTCATTATCATAAGCATACTTTATAGCTTTGTTGTCTAAAATCCATAAATTTAAAGAGTCCTTATTATTTTGCATATAGTCATTAATTTCTTGTGTTGGATTTTCATATTCTAGTAAAAAACCCTTTGTTTCCGGAACTGATAAAATTAATCCTTTCTTAAAATAATAATTAATCGTAGAAGAGCTTGATGATGATTTCCCGCTCCTTGTTGTTAAAGTTTGCGATGAATCTATTTTGACCTTTATTTTTTTTATTTTAGTTCTATGGGATATAATTTTATAATTATCATAAAACTCAAATGAAATCAACAAAATAAAAAATGTTGAAAAACATATAAATGCTAATAAAATAATTCCTTTAAAACTGTTTGTTGTACTCATAAAGTATAATCTTATTCTGTTACTTCTACTATCAAAAACAATCACGTCCAGCATTGAGTTGTTTGTGTTTGAACCTCACGTTTATCGTTTGTTTAAAAGAATTGTTTATAATTATCTATTTTTTCTTTTAATCTACTAGCTAAATAGGTATTTCCTTCTTTTAAGGCATCATAAATAAGTATAGATTCTTTATGGTATTCTGTTTTTCTTTCTAATGTCCAATAATAAGGAGGTGCATACAAATTACATATTCTATTCTCCATTTGAAGTGCTTTATCTTTTATAGTACTATCTTTTGATAAAGCATTAACTGCATTTGCTACTTGTACTCCAAATAAATCTCTAATTTTATCATATGTGATTTGAGTGTCTTCTATAGTATCATGTAACAATGCACAGGTTAAAGAAAAGTCAGCATTCATTGTTTTATCATGTTCAAACGATTGTATTATTTCAAATACCACACTTCCTATATGATTTATATATTCAATTTGTTGCCCTTCCTCGTCTCCTCCATATTTTTGTCCCTGATGCAATTTAGAAACTAAATACCATGTTTCTTGCAAACTATCTATTGACCAATTTTTCATAAACTATACTATACCATATTTATATTCCATTTTGATAAACCTCCATTATGTAATCAATTTGAGACTCAGCTTCGTTATTTGCTTTTCAATATCATTTTTAATGTAAACTTATTTCTACTTTTGATATGTATTCGTCATCCATATCTAATACATCTTGTCTTAATTTTAAAACATCTTCTATATGAGCTTCAGTTAAATTGGTGTAGAATTTAATAGCCTTGCTAATTCCAATATTCAATAAAAATTTTAAAGCATCAATCTTGACAATATTTTTTCTAAAGCTTCCCATAATAATTTCTTTTTCACATACGGAGCTATTTAAAATTTCTTTAATTTTTGACTCTTCATAATTATAAGACTTAAAAAAAAATGGCGTAGATATTTCGGATCGATTGATATACTCTATATTCATAAAAAAATTAAGCTCTGCTTTAACTACAATAATATCCTGACCGTAATAACTATGTTTTGAAATTACATTTAAATTAAGATAATACGAATGATCGCCCTCATCTTCAATATAAATTGCATATAAATCAGATACATTAAAGTTTTTAAAAAATGATTTTGCGTAGTCAGTACTGAATACATCCACAGATACATTGTACTTAATATCACCTTTATAGTTAGTCTGTATAAAAGGTATGTCATCATATCCTGTAACAAAACTTTGAGATACTAAATTATATTTTCTTACTATTTCCATATCATTATTAAACTTTTTACTTTTTATTCTAAAATATAACTAACAAACTCATCTTTCTTATCAAACGGTATATCATTATGAAGAGATTTTAATTTCCTCGATTAAAAGTTTTAATATCTCGGAAAATATATTATCCCTTAAAAATTTTGCATAGGAAAAAGTGTAAATCACTTTTTAATGTTATTTTTTCTTTACAAAATCAATATCTTTCTTAAATAAAGCTCTACACGTTTTTCAGCATACTGATCTATATTTTTAAAAAATTAACAATTTTGAAATTTAATTAAATAATTTCTCCAGTCTCGGGTCAATTCATAAAGTTCTTCCGTAGGAATTTCAGCTATACATTTCCATTCATTAAATGTATCTATAACTTGAGATATATCTTTTTTGCATTCGATAGAATAAACTTCATATCCAAAATCATATTGTTCCTCCTTTCCTTCGAATAACTGTTCTAAATAAAATACTATTTCAATTAAATAATCTAAACTTAAATTCAATATTTCGGTTAGAAAATAATCTCCATATTGTTCATGATCTTCAATATAAAGAGAAGGAACAATCTTTATCATACCAGCTCTTTCATCAAAATATTCATAATTTTCAATTTTATATTTCATTATCCTAATATTTTTTATACGGATCTTTTTTGTACAAATCTGAAACACTTTTATATGTATCTCTTAAATCTTGCAATTTGTATTGCATATAAAATGCTGTATTTTCTAATTCATTAAAAATAGGCTCTACAACTTCTTCAAAAAGTACATGACCTGAATCCTTAAGATTTAATCGTTTATTTAGAGCGAATAACTCTATATACATCATATTTTTTAAGCGAAATAATACAAACTCTTCTCCTAATGTATTTTCATGATTAAAAACAACTGAACTAACCTCGTCTAAGAATTCAATTATGAGTTTATTTAATTTTACAATTGATTCTTCATATAAAATCATTAAATCAGAATATGCTTCTTAAAAATATATTTTTTCGTTAATTCTTTTGTTCTAAGTTCTAGTTTTTCCGTATCCGAAAGTAAAATCCAGTGCACGTCTTTTTTAAGCCCCTCTATAAGTTGTATTTCATATCTGTGAGTATTCTTTAAAAGATACAAATCTTCAATTTTAATTATTTCATCTAATTTCATAATTCTTTTATTACACTATTCAATAAGCTACAAAAATTAGGAGATAAATAGTTTGCTCGTGATACCTGCATTACTTCTATTAAACAATTTCTACAACTCCAAAAACACGACAACTATAATACCCTCCATATTCTTTAAAATTGAAAATCACTATAAATTCTTTATTACAAGTACTAGAAAATGTTTTTATATATCTATACTCATGTTTTCTATCTTCCTTTTCTAAATTTTCAATTTTATCAATCCCAATTTTTGCTAACTCTTCATAAGTTATATTTCTTTCAACTATAACTTCTTCATAAAGCGATATTGATTTTTTTAGTGATAAGATTACTTGATGTTTCTCTCCTTTATCATTACAATAAAAAGTAAGAGGAACTTCATCATCATAGTTGTTCACCGGAAAAGTCTCTTGACTTAATTGAATTTTCTTTACAAAAACCATATTTACTATCTTTATTATTACTTCTATAGTTATTTAATTAACAATTTTAGCCCCTCATCTTTTACAAAATCACTAAACGTATTTTTGAATTTCAATATCTCTAATCCATCATTTAAAATGTATACCTCAGGATCATCTTTCCCTGATTCACAATCAAAAAAATAAAAGATATACCCTTGCCATTGTCCAAAAAAGAAATAATTCTTTTTTATAAAAGGTTTTTCATTTTCCGCTTTTCTATCATCAAAATTTATCATTTCAATAACATCTGACTTATTTTCTTTCAATGAAGGATAAGTCATATAATAACTACCAAATAGGTTACCAGTATGACTACCAAACTTCAATAAGTATTCTTTATAAGCCAATGGAAGTTTTAGTTGAAATTCATTTTCAATTTCATCTATTGTTTCACTTGTAATTCCTTTTGAATTACCAATTTCTGATTTATAATGTGTCAAAAAAGATAAGTATTGCATAGTTTTTATTTTAATAATGTAATTTCGGACTTGTAACAACTCTAATTTTTACACTAGGACACATATCCCGCTGCTGGCGAGAGCATCTTGCTCGTGCAAACGATCTAAATCACTTATATTTATCTCTAAACAGCCTGATCATAGTTTACTTACCTTCTTCTAAACAAACTTTTAAAAGACTAAATTTCAATGAACGTATATTATTTTTTTCATTTAGCGTGAACTAACTCTCTTTGCGATCACTTGAAAGTTTCTCGTGATACTCGGGGTTTATAGATGTTTTAAACTTATACTTCCTACTAATTCTGGACTTCTCCCCATAGATACTTCTATTTTCAGTGTTTCACTAATAGGAAAATCTAAAGTTTCTCGTGGCAAAAATCTATCAATTACTTTGCTTGGAGGTCTTTTAACTTTTATTTCTGGAAAATATTTTTCCACATCATTAGATAAAAAAGGAACTTCTAATTTTTTATCGAATACAATTATATCCCCTTTATAATAGGGACTACTTTGGAATTGATAGGGATAAATTTCTATACTAGTGATTATACTTTCTTTAGCTCTAATAATAATGTACTCTTTACTAAATTCATATAACTCATATTCGGGATGTTCAGCAATATAACTCTCTTTTTTATATGGAATATTACAATATTGATTTAACCATTTCTCTATATTAATTCCAATATCAATGGCAATTTCTTCCAAGTATAATCTGTCTTTTTTGAATTATACATATTTAATACTATTTAATTTTTTCATAAGATTTTGTTATATCATTAAATTTATAATTGTATTTGGTTACTAAAGGTTCAATAAATGTTCCCCCCGCTCCCGCACGAATCCTTTCTTGTGGTAAGTCTTACTTGCGCTCTCAGAATCATTAAATTTATAATCTCTAATCATTTTTATTTTATTAAACCTTTATAAAAAACTAGATTTTGACCTGCATACCGCCCCACGAATGATTCGCGCGGAAGCGGGGGCGAGCTAAAAAATTTTTTATCTTATTTAAATTTCTGAACCGTTATCATTTTCATTTAAAATTCTTTCTAAAACAGCACTTTGTGTTAAATATAATGTATCATATTTAGTTAAATCATAATTTTCTTTTTCAGGTCTTAACTTTTTAAGTAATTCAGGTTGTCCATTAGGGAAATTTATAATGCAAAAACCTGTGTAGCCTTTCGGTAATAATTCAACCTCATAACTCCTATTTACAGATACATATTCTAAAATGGCATCTGTCTTAACATACTTTTCTACTTCATTGTGAGAAAATAAAATATCAAATTTTGTGTTGCATAATATATCAGCACACAAAGTCCTACAATCGCTTATTATTTGATTATCATTTAATATTAAAGAATTTAATTTATGTTGAGGATTCACACTATAATATTTCTTGGTTTGTTCCCAATCAGGTATCTGAATAAGTGGCAAAACAGGAAACAAACACTTTAAAATTATCTCTTCACAATCCAATTGTATTTTTGAAAAAATCGCCATAGCCAGATTTTATTTTTTAATATTGTATTTAATGGCCCCTTGTCTAGAATCTCGCTGTGACAAAAGTGACTCAACTTTGTACCTTTTCCTTTATGCTTAATTTTTATTAAACTGCATACTCTTTTTATTTCAATGAACATATATTCTTTAATCTCTATATTATTTTGCTGCAACAAGCAAGATGCTCTCAACGGTACGAGAATATTTTTTATATCATGGAATAATTTTTACCAACTCTTCCCATAATTTTTTTGAGCAGAGATATAAAAGATCTTTTTCTTCTTTATTTTTAATTAAAGGAGGAATACCGTTCGGAAACTCAATTAATGCCGTTACACTCCAAGTCGCGGGTACAACCTCTATTTCTTTCGCTCCCAATGCATATACATTCTTAATTATTGCCATCGTATGATTATTTTCATCAATATTATTACGTTTAAAGATGAAATCATAAGTATGATTAATTGGTATATCTTGATAACAGCCTAAAACGTCATAAAGAATTGCATTTTCAGGAATTTTAAAAAGAGGATTTTTTGCTAATAGCTTTTCTAAAATATCGTCTCCTGTCTTTTTACTTAATACAATATAGGGTTTTTCATACAATAACCTACTAGACCAAACTTCTTCTATGTTAATATTTTTCATTTTAATATTTCAATATTTTTTCCAGCAAAGGAATTTGAGTGATAATTAAATTATCATGATGTAAATCCTTTTTTTCCATGTAACATTGCAACTTATTTAATATTTCAGGTTTACCGTCCTCAAACTCAAATAAGCACAGAGCTGAATAGTTCATTGGTATATAATCAATTTCATAGCTTGGATTAACAGAAACATATTTTAAGACACATTTTGTTTTTAGCCAATTATCGATATTATTATACATGAATATAATATCAAATGTTGTATCTACTTTTACATCCAAATCGTAAGCCCTTGCGAATAAAAAGATTTGATTAGGATTTACAATCTTAGGTAAGTTGCCTTTTTGTAAATCTTTTTCTCTAGGAATGTCTTGCAAAAACAAAGCAGGAAACTCCCTTAAACTTCCATCAGAATAAAGTTTTGTTTCAATATTTCCAAAATTTCTCATAACTCATTATATTTTATTGCTTTTTGATAGAATTCAAATGATTTATCTAATGATGATGCTGGCCACTTTTTTAATGCTTCATTCGCTTCGTCTCTTGTCAAAGTACGTGGTAAATCAATCCCATAAATCTCTTTTACAAGTTTTCTTGCATTTTCAACAGATATTTCAATTTTAGCTGTTTTGCCAAAATTATCAGCAGAAGTGTTAAATACAATTTCTAATTCAAGTTCTATTCTCCTATTTGGCGCAGACAGACTAATGTTTCTTAAATCATTTGGAGTCCCCATTTGTAAAATCCCTTTATATCCTCCATTCTTTGTAGCGCTTTCTATAGAAAATATTGTCCCTTTTATTGGATCTGTAGAAACAGACATACCTCCTCCTTGTGCATTTGTACTACCAGGAAATAGACTACCATCTAATTTACTTCTGTTAGTTCCTCTAAAAAATGATTTTATTCCTCTTACTTCTAAATCAGAAACAGTTGTAGATTCAGTAACATTATCTAAAAATTCTATTAATTCATCCGTCGTCGTAATCTTTTTTACTCTTGATAAACTTAACTCCTTAAAAGCATTTTGTAACTCTTCAGTTGTTGGGTTTTCATATTTACTGGAAAGAATGTGATTTCCAGTTTTTAATTCTAATACGTAAAATTCATTACTGTTATTTACAACCTTCACATAGCCTGCTAGTATTTGATTCTTTTCTGCCTTTATGAAAGCATAACCTAACTCAGGATCTAAAAATAAAAATTCGTGATTTGTTGCGCTTACAGGTTTATTTAAAAACTCTAAAACTTTTGCATCAGTTACAACAGTTTCATTTACTAATCTACTAAACTTACTTGCTAAATAAAATTTTTCACTGAAAACAACAAACCTTTCTACAAGTTTTGCGGCTGTTAATAAAGTTGGTCCTAAAGCATATCCTGCAGCATACATCAATGCAATATCTGTTTGCCCGGTTGAGGCATAATAAACAATTGCCAGACCATCTATGACAACAGCTACATTACCAAAAGGCATTGAAGCAATACCAGCTACTAAAAGAGCTTTATCAATGGTTTCTCCATTACAAGATTGATTTAGGGTGAATTTACAGTCTACAATCTTAACTCGTATATCATCTGATCCTGCTAGATTATTTTTGTCTATATCTTTACGTTGAAGTTTCCAACCAGCAAACTCATCAGCGTACACTAACGCCAAGTTTAATCCTTGTTCTGAAACAAATTCTTCTTTAAGCTCTTTTAAGCCTATTGTTACATTTAATGGTTTAGTAATATTTGTTTGAGTGTCTTTGAAGAAATATTTAGCTTCTATTGCGTTACCAATTTGGTTATCAGTAACAGCCACCTTTCCATTAATATTTTTTGTTATAAATTTAAACTCAACATCAGCATTCTTTTCCTCATCTGTTGCTAATTCTATTTCATAAATGTATTGTAATTGTTTTTTGGGTACTGTTTTATAGAATTGGATTAAAGACTGACCGAAATTTTTAAACTTATTATCGTCATTAATTTTCAATAAATTATTAGCATTAGCTTTTATTGAATCGCTAATTTCCGTACCATAGGCAAAATAAGTTTTCCATTCTAATACATTTTGAGCGTTCATATTTCGCACCACTAATACATAAATCCCTTTTGCTTTTGAAATATTACTATTTTCGAAAATGTTTTTCGCAAATCTATCTCCTTCTTCTTGAGTAAAAGTACATGTTATTTCTACAAAGTTAATATGTAGTTGAATTCCTGAACTAACTTCTAAATAAGCCAATTTGTTATTTAATTCTTCAATATACTTTGGCTCAAATATCGGGTTTCCATTATATTGTTGAGAAGGATTGATATATTTTAATCCTCCTAAGCTGATCAATTTTAAATCGTCTCCAGACTTATTTTTTGAATTTTCTTTAAGATTGTGATCAAGATTCATTACAGTAACTTGTCCCCAAGTCTTAATATCATTATTGTAAGTAAATAATGATTTTTGGTAATAAGCATCCGTTCCACAATCTCTTATAATTTTAATATTCTGATCGTTTACATTAACAACACTTAAAACTTCTTTTCCTTTACTACTTTCATTCCATTCTTTAGCCTGAGGATCATTACAAATAATTGTTTTTTTCGTTTTAGAATCTTTGTATGTAAGCATAAACTCTTTAAGAGTTTTATTGCTGTCTAAATAATCTGAAACTAGAACTGTGACATACGTTGTTTTTCCACATTCATTGTCTTTATTAAAAAATAAGTATAGCCATTTGTTACTAATAGACTTTAGATTAGTAACTTTTTTTAATGGATAGCTTCCGGATTGATTTATATATTCAACATCTTTCCACCAATATGAATTTCCATTGAATACAAATCCAGGAATAGTTCCATCATTAGTCCTAACATCATTACTTGAGTAAGTATTCCTATCTACTTTGCTTCGTTCTGATCCAATACTGAATACTTCGAAATTAGGACTTACCACATAACCATCAGCAAACTCCCCACTAGCCTGACTTTGAAACGCATACAATTTAAATACAGGATCATTAATTTGTTTCCAATCCTGATGATTCAAGATAGTTCCTGAACTATAATCCATCAATAAATCAGTACTTGATTCAGAAGTTTTATAAGTATCAAAAGGGTGTTCGAGTTTAAAAATTCCGTGACCTAATTCGTGTGCAGGAGTTTTAGTTCCCCCTACCCCCGAAGGGGGAGTAAATACATAACCGAATTGGCCATTCAAACGCATATAACCTTCTTGTCCTGTACTGGATTTTTTATCGGTTATAAACAGTACGTAGCTATTTCCGTCACCCTTGTACAGAGCGTTTATGTTTTGCTGAACGGTACTGTAAGTTGATGTAAGTGTATTTTTTTCTGTCTTAATTTTATCAACACTATTTGGAACTACGCTTTCAAAATTTTCTAGTACTCCTTCTTTTTTAAAGTTTATTTTAATTCCTACTTTATCATAGATGGACTTAGTGCTGGCAATAACGGCATCAAGTTTCTTTTCAGAAACGTCATCTGTAGGAACCAAAGCAACATTCACCTCTTTTGGCGAAATATTTACCAGCATGAAAGCGCCAATTACCTGCCATTTTTTGCCTTGTTTTACGGTGGCTAATATTTGTTCTTCGGCATAACTCAGAGTTCCTTTTACAGTTAACACAAAAACTTTATCGTTTCTTTTAAAGTCAATTTTTGCGCCATTTTGGGTTTTAAAAACAATACTGTCTAATTGTATATTGCTATCCGTAACATTTACTGTAGCTAATAAGGTATCTGTATCGCCATTTAAAACTGCTTTGTAAGGCAACGCTACATTACCCACTTTTTTGTATAACTTTTGTAAAGCATCAGTTGCTTTTTCCGGCATTACATCAAACGCATATTTACTGCCATTACCAGTAAAGGCAATTGAGATTCCCTTAGCCGTAAATGCTGTTGCCTGACCGGTTTTGTCAACTCCATCTGTATTTTCTGGAATTGGTTTACCTCCCTGGGCAAATTCAGTACCTTGATTACTGCCGTTTCCTGCACTGTCTACGTTATAAACTTTAGGCGGAATTTTATTTCCTTTTTCATCTACACCTCCACTATCTGTAATAACAGTATCTTTTCCTCCCGGAATGGTTACTTGTTGCCCATCGAATCCATTTACAAGAATATCGCCATTGGCATTAATAACAATATCTTTTATGATAAACGGAACAGTTTCTTCTATTTGTCCTCCTTGACCTTCGCCGGTAAAATCTTCTACATCAGTAATATTTTTCCAGTCCGGATTATAGCTGGTTTCTACAACACCGCTTATTAATTGATAATCGGTATTGATTACGATGCTATTAAATTCAACTGCAATTTTAGTATCGGCTAAATAAGGCACAATAATATAACCTCGTCCTGAATAAGGGCTGTTTTCGCCTTTAAGTTCTAAAATCGTTACCGGAAAATCCCCTGCTTTAAAGGTTTCGCTTTGTATTAAATTAGTAAGCGGTTTTTGATTCTGAATATTAATTTCAGGCGTAATACCACAATTATATGCAGGAACACCATTCGTTTGTGTAGGTGTTGTAAATGTGCTGACTCCGGAATAGGTAAATGACTGAACTCCATCTGCTGCGGGATCACAACTTGAACCTACCCTAAACTGATAGGTAACACCAGGCTCTAAATTGGTAATTAAACTTTGTGTGTTTAAACTGTTTGTAGAGAACCATTGCGCATTGCGAACATCCTGTTTTTTGTATTGTACCTGATAGCGGGTATGTTCCGGTGTTCCTTCCCACGTAATTTTTACACTTTTAGAATTCTGGGCTTCGCTTAACAAAAAGGTTGGTGTTGCGCATGAAGCGGTATATTTAAACGAATATATCTCGCTGTATCCGTCGTTTTTAAAGACCGCGTTTTCTGAAAGTCCTGTTGTAGAAATCGCTCTTACCCTCCATGCATATCGCAAACCGGGAGTAAGAATGGGCATACTTAAATTATACAATAAAGCGGTCGAAAAAAGTGTTTCCTCATATAAAATGGGAGACATCTGGAACGCAAATTGTGGGTCTAATGTAGGATCTATAAGTTGTTTTAACTCAAATTTGTATGATACATTAGTGGCATTTATCTGGCGTGGTGTCCAGGTAAATAAAATATTCGGAAATTCTGTCGAGGCAATTTGTTCGTTTTTTTGCGGTGTATTCAATAAAGGCGGATCGTTTAATATCAAATACAAACTCGCACAGCTTTTTTGTGAAATTTTTTGATTGGTTACAAAATCATACATCTCAAAACAAAAATTGTACATTCCTTCCGGTAAGCCATTCGCATATTGTGCAGGAGAAATTCCCTGCAGGTTTTCAAGCCTGAAAAGCGCTGCAATATCAGTATTTGTAAGCGTTTGTAATTCCCCGCCATTTATAAAAATTGGTCGCTGTCCTTGTATAAAATCGCTGCTTTGTACATTAAGTCCGTTACCTTGTATGTACAATTTTAAACGTACTTGTCTTTGTGCAATCGCAATATCTGTAGGATTGATCAGCAACTGCATTTTGGTATCCATGCTAGTCACGTAATCAGTCAATTTGATGCTATACGGACTATTAAAAACCGGCGTTAACTGTACGGGATATAGCTGAGCGTAAGCTGCTGAGCCAAAGCCCCCTAGCCCCAAAAGGGGAAACAAAATGAATAATATTATATTTTTGAAAAAGTTCTTCATTTTTAGTAGATAATAATTTTTTTAACCAATGTTTGTTGCCCTGTTTCTAATACTAAAATATACATTCCGGATTCTAACGAAGTTTCAAAATCTACTTCGTATTTCTTTTTACCGGATTCTTTTTTCTGGATCATCGTATTTTGACCCGTTGTAGAAAATAATCTTAAGTTGATGGCACTGGTATTCTCTAAAGTTACAAGTGCTTTAAAATTACCATTACTCGGATTTGGCGTTACAATAAAATCAACAATAAATTGCGATGCAGTTTCACTATTTGGCAATGTGCTTCGCTGTTCTACTGTAATATTTTTGTTGTAAACTGCGTAACATTCTCCCTGCGTTTGCTCTAAACCAATGGAATAAACTCCTGTCGCATGAAACTTTAATGTGATGTATTTTTCCTTTTGTTCTACTACTTTTACTCCTTTAGGAAGTACCCAATTTGTGCTTTCGCCAAAAGGATTACTGGTATTGATTAAAATTACTTCTTCATCTAAATAGGCTTGTGAGCTTAATAAAAACTCAGAACTAATGGCTGTCTGACTTGTTTTTATTGCAATTTCATCTTCACCAATACACCCTAAACCTGAAGTTACTTTTACATGATATGTTCCGGATTTTGATATGTTTATTTTTGCTTCATTCGATGTAAATCCGTTTGTTGATGTCCAGCTGTATGTTGCTTTTTTATCTGCAATTGTCGCATCTAAATCAAGATTTTGATCGATACACAATGTTCTGTCAGGACCAATATTAACAATAACCGGTTCCGGATCTTTTAAAACAAATTTCTTTTTGTACACACAACAATCCGGACAGGTAATCGCCACTTCATAATTTCCTGCTGTAAGGTTGTTGAGGTCTTTAGTAGTTGCTCCTGTATTCCATAAATAGCTGTACGGCAAGTTTCCGCCTGTCACATTGAGTTCAATTGCGGCATCATTTCCTTTATAACAAGTAGGATTTTTGACCGTTTCTGTAGTAAATATTCCGTTAGGGTCACCTACAAAAATACTTCCCTGAACAATACATCCTTTTGCATCTGTTGCGATTACAAAGTAGTTGTTTGTTGTAATATTTTCAATTTTAGATGTTGTTTCGCCATTGGTCCACTCGTATGTATAAGGTGCAGTTCCGCCGGAAACATGCGCTTCTGCCCAACCGTCATCTCCTGTGGTACAACCTACATCAAACTTGGTAAAGGTTAATTGTAATTTTGCCGGTTCCGGCATTGGGTAGGTTACATCAACTTCTTTTACCAAAAGATTATTAACATATGTTCCAAGTTTAATTCCGTTGGCATCCTCAATATTCAGAGCATAGGTTCCGTTAGATAAGTTTTCGGCTGTTTCATCATGATCGTTCCATATTATCCACGAGTTACCCACTTGTTTTTTCCAGGTATAATAATACGGCAAACCGTTATTTTTAGCAGCGGCTAACTGAATTCCTCCTGTAACATGAGCAACTAAAATACCGTCCTGAGATTCATCTCTTTGACTGTCCTGCGGATTAGCATCTGTTTCGTTCCCAAATTGATTGCTCACATTACATGAAATAGTACGAACAACTTCAAAAGTAACTTCAAGCGGATCCGGGTCATCTAAAGCGGTAACCGAATTGGCAACGGTACAACTTGTTTTATTGGTGGCAGCATTATAATTAGCGTCACGAACCGTTAAGCTATACAATTCCTCACCCACTCCGTTTAAAGTAATGGTATAAATACCATTACTAAAAGCAGTTGTTGTTGTCGTTTGCTTTATGCCTTTACTGTTTTTCCATTCAAACCAGTATGAGTTGTCCGGTAAAATAGTACCACCGGTAACTTCTACTACAATTTTTCCATTAGTAGCTTTGTAAAAACTTGGGTTGAGCACCTCAGTATATTTAATAGCAAGTGGTGTTGCAGGTTCTTTAATTATAACACTTGCTTGTGTAGTACATTCTCTAAAATCTGTAACAAATACTGTATATGTACCGGCTTTTAAAACAGTGTTTTCATCAATTTCTACTCCATTTGACCATTTGTATGTGTACGGAGCTGTTCCGCCTGTTACAATTGCTGTTGCCCAACCGTCATTTCCGCCATTACAAAAAACATTTCCCTGAGTAATGGTAACAGATAATTTAGGCGGCTCCTGCATGAATTGTGTAACATCAATTTCTTGTGTAAGTAGATTATTTACATAAGTTCCTAACCTGATGCCGTTTCTGTCTTGTACGTTTAAAGCATAATTTCCGTGTGAAAGGTTTATAGCTGTTTCACTTGTAATATCAGCCAAGGGCAACCAAGTACCGTCTGCTTGTTGTTTTTTCCAATAAAAATAATAAGGCAATCCATTATTTTTATCTGCTTCAAGCGGAGTTCCGCCCGTAACATGAGCGACTACAATACCGTCTTGTGATTCATCACGCTGACTATCGTTGGGTGTGGTATCTTTAGCATTCCCAAATTCGTTATTTTTATTACAAGAAATAGTTCGAACAACTTCAAAAACAACTTTTAAAGGATCCGGCTCATTTAATGTCATTTTAGACTCTAATACAGAACAATTAATGATTTGGCTTGTTGCCTCATCATAATTTTTATCTTTAATCGTTAAAAAATAATCATCTGCCGGAACACCATTCATGGTAATCGTATAAACTCCATTTTCTAACACAGCGGTAGTAGTTTGTAATTCTCCTTTTGAGTTTTTCCATTCGTAATTATACAATTTACCGTTATTTTCTGTGCCATCAAAAGGCGTTCCTCCTTTTATCTCGGCTACAATGCGTCCGTTAGTAGCTCCTGAAAAAGTAGGGGTAATAATTTCATTGTATTTGTATAAGATTTGTACAGGCGATTGCGGCTCTGTTATATCAACACTTCCCGATATAGAACATTCGTTTTTATCCGAAACTGTAACAGTATAAGTACCTAATGTTAATTGAGATATTTTATTTGCATCAACAATTCCGCCACCTGTATTATACCAGATGTAGGTGTAATCGCCTGTACCTCCTGTAACATTTGCAGTAGCCCAACCGTTATTACCGTCGTGACAGGAAATATTTCCTGAGGTAAAGGATAATTCTAATTTTGTTGGTTCTACAATTTCTATCGTTGCCGGAATTGCAGTTTCCAGATCTGTAGTATTATAAGTTCCCTGAACAATATTATTAGCATCTACAATGTTTAACGAATAGTTTCCTTTGCCCAGACCAGTTGCCGTATCAGTTTTATAATCTTTTAATTCATCCCATACATTAGTTACGGTATTGAATTTTGACCAGATAAATTTATAGGGTAAACCACTATTTGCAGATCCTGTAAATTTAATTCCTCCAATTACTGTGGCTGTTAAAATCGCATCTGACAATTTATTTGCATCGCCTGTATCAGGATCGTGATTTTCTGTATTACAGGAAATTGCCTTTGTTTCCGTCAGTGTAATTACTATTTTCTCTGGTTGTGTTAACGTTTGAGATGATTCAATAATAGAACAAGTTGCCTTATTTACGGCATTACTGTAATTTTTATCTTTTACTGTTAGTTTATATTCTCCTTGAGGAACGTTTTCTAACGTAATATTATATGTTTTATCTGCAGTGTTATATTGACCAGTTGCGGGTAACACAACTCCACTGCTGTTTTTCCACTCATAAGCATATGTTTTATCATCATTAATAGTTCCGCCGGTTATTGCAGCTACAATTTTTCCGTTAGCTGCTCCATAAAATGTTGGTTCAGTTTTTAATGTGTAATTCAATGCTAAAGGCAATAATGGCTGTTCTATTGTTTTTTCTAAAATTTTATCCAGACCAAGTTGAATCTCTTCACCAACCAATGTTTGTATTTTGGCAATACAGCCCATCATATCTTTTACTTTAATCTTATAAGTACCAGGTGTCAAACCCGTAATAGTATGTGCTTTATTATTTGCAAAAGGAACCCAGGTCGATCCATTGTCTAACGAATAATAATCATTGCCTGATGTGCTTCGCGTTCCTCCGGTTGGTGTAATAGTTATAGTCCCGTCACCTCCATTATAACATTGAACATCTGTAGCGTTTAATGTAAAATCTAAGATAGGCGGAGAAGCAATTGTAAAAGTTGCAATTGCAAATAAATCCTTGCTGTCAGGAGAAGTTGAAGTATTTAATCCATTTATAAAACCAATTAATTGAAGCGTATATTGACCTGCCTCTATGCCTGAAATAGTAAAATTTTTATTACTATCAATTAATAAATCACCATTATAATCACTAGGAGTACCGGTGCCAAGATCCAGTAAAGTATATCTTAATTGTTCACCAGGAAATAAAATTCTATTAAACGCAAGCTTTACAGATCCATCTTTAGAATCGCTACACGTTGGCTGTTTAGCTGCTGCTGAAAGTACTTTAGGAGCAGATAAACGTACATTATATTTTACAGGATCAGAAACAATATTACATGCTTTCTGCCTAAAATAAATTGGCTTACCTACATAGTTCATTACATTATTACCTAAAATGTCAACAGCATTCGCTGTAAAGCTGGATTCACCATTATATTGTGGTAAATTTATCCAAAGTGGGGAATTAGGATCTCTATTATCAGGCGGATTAAAAGAATATTGCCATCTATACTCCGAAGATAAAAATCCTGTATTTGATTTTATTGTAATTTTAGTTTCTGTTGGGAAGTCAGTATAAATTCCCGGATCTACAACAACAAGATTAGGAGTTTTAACAATAGTCAATTGATCATCCCACCATCTTACAATATCTGAATAAGTATTGGTACAGGAATTAAATTGGGTACTTTCTGTTAAAGCATCATTAAAAGAACCACTTCCTCCGCAACCACCAATTTTTCTTTTCCAGTTTCTGGATGCAGTAACTTGAATTTTACTGAATTTTCTCGTTGAAGAAATATTCCTTGTATTTTCAAAAACTGTGTATTGGTCTCTTGAGGTGCTACTTAATCCTTCGTTAATTAATAGTTCCGGATTACCTGTAGTAAAGAGTAAATTAATTCTTACGTCGTTCCTGCAGCTTCCGCCATAACTTCCGGAAGATGGTCGTATTTTTAATGTTGTTGTTACTTTATAATCTCCAACACTTTGTGCAAAACCAAATCCTGAAACCAATAAAATTATCAATAAGTAAAAATTCTTCATAGGCTTAATATATAACTGTTAAGGTTTCTGCTTTTGCAGGACTATCGCTTTCTAAATTAGGAACAAAATGATATTCGAGTTCCTGATTAATTTGTAAATTCTTATCTTCTAATGTCAAAACATTGCTGTTTAACTCCTTCCACAACGTTGGTGGTGATCCTTTTGTATTTTTATAAATACTTACTCCCAGTATTTTGCCTTTATTTTTGGCATAATCCCATGTGAGTACTATTTTTTTATTTTCTCTGTCAGCTACTCCCTGTAAAAATGTAATTATTTTAACGGGCGTAAAATTCAACACGTTTACTGTTATCGTAGAATGATCCAGTGACGACCAAAGATTACTTTTATCCTTAGCCAAAATAGCATATTGATATGTTTTCCTGTTTTCGACCCTGTCATCTGTAAATTCCTGAATGGTATCATTTATCTGTTTTATCTCCAGCCACTTTTCCTGTCCTTTCTCTCTCCTTCTTAGGCTATATCCTACTACATCTTCACTGTAACTGCGTATCCATTTGAGATGTACTTTGCCATCTTTATTATCGTAATCTTTAAAAATAGGCGCTGCAGGCGGAATTTTATCCGGTTTGTCTAAAACCAAAACATCAGATACATCTGAAATATTAAAACGCATGTCTTCGGCAGCAATTCTGTAATAAACCTTGCTGTTTGTCATTTTAAGGCTTACGCTGTCTTTATAATCATTTCCCACATAGGATTGATGGTAAATATCTACAAATTCCTCATCGGCATTATTGGCTTTTAGAATTCTGTATCCTCGTAAATCTTTTTCGGTGTTGGGCTTCCATTTCAAACGCACCACTCCAAGACTATCAATTACACCTTCAAGTCCTGTTGGTTTTGCCGGAGGTATAGAATCTACAGGCTGCACCAGCATACTTTGAGACGTCAGCCTTTGATTATTTTTACCTACAACAGATATGGTAAAATAGTTTGACGGAAATAAATTCTCCTTAAAATTAAGTTTCCTCTCAGTTGGCGGAATAATTTTAGAAACTACTTTATAAGGACCTCTATCATTATTGGCTAAATTAATTTCATATCCCTGAATAAAACCTTCTGACTCTTTAGGATAATCCCATTCAAGATTAACTTCGTTTGAATTAACAATATTATAATCTACTAATCTTGCAGCCGTAACTATCGCTGACACTCCTGTTGCCGAAATTGGTTTTGTTACTTCGCCTTTTTCTCCAAAAGAAGTTATACCATACAATCTATATTGATATACTTTATCATTTACACTCAGTGTATCAATGTAATACATGGTTTTAGACGGATGTTCGTCTTTATCATTTAAGTTTACCAATGGTGTTGTCGCTATTGGGGTATAGTTAATTCCGTCAGAAGATTTCTCAACCATGTATGAAGTGTAAATTCTTTTAAAGGTTTCATAATCCCACGAAAGCAATACTTTTTTATCGTCTGGAATGGCAATAAAATCCGTTGGCGCCGGAAGTGCACCGTAATCTTTTAAACCTATCATATAAGAAGATTCCTTAACCTTTGGGCTTTCAAAAACACGCACCTGATAGGCATAAACTTCATTTTTCTTTACATTGGTATCAATATATCCCCAACCTGCTTTTACTGCGCCGCTAAAACTCATATCAGCAGCATACAAAGCAAATGTATAACGCTGATCCAGCTCATCAGCCATATTGACAATTTTTGATAAGTCCCCTTCTTTAGCAGATGTTATCTCAAAGCTTTCACCATAAATAGATTGCGCAATAATAGCAGCATTATTATCTTTTTGTACCAGATCCATCCATAAGTCTAAAGGTTCAGGAAGCAATGGTTTTGGGGTAAGTACTATTTTTTCGGGCTTTGCCAAAACATTTCCGTCTCGAAAAATCGTAGTTCTGGTAACTATAAAGCCTTTTTTATTTGCTTTTTGCCACTCACTAGGAGAATTAAGCGCCCATCTGATCAAAATTTGATCCTTTTGAGCTCTGGCATTGACCATTACTCTGGGTTTTTTATCCTGTGAATAACCTAACGAAATAAATAATAAAAATAAAAATAGAAGCTTGATTTTCGACATTAATGTGTAATTAATTCCATGTTAAAAAAAGCACAAAAATAGTACTTTAAATGAACTGACAAATAAATATTTACAAAATAAGTAAGCAAAAAATTACTAAAGTAAAAAGTGGTTATTTCTTACTATACAAAGGTAATAAGAAGCTGATTTTTACCATGTAAAAAACTACAAAATAAAAACGCTAATTTGGAAAAATCTGACACTTACAAAAACATATGTTTCTCATTTTAAATTTGTTTTTTAGTCCGAAAATAACTTCCATATTATGATTTTTGTATGTCCATTGGATTACGACAAAAGAAAGATTGCAAGAATTAAATAAACATATTAATTTTTCATATTGTTTTGCTTTAAAATTATAGTGCTAAATAACAGTTATATGAGATATAAAGTTTCCCTAATAGGACATAAAAATAACATTTTAAGGTATTTTCTAAACAATTAAAGATATTTCTTAAAAAATTAATAATACTACTCAATTTACTACCAAAAATAAATCAGTAAGTTTGTCAGAAACCAAAGCTTAAAAAGAGAGATTTTTGTAACCCGATATGATACAAATAAAGCAAATTGAACATTTAAGTTTATTTAAAACTATAAATAAACAAATTGAGTTAAAATATATGGGATGGGAAGAACCTAATAGAGGTCAGAACATTGTATATTATTCGGTATTGATTGACGGTATTGATAAAACTGAGGAATTATTTTCAGAAAAAACAATTCAATGTCTAGTAAATGAGAAAATTGAAACAGAGCATCCCACTAAAAATTTTGTGTTCATTCCGTCCATTGATTGTTATTTACTCAATACTTTAGATTATACAAAAAAAAGATTAAAAGTATATTTTCGGGAAAACGGAAATACAACTACAGATGGCTTATCAGGAAGTTTTTTTTATCGCGATAAACATTTGTTGATTAATGGAAGAAGTTTGATTTTAACAGATTTGCTAACTTTAGAAAATAAAAAAATAAAATTTGAAGACGATGTTACTATCGAATGGGCATATTTAATAAATTCAAAGCAAATTCAAGTTATTCAGTCGTTTTCTAACATCTGTTTTATATATGATTTAGACGAACAAAAAATTATAGATAAAAAAAATATTGTCGATGAATCACATTATCCCAATATTTTCAGATGGATTTACAGAGGGCAAGATTATGATACAAATCAAGTAGAAATGGAACTGGTACAAAAAGCAAATAACCAATTTACTAGTACTTATTTTAAAATAAATTAAATGATAACATTTTTTTTGAAAGACCTACATACTAAAAAATGAAAAAAACAGTAGAGCTTTTAAAAATTTATTTTATTTGTTCGTTAGTACCGTCATTAATTTTACTAATAATTATAATGAAAATTAAACGATGAAAGGAAAAATCATATTTCATGGCTTTGTATTACTATTGTTTCTGGTATTCCTTCAGCGAATAATCGTTAATATTAAATATTATAACGAAGATCTTGTCAAAGGCATTATTTATGATAGTTCGTCATACAAACGAGGATCAAACTCTGCTACAACGTATACTTATTTTATTAAAGATAAAATTGGGAAAAAGTATGAAGATGGCGGAAGTAGTGATACCGCAGAATATGGATTCTTAATAGGAGATAGAGTTACATTTAGAAAACTTCACAATGGTAGTTCAACTTCTGTACGAATGATAAAGCGCAATGGAGAACAAGTCAGGAATTATTATGGCTTTGTCGATTATGCAAGTGTAATTTGTATTATACTTCTAATTCTCGGTTATATATTTATACCAAAACTTTTAAAAACGTAAGCTACAGACAAAAAATTACAATGAAAAAATAATACTAATTATGAAAACACTTTGTTTAATAATATTTTTTTTAGGATTATCAATAATAGGAATTGAAACAGTAAATGATTTTACTAAAACTAAAATATTTTTTGCCTCATTTAATCCTCAAAAATATTATCATAAAGATATATTGGTGGTAAACGAAAAAATCCCACCAATGAGTAGTAGCAGTAATAAAACTTCTTGGATATTTTATGGATATTGCAAATCTGATAAATTAAAAATTGGAATTACGATTCCTACAAGCACAGTTGAAAGTCAAAATACAAGTGAAATTCAAATTTGGAGAATAAGCTCTATAAAAAATAAAATAATTTACAGAGGACAATATAACATAATAAATAGTCCTTTTTCTTATGAAATGCGCGACTATTGGATGACTCCAATATTTATGTTAGCGATAATACCCGCCATATTTTATTACATCAAAATCAAAAGAAAAGAACGAAAAAATCGCTAACCCGCATTTACACACCAATAGCGTGGATTTGCAATCCGTGCCCATAAAGATTGGAAAATAACAAGTAGAGAAACTTTTCTAAATACAAAAATTCTGCAAATCAGAATGCTCAACGTGTTATTAGTGCGGGCACGGATTGCAAATCCGCGCTATTGGGTTTGAAGATGTAAAAATCGAAACCCCACCATTTGAAATCAATTTAAATCAAAATGAAAAAAATATACTTGTTACTTGTAGTTATAAATATTTTGATTTTGCCAATTATCTTTTTATCTACTGCTTACAAACAATACTCTTATCTAACTGGAAATTACGCAGAAAGAATCATGAGAATCGAAAAATGTACCAGTGGTTCTAGTTCAAAACGAATATCTACATCCGTGGAGGGTAAAATAAATAATCAAAAAGTTTCATTTGGTCTATATGATGACGATGCCTATGATTTTTTATCTTATTTAAAGAATGACAGAAAAAAATATTTAAAGAATAGTGATTACAATGATCTCACATTATTAAAATTAAATGTTAGAGTAGTTCAATTTGGAGATTCTAAAAATGTTTTATACTTAAAAAAAGAAGAGACAAAAGACGAAATAATTAAAAAAAAATTATATCCTTGGATATTTATAGAATTTTTTATAATTAGCTTATTATTAATATTTTATTTTTTAAAGAAATACAATAAAAAAAGAAATTAGATTATTACTATTAATTATAATTTTCCATCAGTGTAATTGTTTTGAACAAAAAACCAGATAGAGCGGATTTGTAATCCGTGCCCATAAAGATTGGAAAACAACAAGTAGAAAAACTTTTCTAAATACAAAAATTCTGCAAATCAGAATGCTCAACGTGTTATTAGTTCGGGCACGGATTACAAATCCGCGCTATCGGGTATTAAAACCAAGTGAATTTAATGAATACCTTGGATCCACAAAAGATTTTTCAGGATTTAAAATAGAAGGACTAACACCTGAGACGATGGGGACAACAAAACAAGAATTATTAGAAGGGGCATTAGAATTAATTAGAAAAAAATTATAACATGAGCGTAAGCATCAAAATATTTGGAATATATCAGAATATCATTTTATCAAATTTAATAAGTAGCTCCAATAAAATAAAAGAAAAATATGAAAATAAGCAACACCGCTTTTCAGTTCAAGATCTATATTTATTATATTATGAAAATTTGTTTGATACATCAGATGAGGTAGATAAAGGTATAAATCTTCTCTTTTTAAACTATACAAAGCAACATTGTTTTCTGCTTGCAGAAATGATGGATTATTATTTTAGCGATTTTAATTGGCAAAATGTAAATAATCTTGAAAGTTATAATGCCAGCTACATTTTAGAAAAAAGTCAATTATTAGGTTTAATAGATTGGTATATTGCGCTTTCAATACCAATTGATGAACAAGGTCAAATTTATTTTAAAAATAAATATTTTAAAGAAGCTCAAGACATTACAAATAAATATTATAATGATTTATCTGATATAGAGTTTTTTAAAATATCAGGTAATAGTTTTATAAAATTGAAAGAAGAAATACAGAACTCAAAATTTGATTATTATTTCTATACTTATTCTTTTTAAACGTTCCAATTGTAGTAAATATTCATTTAAAAACAATAAAATCATAGTAAGACTAAAGCAAACGGATCTTTACTTATCTCGTATCGTACCGCTTTTGAACCTGTTTTTTACATATTACTTAATTTTCTATTGATAATTATTATCTTTGAACTATGAGCACATTAACAAAACCAATTCATATAGGGCGAAAAATTAGCCGTATTCGTGAACTTAGAGATATGAAACAGGAAGCTTTGGCGCAAGCCTTAGGTACAAACCAGCAAGCTATATCGGCAATAGAAAATAGCGAAACTATAGACGACGAAAAACTTGCAGAAGTAGCAAAAGCACTTGGTGTAACTGTTGAAGCAATTAAGAATTTCTCTGATGAAGCTGCAATTAATTATTTCAATAACATTTATGACAACGATATAAGTGGAAGTATTGTAAATGCAAACGCAAATCAATGTTCATTCAATCCTTTGGATAAAATGATGGAAGTTGTTGACGAAAACAAAAAGCTTTACGAACGTTTGTTACAAGCCGAAAAAGATAAAATCGAGTATTTAGAAAAATTACTCCAACAGAAATAGACTTTATAAATACATTAACCCCATTTAACCATTCATAATGCAAGCATCAAAATACACAAAATACGTAGTAATCGTTCTGGTAATTTTATTTGTAGTTCTTAGTGTTATAAACTAAAAACAGATAAATGACAAAATCAAAAAGCCTTCTAAAGTTAAATTTCAGAAGGCTTTTTTCTGCTCAAAAAAATAAATTGCTTACTAAACAAAATAAAAACTTTAATTAATATTTTCTATAACCGAAATCTGGTTTTAATCTGAAAATTATTTTTTTGAAGGCATATTTGTTATTTTCAATAAATACGTTCCTTCCGGCAAATCATTGATATTTGTTGCATTTGTACTTCCAAAAACTTTTTTTCCTTGCGAGAAAACCTCAACATTTTTAGAACCAGTATTTACTTCGGTAGTACTAGCTGCCGAAACAGCAGGTGAAGTTTTCGCCACAACTGTAGGTTTTACGGTTGTCGCTGCAGCAGCAACTTTTTTTACTGGAGCAGCAACCGGAGCACTTTCAGCTACAGCAGCCGTAAAAGCGGGTTTTGAGCTATTATAAGACTCTGCAACTTGTTCCGGCGTCATTGCAACGTTATATATTTTTAAATCGTCTACATCTGCATTAATGCTTATGCTGGCGTTTAATTGTCCTAATCTCAGGATATAACCTTTCGTTAAACGTGAAATTCCGTCAACTGATTTCAATAATTCACCATTACGATATAGTTTTGAAGTTGTACCGTCATAAGTCATATTATATTGGTACCAAACCTCTTTTTGAAGCGGAACTGAAACTATAATATTATTTGTATCTCCCCAACCCACCAGACTTAAATCAGAATTTCCGGAAGCTACAGTTTGTTGCAACAATCCAAAATATTGAGTATTTACCGCACCACCATAACCCAAAATATAATTTGCCGAAGCAACAGTATTGAATTTTATCCAAAGAGATATTGACCTTGGCTTATTATCCTGCGGAAGATCCCCTACTACACCCTGCAAAATTTTATTAGTAAGTCGCTGCGCTGCTTTTGGAGTTCCCATTCTGTCATTAACAAAATTAGGAGTTCCTAAAAGTGTAATTGTTTTATCACCATTGTTTAAAGATCCATTGAAATTAAATTCCTGAACCGGATTTTGGGCATTCGTATTTAAAAAACTTACAAACATTAATGTCAGTAATAATTTTTTCATATGTACAGATTTAGGGGATTTAAAAAAGTGCCTTTAACAACACTAATCTATATTATAATATATGTGAGCAAAAATTTATTCGGCAACGAACCAAAATAATCGTTAAATAACCAAAATTGATAATTTTAAACTCTCAATTAAATTTATTTATACTTTAGCATTTTGTGTTAAAACTATAAATTTAATTCAAATTTACAAAACAATTCTTTCGCATAAGTACACTATTCATATAAAATTTAAAAAATTCAATACTTTCAAATACAAAAGTCCATTATTTGTAAATACATCTTTACAAAAAAATCTGTCACACTACAACAAAGAATTTTATACCTCTAATAAAATAAAAATTTCAGTTGTTTATAAAATTGAATTCAACATTATAATACTAGATTTGTTTTTACTTATTTAGACAAAAATCTAAATAGTGATAAACTAATACAAGTAAAATGAAACTAATCGAGAAATTTTATTGCATACAAACCGAAATTTTTGGAAACGGTACTAAAAACAGTAATGGAAGCATAGTTTCAATTAAAACTGAATTATTACGCCCAAGTATAAAAATTTTAAATACCAATGGAAGTATTAACCTTTCAGAAAGTAAAGTTTACAGAAAAAGATTGCTTTCAAATCCGTACACAGATTCCAATGAAACTTTCACTATAAATGAATTATTATTTTTATCTAAAACTTATGAATTTGAAATCGAAGAGCATTTTGAATATAAAGGATATTTCACAAGTGTTTTAAAAATTCATAAACTTTACAATACTTCGGGAAATATTATTTTAACAGAACAAGACGGAAAAGAATATCTAATGATTCAATTTACAAGATGGCAATCTGAATCTCAACCCAGAAGCGCCGGAGAAGATAGTTTAGGGGAAGATATTACATACGTTCATGGAATCTGGGAAAGTCCATTATTAACAGATGAGATAATTGCAAAATTCTTAGGATCTAATAGGAAATAAACATAAAAAAATTTCAATTATGCTTAAGTACAAATTTTATAAAAATGACTTGGGAACTCCCATGTTTCATATAAATGGTGATCTGGAAGCATTAAATGAGCTAGGATCATGTAATTATGAATATCTGCAAGAAATTGTAATGAATTTAACCAAAGTAAGATCAGGTGAAATAGAAAAATATGATTTTGGTTATGAAGTTTTTACTCTTGAATGCCAAAAAGAAATCTCTAAAATTATAGATACTTTCGACGATTGGAAATGCATTGCCGAAGTTCCTACTCAGGAAATTTACAACTTAATGAAAGATTGGAAGGATTATCTGGATGGAAAACTTTTAATAGAAAATGAGGAAACTTCGAAAGATCATTTAGAAATTTCATTTGATTATATCTTTTTCGATGGCAAAAAAATACATCAAGTAACGAATCAATTTGATGATTGGTTAAGTTCTGTAGATTATTCCGTTTGGAGTAACTCGTATATAGAAATTAAAAATAAAAGGATTTACATTATAAAAGAAAATGTAAAAATATTATCTACTTTGACAAATTTTGACCAATTACAACTTGAATCATTATCACAAAAATACAATCTCAAAATAAAAGAGGAAAATGGGATTTATTACGCTTATACAGACAATCACAATTCAGAACAATTTCAAATTTCTCAAAATAATGCTTTAACTGTTATTTATTGTCTTGAAGGAGGAAAAGCACCTGAAAGCATTTTTATTCTTGGAGTTTTTGAAAATTAAAAATAATAATGCCAAAAATCAAAAAAGCCTTATAAAGTTATACTTTCAAGGCTTTTTGACTATCCAAAAAAATTGCATACTAAACAATATAAAATAAAAATTAACTAACTATTTTCTATTAACCGAAATCTTATTTTTAATTTGAAGTTACTTTTTTTGAAGGCGAGTTTGTTATTTTTAATAAATACATTCCTTCAGGTAATTCATTAATATTGACTGCATTTGTACTGTTGCCATAAATCTTTTGGCCTTGCGAAAACACTTCAACATTTTTTGCGCCACCACTAACATCGCCAGTCGCAACAATTGTATTTAAAGAAGCACTTTTACTTGCGGTTTTTGTTTTAAGTGTGCCTTTTTTTACCACTTTTAGTTCAGTACTTGCAATAGCACTTACAAGTGGTTTCGAACTATTATAATACACCTCAACCTGCTCATCAGTCAAAGCGACATTGTAGATTCTTAAATCGTCGATATCTGCATTAATACCAATTGTGGTATTAATTTCACCTAATCTAAAAATATTCCCTTTTGTAGAACGTATAATTCCATCTACAAATTTTAATAATTGACCGTTACGGAATATTTTAGATACTTTTCCATCATAGGTTATTGTATAATTATACCAAACATCTTTTGCAAGTGGAGTTGTAACAATAACATCATTAGATGCTCCCCAACCTGCCAAACTTAAATCTGAATTAAAAGACGTTGTACCCTGTTGCAACAAACCGCAATATTGTGCACTATAAGCAGTTCCGTAACCCCAAATATAATTAGCCGATTGTATATCATTAAATTTAACCCAAATACTTATTGATCTTGAAGTATTTCCTTGTGGAAGATTATCAACAACGGCTTCCAGTGCTTTATTAGTCAAACGCTGCGCTCCTTTAACAATTCCTGCTCTGTCAGTAACAAAATTACCGGTTCCGATAAACGAAGTTGTATTAGCGGTATTGTTCAAAGTTCCATTAAAATTAAACTCCTGAATTGGATTCTGAGCGTTCACATTCAAATAACTTACAAACATTAAAGTAAGTAGCAATTTTTTCATAATAGTAGATTTAGGATTAAAAAACATTTCGTTATTTAATATTGCTAAACTATATTATTATGTTTTTTTGTAAAAATTAACTCGATGACGAACCTAAATAATCGTTTAAATAATCAAAAATGATCATTTACAATCTATAATTGTATTTATTTATAGTTTTGGCTAATTTATCAAAACAATAAATTAACCTCAACAAAAACTAAAGCTTCCTACGTATAAATACGGTATTCGTAAAATTTATTCCGATATTAACATTTAAAAAAAGCTGATTTTAGAGGATTAACATGAAAAGCCTTTGGAAAATATAAAACATTTTAAATAGTTTTCATCTAAATAATTAATCCGAGAGATCAATTTAAAAATAATAGTATAAAAAAAGCTCCATTCACAAAACGAATGGAGCTTTATATTTAAAAAAAGTAATGCTATTACTTTACAAATTCAATTTTTTGAACTTCCTCTTCATTGACACTGTCAAAGAAACCTTGTTCGTTCATCCAGTCATCGCTAAATACTTTACTCATATATCGAGAACCGTGATCCGGGAAAATAGCAATAATATTACTATCCTTTGTAAATTCGCCTTCCTCAGCATATTGCTTGATTGCCTGCATTACTGCTCCGGAAGTATATCCAACAAATAAACCTTCTTTTCTGGTGATTTCTCTTGCCGAGTGTGCACTTTCCTCATCGGTTACTTTGATAAATTTATCGATAATATCAAAATCTGTAGCTGATGGAATCAGGTTTTTACCTAAACCTTCAATACGATACGGATAAATTTCTTTGTTATCGAATTCTCTTGTTTCGTGGTATTTCTTTAAAACAGACCCAAAAGCATCAACACCTAAAATTCTAATATTTGGATTTTGCTCTTTTAAGAATTTTGCAGTTCCTGAGATAGTTCCTCCAGTTCCGCTACAAGCCACAAGATGTGTGATTTGTCCCTTAGTTTGTTCCCAAATTTCAGGACCTGTAGTGTTATAGTGTGCATCAATATTCAATTGATTAAAATACTGATTGATGTAAACTGAGCCTTTGGTTTCTTCGTGTAAGCGTTTAGCAACATTGTAATAGGATCTCTCATCATCTGCTGATACGTGAGCGGGACAAACATAAACCTTTGCTCCTAAACTTCTCAACATGTCAATCTTATCTTTGGATGATTTTGAGCTCACAGCAAGTATGCAGCTGTAACCTTTTATGATGCTTACCATTGCCAGACTAAAACCCGTGTTTCCAGATGTCGTTTCAATAATAGTATCACCTGGCGTTAAGATCCCTTTTTTCTCAGCTTCTTCAATAATATATAACGCTATTCTATCTTTTGAGGAATGTCCTGGATTAAAAGCTTCTACTTTTGCGTAGAAATTACCTTCTAACTCTTCAGTAATTTTATTTAGCTTAATAAGTGGGGTATTACCTATTAACTCTAAAACATTATTATAAGCGTTTATTTCTTCTTTCATAAAAAAATAGTTAATCGAAGGTATTTTTAAATATCCTTGATAGGTTGCAAATTTAACAAAAAATTTCTAATTAGCTTTTAATTTTTTCTAAATCTAATAAAAAACTAAATTCCTTTGCTAAGTCTTTTAAAGCCTCAAAACGTCCAGAAGCTCCGCCATGTCCCGCATCCATATTGGTATCTAAAAATAAAAGATTATTATTTGTTTTCAGATTTCTCAATTTGGCTACCCATTTAGCTGGCTCCCAATACTGTACCTGCGAATCGTGCAATCCGGTAGAAACATACATGTTAGGATAGTTTTGCGCTTTTACATTATCATACGGCGAGTAAGATAACATATAATCGTAATATTTTTTATTATTTGGGTTTCCCCATTCGTCATATTCTCCAGTCGTCAGCGGTATACTGTCGTCCAGCATTGTTGTAATAACATCTACAAAAGGCACCTGAGCAATCACTCCGTTGTATAATTCATGGGCTTCATTGATAATAACGCCCATTAAAAGTCCTCCGGCAGATCCTCCTTCAGCATATAAATGTTCAGCAGAAGTATATTTCTCACTTATTACAAATTTAGAGCAATCGATGAAATCTGTAAAGGTATTTTTCTTTTTTAACAGTTTTCCATCTTCATACCATTGTCTTCCCAAGTCCTCTCCTCCTCTAATATGTGCGATTGCATAAATAAAACCGCGATCTAATAGCGAAAGTCTTGTTGATGAAAAATACGTATCCATCGTGATTCCGTAGGAACCATAAGAATAAAGCAATAACGGGTTTTTACCGTTTTTATTCATTCCTTTGCGGTAAATTAGGGAAATAGGCACTTTTACACCATCTCTGGCAGTTGCCCAAACGCGCTCTTCAATATAATTTTCCTTATCAAACTTTCCGCCTAAAACCTGTTGTTCCTTTAGGATTTCCTTAGCTTTAGTCTTCATATTAAAATCAATTACAGACGATGGCGTTGCAAGCGATTGATAGCTATAACGCAAAATATCAGTATCAAAATCAATATTTGTCGTGGTATAAGCACTATAGGTTTCACTGCCAAACGGAAGATAATAATCTTCTTCTTCCTTATTCCACGGCATAATACGAATATGATTTAATCCGTTTGAGCGTTCTTCAACAACTAAATAGTTTTTAAATATCTCGATATCTTCTAACAAAACATCATCACGATGCGGAATAAGATCTACCCAGTTTTTCTTTCCTGTCTTATTTTCAGGCGTTTTCATCAACTTAAAGTTGGTCGCCTTGTCTTTATTGGTCAGAATATAAAAAGAGTCTTCAAAATGTGAAATACTATATTCCAAACCACGCACGCGAGGCTGAAACACAACAAATTCTCCGTCAGGATTATCAGAGTTTAAAATTCTGTATTCAGTAGTTAACGTACTTCCTGAACCAATCACAATATATTTTCTGGATTTTTCTTTGCTTATTGAAACATTAAAAGTGTCATCTGTTTCATTAAAAACTAAAACATCAGCCGTAGTTTCTGTATTTAATTTATGTCTAAAAACCTTGTCAGCTCTTAAAGTAACTTCGTCCTGTTTCGTGTAGAAAATGGTATTATTATCATTTGCCCAAACTGATCCTCCGGTAGCATTTTCGATTTTATCCGATAAAATCTCGCCTGTTTCTAAGTTTTTTATCTGAATGGTGTAAATTCTTCTTCCTACCATATCAACTCCAAAACTTGCAAATTTGTTATCAGGACTTATACTTAAACCTCCCAGTTTAAAATAAGCGTGTCCTTTTGCCAATTCGTTGCAATTGAACAAAATTTCTTCATCTGCAGAAAGGCTTGCTTTTTTTCTTGAAAAGATGGGATAATCCTGACCAGTTTCAAAACGAGTGATATAAAAATAACCATTATAGAAATAAGGAACCGATGAATCATCTTCCTTAATTCTCGCTTTCATTTCTTCATACAAATTTTCCTGAAGACTTTTTGTATGCGAAGTCATATCAGCATAATAAGCATTTTCCTGATTTAAATAATTGATAACTTCAGGGTTTTCGCGGTCATTTAGCCAAAAATAATTGTCAACTCTTGTTTCTTTATGTTTTTTTAATGATTTTGGAATTTCTTTGGCTTTTGGAGCCATTATATCGTTTTGCATTGATTGAGCATTAGTTTTTAAATACGAAGCAGCAAAAATACTATAAAGACAACAGAACGGAATTAATTTTTTCATAAAATATTCTATTGTTATAATACAGCAATATACTAATTTTGTATGAAATAATTTAAAAATCAACAAAAATGGATTTAATGGGAATGATGGGTAAACTTAAAGAAACCCAACAAAAAATTGAAGATACAAAAAAGCGTTTGGATACTGTTTTGATTGACGAACAAAGCGCTGACGGATTATTAAAAGTAACATTGACTGCAAATAGAAAGGTACAATCGATCTCAATTGACGACTCTTTGCTTGAAGATAAAGAACAACTTGAAGATTATTTAATCGTAACATTAAACAAAGCAATCGAAAAATCGACTAGGGTTAATGAACAAGAACTTGACGCCGTTGCAAAAATGGATATGCCGATGATTCCTGGGATGGATGATCTTTTCAAATAAAGGTACAAAGAGTCAAAGTTGCAAAGGGTCAAAGGTTTTTATATTGTGACTTTGCACTTCCTGAACAAAAAAAGATGCACAATTGTGCATCTTTTTTTGTTAAACCTTTGAACCTTTTTCAAAAAACCTTTGTCCCTCTAAACCTTTGTTACTTTGAGCCTTTGTTACTTTGAACCTTTCTCAAAAAACCTTTGCTACTTTGAACCTTTTTCAAAAAACCTCTGTCCCTTTGAGCCTTTGCAACTTTGAACCTTTTTTCCTAAAACTTCTGCAAAGTCTCAATCACATAAGTATGCATAACTTCTTTATAATCTAAATGCGTTACAATTCTGAGTTTATTGTTTCCCATTGAGCTTATCAAAATATTTTTTTGTTTTAATTTCTCAATTAAAAGCTGATCACTGTAACCTTCGGCTAATGAAAAAATCAAAATATTAGTTTCAACAGGTTCTATTGCAGATATCCATGCTTTTGTACTCAAAACGGCTGCAATTTCTTTGGCTCTTCTGTGATCTTCGGCTAATCTTTCAATATTATGTGCCAAAGCATACAATCCGGCTGCTGCCAAATATCCTACCTGACGCATTCCTCCGCCTAATATTTTTCTGATTCTTAAAGCTCTGTGCATATCGGCTTTAGATCCTAATAAAACAGAACCAATTGGTGCGCCTAATCCTTTTGACAAACAAACCGAAATAGTATCGAAAATAGCTCCGAATTCCTTCGGGTTTTGTCTTTTGGCAACCAATGCATTCCAAATTCTGGCTCCATCAAGGTGGAATTTCAAATTATTAGTCTCGCAAACCTTTTTTATTTCTCTTAAATCTTCTAATTCATAACAAGCTCCACCGCCTTTATTAGTGGTGTTTTCCACGCAAACCAAACTCGTTAACGGACTGTGATAAAATTCAGGATCGTTAATCGCTGCTGCAACCTGAGCGGCAGTAATCATTCCGCGATTTCCATCTATTAAACAGCAGGAAACTCCACTATTAAACGAAACTCCTCCGCCTTCATAATGATATACGTGAGCATATTTATCTGCAATTAATTGCTCTCCTGGTTGTGTGTGTAATTTAATAGCAGTTTGGTTTGCCATAGTTCCTGAAGGAAAAAAAAGTCCCGCTTCCATACCAAAAAACTCCGCCACTCTAGTCTCTAATTCGATAACCGTAGGATCTTGCCTGTATACATCATCGCCAACATGCGCATTAAACATATACTGCAACATTTCGTGTGTAGGTTTGGTAATAGTATCGCTAATTAAATTTATTTCCATATTCTAAAAACTATATCTTATTTTTGTACAGCAAAATTACGTATTACTGTTTGTTAATTTCTGCAAGTTTGATTAAATTTTAACTTGTCAATTATGATACAACCAAATTAACGTAATATTTATAAAAAACATATAAAACTACTATTAATTTATGACAACTACCGAACAAATAAAAGGTATTGTGGAGCGCCTTGGTGCGTTGAGGAGGTATCTTTGACGTTGATGTCAAACTAATTGAAATCGCTAACGAGGAAGAAAAAACTTTCGCACCCGACTTTTGGAACAATGCAAAAGAAGCTGAAGTCATTGTAAAAAACCTTCGAAACAAAAAAAAATGGATCGAAGATTACAATAAGGCAATCGAACTTACAGATGAATTACAACTTGCTTATGATTTTTATAAGGAAGGTGAACTTTCCGGAGAAGAATTAGACGAGCATTACAAGACAACGCAGGCTCATATTGAAAACATTGAGTTTAAAAACATGCTTTCTGACGAGGGCGACAGTTTAAGTGCCGTAGTTCAAATTACTGCCGGTGCGGGCGGAACCGAAAGTTGTGATTGGGCAGGAATGCTAATGCGCATGTACATGATGTGGGGAGAAAGTTATGGCTTCAAGATAAAAGAACTTAACTTTCAGGCTGGCGAGGTTGCGGGAATCAAAACCGTTACGCTGGAGTTTGAAGGTGATTATTCTTTTGGATATTTAAAAGGAGAAAACGGAGTTCATCGTTTAGTTAGAATTTCGCCTTTTGACAGTAATGCAAAACGTCATACTTCATTCGCTTCTGTATATGTATATCCGCTTGTGGATGATAGCATCGAAATTGACATTAATCCTGCTGATATCGAAATTACAACATCACGTTCAAGTGGTGCCGGAGGGCAAAATGTGAATAAGGTTGAAACCAAAGTTCAATTGGTACACAAACCAACCGGAATTCAGATTCAATGTTCAGAAACTCGTTCTCAGCAAGATAACAGACAACGCGCCATGCAAATGTTACGTTCTCAATTGTATGAAATCGAGTTGAAAAAACAACAAGCCCAACGTGCAGATATTGAAGCCGGAAAAATGAAAATCGAATGGGGTTCGCAAATACGTAATTATGTAATGCAGCCTTATAAATTAGTAAAAGATGTTCGAACAGGCTATGAAACCAGCGATGTTGATGGGGTCATGAACGGAAATATCGACGCTTTCCTAAAAGCATTTTTAATGATGATGGGACAACGGGAAGAAGAATAATTTTTAGTACTCAATCTCAGTTTTCAGTCACAGTAACTCATAGAGTGACTGAAAACTGAGACTGAGACTGAAAACCGAGACTGAAAACTGAGAAGAAAAAAACTAAATAAAAAAGTTATGATAAAATGGGCAGATATAATTCGTTTTACGAATAAAGGAAATCCACTTCCGGACAAAAAAGTGGAGAAAACTCCAGAAGAATGGAAACAAACTTTAACGCCTGAAGAATTTCAGGTAACTCGTTTAAAAGGTACCGAAAGATCTTTTAGTTCTGAGCTTTGCAGTTTATTTGATCCGGGAATTTACGAATGTAAATGTTGTGGTACTTTACTTTTTGATGCCAGTGAAAAGTTTGAATCAGGAACTGGTTGGCCATCATTTACTCAGCCTCTTAAAGAAAATGCCATTGCATATAACGCAGACAAATCACACGGAATGATTCGTGTTGAGGTTGTTTGTAATACTTGTGATGCACATTTGGGACACATTTTCCCCGATGGACCGGAACCAAGCGGATTACGCTATTGCATAAATGCAATATCATTATCCAAAATAAAAGAATAAATATAAAAAGCGATTCATTTTTTAATAAAAGAATCGCTTTTTTCTTTTAATTCAACTTAATTACTAAAAAGACATTTGTAAAATAATTTATTTTAATTAAGATATAACTTACCAATTTAAACAATAAACAAAGTTAAACTCAAAGTGAAAGCTAAAAAATAAATCTCAACCATAATTTTAACTTTTAAAAAATATCTAAAAAATATCTTTAAAACAAGAATCCAACAGACCTACAAAACATCTTGATATTTAGCACAGCCAATCACAACACCTGTTTCTCTAAAAAAACTTCTTAAATCAATTGATTTAAAACGATATAACGGCTTATATTTTTTATTAAATGTTAAAATTAAAAGCGATTAAAAAGGTATTTTTTGCCTTACAAATCACACACTTTAAAGTTTAAACATTTAATGTATATTCAAAAACACGTAAAATTTTAATAGATTAAGTGTTAATTTTGTAATATTTAAATTGTTATTTACAACACTATTTAAAAAACTTCAAAATAAGATTAGGTAATTCGAATCTAATTGATTTTATTTGGTCCGAAATAACCCCTAAATCAATAAATTCATTTCAATGAAATCCTATTCAATTCAAGAAATTAATGAAGTTATCAATGGCGTAATTTACGGCACAACTTCGCAATGCATAACAGCAACAGAACAATTAGAAAAAGCAACGACTTCTGAAATTTCATTTATAGGAAACAAAAAATATGAAAAATTTTGGGAAGGATCAAAAGCTTCTATTGCAGTTGTAAACGAGGACATTTCGATTGAACCCGGACACAATCGTGCTTTTATAAAAGTGAAAAACGCTGATTTAGCAATGTCTCAAATTTTAGCACTTTTTGCACCTCCTACTCCTATATTCCATACCAATATTCATAAATCAGCAAATGTTGATGAAACGGCTATTATTGGCGAAGGAGCAAGAATTGGTGCAGGTTGTTACATAGGTCCAAAAGTAGAAATTGGTGCAAATGTTACTATTTACCCGAATGTTACTATTTTAGATGAATGTACTATTGGTAAAAATACTATCATTTGGTCAGGAACTGTAGTTAGAGAACGTTGTCATATTGGTAATGATTGTATCATTCATCCTAATGCAACAATTGGAGCCGATGGTTTCGGATTCCGTCCTTGCAGTGAAAAAGGTTTAGTAAAAATTCCACAAATTGGAAATGTAATTATAGGAAATGGTGTTGAAATTGGCGCTAATACTTGCGTAGATCGCGGAAAATTCAGCTCAACTGTACTTGGTGACGGATGTAAAATTGACAATCTGGTTCAAATTGGACATAATAGTAAATTAGGTAAATTTTGTATCATGGCCGGAAATAGCGGTTTAGCCGGATCTGTAACTTTAGGAAACGGAGTTATTATTGGCGGAAGCGCATCTATCAAAGATCACACAACTATTGGTGATGGTGCTATAGTTGGTGCTGGATCAGGTGTAATTGGCGATATTCCTGCAGGAAAAACAATGTTAGGATATCCTGCCGTTGAAGCTCGTGATGCTTTAAAACAATGGGCAATATTAAAAAGATTAGTTGGCGAGTCTAAAAAATAATTAGTCTGCATACAAAATATAAAAAAACAGAAGCTTGTCTTCTGTTTTTTTTGTTTAAATAATTCTCATTCTACAAATTATAAGAATCTCTTATTTCTATTATTTTATTTCTAAAAATATATTTTAAGGAATCTTATAAACTCTGATTTTATTTTATCTGATGATAATATTTATTATGTAGGTTTCAATTGATTTTGTAAATTAGCCAACACTATTTTGTAAAAACCACAATATATTATGGATTTAAACTTCAATAAAAACGAAGATCACAATAAATTACTACTTTCTGACCTAAAACAAAAATTTGCCAAAGTAAAATTAGGCGGCGGCGAAAAACGTATCGAAAAGTTACATGCCGAAGGTAAAATGACAGCTCGCGAGCGTATCGCATATCTTTTAGATGAAGGTTCAAAAAATATTGAAATTGGAGGATTTGTTGGAGACGGAATGTATGCTGAACATGGCGGTTGCCCGTCTGGTGGCGTTGTCATCAAAATAGGATACATTAGAGGAAAACAATGTATAGTTGTTGCTAATGATGCGACTGTAAAAGCAGGTGCCTGGTTTCCTATTACAGGAAAAAAGAATCTTCGGGCACAGGAAATTGCAATGGAAAACAGGTTGCCAATTATCTATTTAGTAGATAGTGCAGGTGTTTACTTACCTCTTCAGGATGAAATTTTCCCTGATAAAGAACACTTTGGAAGAATCTTTAGAAATAATGCCCAAATGAGCAGTATGGGAATTACTCAAATTTCGGCCGTAATGGGCAGTTGTGTTGCAGGAGGTGCTTACTTACCTATTATGAGCGATGAAGCTTTAATAGTTGATAAAACCGGGAGTATTTTTCTCGCCGGAAGTTATCTGGTAAAAGCTGCAATTGGTGAAACTATTGATAATGAAACTTTAGGTGGAGCCACAACGCATTGTGAAATTTCAGGAGTGACTGATTATAAGGCAAAAGATGATAAAGACGCACTTGATAAAATAAAAAACATTATTGACAAAATTGGCGATTATGATAAAGCAGGTTTTAACCGAATCAAAGCCGAAAAACCTGCTTTAGAACCGAAAGACATTTATGGAATTTTACCTAAAGCCAGAAATGAGCAATATGATATGATGGAAATTATCAATCGTTTAGTTGATAATTCTGAGTTTGAAGCTTACAAAGAGGGTTACGGACAAACTATAATTACAGGTTACGCCAGAATCGATGGTTGGGCTGTTGGAATTGTAGCGAATCAAAGAAAAGTTGTAAAAACAAAAAAAGGCGAAATGCAGTTTGGCGGTGTGATTTATTCTGATAGTGCAGATAAAGCAACCCGATTTATTGCAAATTGTAATCAGAAAAAAATTCCATTGGTGTTTGTACAAGATGTTACGGGTTTCATGGTAGGATCAAAATCTGAACAAGGCGGAATCATAAAAGACGGTGCAAAAATGGTGAATGCTGTAAGTAATTCGGTTGTACCTAAATTTACAGTTATTGTGGGTAACTCATACGGGGCAGGAAATTATGCCATGTGCGGAAAAGCGTATGATCCAAGATTAATTTTTGCATGGCCAAGCGCTGAACTTGCCGTTATGGGGGGAACTCAGGCTGCAAAAGTTTTGGCACAAATTGAAGCTTCTTCGCTTAAAGCAAAAGGAGAAATTGTAGACGAAGCCAAAGAAGCTGAATTATTCGCAAAAATAAAAGCACGTTATGATGAACAGACTTCGCCTTATTATGCCGCTTCAAGATTATGGACAGATGCTATTATTGATCCGTTAGATACCCGTACATGGATTTCTATGGGAATCGAAGCGGCAAACCATGCTCCTATTCAAAAACAATTTAATTTAGGTGTGATTCAGGTTTAATATTTCCTCAATAACAAAAACCTTAAAAAGCAATAAACTTATTTCCAGATACTTAAATTAATTATATCATTAAAAATTAGTAACTTTAATGTGTAATTTTTAATCACACAGTATCATGGAAAATGTAAAAAGTTTAAATAAATGGGCGAACTCGCACACTTATTTACCTGTAGATTTAGTACGTATTGCTTTGGGTGTTTTTTTATTTATGAAGGGTGTTTGGTTCGTAACAAACATTCAATATTTACATGATCTAATTTCTCCTATTGATCAATATGGCGGTGGTATGTTTCTCTTGCATTACATTGCACCGGCACATATGATTGGAGGGATTATGATTGTTTTCGGATTACTTACACGTTGGGCAATCGCAGCGCAATTACCCATACTTTTTGGAGCAATTCTCATCAACTTTATGGGACATATGCATTCTGAAAGTTTAATTTTGGCAATAATAGTTTTAATTGCTTGCGTTTTTTTCCTTTTTTATGGAAGCGGTAAACATTCAGCTGATTATTATTTCAAAATGCAACAATAACATTCTTTATCCTCAATATATCTTTCCGGAATATTGAGGATAAAAAATAACCACACTTTTAAAAGTTAATTAATTCTTTAAAATTTCTTTAATTGTATTATATGAGTTAAATTCGCCACCATGAATTGGATTCGTAAAACCGTTATATTTTTATCACTTTTGATAATCGCTTTTTTTGCTGTTCAGGCAAATGAATCGACTATTCAAATAACTGAAAATCAAAAAACGGATACCAATTTTTCTATAGATCACGCAGATTCATTAGCTTTTATACAACCTCAGGCAGCTTACCAATTTGCTGCAAATATAAAAAGCACCCCTACTATTTTAGTTAAATGGTTTGACTCTTTACTGATGATTATTCCTCAGCATAAAGCAGTTAAATCAACATCAAACTTTGCAAATCAGTTTGCAGCCCAGAGCAAAAAAGTCCTCTTGATGCTCTATCCCTTCCATTTTTTCTGGTAGACAACTCATGAAATTCTAACTTAGGAAATACATACTTTTTCCTAACAATTTGAAATGCTTTTTCCTCAAAAGCCCTTTCATCTTTTCATAATAATTACCAAATTTTAAAAAATTCCATGGAAACAAGTGTAACCATAATTGGTATTGTGATCGCAATCATAGTAGCCATTCCCGTATATTTTTCAGCAAGATCAAGTGCTGCAAATAAATCAAAAATTTTAAACATAAAAAAGAAGTTCAATCCAACTCATCCCGATGATTTTGATTTAACTGAATCTCAAAGCAATAAAACGCTTACAATAGATCAAAAAAACAGAAAATTTATACTGATGAATTTCAATCCAAATCAACAAGAATCTATATATCTGGATTTAAAAAGTGTTTCATCCTGCAAATTAGTTTTAACAACCGAAGGACCATCAGACACTATTGTAAAAATTGATTTCGAATTTCAGGAAAAAGAAACTTCTAAAAAAATTACAATACCATTCTATGATTTTGATGATGACCGCATCAAACAAATAAGCGCGTACCAAGATCATCAGTTTGCAAAAAAATGGCATAAAATCATTCAAGATTCTATTTCACGTTAGTTATTTAATTCAGAAAAGAGGCTCCTTGTGAGTCTCTTTTTTTTGCCTGATACATGATATTTGTCATTTTATCTCTACTTCATAAATTCTAATTTTGATTTGAAACAAATTCCGATTTTATGAAAATCTCTCTGACTCAAAAATGCAATGTCCCAGGTCCCAGATATACAAGTTATCCAACAGTTCCGTACTGGAACGAAAGTGATTTCACAAGTCAAAAATGGATTGAGTCATTTCAGAAAGCATTTTTAGAAAGTAATTCTCAAAACGGAATCAGTTTATACATTCATTTACCATTCTGCGAAAGCATGTGTACATTTTGTGGCTGCAATAAACGAATTACAAAAAATCATTCAGTCGAAGAAACGTATATAAAAGCAGTTCTCAAGGAATGGGATTTATACTGCAAATTATTACCTGAAAAACCTTTAATAAAAGAAATACATTTAGGTGGAGGAACTCCAACATTTTTTTCCATAAACAATTTAGAACAACTCATAAACGGTATTCTTTGTAAAGCAGAGAAAGCTGAAAATTATGAATTTAGTTTTGAAGGTCATCCTAATAATACAACCTACGATCAACTTAAAAAGTTATATGATTTAGGATTTCGACGAGTAAGTTTTGGTGTTCAGGATTATGCTGAAAAGGTTCAAAAAGCAATTCATAGAATTCAGCCTTTTCATAATGTAGCAAAAGTTACTTTTTGGGCAAAAGAAATTGGTTATACTTCAATAGGTCATGATATTATCTTTGGTTTGCCTTTTCAGACCATTGAAAATGTAATTGATACAGTTGAAAAAACAAACTCTTTAAAACCGGATCGTCTGGCTTTTTACAGTTATGCCCATGTGCCATGGATAAAAGGAAACGGACAACGTGGATTTGATGAAGAGAATCTTCCTAAGGATGCTGAAAAAAGAAAACTATACGAAACAGGAAAACAAATGCTTTCTAAAAACGGTTATACAGAAATAGGAATGGATCATTTTGCACTAAAATCTGATAGTTTATATAAAGCCACAACAAACAAACAATTACATCGAAATTTCATGGGTTATAGCGCCTCAAAAACGCAACTTATGATTGGTTTAGGAGTTTCTTCTATTAGTGATAGTTGGTACAGCTTTGCGCAAAATACAAAAAGTATTGAAGATTATTATCTATTATTAGAACACGATAAATTACCTGTAGTAAAAGGTCATATCCTAAGCAATGAGGATTTGATTATTAGAAAACACATTTTAAATCTCACCTGCGAATTTGAAACTTCCTGGAGCAAAGAAGCACTTTATTTCAAAGAAATTCCGGATGTTCTGGAAAATTTAAAAGAAATAGAAAAAGATCAATTAATTATAATTGAAGGAGATAAAATAAAAATTACCGAAGCCGGAAGACCTTTTGTTCGTAATATATGTATGGCTTTTGATTTACATTTAAAAAGAAAATCACCAGAAACTAACTTATTTTCAATGACAGTTTAATGACAATTAGGAGTTGCTTGTACAAACAAATTCATATTAGATGGAGAAATATAAGGAATTCCTAATCCAAGTCCTCTTAAGATAAATAACACGCCAATCACTACAGCGACATAGGGAATTGCTTTTTGAATTTTATTTCGAAAAGGAAGCTTTAATAATGAATGCACATAAACAACAATTGTCATTAAGGGCACAGTTCCTAATCCGAATAAAAGCATATATAAAACTCCAAAGCCCGCACTTTGCATTGCAATTGCACCAAATAATGCTACATAAACCATTCCGCATGGTAAAAAGCCATTCAATAATCCTATTGTAAAAAGTGATTTATAGGTTTTCTTTTTAAACTGGTTTCCTAAACTGGATTTTACTTTTGAAATAATTCTATAAACCGGTTTTGAAAAATTATATTTTGAAAAAGTTTTTTCAGGAATCAAAACCACAATAATCATGGTTAAACCAATAATAACAGACATTTTTTGTTGTATTCCGGCAAGAAAAAACCCTCTGCCTAATAATCCAAAAATCAATCCGATTGTCGCGTAGGCGTTTAATCGTCCTAAATGATAAATGATTATCTGAGTAACTTTTTTAGCTTCATTTTGATGATCCACGGGCAACATCATAGCAATTGGTCCACACATTCCAATACAGTGTAAACTACTAATCAATCCTAATATAAAAGCAGAGTATAACATTTGTTTCGTTTTTTGCCAGTTATTATTTGAATTAAAAACGTTTTTTTTTAAATCAAATAATTTAGGTGTCAATTTAATATATTGTTGTCTCTGTCCTTTTTAGAAAATAAAAAAAATCAGGCAAAGACGCAAAGTTTTATACACAATATTGTCATTTCGATAAAGGAGAAATCTCTGCGAGAAGCTCGACAAAGATTGGACTTGCGTTGTGGAGTTACTTACGGGGATTTCTCCTCCGTCGAGATGACAACTTTTTGCGATTTTGCGAGAGATTTATTCGACATAACAGTATTGATTTTTTAACTTAATGACATTGCCCGTAGGAATTACACAATCGTTAATTCACATAGATAACCTCTTTCGATAGATAGCTTTTACCATTGTATTGCCATTCCATATTAACATCCCAACGTCCTTTTATTAATTTACTTTTAGGAATTAGTAAAGATGAATTTATCAAAGCAATTTGAATCTCAAAATCAAATTTCTTATTTGAAGGTCTGTATAATAATATATTACCTTTTATTTTATCAGTTTCGTACGTCACAGGAAAAGTCACCTTTACTCCTTCTTGAGAATACTTCACTGAAGGCTTCTGTTGTAAATCATGAGCATTTTGAATGCGCGCCATTTCTTCTTGAAAATGTGAATCGTGTTTGTAATATTCTTCTACAACTAAGTCGTTGTCATATTTACTATTTGATTGCACCTGAAAAACAAAATATAATATAAATGTCATAAAGAGTGCAAATGCAATAACAATTCCTGTTCCCCAATTGATTTTCATGGTATTTTCTTTTAATTAAAACTTCTTGGTCCTAAAAAATTTGTAGCAGTTTTTTCCAGCAGCTCTTTGCCATTATAAACTCCAATTTCAACTTTGGTTTTATCACTTTCTAAAAGCACTTTATCTATTTCTATAAATAATGTACCTTGTGAAATTCCTTCTTTTTTTATTTTAAAATGTTCGTTTCCTACCTTTTTAATTTGTCCTTTTTGATCGATTAATTCAAAATGAATATCATTATAATCTTTCATGGTTTTATTGACAATTTTATAGGTATAAACATTACTGATTTTATCGCCTTTATGCTGAAAAAGCTGTCCCGGTAAACGTAAAATTATAGCTTCAACATTTGTACGTAAAAACACCATTCCGATAAAAACGCTTAATAAAATGAACAAAACAGCGGTGTAACCCTTCATTCTGGCTGTGAATTTGAAAGGCTCTTTTTTAGCAATTTCATCTTCAGATGCGTAACGAATAAGTCCTTTTGGCAAACCAACAGTTTCCATTATAGTATCACACTCATCGATACAAGCGGTACAATTGGTACATTCTAATTGCGTTCCGTTTCTAATGTCAATTCCCATTGGGCAAACATGAACACATTGATGACAATCAATGCAATCTCCTTTTCCTGTAAGTGCTCTGTCTTCTTTTTTATTAAATTTTGCACGGCCTTCTTCTTTCTCCCCACGGACAAAATCATACGCTACATTGATTGATTTGTTGTCTAAAAGTACTCCCTGCAATCTTCCGTAAGGACAAGCAATTATACAAACCTGTTCGCGAAACCATACAAAAACAAAATAGAAAACTCCTGTAAAAATAAGTAGCGCAATAAAATTACTTGCTTGTAGAACCGGACCTTGTTCTACCATTAAAAACAACGTATCGCTACCCACTAAATATGCGAGAAAGATATTTGCAATACCAAAAGAAATCAAGAAAAAAATAGTCCACTTGATAAGTCTTTTACGGATTTTTTCTGCATTCCATTCTTGTCTTGCTAAACGCGATTGCGCTCCACGATCACCGTCAATCCAATATTCGATTCGGCGGAAAACCATTTCAAGAAAAATAGTCTGAGGACAAATCCATCCACAAAAAATTCTTCCAAAAACAACTGTAAATAAGATTATAAAAACAATCCCGACAAGCATTGATATTACAAACAAATAAAAATCCTGAGGCCAAAAAGGAAATCCGAAAATATTGAAACGACGTTCCATAACATTGAACATCATAAATTGATTTCCGTTTACTTTAATAAACGGATTTGCAACTAAAATAGCCAATAGGATATAACTAACTATTTTTCGATAATCATAGAACTTACCAGACGGTTTTTTAGGAAAAATAAATTTTCTATTACCTCCTTCATCAATAGTTCCAATGGTATCTCTAAAAGCTTCGTCTGGTAAATTTGACATGATTATGTAATTATTTTTTAACTTCAGTACTTTCATTTTTTGTACTTGCAGTGGCATCTTTTGGAGCACTTTCATCTACCCAAACTTCACCTTCCGGAGCTTTTGGTTCTTTTGGATTACTTCCTTGCAGAGACAAAATATAACTGGCAACTTTTTGAATTTCTTTTGGTTTTAAACCATTGGTTTTCCATGAGACCATTCCTTTTCCGTCACGTCCTCCGTTTGTTATCGTATGAAAGACGTTTTTAATTCCTCCACCCAAAATCCAATGATCATCTGTTAAGTTTGGTCCAATTTGCCCTCCCGCATCAGCTCTGTGACACGCTGCACAATTTGTTGTAAAAATCTCTTTACCGGCAGCTAAATCTGTAGCATCAGTAAGTAAAACAACTGATTTTTCATCCATTAAATCCGGTGCAGTTTTTAGATATTCCTCGACATCAATTTTTGCCTGCGCCATTTCCGTTTTCAATTCAGCTTCCTGATCATCACCTCCAAAAACTTCGTAACGGGCAAAATAAATCACACCAAAAATGATTCCCCCATAAAATAAATACACCCACCACGGTGGTAAATTATTATCTAGTTCCTTAATTCCGTCATAATCATGATCCATTAACAAATCGCCTTCATTTTCTATTGGCTGCGTTTTGGTAAGTTTTTGCATTAATTCTTTGTACCAGGTACTTTCTTGTAAACTAAGACTATTTTCATAGGCTAATTTTGCTTTTTCTTCGGGTGTCATTAATTGATACATGACACGATTTACTGCGCTCATTGTTATTTCGATGGCAATCAGAATAAACAGAAAGACAAAAAGAAATACTGAAACCATTGGGTATCTTATAAAAGCAGGACGATCACCTGAATCTATAAAGTATTCCATCAAAGCAAAAACGATGAAGAAAATCAGTGGCACTCTTAAATATACTGGGAAAAATTTTTTCATTTTAAATATCTTTTGAAATTATACAGCTCCTTCATCTAAAGGAATTTCACTCATTTCCTGAATTTTTTCTTTTTTATAAGAGAATACCCAAAAGCCTAAGCCTACAAAAAAGAAAAAAAAGATTAGCAGAGACAGAATCGGGTAAACTTCTATACCCGATATATTCTCCATATTGTGTTTTATTTGTTCAAACATAATGTTGTTATTTTGAAGTGTCTTTTACTTTTATATCTGTTCCAAGTCTTTGTATATAAGCTATAAGAGCAACAATTTCTCTTTCATTCATTGGAACAAATTTTTCACCTTTTGCAGCAGCTTTTTTCTTGCTATCCTCGTAACTTTTTACAAAATCAGGATCATTTTCTAAGCTTTTTTCAATTGAAAGCGCTTGAGTTCTTAATGTTTTTTGAGCATTTGCAACTTCTGCTTCGGTATATGGAACTCCAAGTGTTACCATGATCTGCATTTTCTTTTGTGTTAATGAAATATCCATTGCCTCATTATCAAACAGCCATTTATAACCTGGCATAATTGAACCTGCAGAAATACTTTGCGGATTCCAGAAATGGTTAAAATGCCAATTGTCATTATACTTCCCACCTACTCTTAATAAATCCGGACCTGTACGTTTTGAACCCCAAAGAAATGGGTGATCATAAACAAATTCTCCTGCTTTAGCTTGTGGTCCGTAACGTTCAACTTCACTTCTGAAAGGACGAACGGATTGTGAGTGACAACCTACACAACCTTCTCTAATATATAAGTCTCGTCCTTCAAGTTCTAAAGGCGAATATGGTTTTACACTGCTAATTGTAGGTATATTTGATTTTACCATAAGTGTTGGCACAATTTGAATTACACCTCCAATTAAAATAGCAATTGTAGCTAAAATGGTCAACTGAATTGGCTTTCTTTCTAACCATGAATGGAATTTTTCTCCATTAATTCTTCCGCTGCTTATTCTTTGTAAAGCCGGAGCCTGAGCTAATTCATCTTCAATAGTATTTCCTGCTCTAACAGTCCTGATAATATTGTAAACCAATGTCAGCATTCCTATTAAATACAAAGTACCTCCAATGGCTCTCATCCAATATAATGGCATAATTGCTGTAACTGTTTCCAGGAAATTACCGTAAGTTAAAGTTCCGTCAGGGTTAAATTGTTTCCACATCGAAGCTTGTTGAAAACCAGCTACGTACATTGGAACTGTATATAAAATAATTCCTAAAGTACCAATCCAGAAATGGAAGTTTGCTAGTTTATTTGAGAATAATTTGCTTTTTGTCATTCGTGGAATTAACCAATAAATAATACCAAATGACATAAATCCATTCCATGCTAAAGCTCCTACGTGTACGTGTGCAACGATCCAGTCTGTGTAATGCGCTATAGCGTTTACGTTTTTTAATGAAAGCATTGGTCCCTCAAAAGTTGCCATTCCGTAACCTGTAATTGCTACGACAAAGAATTTCAAAACCGGCTCTTCACGAACTTTATCCCATGCACCTCTTAAAGTTAAAAGTCCGTTGATCATACCTCCCCAAGACGGAGCGATAAGCATTACTGAAAAAGCGACTCCTAAATTTTGTGCCCAACTTGGCAAAGCCGAATATAATAAATGGTGTGGTCCTGCCCAGATATAAATAAAAATCAATGACCAAAAGTGAATAATAGAAAGACGATAAGAATAAATGGGACGATTAGCAACTTTTGGGATAAAGTAATACATCAATCCTAAAAATGGAGTTGTTAGGAAAAATGCCACCGCATTATGCCCATACCACCATTGTACTAATGCATCCTGAACTCCTGCGTAAACAGAATAACTTTTAAATGCTGAAACAGGAATTTCTATGTTATTAAAGATGTGCAAAACGGCTACAGTAACAAATGTTGCCAGATAAAACCAAATTGCTACATATAAGTGACGTTCTCTACGACGTAACATTGTACCAATCATATTAATTCCCATTACAACCCAGATAACAGCGATCGCAATATCAATAGGCCATTCTAATTCAGCATATTCTTTTGATGAAGTATATCCTAGCGGTAATGTAATCGCAGCGGCGACAATAATAAGTTGCCAGCCCCAAAAATGCAGGTTACTTAAAAAGTCACTGAACATTCTGGCTTTTAGCAATCGCTGCATGGAATAATACATTCCGGCAAAAAAAGCATTTCCTACAAAGGCAAAAATTACTGCATTAGTATGCAAAGGTCTTAACCTGCCGTAGCTAAGCCATGAAATACCATCTGTGATGTTGGGAAAAAGGTACATAACCGCTAAGGTTAGCCCTACTAACATACCTACCACTCCAAAGAGAATAGTGGCGTAAATGAATTTTTTTACAATTTTGTTGTCGTAATAAAACTGTTCCATTTCCATAATTATACTTGTTTTTCTTCTGTTGTTGATTGATTATTTGGGGGAGTAATTTTAGTCTCATCATCAAAAAGCATCCTGACCGACGGCGTATAATCATCGTCATATTGTCCGGATTTGACAGCGACGATAAATGCAATAAAGAACCCTATTGCTACAAAAATGCTTACTGATATTAATAGATAAATGACACTCATATCCTAGATTTATGTTAACAAAATTAACAGTTCAGCAACTATTAAAACATGATAATTATCATAATAGAACGATATGTTAAATGTAGGAAAAAATACTTAATAAAATGTTAATTATTTATTTAAATTACTGTTGCTGAAATAATTAGACATAATAGTAACAAAACTAACTATCGTAATAGTACTCAAAGGCATGATTATAGCGGCTACTAAAGGAAGAAGATTACCGGTCACCGCAAAAGAAAGTCCAACAATATTGTACAGCAGTGATAAAACAAAACTCATTTTAATAATTGAAATTGACTTTTGTGATAATTTTAAAAAATAATTCAGGCGTGAAAACTCAGATGCATCTAAAATTGCATCACAAGCCGGAGAAAAAACATTGACATTTTCTGAGATAGAAATCCCGACATTGCTTTGCGCCAAAGCTCCGGCATCATTCAAACCGTCACCAACCATCATTACATTTTGTCCCTGATCCTGCAGGTATTTAATAAAATCAAGTTTTTGTTCGGGCTTTTGATTAAAAATCAATTCCGTCCCTTTTGGTAAAATGGATTCAAGATTACTTCTTTCCCCATCGTTATCTCCGGAAAGCACTTTTATCTGATAATTTTTACTTAGCGTTACAAATAATTTCTCAAGACCTTCTCTATATTGATTTTGAAAAACAAACCTGCCCAAATACTGATTGTCAATTTTAATGTGAAGTGCTGTTTTTTCAATTTCAGACGTATCTAAGATCGGATTATCAACAAATGAAGCTGATCCGATTTTAATGATTTTATTTTTTACAGAAGCCAGAATTCCTTTTCCTGTTATTTCCTGAAAATCGCTAATTGCTATTTTTTTTGTTTCATTTAAAAAATCATATAACATTCGGCTTAAAGGATGGTTTGAGCCACGTAAAACATTTTTTATCAGAATATAATCCTCGTCCGAAATCGTATTTCCTTCATAAACAATGTTTGACTTTTTATTGGTTGTGATTGTTCCGGTTTTATCAAAAACTATGGTATCCACTTTTGCTAATTGCTCAATTACTAATGCATTTTTAAGATACATTTTCTGCTTGCCCATAATTCTTAGAATATTTCCGAAAGTAAAAGGTGCGGTTAAAGCTAATGCGCAAGGACAAGCCACAATTAAAACTGCTGTAAAAACATTAAAAGCCGTATTGGCATCGATAAATATCCAATATCCAAAACCTGCAAAAGCAATCAATAATAATATAGGAGTAAAATATCGGCTTATTGCATCTGTAATGGTTTTATGTTTTTGAAATACTTTTTTCTGAAAAATTTCATTACTCCACAATTGTGTCAGGTAACTTTGTGAAACGGAATGCAATACTTCCATTTCAACTACTTTACCAATTCGTTTTCCTCCGGCAAAAACTTTATCTCCGGATTTTTTAGTAATAGGAACAGCTTCTCCGGTTACAAAACTATAATCAATTTCGGCTTTTTCACTTATTAAAATTCCATCAACGGGAATCAATTCCTGATTCCTAATCAATAATCTGTTTCCTTTTAGGACATCATATATAGGTACACTTTCTTCTGATGTATCTGAATTGATTCTGGTTACTGCAATTGGAAAATAGGATTTGAAATCTCTTTCGAAACTTAAAAAACTATAGGTTTTTATCTGGAACATTTTTCCAAGCAGCATAAAGAAAACCAATCCTGTTAAGCTATCGAAAAAACCTGATCCATAATTCATTACAATATCAAAAGTGCTTCGAACAAACATTACTATTATTCCTAAAGCAATTGGAATATCGATATTAAGCATTTTAGATTTTATACTTTTATAGGCTGAAACATAATAACCACTTGCCGAATATAAAAAACTAGGCAATGCTAAAATGAAGATTAAAATTCTAAAAAATGGTTTGTAATTATCTAACCAAAATTCTTTTATTTCAAAATATTCCGGAAATGATAAAAGCATTATGTTTCCGAAACAAAAAAATGCAACACCTAATTTATAAGTTAACGTTCTGTCTACATTTGTTTTACCGGTTTCATAGTTTTCTAAACTTATATAAGGTTCATATCCTATTGAACTTAACAAGTAAACAATAGTTTTGAGCGAAACAAGATCTGAGTTAAAAGTAATTCGAACTCTTTTTTCAGGAAAATTAACTTGTGAAATGCTTATTCCAAGCTGAAGTTTGTTTAGGTTTTCGAGAATCCAGATGCAGGAACTGCAATGAATGTGCGGAATATTTAATGAAGCTATTGAAGTGTTTCCTTCCTGAAATTCCAATATTTTTGACAATATCGCTTCGTTGTCTAAAAAGTCGTATTTCCCCTGAATGTCTTTTGGAGTGGCACCTGGAGAATTTTCAAAATCATAATAACAGGTTAAATCATGAAGGCTAAAAATTTCGTAAACGGTTTTACATCCATTGCAACAAAACTTTTTTTCATCAAAATTGATCTCTTCATTTTTTTCAATGGTTAACCCACAATGAAAACAATTCTGCTCACTCATAAAATTTGTTTTTTTAGATACAGCAAATGTTAAAAAAATACGAGATTCCAGTTATGATAATTATCATATTATATTTAAAACGGATTTTAAATTTAACGAATTAAAATAAGCAAATAGAAATAATACTCTTTTTCTTCTTATTTTCAGGAATAATAAGCCTTAGAACGCAAATATTGGTTAATTTTGCAGTAAATTTTTTTGCCATGAATAAATGTGATCAATGCATCGTACGACAACTGTCTTCTCTTAAAGCACTTAACAAAGACGAAGTTGTAAAATTGGCTAATAGTAAGACTACGTATAAAATTAAAAAAGGTGATGCAATTTTTGAAGAAGGTGAAGTAACTAATGGTGTCTTTTGCATAAAAGATGGTGTTGGAAAACTTTCTAAATTAAGTGCAAACGGAAAAGACCAGATTGTAAAACTGGTACAAGCAGGTGAACTTTTAGGACAACGTTCTATGATTAGTAACGAACCTGCAAACTTATCTGCCAAAGCTGTTGCAGATATGGAAGTTTGTTTTATTCCGAAAAGTGAAATTTTACACTTTTTTAATAATAACAATCAGTTTTCTATGAATTTGATGCAATCTGTTTGCGAAGATTTAAAAGAATCTGAAAACGATAAAATTGCCTTAGTTCAAAAAACAGTAAAACAGCGTTTAGCCGAAACGTTATTACATTTGCATGATACCTTTGGCGAAAATGAAGATAAAACTTTAAAAGTTCAACTTACGAGGGAAGAACTTGCTGGAATTATTGGTACCGCTACAGAAAGCTGTATTAGATTATTATCTGATTTTAATAAACTGGATTTAATTGAATTAGTAGGTAAAAAAATAATGCTTAAAAATATCAAAGCATTAAAAAAAATGGCTGAATAATTACAGCTTTTTAGCTTCGTTCCAAAATACATCCATTTCTGCCAAAGTCATATCCATTAAAGGTTTACCTAATTCACCGGCTTTGCTTTCCAGGTATTGAAAACGTTTAATAAATTTTTTGTTAGTACGTTCTAAAGCATCTTCAGGATTAACATTTAGAAAACGCGCATAATTGATCATTGAGAATAAAACATCTCCAAATTCAGCTTCAATTTTATCCTGATCGCCTGCTTCTACTTCAACCTGCAGTTCTTGTAATTCTTCCTGTACTTTATCCCAAACCTGATGTGGTTCTTCCCAATCAAAACCAACGCCTTTTACCTTATCCTGAATTCTGCTTGCTTTTACCAACGCGGGTAGACTTTTAGGAACTCCTTCCAGAACAGATTTTTTGCCTTCTTTAAGTTTTAACTTTTCCCAGTTTTGTTTTACTTCTTCTTCATCTTTTACAACGGTATCGCTATAAATATGAGGATGACGATGAATGAGCTTCTCACAAATTTCATTGCAAACATCAGCAATATCAAAATCATTGGTTTCTGATCCTATTTTTGCATAAAAAACAATGTGTAATAATAAATCACCTAATTCTTTTTTTACTTCATTAAGATCATCATCTAAAATAGCATCTCCTAATTCATAAGTTTCTTCGATTGTAAGATGTCTAAGGGTTTGTAACGTTTGCTTTTTATCCCACGGACATTGCTCACGAAGCTCATCCATGATAATTAATAATCTTTCGAATGCCTGAAGTTGAGGTTCTTTGCTCATTGTATTTATTTATTAGATCAAAATTAATTCATTTTACTAATTAATGCATGCAATAAACAAAAAAGAAGGTCAAAAAGACCTTCTTTAATATATATAATAATTCTTTTATATTGATTCCTTGATTATTCGACCATTTAATGGCTGAACGTTTCTGAAATTATTAACTGGCATTATTTTTCTTAGGTCTTCTATAATTTTAGAAGAAACTCCAATTGAATTTTTAAAAATAAACCATTGAACACCTTCGGTACATGGCGGAGTAGTAAGCGAACCTATGTAAGTATAATAGGTTTTATTTTCCGGCAAGACGCTATTGATATTAAAATCTTCATTTATTTTAATACTCTCATTCACTTTTACCGGTAAATACTTATCCAGAAATTCAAAAGCTTCATTACTTTGTTTGTCTTCCTGAGCCATAATTGCAATTACAGCATACTTACCATCCTTATTCATATGAACCATGTGAACCACTAACGGATATCTAATACCTCGAATAGTATGTTCTGCCGGTTCATGAAAATGAAATTGTTTTAATTCATATTTATCCCCATCAATCATAATATAATCGTCAGGCTCAAAATCAAACTGAATGGAATGTCCATTATTTATTACGTCGTGAATTCTTGTTTTTGTATCATAATGAAAATCAATTGGCAGTAAAGTTTTATCCGTTTCTGTTTCCTCTATATCAATTGGTGATTGTGCGTTTCCCCCGCAGTCATTCTGATCAATTTCTGACCAATGTTCCGGACCAGTTTCTCCTTCATAGTTCCAATGTTTTTTTTCCTCTTCATTTGATGAATTATTTTTGTCTGTGCAAGATGCCATCATCAACATCAAAGCTGAACCTAACAAAATTTTTGTTGTTACTTTTTTCATTTTTTTATTTAAAATTTAAAATTGTTTACAAATAAATCTCTTATTATAAATCTTCAAAATCAAAAGTTGCCTTGACAATACAAACTTTTAACCTAAAATAATTAAATAGAGTTATTTCTTACAAAAATATATTTTAAATTTTGTTTCATAACTAATAAATATCATAAATAATAAAAAACTTACAAAAAAAATCCCTGTTAAGAAAATATCTCAACAGGGATTTAATTAATTTGAATATATAAAATTACTATTCTTCTTCTTTCTTAGCTTTTGCTTTTTTAGCAGCATGTGCTTTTTTTGGTTTTTCTTCAGCTACTGGAGTTTCCTCTTGAGATTCAGTTGGAGCCGGAGCTAAATCTGTAACCAAGCCTTTAGCCTGAAGGGTATTGTACCAGTTTAATACTTTTTTAATATCCGAAGGGTAAACTCTTTCTGCATCATAATCAGCAAGAATTTCTTTGAAATAAGCTGCTAATGTAGCATTATCTTCTTTGTGAGAAATAGCCTGACCTTTGTTTTCTTTTGTTGCAATACGCTGCATTACTTCAGTCAATGGTTTTTCTCCATCGTAAGTGTAAATTGAAATCTCTGATAATAAACTTACGTTACTTTTTAAGTTAACAGTAATTTTTTTTCCGTCTGTCAATGATTCTGCCACAAAACCTGTACGAGTTTGCACTTTCAATACATATAAACCTGGTTTTCCAGATATGGCTAAAATTTTCTCTAAATTCATGTTTATTAAAATTAGTATTAAGAATTTGATTTATTATATTTTATTGAATTTGAATTTCTTCAATCAATTATCTTCCTTTTTTAGCGGCAGCAAATTTCATTCTGTACTCCTGAAAAGTTTTGCCTTCGGTAATATTTTTTAATTTCTTTTGTATCAAACGTTTTTTTAATGATGATATTTTATCCGTAAATAAAACGCCTTCAATATGGTCGTATTCATGCTGAATAACTCTTGCAATCAAACCATCAAAAACTTCTGTTTTCATTACAAAATCTTCTTCGCAATATTCAATAGTAACGGTTGGTTTTCTATAAACATCTTCGCGTACGTCAGGAATGCTTAAACAACCTTCGTTAAAACTCCATTCTTCACCTTCTTCTTTAAGAATTTTAGCATTTATAAAAGTTTTTTTGAAACCTTTTAAATCTTTTTGCTCATCAGCAGGTAAATCATCATCATCACTAAAAGGAGTCGTATCAATAATAAACAAACGAATAGGCACACCTACTTGCGGTGCAGCAAGTCCTACTCCTAAAGCGTTGTACATTGTCTCGTACATGTTTGCTATTGTTTCTTTTAAGTTTGGATATTCCGGCGTAATTACCTCACCCACTTTTCTTAAAACAGGATCTCCATATCCTACAATTGGTAAAATCATTTGTATTATTTTAATGTATTATCTAATGAAAACTCCTGAATTTAGTTCTCATAATTCAGCTGGCAAAAATAGTAAAAAATAGTCAAGAATAATTCTAAAGACGTTTTATATCGCATTTTTTGCATACTGATTGAAATCTCATCCATAATTATGCCAAATTATTTCGTACAATTCGTACTTTTGTTAGTAAACCTCACTATATGATTGATCGTATTTCGAAATTCACCAACAGTACTTCTTTTTTAAACGCCTCCAAAGTAACCATTGCTTCTGTTGTTCCTGTTTTAGTTTTGAATTTTATAGGACATTTCGAAATAGGCTTTACAATTGCGTTAGGTGCATTTTTTACTTATCCCAGTGATGTTCCCAGTTCTTTAAGTCATAAAATAAAGGGACTAATTGTTGCGTCATTTATAGTATCAGGCGTAAATTTATTAGTAAATCTTGCTTATCCGTATCCATTTTTATTTTATCCGTTTTTAGTTCTATTACTTTTTTTATGTTCAATGATTTCGGTTTATGGTCAACGTGCTACTTTAGTTTCGTTTTCGGCTTTATTATCGATTTCATTATCATTTGGTCATTTACATACCGGTTTAGAAGCTTTTGAATATTCAGGATTTATTTTTATTGGAGGAATTTTATATTTAATTGTATCGCTTGTATTTCATTTTGTACAACCTTATAAGTATGTTGAATTGCAAATTGCAGAAGGTATAAAATTAACGGCAAAATATTTAAAACTAAGAGGTGATTTATGGTCTCCCGAAGCTAATAGAAAAGCCATTATCGAAAAACAATTAAGTGTTCAGGTTGATTTAAATCTGATTCATGAAGATTTACGAAAAATGCTTATTGGCAATCAAAATGCATCTGCAACTACAAGTCAGAACCGAAAAATGCTGCTTGTATTTATAACATTGGTAGAAATTCAGGAACTAGCATTATACACTTCATTTGACCATAGTAAACTTCATGAAAAATTTGCGAAACATCCTGATGTTCTCAGAACGTACCAAAATGTAGCGTATAAACTGGCTTCGACTTTAAAGAAACTTTCTAAAAACGTACATCATATTAGTGTATATGTTGATAAAAATGACTTGAAAAATGAACTTGACGCTCTGGAATTTGCCATTTTTGATTATGAAAAAAGTTTAGGCAAAGATGACGCTGCCGAAGGCGTTTTGATGTTGACCAATATGCTGAAATATGCTAAAAACCAAGTTGGAAAAATTAAAATTATTCAGCGTGCTTTTTCACTTGCCATGCAATCTTATAAATTAAAAGATAAAGACAAGGAGCTTGAAAAATTCCTGACGCCTCAATATTATCCATTGCGTACTTTAATAGAAAATTTAAGCTATTCATCTTCTATTTTCAGGCACTCATTACGATTGACTATCACAATCATGATTGGGTTAATTATAGGCGGATTGTTAAACGTTCAAAACACGTATTGGATTTTACTAACTATTGTTGTAATCATGCGTCCGGGTTATGGCTTAACAAAAGAACGTTCTTATAATAGAATTTTCGGAACTATTTTGGGGGGCGTTATTGCTTTTGGAATTGTTTTAATAATTCAGAACCACTTTGCTCTTAGTATATTATCTATTGTTTGTATGCTTCTTGGTATTTCCTTTACACAAATCAACTATAAAATTAGTGCGACATTTGTTACTATGTATGTTGTTTTTATTTACGGAATTCTGGTTCCTAATATTGTTCAGGTGATACAATTTAGAGTTATAGACACACTTGCCGGAGCCACACTTGCTTTTTTAGCCAATCAGTTTTTATGGCCTGCGTGGGAATTTATTAATACGCCAATTCATATTGAAAACTCTATTAGGGCCAATAGAAATTATCTTAAGGAAATTGCTGATTTTTATAATATAAAAGGTGAGATTCCTACTTCGTACCGATTGGCAAGAAAAAATGCTTTTGTAGAAATTGGCAATTTAATGACGTCTTTTCAACGTATGATGCAGGAACCAAAATCGAAACAAAAAACGCTTCCGCTAGTTAATAAATTGGTGGTTTTAAATCATTCAATATTATCGGCGTTAGCTTCGTTATCAACTTATATTCAATCACACCAGACAACATCAGCATCAGAATCATTTAATTATATTATAAAAACGATACTTTCAAATTTAGATCATTCGATTTCTATTTTACGAAATGAAATTATTATAACGGATACATTTTTTGATAAGGAAGATGTGACTTTACAATTTGAAGAACTCAAAAGAATCAATTTCACGCGTTTAATTAAGGATGATGAATTAGATAAAGAAACACGCCAGGCAAAAATGCAGGAAGCCCAAATGGTCATTGAACAATTAATATGGATGAGTAATCTGGCAGAAAAGATTTTGAAAATTACGGAAGAATTTAAAGCAACAAATCCAGATTAATTCATCTGGATTTGTTATTTATTATAAGAGTAAACTTTTAATTTGTTAGCTTTAAAACATCCGAAGTATGTTTTCTAAGTTCTGCTAAAAGTTCCGGTTTATCATTTAAAGTTTGTCCGTATGAAGGAATCATCTTTTTCATTTTTGCTTCCCATTCCGGTGTTTTTATCTGACTGGTAAAACATCTGCTAATTAAATCTACCATAATTGCAACTGCAGTCGATGCTCCCGGAGAAGCGCCTAATAATACTGCTAAAGTTCCGTCATGCGTATTAATTACTTCGGTTCCAAATTCTAAAATCCCACCTTCTTTTTCATCTTTTTTAATTACCTGAACGCGTTGTCCCGCTTTTTCAAGTTTCCAATCTTTAGAACGCGCTGTTGGTAAATATTCGCGTAAAGCTGCCATCCTGTCTTTTGGAGATTGACGAACCTGCTCTATTAAATATTTAGTTAATGGAATATTGTGAAATCCCGCTGACAACATCGGAATTAAATTATTTGCTTTTATAGATAATGGTAAATCTAAGTAGGAACCATTTTTTAAGAAACGAGTCGAAAATCCTGCAAAAGGCCCAAAAAGTAATGCTTTTTCACCATCGATTACACGTGTATCAATATGAGGAACGGACATAGGCGGCGCTCCAACACTTGCTTTTCCGTATACTTTTGCCTGATGTTTGGCAATAACTTCCGGATTTGTACATTTTAACCATTGTCCGCTTACCGGGAAACCTCCATAACCGTTTCCTTCAGGAACATTTGCTTTTTCAAGTAATGGCAATGAACCTCCACCTGCTCCAATAAATACAAATTTAGTATATGATTTTCTTGTTTGATCCGTTGTTAAATCAGTGATTTTTATTCTCCATGATTTATCCTCACGTTGTCTTAATTTTTTTACTTCATGATTAAAGTATAAAGAAACACCATCAAGTTTTTCTAAATAATTAAACATACTTCTGGTCAAGGCTCCAAAATTAACATCGGTACCAATTTCCATATGTGTAGCAGCTAATTTTTCATTAGTTTCCCTACCTTCCATTACAAGTGGCATCCATTCTTTTAATTTTTCAAAATCAGAACTAAATTCCATTTGAGAAAATATTGGATTGCTTTGTAAAGCTTCGAATCTCTTTTTAAGATACTCGACGTTTTTTTCTCCCCAAACAAAACTCATGTGAGGAACACTTTTAATGAAATTCTCTGGTGATGGTACTTTATTTTCCTGCACTAAGTAAGACCAAAACTGTCTGGAAATCTCAAAAGATTCTGCAATACTTATTGCTTTTTTAGGATCAATAGTTCCATCAGCCTTTTCTGGGGTGTAATTTAGCTCACAAAAAGCAGAATGTCCTGTTCCTGCATTGTTCCAAGCATCAGAGCTTTCGGCAGCAGCAACATCTAATCTTTCGTAAATTTCAATTTTTATATCCGGTTGCAGCTCTTTCAAAATTAATCCAAGAGTTGCGCTCATAATTCCAGCTCCAATAAGCACTACTTCACTATTGGAACGTATTGTATTGTCAGGCATAACAGTAATTTGTGTTTAAAGTGCAAAGGTACTTTTTATAATTGCAAAAAAAAACTAAAAATACATGATAAAAGTTATGTTTTTGCTAAAAATAAAGGACTATTAAATTAACAAAGAGAGAAAAATTAAAAACGCTTTGAAGAAAGATAATCCTGAAGCATAATTGTAGCTGAAATTTCGTCAATTAATCCTTTGTCCTGACGCTTTTTTTTACTCAATCCGCTATCGATCATGGTTTGAAATGCCATTTTCGAAGTAAAGCGTTCATCAACACGAACTACTTTCATGTCAGGAAAAATATTAGAAAAATGAGTTACAAAACCTTTAATTACAGAAGCGCTTTCTGAGGGCTGCCCGTTCATTTGCTTAGGTTCGCCAATTAAAACTGCCTCTACTTTTTCCTTTAAAAAATAATCTTTTAAAAAATCTATTAAAGTAGGAGTTGGAACCGTCGTTAATCCTGAAGCTATAATTTGCATTTCATCTGTAACAGCAATTCCGGTACGTTTTTGTCCGTAGTCTATGGAAAGAATTCTTGGCATTTTTTAATTTTTATCAAAGATAACTATTTTAATTTTCAGATTCTTTAGACAACATAAAATTCACTTTTCCTCTTCTGTATTTAAATCAAAAATTAAGAAAATTAATCAATTATTTAAAAATAAATTAACATACTATTCCTTTAATTTTATAAGAATTTTAACATAATATCAGTTTTTAGGTAGATTTTCTATTTGTAAAATATTTAATTCTTAAAAAATGTCATTTTTTGTGTAATTTTTTCATTAAGTTTGCGCACGTAATTAAACAGTATAATCATACAAAAAAATACTATAAAATAATCTAAAATCAATTGAGTTCAATATGACTAATTATAAAAAAAGCATTGCTTTGTTTTTGAAACGATTTTTTTTAATTATTCTAATTTACCAACTGAGCAGATTCTTGTTTTTCTTCATGAATTTAAATTTGTTTGAAAATTTTACTTTTCAAACATTTCTAGGTGGTTTAATCTTTGATATTGCCGCAATTGCTTATATAAACACTATATTTTTAATTGCCCATTTAATTCCAGGAAATTTCAAATACTCTCCAACTTATCAAAAATATCTTAAAATTTCATTTTATGTTGTAAACCTTATATTTATAGCAACAAATTTTATTGATATAATTTATTACCGTTTTACCGGCAGAAGAAGCACTTTTGGGATGATTACTGCAAAAGGTATGGAACATGAAGCCATAGGACTTATACCATCGTTTTTAAAAGAATTCTGGTACATTGGACTGGCTTTTATAATTATCAGTTTCTTGTTTTGGAAATTAATTCCAAATTTGAATAAAAATTTAGTGCACCAAAAGTTAACCCGAAAAGATTATTACATTAAATATTCTTATCTAGTTCTTTCAATAGTTATAATATTAATTGCCGGTCGTGGAGGATTTAGAAAAAAACCTCTAAAAATCGTTGACGGAATTAAATACGGCGCACTTAGTAATACTGCATTAGTTTTAAATACGCCATTTACTATTTTAAAAACTATTACAAAAAAAGAAGATATTGATAAAGTTAAATATTTTGATAACAAAGAACTCGAATCAATTTACAATCCTGTTATTTCTTTGAAGCCTAAAGGTGCTACTATCAAAAAAAACGTAGTAATTTTAATTTTAGAGAGTTTTGGAAATGAAAATATTGTTCGCGGACAAACTCCTTTCTTAGATTCTCTTATTACAAAATCATATTACTTTAAAAATGGGTTCGCAAACGGAAAAGTTTCTATAGATGCTGTTCCATCAATACTTTCAAGCATTCCAAGTTTGATGAATAACTCATTTATTTCTTCAAGTTATTCATTGAATAAAATAAATGGTCTCCCTAAAATTTTCAAAAAAGAAGGATATAATACTTCCTTTTTTCATGGTGCTTTTAATGGAAGCCAAAACTTTGATCAATATGCTAAAGTAGCTGGTTTTGATCATTATTTTGGAAAAGATCAATATACCGGAAAAGAAGCTTTTGACGGAAGATGGGGGATTTTTGACGAAGAATTTTTACAATTCTATGCTACAAAATTATCCTCTTTCAAACAACCTTTCTTTAGTTCACTGTTTACGATATCTTCGCACAATCCTTATATTATCCCAGATAAATACAAAGGTAAATTTCCAAAAGGAACAACTGATATTCAGGAAAGTATTGCGTATACTGATTATGCTTTGAGAGAATTTTTTAAGACGGCAAAAAAACAAAGCTGGTACAAAAATACTTTATTTGTGCTTTCATCTGATCATACTTCCTCAGGGGGAGATAAAGATATTGATAAAACAAATATTGGAAAATTTAGAATTCCAATACTGTTTTTTGATCCATCAAATCCTAAATTAACCGGTGTTAATGAAAAAAACTTTCAGCAAATTGATATTATGCCAAGTATATTGGATTATCTAAACATAAAAACCGATATGGTAAGTTTTGGAAAAAGCTACAAATCAAAACAAAATTTTGTGGTTTATTATCTTCAGGGAACCTATCATTATATAAAGGACAATTATTACCTAGCTTTTGCCAATAACCAAACAATTGGTTTATATGATTGGAAAAAAGATGTTTTACTGAAAGATAATTTAATAAAAAAAGATCCCTCAAAAGTAAAGGAATATGAAAAATTCCTAAAGGCATACATTCAATCTTTTAACGAAAGGGTTACTACTAATAAGTTAGCAATTTAATTTATGAATATAAAAAAGTCCGTTTGAAAATAATTCAAAACGGACTTTACCCAAATATTCAAAACCTAAAAAACTCTACCTGTTAAATAGTCTGCTAAAAAAACCTCTTTCTTCTTCTTCCTCCTCTTCTACTACACGTTCGTCATATTGAGCAAATTTTGCCTGACCCTTTTCATGTTCAAAAATCAAATCTTTGATATATTCAACATAGCTTTTCTTTTTTTCCTCTAAGAAGCCAATAAGGTATTTTTCGCTAAATTCCATTCCGCTTGCCGCTTCAATTTGCAATAGCTTTTTATACAAAGGTTCTATATGTAATGCAATAACTTCTTGAGGAACTGCCTGACGTCTTCCAAAATAATTTACAATAACATCATTCTCATCTCTTGAGATTTCAAAATCAGTAATTACCCAATAAAACCTTCCTGATTTTGCTAAATTTTTTACAATGGCATGAAAGTTTTTCCCGTTTTTAAGATTTTCCCATAATACTTTAAAAATTACTCTTGGCATATCCGGATGGCGAATAATATTATGTGGCTGCCCCATTAATTCATAATCTTCATATCCTGAAACATCAACAAACACTTCATTTGCATATTCAATAATGCCAAAAGCGTTTGTTTTACTCATAATGACCTGAGTTTTGTCCCACGAGACTTCTTTATCTATAATAGTTTTTTGTCCGTGAAGATGATTTTCCTGATTCATGTCTTGCTAGTTAAATGATTTATTTTGGAATACTATTTCTTAATCGTTTTCAGAAATTAATGGCGCAAAATTAATTCGAACAAAAAAGTCAAAACCTGATTTTTGTCATATTCTGACATTTAAAAAACTTTTAGTGGATATTTATGAAAATAAAATTAAGTATAGCAGAATTTTTATTTATCAAATTAAAAACAAAAAGTTAAATCTGTAACATTTTCAAAAGGTTTTACCTTTTTGCATTTGCACAAATACGCTATCTTTGCCAAAAATTAAAACTTATGAATTCTTTACAAACTATAATTGAACAAGCTTGGGAAAACAGAGCTTTATTACAAGAAACTACTACAACTGATGCTATCAGACAAGTGATAGAATTGGTTGATACAGGAAAATTACGTTGTGCTGAACCGGTTGGTGATAAGTGGCAGGTAAACGAATGGGTAAAGAAAGCTGTTGTAATGTATTTCCCAATTCAAAAAATGGAAACATGGGAATCTGGTATTTTTGAATATCACGATAAAATGTTGCTAAAAAGAGGTTTTGCTGAAAAAGGAATTCGTGTAGTACCTAATGCTGTTGCCCGTTATGGAGCTTATATTTCAAGTGGTGTTATCTTAATGCCAAGTTATGTAAATATTGGTGCATATGTTGACGAAGGAACTATGGTTGATACCTGGGCAACTGTTGGTAGTTGTGCTCAAATTGGTAAAAATGTTCACTTAAGTGGTGGAGTTGGTATTGGTGGAGTTTTAGAACCATTGCAAGCTGCTCCGGTAATTATTGAAGACGGTGCTTTTATTGGTTCTCGTTGTATTGTTGTAGAAGGAGTTCATGTGGGTAAAGAAGCAGTTCTTGGTGCTAACGTTTGTTTGACAGCTTCAACAAAAATTATTGATGTAACAGGTGATGAACCAGTAGAAATGAAAGGTTTTGTTCCTGCTCGTTCCGTTGTGATTCCTGGAAGTTATACTAAAAAATTCGCTGCAGGTGAGTTTCAGGTTCCATGTGCTTTAATCATTGGCACTCGAAAACAATCTACAGATTTAAAAACTTCATTAAATAATGCGCTTCGTGAATATGATGTAGCGGTTTAAGTTTTTAAATTCCCAATAAAAAAATCCAAATTCCAATTGTAATGATTGGAATTTGGATTTTTTTTGCTTCAATTTGTAAGTTCTTAATAATATGCTACTTTCTATATGAAGATACTTGTAATTCAACAAAAAATGATTGGAGATGTTTTGATCAGCAGTATAATATGCAATAACCTGCGTACTGCTTATCCTGATGCACAAATAGATTATTTGGTTTACGCATCAACAACTCCCGTTTTGGAAGGAAATTCAAACATTAGCAATATTATTTTGTTTGAAGAAAAGCACCGCAAAAGTAAAAAAGAATTATTAAAACTTGGATTTCAGATTCGAAACGAAAAATATGACCTTTTAATTGATGCGTATTCTAAATTAGAAAGTTGGATCATTGTTTTATTGAGCAATTCAAAACGAAAAATATCGTATAAAAAACCAGGCAGAAATTTTTTATATACTGATAATGTTCCTTTTGAACCTTTCCCTAAAACCAATTTGGGTTTAGCAATCGAAAGAAGACTTTCATTATTGGAACCTCTTGATTTAAAAATAAAAACAGATCCCATTCCTAAATTGTTTGTTTCTGAAAAAGAAAACAAGGAAGCAATTGCCGTTTTTGAAAAACATAAAGTTCAAAAAGACCGAAAAACCGTGATGATAAGCCTTTTGGGAAGCGAAAAATTAAAAACCTATCCTTTAAAATTCATGTCTAAAGTTGTGGATTATATTGCTGATAATTCAAATGTCAATATACTTTTTAATTATTTCCCAAAGCAGCTTGAAGATGCTAAAACGGTTTATAATGCTTGCAAACCTTCGACTCAGGAAAAAATATATTTTGATTTATTAGGAGGTGATTTACGTTCTTTTATTGGTATTGTGAATCAATGCGATTTAATTATTGGAAATGATGGCGGAGCAATAAACATGGCAAAAGCATTGGAAAAACCTTCATTTATTATTTTTTCTCCATGGATCGAAAAGAAAATCTGGGCCACTTTTGAAGACGGGATCCATCATCTTTCCGTTCATTTAAAAGATTATCGTCCTGACTTATTTGCACAAAAAACCGAAAAAATGCTAAAAAAAGAATCTTTATCTCTATATCAGGAATTTAAACCTGAATATTTCGAAAGCCAAATCAAATTGTTTTTAAATCAAAATTTGAGTAATTCTTAAACAATAACTTTATCTGAAAGTGTTTTTTAATAAAATTAGAGATTAATCGATCTAGTGCAAGAGTGTAAGTTTTAAGAACCAAAAAAAATTAACAAAAAAAGGAATCTAAGATTTCCAGAATTTAAGTTTCTTTTTCAATCTTTTCTTTCTGGCAAATTCCTCTTGAAAGTGAGAAGTTGCCTGCCACATTTTTTCGAAAATTTCAGCTTCTGTTTGATTTTTATAAAACTTTGAATATTCATTACTCATTACTGCAATCATCTCTTTTTTAGGCGTTAATCGACTAAAATTATTCATTCGCTGTTCAAAGCTCATATTTTCGTGAAAATTCATTCGGTTTAAATCGACCAAAAAGAAATTGTATTGATTTTCACCTTCTTTTTTAATCAAAGTATTTCCTGGAGAATGATCTAAAAACTCTACTCCTTTTTCATGCAAATCAAAAGTGAATTTTGTAAAATGTCGTAAAATATTTTCATTATCCGGATAATCAGGAATTTCAACCAATTCTCTATATGTTAATTCTGTAACCAAATGTTCACTGGCATAATAGCTATCTCTTAGTCCTAAAGAATTAAAATTTTCAAGAAAAGCAATTGGTTGTGGAGTTCCAATTCCTTTTTCTAATAAAATTGTAGCATATTCAAACGAACGTCTTGCCTTTGATTTTCTGAAATATTTATAGGCAACTTTATTAATAATATTCGGAATCTTAAAAGATTTTATATTGATCTTTTTTCCGTTTAAATCAAACAATTTAATTTTATTACGATCTCCGTTTCCAAAAAGTTCTCCTGAAGTCTGAAAATTTCGAATAAAAGAAAGTATATCTTTTGAGCTTTTTACAGCTGTAGAAAATTTAAGTTTTGTAATCATATTATAGTATGAATATTTTTTGCTATTTTGAATTAATTACTTTTTTGTATTCGTCATAAGTCTTTTCTGCTATCACAGAAGCCGTATATCCGTTTTCAATTACTATTTTGCTTTTTTCTATAAAGTCTTTTTTCAATTTTTCATTACTTAAAAGCAAATTAATTTTAGAAGCAAGATTCTTGAAATCTTTAATTGGCGTAATATAACCATTTTCACCATCTTTTATTACATCAGGAACAATCCCAACATTTGTTGACACAACCGGAACGCCAACATACATGGCTTCTAAAACTGATGTAGGACCTCCTTCTCGCTGCGAAGTCATTAAAAAGATATTAAATTGAGTATTTAAACCCGAAGCATCTTCAATTTTATTTGTAAAAATTATAAATTCCTCAAGATTTTTTTCTTTAATACTATTCAGATATTCCTGCGTCAATTTTGAAAATTCACCTATTTGAAAAAACACTATATCTTTTCTTTTCAATTCATTAACTAAATAATCTGCGGTATTAATAAAAGTAGTAAGGTCTTTAGCATTTGTATGATTTGCTATATTCCCAACAATTAATTTACTTTGATCAATATTATATTTTTCTTTTAAATTTACTTTTCCTTTTACATGTAAAATTGATTGAGGAACGCAGTCAGGTACAACTCGTAATTTCTTTTTATTTGTATTTGAAAGCACTTCAGAAAAATTATTTTCAACAGATTTTGAAACGCAAAAAATAGCATCAATCCCTTTAGAATTATATTTAAATTTACTAATAAAACTACTGCTGGCGCTAATCGCTTTTTTAGAAAAAACAATTTTAGCATTTAATTTCAGAAAAAGCCTGCTTAATACATAAAAAGTTAAAGAGTTACTAGTGTGAAGATGAATAATATCCGGTTTGACAATCGCTACTAATTCCTTAAATTGTTTAAAATTCGCGAACTTAGTAAGCTTTCTTTCTTTTGTTGGAACAAATGATATATGATGAGATAAACATAATTTTTCGAGTACAGTATCTTTAATTCCAAAGACAATATTTTCAACTCCCAAACTATTCAATGCCGGAATGCAATAAATTAATTGCTGTTCATTTCCTCCCCATGCTTTTGCCCCTGATATATGTAATACTTTCATATAAGTTCTCAATATTTCTTTGATTGCAAATATAGGATTGTAAATTAAAATATAATCACAAAACACATTAAGAGCTTACTATTATTTCTTTATCCTTAAAAGAAGTAGATTAGAAACTGCAAAAATCATTGGTAAATGTAAAAATATTAAACACTTTTAAATTTATCAACGAAGTGTACATTATATTTGCATTTTAATTACCTATCATAATTTTGCAATGAACGAAGAAATATTAAAAGCATACGAAATCATCAAAGACGGAGGAATTATTCTTTATCCCACTGACACCGTTTGGGGAATTGGCTGCGATGCCACAAATCCTGAGGCTGTTGCCAAAATATACAAACTCAAGCAACGCGCCGAAACGCAAAGCATGATTGTATTGATGAATGGCGAAAAAATGATGTATAATGTGTTTAAAAACATTCCTGAAGCAGCATGGCAAATTTTAGATTTGTCTGAAAAACCAACGACTTTGATTCTGGATGAACCAAGAAATGTTGCTGCAAATATAATTGCAGCAGACAATTCACTAGGAATTCGTATTGTAAAAGAGCCTTTTTGCTTTAAATTATTAGAGCGAATGAAAAAACCTTTAGTTTCAACATCGGCAAATATTTCAGGTCAGCCCACTCCTATAGCGTTCAAAGACATCAATCCTGAAATCATAAAAGGTGTTGATTATGTGGTAAATCTATATCGCGATAAAGTTGCCGGAAAACCATCAACAATAATAAAACTTACAAAAGATTCACAAGTAAAAGTGATTCGTAAGTAATTTTAAATTTTAGATTGCAGATTTTAGATTTTCTAAAATCTGCAAAACCTTTGAACCTTTGCAACTTTCAACCTCTGAACCTTTTTTTAAATACTTTTCAAACACTGAATCAACCAGTCAATATCTTCTTTTGTGTTATAATGACTAAATGAAATTCGGAGATTTGGGAGTTTTAAATCTGTTTCTGAAAGCATTTCTTTTAAAACGTGCGAAGGTTTTATGCTTCCGGATTGGCACGCACTTCCTCTTGAAACTGCAATTCCTTTCATATCTAAACTAAACAAAAGCATCGACGTTTTATCAGCAGAAAAAGGTAAAATAATATTTATAATATTGTAAAAATCCTCTTTTTTTCCATTGATTCTAAAGCCTGGAAAATGACTTTCAAGCTGATCAATCAGATATGTCTTTAAGTTTGAAATATACTTTCTTTCTTCTTCTAAATTCTCATATGAAAGTGACAAAGCTTTCGCCATTCCCGCAATTTGATGTACAGCTTCTGTTCCTGCACGCAGTCCTTTTTCTTGTTCTCCTCCAAAAATCAAAGGTTGCAAACCTGAGTTTTTTCGAATAAAAGCAAAGCCTACTCCTTTTGGCCCATGAAATTTATGCGCACTTGCAACAATAAAATCTAAAGAAATCTTTTGCAAATCAATCTCTGTTTTACCAACAGACTGAACTGTATCTGAGTGAAATAAGGTATCGTATTGCTTGCAAATAACTCCAACTCTGTCCAGATCTAAAATAGTTCCTGTTTCGTTGTTTACGTGCATTAAACTCACAATTGTCTTTTTTTCTTCGGATAGTAAATTAGACAAATGCGTTAAATCGATACTTCCGTCAGGATTTATATTCACATAATCGACCTGAACATTATATTCAGATTCTAATACTAAAACAGTATGCAAAACAGCGTGATGTTCGATTTTAGTGGTAATTATGCGTTCTATTTTAAGGTCTTCAACCGCAGAACGAAGAATCCAGTTATCAGCTTCTGTTCCTCCGGAAGTAAAAATAATTTCCTGTGCAGAACAATTTAAATGTTTGGCGATACTTTTTCTGGAAAGCTCTAAAATAGTCTTTCCATTTCGTCCAAAACTGTGGGTAGAAGATGGATTACCAAAATCTTCTGCCATAACTTTAGTCATTTCCTGAATCACTTCAGGACGCATAGCAGTTGTAGAGGCGTTATCGAGGTATACTTTTTTCATTGCGGCAAAGTTATGAAATATCAATTGTGAAATCTTAAATATCATTTGCCAAATTTTTCACTATTTTTGACGTCAAATAAAATTACGATGAAAAAATATGCAAGCCTTATACTATTCGCTCTATTATTAAACGGTTGCGATGATGGTGATTTAACAGTAGACACTATTGATTTTGACGATACAACTATTACATCTCAAACTTGTGATCCCCTAACGAATAATCTAATATACAGACTTAAACCTCAGGAATCTTTGTTAATTCAATTGCCTGATGATAAAATTATAAACGATCAAACGATTAAAGATCAACCGTTAGTATACGATATCGACAATTCACTTTATCGTGTAGTTTACAGGGCTTATGATGGTACTGTAGCAACAGCAAATATTTGTGGTGCAATACCTCCAACATCGCCTAAAGTAACAGAAGAATGGCAGGCAACTGCGGGACAAATTGTAATAATCAGTCAACAAAATACAGATAATACTGCAACAGACGGAAGTTCAAAAATTACAGGTTACACCCATAATATTGCTTTTAGAAACATCACGTTTTTAAAACCTTCCGGACCACAAGTTGAAGAAGAATTTAATTTTGGAAATTTTGTAACTGCCTATACTTCTCCAAGTACAATTTACACAAATCCTGTGCAACAATGTTCAAATACAAAGCAAATTTATAACTTTAATACAACATCAGCTTTAACAATTGACAACATAGATCCGTTGTTAATTGTTAATGAAATTACGCCAACAGACAAGCCAAGAACAGGCTTAATAAATGCCACTACAAACAAAGTTTTATTGCGCAGTTATATTAATGGAACGCTAACACAATCCTATTTTTGTGGCTCAACAATTCCATCAAGTCCTGCTGTAAATGAAACGTGGATAGCACAAAATGGTAGTGAAGGGCAAAGCGGAATAATTCAAGTTACTACGACAAAAGTACTAAACACATACACTCATAATATTGTACTTAAAAGTGTAAAATTGGTAAAGGGCAATAGCAGTTTTAACCTCGCTACTAACTATATTTTAGGAAATTTAGAAGTTACTGTAGCGCCATAAATCTATTACAATTCACTTTTATTCCTACAAAAAAACGTCCGTTTTTCTTTCTGATTTGTAATTGAATCAGCTTGAAAAACGGACGTTTTTTTATGCTTTAAAAACAAGAGTTTATCACTTAAAAAAGCATCTTATTTATTGTTTTGCCTAAAATAAACTTCGGTGGCACCTAAGCCATATTTTTGATAATTCCCATCCTGAAAATCAATTCCGTCGTAACGGCCCAATAAAAAATCAAGTTCAGCTTTTAGAATTCCTTCACCAACACCATGAATAAAAACAATTTTTGGGATTCGATTTTTAATTGCAAATTCAATATGTCTTCTGGCAGTTTCAGTCTGCAAAGTCAAAATATCATAATTTGACATTCCCCGTTTATTAGGAACCAGTTTTTCAATATGCAAATCAAATTCGGGAGCAGGAATTTCGCGCTTATCCTTCTTTTCTTTCACAAAACTTCTTGCTTTTGGCTCAGTTTTCTCTTTTGTAATTTCATCTAAATCTATTCTTCTAATAGAATTCATTAAATTATTGGAATCGTGTATTTTAATCAACTCATTGACAAAAAATGTCATCATAAATCCGTCTTCGGTTTCAATCAAAACCTCATTGTTTTTTACCGAAATCACTATTCCGTTTATGGCTTCGTCTAATACAGAAACCTTATCTCCTTTAGTCAACATCTTGTTCTTCTTTATCTTGATTTTTACTTGGCGTTTTAGCACTCAACTGCATCATTCCAAACATGAAAACTACAATTGCAATTACCGTTATGTAGATATTTTTTTCGGGTGAAACCTGCTCATATAACGCAACCGAAATAGCAAGAATCATTATTATAATTTTAAAAGCTTTCATTTTTTTTAGTATAAGATTTCAAAAGTATGAAACTTTAAAATAGCACATCACTTCTGTTTGAATCTCGATCAATATTTTTTTTTATGAAATTGTAAAAACAGACACTTTAAATCCTGACAATATACAACTTCAAAATATCTAAAAATACTGTTTGGAACTGAGGGTTTAGAATGTGGTTTTAAACTCAATTTATTCTTACTTTTTTTTAAGAATAATTTTCTACGGAATTGAGAATATCCTAGCCTATTTTCCTCTTTTTATTTTTAATTTTTTGAACAGAAATTTTCTTGAAATTATTTTTTTATCTGATTCAAAATATCATTCATCATCTCAATTTGTACTTTCTGAATTTCGATTAATTCTTGTTGTTGGTGCATAATCAAATGATCAATTTTATCGTGAATCATTCTAATTTCTAATTCTGATTTCAGGTTAATCATGTAATCTTTTTTAGCACGATTTCGGTCTTTTTCTTCCTGACGATTCTGGCTCATCATAATTACCGGAGCTTGCAAAGCGGCAATACAAGATAAAATCAAATTCAGTAAAATAAACGGATATGGATCAAAACCTCTGTTAACTAAAATATAAACATTGGCACCAATCCAAACCACAATAAAAAACAAAAAGGAAAGTATAAAAGTCCAGCTTCCGCCAAAGTCAGCAACCTTATCCGCAATTTTTTGACCAAAACTCCTTGTTTCTTCTTCATCTTCGACAATGCTCACGATTGATTTATCCTCTTTTAAAGAAGTAATAACACTTTTTTCAAGATCAGAAAGTGTTCCTATTTCCGTAGATAAATAGTTCGAAATGTATATTTGACGGTATTCGTTTAACTCTTTTACCGCGATGCAATCATTATCACTAAAAAATGGAAAATCTTTAATGATCAATCCCAAAATAGGATCATGAATAGATTTTCCCCAAATTTTCTCACTTTCAGGAAAAGAAAGATCCGAAATGGCACTTTTAAAAGTCGAATTATTTTTCATTTTATTTAAATTTTACGGGCTAATTTACGCATTTAACTTCTTTAGAATCATATAAAAAACGAGCAAATAATTTTATTCCATTTATCACAAATACGATTCTCAGCACAAAATTTCTTTAGATAAATCGTGTCCTTATTTACAAAAAACGCACTACTTTTAGCGTTTTAAATATCCACTCAATTTTATAATTGTGACTAAAGACATTATCATACAAAATATAAAGGCTTTAAAAAGCCATTCAAATATAAATTACGGAATCAAAACCAAAACTGAAGATTTTACCGAGAAGCTTTTTTATACCCTTTTTGATTCGAATGCTGATTTAGAAGAAAGCATCGATGAACTCGAAATTTGCTTTAAGGAAATTGCTGTTTTAGCCTGCAAAAAACCATCAAATTTATGCGGCTCGATTTGGGAAAGATTTCTGGAGAAATTACCCGGCGTTCTTGAAAAGCTAAATCAGGATGCTGAATATATTCTTGAAAATGATCCTGCATCAAATAGTATCGACGAAGTTTATTTGGGTTATCCCGGATTTTATGCGATTGCGATTTATAGATTAAGCCATGAATTATATCAGCTGGATTTGCTGTTGTTTTCGCGATTAATGAGCGAATACGCACATAGAATTACCGGAACTGATATTCATGCCGGCGCTGATATTGCTTCTCCGTTTTTTATTGATCACGCAACAGGAATTGTGATTGGCGAAACGACTGTGATTAAAAAGCATGTAAAAATTTATCAGGGCGTTACTTTGGGCGCTTTGAGCGTAAGTAAAGAAATGAAAAATGCCAAAAGACATCCAACCGTAGAAGCTAATGTTTGCATTTATGCCAATGCAACTATTTTGGGCGGCGGAACTATTATTGGCAAAAATAGTATTGTGGGAGGAAATGCCTGGATAACAAAATCGATTCCTGAAGACTCTATAGTAACCAATACTACTACAACTGAAGTTAAAATAAAAGAAAAGAAATGAACGCAAAAAAATTAGTTAACCTAATTGGAAACACTCCATTGATGGAAACTGTTAATTTGGTTAAAAATAAAAATGTAAAACTTTTACTAAAATTAGAAGGAAATAATCCCGGCGGAAGTGTAAAAGACAGAGCTGCTTATAATATGATTGCCGCTGCTGTAGAAAGAGGCGATATTAAAAAAGGCGATAAACTTATTGAAGCTACAAGCGGTAACACAGGAATTGCTCTGGCAATGATTGCACAATTGTTTCAAATTGAAATAGAGCTGATATTACCGGAAGATTCTACAAAAGAAAGAACTCAAACCATGAGAGCTTATGGCGCTACAGTGATTTTAACGCCCGCTAGCGAAGGAATTATTGGCTCAAGGGATTATGCCGACAAAAAAGTGGCTGAAGGCGGTTATTTGATGTTAAATCAATTCGCAAACGATGATAACTGGAAAGCACATTATAAAACCACAGGACCTGAAATATGGAACGATACTGATGGAACAGTAACGCATTTTGTTTCGGCAATGGGAACAACCGGGACCATAATAGGAACTTCGACTTATTTGAAAGAAAAAAATCCCGCAATTCAAATCATTGGCGCACAACCAAGTGACGGATCTCAAATTCCAGGAATCCGTAAGTGGCCACAGGAATATTTGCCAAAAATATTTGATGCTTCAAAAGTAGATACTGTTGTAGATATTAGCGAGGAAGAGGCTAAAGAAATGACAAAACGTTTAGCACTCGAAGAAGGGGTTTTTGCCGGAATGAGCAGCGGAGGTTCTGTTGCAGTTGCCCTAAAAATAGCCGAACAATTAGAATCAGGGGTAATCGTTGCTATTATATGCGACCGCGGGGATCGTTATTTGTCTTCGGATTTGTTTGATTAAGAAAAAGGTTCACAGATGCAAAGGTTCAGAGGTTCAAAGATTTTAGTGTACGGATAAAACCGGTTACAAATACCCAGACGCACTGCTGTGCGCCTCTACTTAAAACCTTTGTAACTATGCTCCTTTGAACCTTTGCAACTTTCTTCTAGTTTCCAAACTCAATTCTAAACTCGGCACCTTTATTTTTGCCTTCGCTTGTTGCGTTTAAGGTTCCCTTGTTTTTTTCGATGATCTTTTTGCACAAGTATAAACCAATTCCTGTTGAGGATTCATTTGCGGTTCCTAATCGGCTCATTTTAGTAAATTTCTTAAATAATTCATCAATCTGATTTTTATCAAAGCCAATACCTTTATCAACAACAGTTATTATTAATTTAGAATTTTCATTGTAGATCCTAACTTTAATCTCACTGTCAAAATAAGAGAATTTAACAGCATTACTAATTAAATTTACTAAAACCTGAATCAACAAACCTTCATCAATTCTAAGCTTAGCTTCAGGTAATTCTAAACTCAAATTCAACTTTATATTTTTCTCTACCAAACGCTGTTCCAGCTGCTCATTAATAAAAGGTACAATACCGGAAAATAAAATTGTTCTAATTTCCTGATTGCCTTTTACAACACGATCCTGTTCCTGCAATAATTTGATGAAATTTTCAATATATCTAAACTGCAAATTTGTCGACTCACATATTAACTCCGCTAATTGACGAATAGATTCAGATGGGTTTTCGCTAATAATTAATTTCGCCAAACCCTGAGGATTTCCTGCAAAGTTTTTCAAATCGTGCGAAAGCATATAAATTAAATCTTGTTTTTCATTTATAAAACTTTCGGCTTCATAAATAGACTCCTGAATATTACACATCAATAAACCAGCTTCATCGCTATAATCTGTAGGCAAAACAGATAATTTTCGATTATTTCTGTAATCATTTAATGATTTTGAAGCAATGGAAATGGGTCTAATTAATTGGTTTAAAACCAAAAGTGTTATCAAAGTTGCCAGCAAAGTCATCATTAAAGAAAAAATTAAAATTGATGTAGGCGATACAGTATGATTATAATATAGGACGAAAAACAAAATTCCGATCAGAGGAATATGTATTCCTATAAAAGCTACAAATAAAAATTTGAAGGCATAACTTTTTTTCAAAAAGCTAATTTGTGAAAGATTATGATATAACTTCATAAAATAATAACAATCTTATAGATTAAAAATAGCAGATTTGGGCGAATTGCTAAAAACAAAGTTAGCTTTAAAAGTCAATTAAAATAATAAATTAAAGAATTTGATAAAATATTTTGAAAATTAAATTTGAAAAAGTTTACAAACCCTTATTTTTGCGCTATGGGAAGAAAAAATACAGACAAAGTTGTCTTTCATCAAATTCAGGTTCTGGATGCCGGAGCAAAAGGAGTATCAGTAGCAAAGGCTCCTGACGGAAAAGTAATCTTTATCCCGAACGTGGTTCCGGGTGATGTAGTTGACGTGCAAACTTTCAAGAAAAGAAAGGCCTATTATGAAGGTAAAGCCGTAAAATTTCACGAATTATCAGAACATCGCATTGAACCTATTTGCGATCATTTTGGAGTTTGCGGAGGTTGTAAATGGCAAAATATGAAATACAGCCAACAGTTGTATTACAAACAAAACGAAGTAAAAAATCATTTGCAGCGTATAGGAAAAGTGGAACTTCCTGAATTTGAAACTATATTGGGTTCAGAAAAACAGTTTTTCTACAGAAATAAAATGGAATTTTCGTTTTCTAACAGCCGTTGGTTAACCGAAAAAGAAATTGAAAGTACAGAAGATTTAGGAAACAGAAACGCATTAGGATTTCATATCCCGAAAATGTGGGATAAAATTCTTGATATTCAAAAATGTTATTTACAGGAAGATCCTTCAAACGCAATCAGAAACGAAATTAGGGATTTTGCTAACGAACATAATTTAGATTTCTTTAATCCAAGAGAGCAATCCGGTTTATTGAGAACATTTATGATTCGTACTGCTTCGACCGGAGAAATCATGGTTTTGATTCAGTTTTATGAAAATGACAAAGCAAATCGTGAATTACTTTTAGATCATCTCTACGAGAAATTCCCGCAAATTACTTCGTTACAATATGTAGTAAATTCAAAACAAAACGATACAATCTACGATCAGAATATCAAACTATATAAAGGTAGAGATTATATCCTGGAAGAAATGGAAGGTTTAAAATTCAGCATCAACGCTAAATCTTTTTACCAGACAAACTCTGATCAGGCGTATGAATTATACAAAATAACTCGAGATTTTGCAGGACTTTCAGGCGATGAAACCGTTTATGATTTATATACAGGAACCGGAACTATCGCACAATTTGTTTCTAAAAAAGCAAAAAAAGTAATTGGAGTAGAAAGTGTTCCTGAAGCTATTATCGATGCTAAAGCAAATGCAGAACGCAATAATATAACGAATTGTGAGTTTTTTGTAGGTGATATGAAAGTCGTATTTAACGAGAGCTTCATTGCACAACACGGTAAACCGGATGTAATTATTACAGATCCGCCAAGAGACGGAATGCATAAAGATGTTATTGATCAAATCTTGAAAATTGCTCCTCAAAAAGTAGTTTATGTAAGTTGTAATTCTGCAACACAAGCACGTGATTTAGCTTTAATGGACGAAAAATATAAAGTAACCCGCGTTAGACCAGTTGATATGTTTCCGCAAACACATCATGTTGAAAATGTTGTACTTTTAGAACTTCGCTAACAAAATATAAATGAAAAAAATAATCGCTCTTTTATTAGTTTTTACTTTTGGTTTATCCAGCTGTGAGAAAGATGATATTTGTGATGCAAATACGCCCACTACTCCCAGATTAGTGATTTCGTTTTATGAATTTAGCGAACCAACAAAACCAAGAAATGTAAACAATTTAATGGTAATTGGAGAAACTAAAACTGAGGGAATCATTTTCAATGAAACTGTAACGGACACTACAAGGTTTGTGACCAACGCAAGTACTATCTCAATTCCGCTAAAAACAGATACACTTACAACAACTTATCGCTTTATATATAACTCGTTAAGTACAAATCCTGCTGCCATTAATACTGATGTTTTAAAATTTGACTACACGCATCAAAATGTATATGTATCAAGGGCTTGTGGTTTTAAAACTACTTTTACACTGGATGCGGCAAAACCTTTTGAACAAACAGATCCTGCCGGTGATGGTTTATGGATGCAACAAATTTTTGTAAAAACTCTTAACGTTGAATTTGAAGATGAAACACATATTGAAGTATATTTTTAGTTACTGTTTATTGTTTTCAATGTTTTTGGGTCACGCTCAGGAAACGTCAAATAAAACAGTGACAAAAGAAAAACCAAAAGCCGAAACTGCAAAACCTGCAATTGAGGAAACAAAAAAAGACAGCATCAAAACAGATCGCTATGGTCTTCGCGTAGGAGTTGATTTGTATAAGTTAACCCGAGGTCTTTATGATAAAGATTACAAGGGAATTGAAGTTGTAAGTGATTTTCGCTTAACTAAAAAATACTATCTGGCAGCTGAACTTGGTTTTGAAGATAAAACCACAGATGACGACAGATTGAATTCAACAGCAACAGGAACTTATATTAAAGGAGGTTTTGACTACAACACTTACGAAAACTGGCTTGACATGGAAAACCTTATCACAATAGGTTTACGTGGTGGTTTTAGTACCTTTAGTCAGCAATTAAACAGTTATAAAATTTACAATGCAAACCCATATTGGGGAGAACAGCCCGCAATTGCTTCCGGTCAAAAATATACCGGACTTACTGCAGGATGGCTTGAAGTTGCAATGGGTTTAAAAGCAAAAGTTTTTAATAATGTATTTGTGGGATTTGGAGTTCAGTTAAAACTTTTAGTTGCCAATTCAAAACCCGAAGGATTTGATAATTTATACATTCCGGGATTCAACAAAACCTATGACGGAAGTTTTGGAGTTGGCTTCAACTATACTGTTTCTTATTTTATTCCGCTTTACAAGAAAAAAATCATTATTCCCGAAATTATAAAGGAAAAGCCTAAGAAGTAATCTTATACTGAAATGAAAAAAATATTCATTCTTTTTATCTTTAGTCAGATCGCTTTTGCGCAAAAAACAATTGTAAAAACATTTCTACATTTCTCAGGAAAAATAGACAAATATCCCATAGAAATGACCGTTGAATTTATTCAGGGAAAAGATTCTGTTTCAGGAAGCTATTACTACGTAAAAAACGGTAAAGACATGCCTATTTTTACAAAAGGTATTTTTAAGAATAATGAAATAAAACTTATTGAAACCTCATATACACCAACCAAAAATGGGAATGTTTTTCTAAAAACAGGTTCGTTTTCTTTAAAATTAAGCAATGAGAATGCATTAAATGGCATTTGGCAAAACGAAAAAAAAGACAAGCAATTTAATGTATCACTAACATGTATTGAAAACTTATCTTTATTTAATCCGAAAAATTTTAGTTATAAATTAAACCAGTACAAAGGTAAAGCTGAAAACACAACCGGTGAGTTAGCAGATTATTACCTGATTAGTAAACTGGAAATTTACAATTCTAAAAAAGAAAAAATTCAGACACTTTCCGGTTTCAATAAAGTGATTTACGAAAAAGATGGAGAAGTTGAATTAGAAGATCTTAATTTTGATGGTTTATTAGATTTAAAAATTCCAATTTACTTTCCTGACAGAACAAAGTATGATGGCAGTTTTCTTTATTTTGTTTATGACAATACAAAGAAACAGTTTATCAGAAATACCAAACTGGAGGAATTGGAATATTTATTCTTTGACCAAAAAAACAAAGAGTTTGTAAAATATGAAGCTGACGGAAGCGGAAACGAATCCGACTATTATTATAAATGGTCCAACAATAATTTTTATCTGATTAGAAAAGCCGAAAGTTTTGAAAACAGTGAAAAAACAACTTATACTGAATATCAAATCAAAAACAATAAATCAGTTAAGATTAAAGAATATCAAAAATAAAAAAAGCCATGAATTGAAATTAATCAGTTCATGGCTTTTAAGTTATATTCTAATTCCAGTCTATGACAACTGAAAATCTATAGCTGCATTTGAATGTATTAAAGTAGTATCAAAAACAGGAACCAAAAGATCCTCAGGTTTTATTACTAAAGGAATTTCGGTACAGCCTAAAATAATTCCTTCTGCGCCTTCTTTTATTAATTGATTGGCAATTGCCAGATAACGTTGTTTAGTTTCATCGGTAACAATTCCTTTTCCAAGTTCCTCAAAAATTGTGGTGTGAATAAAATCTTTATCCGCTTCACTTGTCGGGATAATTGCTTCGATTCCTTTTGAGATAAGTTTGTCTTTAAAAAAGTCAAGTTCCATTGTAAACTTCGTTCCCAGCAAACCAACTTTTTTCAAGCCTTGTTTCTCGATTTCAATTGCCGTTGCAGTTGCAATATGAATAATGGGTAACTCAATTGCTTCTTCAAGTCGGTCAGCAATAAAATGCATTGTATTTGCACACAAAACAATTGCTTCTGCCCCACCTTGTTTTAAAAACTGGCAACCTTTTAAAAGCATATTAAAAGTTGAATCCCAATCGTTATTTTCGTTATTTCTTTTTATATCAGCATAATTAAAAGAGTAAATTAAACATTCTGAGAAGTTTAAACCTCCCAGTTTCTCATTTATTCCCTGATTTATAAGCTTGTAATAATCACCAGTCGAAACCCAGCTAATCCCGCCTATAAGTCCAATTATCTTCATAAATAACTATTTTTTTAGATACTCCTTAATTATTTTTTAATGCCGAGAACACAATCTCGATAGCTATCGGGATTCCCAAAGTTAACTGTAAATATTTTTTCACGCAGATTTAAAAAGATTTAAGCAAATGTACGCAGATGATTATCCCAATTTTAATCTGCTTAAATCTGCAGAATCTGCGTGAAATAAAAATCTTTATAATCCCTTAATCTGTGGCTAATTAAAATTATCCTATTTCTCTAATTCCTTTTATAAAAATCCATTTCATGAAAAGCTTTTCACCATCTTTAGTTTTAACCGCCTGAAATTTAGGCGAAATCAAAGTAGCGATAATAAAAGCCGTCATAGGAATCCAAAGTCCCGTTAATCCTGTATACATAGCAACTAAATATCTTCCCGCAATAAATAAAATTGCAAAACATCCTAATTGATATAAAAAACCTCTTACTTGTAATTTTGACATTTTTTGTTTTTTAAGGTTCAGAGTTACAAAGGTTCAAAGCGACAAAGGTTTTCCCCTTGTTCCTTTGAACCTCTGCCTCTTCATTATTTGTTAATTTGTAATTTTATCATTTTTTTGAGAATCAAAATTACACAAGTTCAAAACGACAAAGCATTTACCTTTGTTCCTTTGAACCTTTGCTCCTTTGTACCTATTTATTCAGAGACCTGAAATTTCGTTCTCTTACTTCCCTCGTACATTTCGTATTTAACCAAACGTGCTTCAAGACTTGCGTTGAATAATTTGATTTTACGTGAAGGTTTTAATCCTACAAACTTCAATGCCTCGAGATTTGCTGTTATAAACCAGGCATTTGTTCCCGGGTAGCTTTTCTTTAAAGTATCACCAATATTTTTGTAGAATTCTTCCATATGAATATCCAGACGCTCATCATAAGGCGGATTAAAAACCATATGTAACTTTCCTTCAACATCCTTTTCAGTATCAAAAAAGTTTTCTTCCTGAATCGTGATATAATCTTCTAAATTAGCATTTTTGATATTGTCTTTGGCTTTATTCACCGCACTTGGCGCTTTATCAAAACCTTTTATCGTATAATGAAACTCCTTAGTTTTTTTCATTAAACTGTTTACAATTTCTTCAAACAAATCATTATCCCAGTCTTTCCACTTTTCAAAAGCAAACTCTTTACGGTTAATATTTGCCGGAATATTGCAGGCAATCATAGCCGCTTCGGCAAGAAAAGTTCCGGAACCACACATTGGATCCAGAAAATGACTTTGCCCTTCCCAACCTGACAATAATAAAATTCCTGCTGCCAGAACCTCGTTGATTGGCGCAATATTCGTAGCCGTTCTGTAACCACGCTGATGCAATGAATTTCCGGAAGTATCTAACGCAACCGAAACCTGGTCTTTATCAATATGTATATTTATCCTTAAATCAGGAAAAGCTTTATCAATACTTGGGCGTTGGCCAGTTCTTTCTCTAAACTGATCCACGATTGCATCTTTACATTTTTGAGAAACAAACTCAGAATGATTAAAATAAGTCGAATGCACGGTTGCATCAATCACAAAAGTCTGGTTGGCGTTCAATAATTTTGACCAGTTTACACCAGATATACCTTTATATAATGCCTGCTCATTATTAGCTCTAAACGAGTAAATAGGTTTTAAAACTTTAAGTGCAGTACGCAACGATAGGTTAGCTTTATACATAAAACCTTTATCGCCTTTAAAGCTCACCATTCTCACTCCTTTTTCGACATCCTGAGCACCAAGATCACGCAATTCTTTCTCTAATATTTCTTCAAAACCAAAAAAACATTTGGCAATCATTCTAAAATTTTCTTCCATCTTTATTTTTGTATTAAAAAAAACTCCAATCGCAACACATAAAATGATTCTTTAGGTATCGTCACGAAATAGTTATTTTTCGGCAAAAATACACTAAATTTGCGGTACTTTGAATTAATTGAAATAGAATAAATGTCTGAAGCACCAAACTCATCAACACCAAATCAGGAGCGTAATACCGAAAATTGGTTTACTTCATGGTTTGACACTCCATATTACCACATCCTTTATAAAGACCGAAACTACCGCGAAGCGCAGATTTTCATGGATAATCTTACACATTATCTTAACCTGCCCGAAAAAGCAAAAGTGCTGGATTTAGCATGCGGAAAAGGTCGCCATTCTATTTATTTAAACCAATTAGGATTCAATGTTTTAGGTGCAGATTTATCTGAGAACAGTATTGCCGAAGCCAGCAAAAACAGTAACGAAACCCTACATTTTAAAGTGCATGATATGCGCGAACCTTTTGAAGAAAAGTTCGATGCCATTTTTAATTTGTTTACAAGCTTTGGCTATTTCGAAAACGATGAAGACAATCTGACAACGCTAAAAGCCATTAAAGAAAGTTTATCTGAATATGGTTTTGCAGTAATCGACTTTATGAACGTGGCAAATGTGATCGAAACCCTGGTTCCTGAAGAAGTAAAAACAGTTGATAATATCGACTTTAAAATTAAAAGATACCTTCAGGACGGACATATTTTTAAAGAAATAGATTTTGAAGACCAAGGACATCAATATCATTTTACCGAAAAAGTAAAAGCATTAACCCTAAAAGACTTTGAAGAATTAATGGCCGAAGCCGGAATTTTTCTATTAGATATTTTTGGAGATTATAAACTCAAAAAATTTCATAAAACCGAAAGCGAACGATTAATCATGATTTTTAAATAACTGGTTAATTGTTAATTGTTTAACCGTTTAATCGATTAAACAAACCAACAATTAAACAATAAACCGATTAAACAAAAAGATGAATTATCTATTACCCTTATTTTCTGTGCTTTTAGGTTATATTGTGGCTTTGTTTTTAAAACCAAAAAGCAAAACCAATCTAAAATTATTGCTTGCATTTAGCGGTTCATTCCTATTGTCGTTAACCGTAATGCATTTATTGCCGGAAGTGTATCAATCCCACAATCATAATATTGGTATCTTTATAATGGTTGGGATTTTGTTCCAGATTATACTTGAATTTTTCTCAAAAGGAGCTGAACACGGGCACGTTCACGGACATGCACAAATGAGTCAGATTCCGTGGCTTCTTTTTATAAGCTTGTGTATTCACGCATTTTTAGAAGGTTTCCCGGTAAGTCATCATCATGATTTAGCACTTGGTATAGCCATTCATCACTTACCAATTGCCGTAATTTTGACCACCTTTTTTATCAATGCAAACCTAAATAAAAAAGCCATTTTTGCATTCATGCTAACTTTTGCAGTTATGACGCCACTTGGTACAATTGCATCAGAATTTTTGCCCGTTTTAAACGACTATTATACTGAAATTACAGCTGTAGTAATTGGGATTTTATTTCATATTTCATCCACAATTATTTTCGAAAGCAGCGAAGGACATAAATTCAATATCGCAAAAGTTTCTATGATTGTTTTAGGGATTCTATTAGCGTTTATGTTATAATTTGGGCGTGACCCTATTTACAAAATGCGCTATTTAACAAACCGCTTATGTGCGCCTTTCGCAAATACGGTCGGGCTATACGTACTACTTCGGTAGTTTACTCCTATCCCTTACGCAACAGCACTTTCAGTAAAAATCATGTTCAGGAAATTCAAAAAACTTTGTAACTTTGAGACATTACAACTTACAACCTAAAAAACAAAAATGACATTTACTAAAACCACAGAACAAGCCTCAAAATACGAACATTTAGAAAAAATGTCTGTTCATGAATTGCTTACCAATATTAATCAGGAAGACAAAACCGTTCCCAATGCAGTCGAAAAAGCAATTCCGCAAATCGAAGCTTTAGTTGCACAAGTTGTTGCTAAACTAAAATTAGGCGGGAGAATTTTTTACATCGGCGCCGGAACATCTGGTCGTTTAGGCGTTGTTGATGCATCAGAATGTCCGCCAACATTTGGAGTTCCTTTTGATTTAGTAAACGGAATAATTGCCGGCGGTGATACTGCCATTCGTCGCGCCGTAGAAAATGCCGAAGACAATGCGACACAAGCCTGGATTGATTTACAAGCCAATAATATTGGTGCAAATGATGTAGTAATTGGTATTGCTGCCTCAGGAACAACACCTTATGTAATTGGCGGTTTACAAACCTGCAATCAAAATAATATACTTACAGGCTGCATTACAAACAATGCTGGAAGTCCGCTTGCTTTAACGGCACAATTTCCTGTTGAAGTTGTTGTAGGTCCTGAATTTGTTACCGGTAGTTCCAGAATGAAAGCCGGAACAGCTCAAAAATTAGTGCTTAATATGATTTCGACCGCTGCAATGATCCAACTAGGGAAAGTAAAAGGCAATAAAATGGTCGATATGCAATTAAGTAATGTAAAACTGGTGGATCGCGGCGTTAAAATGATAATGGAAGAAATTCCCGTTTCATACGAAGAAGCATCTGAATTACTAAAAAAATACGGCAGCGTTAGAAATGCTGTTGATAATTATAAAAAGTAAAAGGTTTTCTGTGAAACGAGAAATGAAAACATCTTTGTCAAAGTATAAAAATTTGACTAAGATTACAGCGATGAGTTTTCACTTGAAACTAAAAAAAACCTGAAACAACAACCATATGTCAACAAATAAAGAATTACTAGGAAAAGGAATTAAATATTTATCAGGTTCTTTGCCTCTATTATTTATTGGCCCTACGTTGATTTACAATGCTTTTATGAATCAACATACCAACTGGCATTATTTAGTTTTAGGGATAGGGATTGTCGCTTGTCTAAGTGCTATGTTTTTAATTTTCTACGGATTGAAAACTATTATGAAAGGTTTGTTTAACGACTAATTTAGTCCTCTTAAGCAAACCCGACAGGTTTTAAAAACCTGTCGGGTTTAGCAACAATAAATAAATTAAAAACATCCAATATCATTATATGGAAAGTCTAATTCACATTCAAAAAACGTTCGAAAAAGTCAATTATATTGATAAAAAAATAAACAATCGGGAGTTTGAAGATTGTGTTTTTAAAAACTGTGATTTTTCTAATAGCAATTTTGGCTACAATACTTTTTTAGACTGTGAATTTATTGATTGCAATTTGTCCATGACGAGTTTATCAGGTACAAGTTTAAAGAATGTAACATTTAAAAACTGCAAACTTTTAGGAATTGCTTTTAACGAATGTGATGATTTTTTATTTCAGGTTTATTTTGAAGAAACCACCTTGGATTACGCTGCTTTCTCCAATAAAAAAATGCCAAAAACCAAGTTTATCAATTCTTCATTACGCGATGTAACTTTTATTGGTTGTAATTTAACAAGTTCACTATTTGATAATTGTAATTTAGAAGGTGCAATTTTCAACGATACACAATTAGCAAGCGTAGATTTTAGAACAGCGTATAATTATAAAATTGATCCCGAATTTAATCCTATGAGAAAAGCGCAATTCTCGACTCAGGGAATTGTGGGACTTTTAGATAAATATGACATTAAAATTGTTTAAAAACCAAGCGGTAATAATTTAAAAAAACTGCCATGAATACAACTGAATCTTATTTAGAAAGCGTTAAAAAACAGTTTTTGTATTATAAAATGCTGGGCGAGAAATCTATTGATCAATTAGAACCTGAACAGCTTTTTGTTTCTGTAAATGAAGACACGAATAGTATTGCGGCTATAATAAAACATATTTCCGGTAATATGCTTTCCAGATGGACAGATTTCCTGACATCTGATGGGGAAAAAGAATGGCGAAATCGTGATGCCGAATTTGAAAATGATTTACAATCAAAAGACGAAGTTTTAACGGTCTGGAATAAAGGCTGGGAATGTTTTCTTGATGCATTAAACAGTTTAAAACCCGAACAACTTTCGGATATAATCTATATTCGTAACGAAGGTCACACGGTAATTGAAGCAATTAATCGGCAGTTAGCGCATTATCCGTATCATATTGGACAAATTGTTTTTTATGCCAAACAATTAAAAAATAGCGAATGGAATAGTTTATCAATCCCAAGGAATAAATCAGGAAATTATAATGCTGAAAAGTTTGCCAAGGAAAAAGAAATCAAGAACTTTACAGATGATGAATTAAAAAGATTGAAATAATAATTTTCAGACGAAGCAAATCAAATCCAAGACTTTTTTATTGTATTTATTTTAGAACCATAAATATGAAACCAAAAAACAACGAAACGCATCATTTTTTACCTAGCGGCGAATGGGAAGGATTTTATTGTTATTCTAATTCACCGGCACAGCATAAAATGTCTATTGAATTGAATTTTGCAAAATCTGTAATTTCCGGGTCCGGAGTTGACGATGTAAACTCTTTTAGATGGAATGGCACTTATGATTTAGAGCATTTTAAGATTAAAATGGTTAAAAAATACGCAACACATATCATTAATTATCAAGGAGATATTGACGAAAATGGCATTTGGGGCGTTTGGGATAATCCCGAAGATATTAGTGGCTTTGCTGAATTTGGAGCAAGCTTTTTACAAAAAGCCAAAGCAGTAACACACGGAGGTTTTCATATTTGGCCAAAAGCAGCCAATAGCGAATCTAAAGAAGAAATTAGAAAAGAAGTAAATGAATCTAAAAAATTAAAAGAGCTTTATATCAAACGATTCTAAATTTATTATAAAAACAATTGGTTTTGAAAACCGTAAAATTCTAGCCCTGATTGCAATGGATAATTTTTTTCTTTAAAAAATTAAAAGATTGTAATGGAAAGCAGGAAACAGCTCCAAAAAAAATAAACTAAATTTAAAAATGAAAAAAATAATATTCTTACTTCCGTTACTTACTTTGCTATCTTGTTATGATGCGGAACACAATTGCAAAGATTTTAAAACAGGGAAATTCAAATTTGAATTTGTTGTAAATGGCGTAAAAAAAACAACCGTTTTTGAACGTAAAGATGGTATTGAAATTGAAACTTTTGAAGGAAAAACAGACACCTCAACAGTTCGTTGGGTAAGTGATTGCGAATATATCTTACAAAAGAAACACCCTAAAAATATGGCTGAAGAAAAAGCAATCAGTATGAAAATTCTAACCACTTCTAAAAATTCTTATACTTTTGAATTTGGAATGGTTGGTTCTGATCAAAAACAACGCGGAAAAGTTGTAAAACTGGACTAAATAATTGAATTAAATAGAACTAAACTCTTGCGGAATGGAAGTATTTTTGAATCCCGATGCATGGATTGCATTATTAACGCTGACTTTTCTTGAAATTGTTTTAGGAATTGATAATATCATTTTCATATCGATTGTTACGGGAAAATTACCGGAGGAAGATCGCAAGAAAGCAACCCGATTTGGTTTGTTTTTAGCGATGTTTATGCGTATCGCTTTGTTGATGGGAATATCATATTTGATTGCCATGAAAGCAACGATCTTCAGTATTGACTGGGGTTGGTTTGAAGGTGATTTTACAGGGCAGGCTTTGATTTTATTCTTTGGAGGTTTGTTTTTAATTTATAAAAGCACCAAAGAAATTAGTGAAAAAGTTGATCATAAAGGCGATGAAGAAAAGACAATAGGCACGGTGGCGAAAAAATCATTTTCTAATGTAATTGTACAAATTTTATTAATCGACCTGATCTTTTCTGTTGATTCTATTTTGACTGCGGTTGGTATGACAAATGGTGTTGAAGGCGCATTGACGATCATGATTACTGCAGTAATAATTTCGGTTTTAGTGATGATGTTATTTGCCGTTCCGGTTGGAAATTTCGTTAATAAAAATCCTTCTATCCAAATTTTAGGACTTTCGTTTTTAATACTGATTGGTTTCATGTTAATTACTGAAAGTATGCATTTATCCGGTGCTTCGCTCGCCGGTGAACATATTGGTGCCGTTCCTAAAGGATATTTATATTTCGCAATTTCGTTTTCATTAGCAGTTGAGTTTATCAATATGCGAATTAGAAAGAAACATTTATAATTTACCACTTAAAAAGTTCCGTTTCAGGAGCTTTTTTTATATCCTGAATTTTAAAAATAACATTGTGATTTCACCAATCAAAACGTATAAATAATAATCAAAACTTTGTGCGTTTGTGAACTTTGTGGCAAACAGAAAAAAATTAAAAGGTGTCTCTTTTAAATTTCTATTTTAAGTCTTACTTTAGAACCTAAATCTTACGCATGAAAAATACGATTTCACATAGAGTTGCTGACTTTTTAAAGGGTTTTCCTCCTTTTAGCTTTTTACACCAGAAGGATCTTGAAAAATTATCTGAACAAATTTCAATAATTTACAAAGATAAAGATGCTGTAATTTTTGCCGAAAATGATACAACTCATGACTCTTTTTATGTAGTTCACAAAGGAGCTGTTGCACTCAAAAAAAGCCAGAAAAACATGGTTCTGGATATGTGTGATGAAGGAGATATTTTTGGATTGCGTCCGCTTTTGGCGCAGGAAAATTATATCATGGAAGCTGTAGCTTATGAAGAAACTATTTTATATGCGATTCCTATTGCTATTTTTAAACCTTATGCGCTTGAAAATAGAACTGTAGGAAATTTTTTGATCGAAAGTTATGCGTCTAATACTAAAAACCCATATTCAGATATTCATAAAGATAAATTATATGGCGATGATTTATTGACTGAAAATCATCATTCCGCCAGGGATTCTTTTGATTTGCAACCTATCAAATATTCTAAAAAAATAGTCACTTGTGAACCTTCTACAACTGCTCGGGATATTGCCAAAATAATGACCAAACAAAAAGTTGGAGCAATATTAATTGTAGATGAAATGCTGCCTATAGGAATTATTACCGATAAAGATTTACGCAATAAGATTGTTACCGGAGATTATTCGATCCTGACAACTGCGGAAACTATAATGACCAAACCGGTTATTACGTACCCAAAGAAAATGACGGTCACGGAAGCTCAAATGGCAATGATGAAAAGTAATATTAGTTATTTATGCCTGACAAAAGACGGAACAATAAATACAAAAGCAGTTGGGATTTTATCAAAACATGATGTAATGGTAGCATTGGGTAATAATCCGGCCGTACTGATAAAAGCGTTGAAAAGGGCTAAAAAAACGAAGGAAATAAAACCTATTCGCGCCCGAATTATGCAATTACTTCAGGGATATTTAGATCAGAACATCCCGATGACGTTGATTTCTAAAATAATAACTGAGCTAAATGAAGCTTGTACAACCAGAGTAATTGAAATTTCATTAGAAAAAATGAGTAGTCCGCCTCCTGTAAAATTTGCCTGGCTGGCATTAGGAAGTCAGGGACGAAGCGAACAAATGCTGCATACAGATCAGGATAATGCGATTGTTTATGAAAATGTTTCTGATGTTTTTAGGGATGAGACCAAGGTTTATTTCTTAAAATTTGCCACGCTTGTCAATAAAGGTTTATTTGAAATTGGTTATGATTATTGCCCTGCCGAAATGATGGCTTCGAACCCTAAATGGTGCATGAGCCTGGAGGAATGGAAAAATCAGATTCATTATTGGATTACAAATCCCGGCAAAAATGAAGTATTACTTTCTTTTATATTTTTCGATTATAGCCTGACGTATGGTGATGCTGCAATAGTTGACGAACTCTCTGAATCTATTTTTGAAAATGTAAAAGCAAATCCTGTTTTTTATGTTCATTTAGTTAGCGGTGCTTTACAAAGCCCTTCGCCAACCGGTTTTTTTAGACAATTTTTAGTGGAACAAGACGGAGCAAACAAAGATAATTTTGATATTAAAAGAAGAGCTTTAATGCCCTTAACAGATGCTGCACGTGTTTTAATTTTATCACATTCGGTTAAATCAATAAGTAATACTGCGGCGCGTTTTGAAAAACTAGCAGAATTAGAACCTAACAACAGTGAATTGTATTTATCATGCTCTTATTCTTTTAAAGCCTTATTGAAATTCAGAACTAAACAGGGACTTTTGCATCATGACTCAGGTCAGTTTATTGCATTGGAATCTTTATCGAAAATGGAAAAAATTAAATTGAAACGAACTTTTAAAACCATTAAGGAATTGCAGGAACTTATATCAGTACGTTTTAATATTTCAAATCTCGTATAATTATGAGTTTATTTAATTTTTGGAAAAAAGAAGTAAGTCTATTTAATGAAAATCTTACCATTGAAGAAACTCGTTTTGTAGTTCTGGACACGGAAACTACGGGTTTTGATTATGATAATGATCGCATATTGTGCATTGGTGCTTTAGTTTTGCAAAATGGCACTATATCGATTCAGAATAGTTTTGAAGTTTATCCTGAACAAGATCATTACGATAAGGCAACAGCTCAAATTCATGGAATCTTAAAGGCTTTTATAATTCAGCGTCCAACAGAATTAGAAGCTCTGGAACAATTTTTAGTTTTTTTGGGTGATTCGATTATAATTGCTCATCATACCGTTTTTGATGTTACGATGATTAATAAAGCACTTGAACGAAATGGTTTACCGCAATTAACCAATAAACGTTTAGATACTGCTATTTTATACAAAAAGACTTTAATTAAATCGCATTTGTTCGAGCGAAAAGACCATTATACTTTAGATGATTTGGCAGATAAATTTGATATCTCTAAAAAAGACAGGCATACTGCTCTAGGCGATGCTTATATAACAGCTATTGCATTTTTGAAAATTGTAAAAAAACTAAAGGAGAAAAAAGAATCTAATTTGAATTCCTTATTTAGATAATATCGTAACCTAAATTTATAGTAAAATGATTTTCAATATAAATTTGCCTTTAAATAAATGGTAAAAAAATAGCCTGATATTCCATCAGACTATTTTTATTTTTTTGAATTACGTATTATACTTATAAAAGTATTGGGTGGTTTTTATGAAAAAAGAATTTTCTTTTTTCATGATTTTCAATACCTACTGTAGTATAACCGTTCGCAATCTAAAATCTTAGTCTTCTATAAACAATCGATACGGAAATACATTTGAAGATCTGTTTTTTAAATTTTTCATAAAACTTTCGCACAAATAATCCCATTCAGTTACTGATAAAAACTCCTTTTCAACTGAGTTTACTTTTAAGTGAATATCAACTGTTCTGCTAAATCCTGCTTTCACAGAGATTTCTTTTCTGGTGCCTTTTTCTATTTTGACATCAGTAATACAATTTCTAAAATGATGAAAACTAAATGCTTTTATATCAGCAAAAGTTACAATTCGCCCACGTGTTAATAAAGCATTACGATAAGCTAAAATTCGGTCCTTGTTATTTTGCTTGTTTAATCCTCCAACAGTATTTGTAACTAATATTGTTTCACTACTTAAAAAAGACGATCCATTAGATTTTAAAACTGTACCGGCTTTAATATCATTTCCTTCTTCTGCACAAGTTGACCAAAAGTTTATTGCAAATGATTTTCCTGTAGATTCATCAATTCTAGGCTTTATCATGAGGTAAGGAGCATTGTTTTTAGAAAAACTACTCTCTTTTGCCTGCTGCTCAACTGAAGCCAGTAATTGATTAATTTCGACCAATGAACTGTTCATAAAGTCTTTACCTAATCCTGCAAATGAAGAACTTTCATCTTTCAACAGATCTAATACATTTTGAAGTAATTCTGAAGCACTTCTGGAATCAAATCTTGAAACTCCACCTGTTCTTAAAACTGCATTACCTTCTTCTAATACGCCATCTTTAAATTCTTTTATTTCATAACGATTATTAAATCCATCTGTGACGCTTTCTACATCTAAATAGGTATTATTATCTGTTTCAAGTGCTACATAGGACAAAAATGTACCAATTGTTTTATTAATTGTATGTTTCTTTTTATTGATTACCGGAAAACAATTTGTTGTAAAAGATACATTATCGATTATTTGAGGAATTAAGGATTCAGGAAAAGTCATTTTAATCCAGATAATCTTATTCCCGTTATTATTGGTTACATCTTCAAAATATTTATATTCAGGACCATATTCTGTAATTGACTTGTATTTTAATTCTCCTTTTAAAGTATAAAAATTATCAAAATAAAACTCATTCACTTCCTGCATCACTTCACTTAGGTGTGTATAATTTCGATTAATTATACTCTCAATATCAAGATGATTTACGGGTACATTATACCCCTCTTCTGCCTGAATTTGAATATCATCCTGAAAACATTTCATTTGTTTTAAGTAGTAATGAAACATTTCTTTCTGGTGGGTATTTTTAATATCGATGTACAGCATTAAATCCTCTAACTGCAATACATTGGCATTTTTTAATTCAATTCCCAAAAAAACTTCACCGGAAGGCAATGAATGTTTATAATCGCGAACTGCATCTTTGTAAAAAAGATTAGAGACTTCATATAGATTTCTTTCGTAAGCAATATATTTAACCTCAGCTGTAGATAATTTTACTTCTAACGTAGGTGACAGCGCAATTTCTTTAGTAATTGGAGCAAGGGGATTATAGATATTATGAATTCTCCTGTTTACCGTCATTTGGTTTTGCAGCGAAACTTTCATATTATTGTCTATTGGCAGGGCATGCATAATTGCCATAGCTGGTTTTGCTCCGGCAGTAACTTCAGGAAACATGATTTCCAAAACTCTTTCTACTACCCGGGTTTTAGAATCTTCGAGTTCATGTGCTACTTTCTCCAATTCATAGGATAATGCGTTAAGCATCATTGAGACCACAGGATCAAAGGATGTTTCCATCTCAACATCTGAAAAGCCCCACGATCTAGCCGCTCTTTTTAATACTCTGTCTTTTATTCGCTCTTGTCTCATTGTTTTTTATTTTTGGTCAACCTTAGATCTATTTTTTTTAATGGACTATAATTTAAATTTTCAAATTTCAATTATTATTTTTACTTATTAACTATTATTTCTTTACTTACATTTTTAAATAATTGTGTCAGTTTTAGTCATATTATGATTTATTCCGTAGTAGTAATATTTACCAATTAATTGTGTGGTATCCTTTTCACATTTAGAAATTGAATATATTTTATGGATATATAAATAAGGAAGTGATGGTGCATCTTTATTTCCTAATTCATCTTCTTTAAAATATATTGTAATAAATCATCAGAATGCGAAGCTTCTATACTACGGTTATCAAAAAAATTGTTTAGAATCAGCATCCTGCCATAATCTGGTTTAGATTCTTTATAATTTCTATCAAAGAAAAAACGCTCCTTGTAATAAGATCTGTAGTAGTACTTTTTTGTTTTTAAGAAATTATGCCCTTCTGCTAAAAAAAAACTTTCAACCTCTTTTTTATAAAAAAAATGATATATGCAAAATCTTCTGGTGGCTTACTGACAATAAACAATTCTCCACTTCTTTCTCTACTAGAATTCACATTCATCTTAAAAACTTCAGTTTTTTCCTCCTTACAGGAGCAAAAAAACAGAACTGTAAGCATTATAAGTCCAACTTTTTTTAAATCAATATTTCCCATAAATACGTTTTTTAAATTTCATAGTGGTTATAAATGGAGTAAATTGATATTTTTTACTATGTTGCAAATAAAACCAAGATCTAAATCCTGAATCTTTTGTAAAATCAGGTTTTTCATTTGGATCAACATCCAAATGGATCTAAACCATAGTGATCAAAAAGTTCAATTTCTAAAATAGCAGAATATCAATTTTAATTTATGCCTCTTAAATAAAATTTTATTTGATATTATAAGAATAATAATTACTGATATGAAAAAAAATTGTACAATTTTATTTTTATTTTTATTTTAGTTAACCATACAAGACTCAATACGTCATTTGGTATTGCAATAAGTCTTTTTTGATCAATAGGGTTAGGGGTATTATTATAGTATTTCACTAAATCCATTTCTCTAACTTATCAAGAATATCAATTCTATTGGATGCGACACTTTCTCTATTAGTTGGAGTTCTCTCTTTTTGATAAAACTCTAAATTACCCCCTTGTATGCCTTGTAATATTTATAAGTTGTTAATTCATCAATATGTACTACCATGTCTAATGGGTATAAATTGTCTATAGCTTCAAATTTGGACTCTAATCCTATTGCATAAACAATCCAGTCCTTTCTTTAAAACTTCAGCACCCGTCCCTTCGACAAAACCAATTGTTGCTCATGCTATTGACATAGTAACCAAGAAATCAATCAATTACATTCTTTAATTCTGTTTTTTATCTAATGTTTTATAATTCTATTGTAAATTTAAGATTCGCAAAATCATAAACTTGTTTTTGCCCTTCTTCGTAAAACGTTTTTTCTGCAAGATCGAGGATGTCTTCATAGCTTAAGTAAGCAATCATTCTTCCATCACTTATATTTATCGTATCTCCTTTGTAAGTCAAATTAAAAACTTGCGAATTAATTGAAATCGTTGCGCTGTAATTCTGAATAATATTGTCGTTAGAATCTTGAAAAAAGAATTGATTATCTTTTGAATTATAACGAAAATAGCACTTGTTCTTATTATTCTTAAGTAATAAAAAATGAGTGTTAATCAATACTTATTTCCTCTACTGTTTTTATCATAACTCAATCTAATTAGCGTTTTTATTACCGGCTATTTTTTCATAAAAACCTGTAAATCTAATTAAATAATACAGTATTTTCATAATCCTACCAATTGATTTTTTTTACTACATAAAAAGATTCCTTTTTGCCTCTTACTGCCTTAAAATGAATAGAATCTTTGATTTTTTCAAATTCATCTATAAGTATCTTATTATCATCCCTAAATTTATTATAAGTAGCTAATTTTATTGTATCTCCCAATTTTAAATTATCCAAAGACCTGTGAATATTATATCTTTTCAGCAATTCCTGACCATTTTTTTTTAGAAATCAGATGATTTCTTTCTTTTAAAATAATAGTAATTGGCTTGTTAGCCAACGATTCATCAAAATCTAATTGATAAATTGGTTCTTTTCTATTTTTATCATTATATACTTGATAATCAAACGAACCATCTCGAAGAGTTTTATTATCTACACGATAAAGCCAATCAACATAATCAACTGAAGAATTAGCGGTTACTTCAAACTCCATTGGAATCGATATAACAATACTATCCTTAATAGATTGATCTTTTAAACTTGGTAAAATAGTTACTACCTCATTAGAAACAATTTGTTTAATTTCAAGAGGATTTTTTGACTCGCAAGAAATTAGGATTGAAAAGACTAAAAAATACAAATGTTTTATTTTCATAGACTATCTGTTAATTTTTTTATCAACGTAAAAAAAATATTCTTCACTCCTCATTACTTTAAAATTGATGGAATCATTGATTTTATTAAATGCGTTTATCAACTCAATATTTTCTTTTCTAAATTTATCATAAGGCGTTAATTGTATAACCTCCTTAGATTTTAAATCATCTATAGATTTATTAATTCCATACTTTTTCAGTAATTTTAAAGCCTCATTTCTAGAAATTAAATAGTTCATCTCTTTTATAATAATATGAATCCTTTTATTATTTGATAATAGATCAGAATCTAACTAAAAAATAGGCTTTGTTTTGTCTTCATTGCTAAAAACTTCATAATCAAAATAATCTTTATCAAGGAATTTATTATCTACACGATAATTCCAAGTAATATATTTAACCTTTGTAGAATTAATATTTATTTCAAATTTTAACGGTATACTCATGCGAACGCTATCTTTAATAAGATGGCGATCCATATAATTATCTTCTATTGTTACAAATTCTTTAGAAGTAATTTGTTTAACCTCAATTGGTTCTTTTTTATCGCATGATGCTAAGAACAATAGTAAAATTATATTTAAAAACATCCTTTTCACAACAACTACCAATTAATTTTTTTTGAAGTATAAAAATTTTCCTCCTTACCTCTCATGGCTTTAAAATCAATGTAATCATCATTTTTTTTTAAACTATTTATAATTTCCTTATTTTCAATTCTAAATCTTTGATATGGAATTAATTTTATTGTATCGCCAAATTTTAAATCTTCGAGTGACTTATTAATTTTATACTTTTCAAGTATTCTTTCAGCTTGTCTCTTAGAAATTAGATAATTTCTTTCTTTAATAATTATATCAATAAACTTTTCTTTTGGAATTTCATCAAAATTTAAATTATGAATTACTTTCGATTTGTTTTGTTTATTATAAACTTGATAGTCAAAAACATCATCTGGAAGAACATTTCCATCTACATGATAACGCCACGCTATATAACCCACGTCAGAAGAATTTATCATAATTCTAAATTCATTGGGAATACTTAAAACGACGCTGTCTTTAATCGAAGGTTTTTTTATGCTTGATAAAATTGTTACCATTTCATTAGATATAGTCTGTTTAATCTCTATAGGTTCTTTAGAATGACACGAGATTAAAAAAGAATATCTGTATTTTATGTTCATGCTTGTAATTACTAATTTAACCCGTTGGGTGAAATTAAATTATTTGATTTTTAATATTATTAATTGGTCTGTCAAATATAAATTTGTTAATATATTGAACCAATGTAAGTGCTGCTATTTTTGCTAATATTCTTGTTTTAAA
>NZ_JAGYVZ010000018.1 GCF_018380615.1 Flavobacterium psychroterrae | reverse complement strand
GAATAAACTGGAATGTTGTTTTTTAAAACTTTATTTATACAGCCAAGCTTAAACTCATAATCATATTTTACTCTTTTTTCCATAAAAATGCCCCCAAATAGTGTCTAACTTTTTGGGGGCAGTTCAGATTTTTAAATCTTTCGGGTTTGACATAAATCAGCAATTAAGTTGCTGGCTATTATAGTTTTAAGCGTTTGCCAATTCTTTGATATGCGCTTTAATTTTAATTTCTAATTCATCAGCTAATTCCGGATTATCTTTAATTAAAGATTTTACAGCATCACGACCTTGTCCTAATTTTGTATCTCCGTAGCTAAACCAAGATCCTGCTTTTTTAACGATCTCAAATTCAACCGCTAAATCAAGTATTTCTCCAGTTTTAGAAACTCCTTCTCCGTACATAATGTCGAATTCTGCAGTTTTAAAAGGCGGAGCCACTTTGTTTTTAACCACTTTTACTTTAGTTCTGTTTCCAATAACATTTTCACCATCTTTAATTTGAGAAGAACGGCGAATATCTAAACGTACAGAAGCATAAAATTTCAAGGCGTTACCACCCGTTGTAGTTTCAGGATTTCCAAACATAACACCAATTTTCTCTCTCAACTGGTTGATGAAGAAAACAGTACAATTTGTTTTACTAATTGTTCCGGTTAATTTTCTCAAAGCCTGTGACATCAAACGTGCGTGAAGACCCATTTTAGAATCTCCCATTTCACCTTCGATCTCACTTTTTGGAGTCAAGGCAGCAACAGAGTCAATTACAACAATATCAATTGCTCCTGAACGAATTAGATTTTCAGCAATTTCTAAAGCTTGTTCTCCATTATCTGGTTGAGAGATGATTAAGTTTTCGATATCTACACCTAATTTCTCAGCATAATTTCTATCAAAAGCATGTTCTGCATCTATAAAAGCAGCAATTCCACCTGCTTTTTGAGCTTCGGCAATTGCATGTAATGTTAGTGTCGTTTTACCAGAAGATTCCGGACCGTATATTTCGATAATTCTTCCTCTTGGGTAACCGTTTACACCAAGGGCTAAATCAACACCAAGAGAACCTGAAGAAATAGTTTCAACTTCTACAATGGCTTTGTCGCCCATTTTCATTACAGTTCCTTTTCCGTAAGTCTTATCTAGTTTGTCAAGCGTAAGTTGGAGCGCTTTTAATTTGGCTTCTTTTTCTGAACTCATCTCTTTTTTTTCTTTTACTTCTTTTACTTTTTCTTTCATCTAAATTTTTATAATTCTTTCATTTTCAAAAACAAATCCGAAAATTTAAATAACTTCCTGACTTAGATTTCTATGGGCTTATATTTTTTGTAAAATTAGTTCTTTTTTTTCAAGTTTGATTGTCTCAAATTGTTACAAATTGTCACAAATTGTACTACAAAAAAAGAGCCTTTAATTCTGTGGCTTCTGATGGTTTTATTTTACCGGCAAGCAATAAACTTAATTGTTTACGACGAAGCGCGGCTTCAAAACGTTGTGTTTCAAGTTCAGTTTCCGGTGCAATTGGCGGAACTTCAACAGGTCTTCCGCTATCATCCACTGCAACAAAAGTATAAATGGCTTCGTTGGCTTTGGTTCTGCTTCCGGATTCACGGTCTTCTACCCAAACATCAATAAAAACTTCCATAGAACTTTTAAAAGATCTGGAAACCTTTGCTTCTATTGTTACTACGGCTCCAAGAGGAATGGCTCTGTTAAAAGCCACGTGATTTACAGATGCCGTAACCACAATTCGGCGTGAATGTCTTCGGGCCGCAATACTTGCCGCACGATCCATTCTGGCTAATAATTCGCCGCCAAAAAGGTTATTTAAAGGATTTGTTTCGCTCGGTAAAACTAAATCGGTTAAAATAGTTAGAGATTCTGAAGGATGTTTTGGATTCATTTTTTTAATGTAAAATTTATTTTTTGCCAAAGATTTTACAGATTAAGAAAAATTAAAAAAATCTGTGTGAACCTATGAAATCTTTGGCTTATTTTTTTTAATAATTTAGGTCAATTTAATTCAACCAGTATACAGCCATAACTGCTGGAATAAAATAAATAACGATAGTTCTTGCTCCGTCATAGTCTTTCGCTAATCGTTGTCCGAAAAGCATCATTAACAAAGAGATACATGAAAATATTGCGCCGTAAAAACCAAATTCACGACCACTGTTTGTTAACAATTGTATGGCACCAACTACACATAAAATTCCGGAAATTAATTCCAGAATCAAAAGATGAAATAAGGCAAGGGGAACTTGATTTTTCAAGGGTGTTTGGGCAAAGTGTCCTTTGAGCCATTCGACATTATCTTTCCAATAAAATATTTTTTCATATCCTGATTGTAAGAATGTTAAGGCTAAAAATGCTAATAATAGAATGGAGGCAACATTATTCATTTGAAAATTATTTTTTATGAATTAAACGAGTCAGTTTTATAGATAAATCGGTTAGGATTATTTTTGCATTTCCGTTTCTTTCAATGTGATACATCGCATCCGAAAGTTCTTTGAAAATTTCGTGAATGTTATTTCCGTTAACGAAAGGAGCAAAATTCTCTAATTTAAATTTGTCTACTTTCGGTTCTATATAAACCAAGGTTGGAGCCTGATAATTAAGCAAAAGTGCCTGACGAAACATTTCAATACAAAACTGAATGAACTTTTTCTGGCTTTCACGTCCAAGAGCTGCAATTTCTTCGCTCCAGGAAATCAAATCCTGAATTGCGGCTGCATTTCCTTTTGCCCTGAAAGCGGCACGAACCCAATTAACAAACCATTGTTCAAACGGATATTCTGAATCGTCTTCTTTTAAAAGATGTAGCGCTTTACTGAAATTTCCCTGCGCCTGATGTGCAATTTTAAAAGCTGACTTTTCATCGATGTTTTCTTTTGAAATTAAAGCTTCTGCGATCACTTTTTCCGGTAATCCGTTAAAGTGAATTACCTGACAGCGTGAACGTATGGTTTGGATAATATCTTCTTCATTTTCAGAAATCAGAATAAAAATTGTTTTATCTGATGGTTCTTCTAAGAGTTTTAATAATTTATTTGAAGCAGCGATATTCATTTTATCTGCCATCCAGATAATCATAATTTTGTAACCTCCTTCATACGATTTCAGCGAAAGCGATTTTAAAACTTCTGTAGCATCTTCAACCCTGATTTCTCCTTGTTTGTTTTGAACGCCCAGAATTTTATACCAGTCAAATAATCCTCCATAAGGCATTTCCTGAATAAATGTGCGCCAATCCTGAATAAAATCTAAGCTTTTCGGTTTCGTTTTTACGTCTTCGGTAGTAACGGTTGGGTAAATAAAATGTAAATCGGGATGAGAAAGGTTTTGAAACTTCAAATTGCAGGAATCATTTCCGTTTGAGTTTTCGTTTCCTGTATTATTACACAAAATATATTGCGCATAGGCAATAGCTGTAGATAGTGTACCGCTTCCTTCAGGCCCAATAAATAATTGTGCATGCGGAATTCGTCCGGAAGCTGCACTTTTTATCAAGTGACTTTTGATGTAATCTTGACCTAAAATTTGAGAAAATTGCATGAAGCAAAGATAGAAGAAAATGATGTAGTCAAAAATTTTCGACTAAAAGTTTATTACTTGCTTTTTATTTGTGTGGTTATAAGATTTTTTTTTGTAATTTTTTTCGGTTTGTTAACCAACTTTTGTTAATAACGAGCATAAATCGAGGAGATATCAATAGTTTTTTGTTAATAGTTTTTTGGACAAAACGATAAACGTAAGTTTTTTTTTGTTATTAATATAAAGCATTTTATTTTTTTTATAGCGAATATCTTACGGTTTGTATTTTAACAAATTTAACAAAAACCTCGTTAAAACGCAGATTTTCTCGACATAGGACTGATTTTTAAGGTTTTTTTAAGCTTTTTTTTTGAAAAAAGAAATCAATAAAGTTGCAATTTAAGTTAATTTATATATTTTTGTTTTCATCAACAACCATTTATAAAAAGAATCTATGAAAGGGAAAATTATTTTATTAAGCGCAGTTTTTTTCATGACTACCGGAGCTATTTCGGCTCAGGCAAAAAATGCTCCAAGAAGTATTATTAGCACAACAGCTCTTATTCGCAAATACCACGATCAAAAAGAATTGAGCGGTATGCAAAAAGGAGAACTTTTGGAATTATACATTGAGCGTATTAAAGTTTTGGTTAAAACCCTTCCTTACATTGCTTTGGTTACTAAACCTGGTGTTACGATGGCAGACTTAGGTATTCCGGACGACAGTGAGCACAAAAAAGTATTAGATGCTCAGGCAGTTGGTACAACTACGTTTTTAGATACTACAGTAGAGTTTCAAAGAAAGATGATGCCATATTCTGACAAAGGAAATTTAATTGCTGCAATTTTATTTTACGAAAACACATTGAAATCTTTACATGAGTTCAACGAATTGAACGAAATGTAATAAAACATAAATTTTTTTAAAACCTTTTTTGAAGTGTTTACGTAGATGAGTTAAATTTTTTGCGCCATTTTGAAAAAAGATATAAAAAAAACGACTCGTTCTCGATGGTTTCTGAATTTTATCAGAAAAATCGAGATGAATTTTTCATTTACGCATACGATTACGCTTACGCATACCCAAATTTATTATTAACCGTAATACCCCCCTTATCATGAAAAAAATTACTCAAATGATCTGCGTTCTTTTGACAGTTACTGCTATGAGTGCTCAACAAGAAAAAGGAATTATGGGCTACAACAATTGGTTGAACAACTGGACCGAATTTAAGCCTCACAAAGTAGAATATGGAGAAGCAAACCAAATTTTAGCAGGAAACATTTCTGTTAATACTAAATTGCTGAAAAGAAATATTTACGTTTTGCAAGGGAACGTTTATGTTACTAACAATGCTGTTTTAACGATTGAGCCAGGAACTTTAATTATTGGTGATTTCGAAACTAAAGGAACATTGGTAGTTACAAAAGGTGCTCAACTTGTTGCAGACGGATTAGAAACTGACCCAATTGTATTTACATCAAACCGCAGCCAGAAAAAAGCTGGTGACTGGGGAGGAATTGTAATTCTTGGTGATGCGCCAATCAATAAATTTGGAAACGTTGGTTCTTATAACCTGGATCTTGATCCAACTCTTACTACCTATGGTGGAGATAATGTAGCTTCAAACTCTGGAGTTTTACGTTATGTTAGAATCGAATTTGCAGGAAAAAAAGTAAAAGGACTTGATACTTTCAACGGTTTAACTTTAGCAGGTGTTGGAAACAAAACTATTCTTGAAAACATTATGGTGAGCTACGCAGGTGGTGATTCATTTGGATTAATGGGTGGTGATATCAATGCTACAAAATTTGTTTCTTATAAATCTATCAACGACGATTTTAAATTTACCCAAGGAGTTCAATGTCGTTTTTATAACTCATTGGCTGTTAGATCTTCATACTTCTCTAGTACTAAAGACGGTTCTCGTTGTATGGAAGTGAAATCTTACGAAAAGAAAAGTGAAACTGATTTTACTAAAAAACAAACTTTAGTAGTTGCAACTAATATTACTATGCTTAATGACAGTGAAAACATTAAAGCAGATATTCAGGCTGGTTTAGTAAAAGAAGCTGTTTATGTGGCTGAAAATGCTTCTCTTGAAATGAAAAGAAGTGTAATCTCTGGATTTAATCCTGCAGTATTATTAGACAGCAAAACAGAAATCAATGATGCTAATCTTAAAAAGATCAAATTTGAAGAAATGTACTTCAACTTATGTAACGGAAATATCTTTACAGAGTACAATTCTAACAACGAAGATTTAGAGAGCTGGTATGGTAATAGTGTGTTCTTTAACGTTTACTCTCAAAGTGATAACAAAGAAACATTCATTGACATCTTCAATGCTAAAAAACCTGATTTCAGACTTCAATTAGGAAAAATCACAGCTTCAAGCGGAAACAGATAAATAGATTTAGATTTTTATTTCAAAGCGTAAATTTTATTAATAAAGTCCCCAGACACAATTTATGTATTCGTCTTAAACCGGACCAAATAAAGATCAAAACATAATGGCTCAATCTAGAAAAAGATATTTTTTAAATATAATATTTTTGGTTTCACCTATTGCGTTAAGTCTGTTTGCACAAAGTTCAGTAGAAAAGCCTACGGTTTCTATTGAGTCTAACTGTACCATGACGGCGTCAAATAACCAAGAAAATAGTACAGCTGATAATTTTATCGGCAAATTAGATACTAATTCTAATCAGTTTATAGTAGGGCTATCCATCCCCAAGGATAGCCTTGTTATGGTGACTGAAATGAATAATGATCAGACTTTAAAATGTGATGAAAATGTATCAGTAACCGCTTTTTATTCTGCTCTTGCAAAAGACATTATAGAAAACTACAAGTATGATTTTTCTGAAACATTTATAGATATTTTGTTTTTTGAAAATATAGATTTGGCCAGAAAACGCACTATATGATTCGAAAAATTACTCTATCTTTAACTAATTGCTTTCTTTTTTTGAGTGTCTTTTTTGTTGTAAATTCAAAAATGCAAGCGCAAACTATTGTACCACAAACACTTGATGGTCTGGAAAAGTTATGCGCGGGTAATAATTTCAACGAATTTTTCGCCACATTTAGTTATATAGATTTTCCTGCAGGAACTACCTTTGTGATTGAACTTTCAGACAGTCAGGGTAATTTTACAACTCCTATTGCTACTACTAAACTTTTAGCTACAGATGTTTCTGCTACCTCACAAACTATAAAATTTGCTGTACCAACTACATTAGTTGGTGCAGACACTTATAGTTTTAGGGTTAAAAGTTCCCTCGCAAGTGCGCAACCAAGTGCAAGATTCAAAAACACGTTAGGAAATACCTCATTCCCAGTTTATTTTAAAGAATACGAAGGATCTTTTGTTATCAATAATAAAAATGATACTGCATTGATATGTGCCGGCGGAAGCCTGACACTTTCGATCAACAATGATACACCAACTGATATCAGCTCATCACCAGTTAATTATTCAAAAATTAAGTACAAATGGTATAAAGATGATGTTGCAATTGCAGGACAAAGTTCTAAAGAGTTAGTGATCACTACTCCCGGAAAATACTACGCAGAAATTGATTACGGATTATGTTCAGATGTGAATTTTAGTTCTAATCGTGTGAATGTAACTACGTCAGGTTCTGGAGGATCAGCAGTTTCAATTACTTCAAGTTTAGGAAATCCGTATTGTGCAGGTGTTGATGGTACCGTTTTAACTGCAACGCAGGGTAATCACTATGTTTGGAAAAAAGATGGTGTTGCCTTTGGAGGTGATACACGTACTGTTAATGCAAAAGAATCCGGAGTTTATACCGTTGCCGTTGATTTTGGCGGATGTAGTTCTACAGGAACCATTGATCTTAAAAGCAATAGTTTTAATGCAAGTATAGATGTAGCAGATGAATTTGAACTTAAAGAGGGAGAAACCTTAAGTGTTACTGTAACAACGGATGCTGCGAGCCCAACCTTTGAGTGGTATTTAAACAATAATCTTATTTCGACTGCAACAACAGAATCTTTTTCTGTTAATGCTATTGGAACTTATAAAGTGAAAATTTCACAGGTTTCAGGATGTTTATCTTCAAGAGAATTCAGCTTTAAAGCTAAAGGTGAAGTAGGACCTGCAACAGCGATTCCTAATATAATTAATTTGAGTGGTACAAGTCCATACTGGAATATACCAGATGTGTATAAAAACGCAAGTACTAAGGTTATGATAATAAGTTCAAACGGCGATATGGTGCTCGATGTCAGCGATTATCAGGGAGATTGGCCTCAGACTTCAATAGATTTTAAAAATGTAAATCCAGTATATTACTATGTCATTCAATCCGACACAGGTGAAAAAAAAGGATCAATAACTGTGATAAGATAATATGAAGAAAATTTTACTATTCATAACTTTATTTTACGGTTTTTCAAATGCACTCTATTCACAGGAAGCTCCTGAGAATGGAGTTGTTTCGTTTTCGTTACCTATCAGAAATTCTTTAAAGTTTAATAGATATTTAATTAACCCAACATTCAGTTTTGTTCGCGAAACGAATGCCTACGCAAGTTTTTATAATAAAAGACAGTGGGTTCAATTTGAAGATGCACCAAACACATATTTAGCCAATTATTCCGGTCGTTTTAGAGAGAATGAAGCGTTTGCTTTTGGCTTATTTCAGCAAAATTATGGTCTTATGACGGTTTTTGGCGGAATAGGAAACTTTGCACACAACATTGTTTTAGAACAAGACAGCAACTTAACTTTTGGTATGAACGTTGGTGTTTATCAAAGTGGTTTAAACAAAGGAAAAATCATTTCTGATGACTCAAGTCTTGCAAATTTAGATTATCCTTCAAATACCTTATTGACCATTAATCCGGGAATCAACTACGGTACAGCATTTCTTGATTTTGGAGTTTCTGTAAACAATTTGATTCTGTATAATTTTGGCGGAGGAATCGTTAAAAATGATCCGGAAAGAGCAATCGAATTGCACGCTATGTATACAGGATATATTGATAGTTTCGGTTTTTTTGACAGAAGTAAATTCTCGGGAATTTTAAAAACAGAAGTTAAACAAGATAAAACGATAATCTCAGGTCTTGCCATGGTTGCTATTCCAAAAGGAGTTTGGGCGCAGGCAGGATATAATACTTTATATGGAGTTTCGGCAGGATTAGGATTAAATATTTCTCCTAGTATTGCAATCGAATACAACTACGAAAGAGGAATGGGTAATTTCACTAATCTTGGTGGTTCACACGAATTTGCTATTGCCTATAAATTCAAAAACAAAAACTACTATTATGGTGATGACGAAGAAGGTTCATTAATAGATCCATCTAAACCAAAAGCCGTATTAGCAAAACCATCAGCAGCTACAACAGCAGCCAGAGCAGATGGAGCAGAAAAAGCAAGATTAGCCGCAGAAGCAAAAGCTATAGCAGATGCCGAAGCGAAAGCCACAAGACTTGCCGCCTCAGAAAAAGTGAAAGCGGATGCCGAAGCTGCTGCAAAAGCAAAACTAGAAGCAGACAATAAAGCTAAAGCAGATGCTGAAGCCATTAAAATAAAATTAGCCGCCGATGCTAAAGCTAAAGCAGATGCCGCAGCCGCTGCAAGAGCCCAAACAGCAACAACAAACAGAGCAGTTGGTGCAGAACAAAGAACACAAGCGCAATTAGCTGCAGATAAAGTAAGAGCAGATGCTGAAGCACGCAGAATAAAATTAGCTGCTGATAATAAAGCAAGAGTTGATGCTGCTGCTGCTGCAAGAGCACAAGCTGCTGCAAATAAACCAGGTGCTACCACTGCACAAAAAACAGCTGCACAATTAGCTGCTGATAAGTCAAAAGCAGATGCTGAAGCATTAAGAATTAAGCTAGCCGCAGATAAATCTAAAGCAGATGCTGAAGCTGCTGCAAAAGCAAAAGCTGCCGCTTCAATACCACAAAAAACTCAAGCAGAATTAGCTGCTGATAAAGCTAAAGCCGATGCCGAAGCATTGAGAAATAAGTTAGCTGCAGATAAATCTAAAGCAGATGCCGAAGCTGCCGCAAAAGCAAAAGCTGCAGAAACTGCAACACCACAAAAAACTCAAGCAGAATTAGCTGCTGAAAAAGCAAAAGCTGATGCCGAAAATGCTGCAAAAGCAAAATTAGCAGCCGATGAGAAAGCTAAAGCAGATGCTGAAGCATTGAAAATTAAGTTAGCTGCCGATGCAAAAGCAAAAGCTGATGCTGCCGAAGCAAAACGTAAAGCAGACATGAAGGCAAAAGCTGAAGCTGCAGATTTACAATCTATTTTAGCTGCTGATGCTAAAGCTAAAGCAGATTCTGATGCTTATCAGGCGAGATTAGCTGCTGAAGCTAAAGCTGCTGCTGCACTTTCTGCAAATACTAAAGCAAATATTGATGCTGCTGCAAAAGCAAAATTAGCTGCTGCTGCAAAAGCAAAAGCTGCTGAAGATGCTGCATTAAAAGAAAAACTAGCCGCCGATGCTAAAGCGAAAGCCGACGCAGAAGCCAGAGAAGCGAGAATAGCTGCTGATGCAAAAGCAAAAGCAGATGCTGAAGCTGCTGCGAAAGCAAAATTAGAAGCTGATGCGAAAGCGAAAGCCGATGCTGAAGCATTGAAAATAAAACTAGCTGCTGATGCAAAAGCGAAAGCAGATGCAGACGCGATACAAGCAAAATTAGCTGCAGATGCAATACAAGCAAAACTAGCTGCTGATGCAAAAGCGAAAGCTGACGCAGAAGCATTACAAGCAAAACTTGCCGCTGATGCCAAAGCGAAAGCAGATGCAGACGCAATACAAGCAAAATTAGCTGCAGATGCAAAAGTGAAAGCCGATGCAGATGCCATACAAGCAAAACTAGCTGCTGATGCAAAAGCGAAAGCCGATGCACAAGCGTTACAAGCAAAATTAGCCGCTGATGCAAAAGCGAAAGCGGATGCAGAAGCACAGCAAGCAAAATTAGCTGCAGATACAAAAGCAAAAGCTGACGCAGACGCAATTCAAGCGAAACTTGCTGCAGATGCAAAAGCGAAAGCGGATGCACAAGCATTACAAGCAAAATTAGCTGCAGATGCTAAAGCAAAAGCCGATGCAGAAGCACAACAAGCAAAACTTGCTGCAGATGCTAAATCTAAAGCCGATGCGGAAGCACAACAAGCAAAACTTGCTGCAGATGCTAAAGCGAAAGCAGATGCTGACGCAATACAAGCTAAACTAGCTGCTGATGCAAAAGCAAAAGCTGATATGGAAGCATTACAGGCTAAATTAATTGCCGATGCAAGAGTAAAAGCAGATGCTGAAGCAACTGAAAAAGCAAAAGCTGATGCAGAAGCTCAAAAATTACAGGAAGCAGAAGATGCTCGTTTGGCGAAATTAGCTGCTGATAAAGCAAAAGCTGATGCTGAAGGACAAAAAGCAAAACAGGCTGCTGATGCAAAAGCGAAAGCGGATGCAGACGCACTTCAGGCGAAACTTGCTGCTGATGCAAAAGCGAAAGCTGATGCAGACGCAATACAAGCGAAACTAGCTGCAGATGCAAAAGCGAAAGCTGACGCAGAAGCTCAACAAGCTAAGTTAGCTGCAGATGCAAAATCAAAAGCTGACGCAGAAGCGCAACAAGCAAAATTAGCTGCCGATGCAAAAGCTAAGGCTGATGCACAAGCATTACAAGCAAAATTAGCTGCGGATGCAAAAGTGAAAGCTGACGCAGACGCAATACAAGCGAAAATAGCTGCAGATGCAAAAGCGAAAGCTGATGCAGAAGCTCAACAAGCAAAATTAGCTGCCGATTCAAAAGCTAAGGCTGATGAAGACGCTTTAAAAGCAAAACTAGCTGCGGATGCAAAAGCAAAAGCAGATGCAGATGCACTTCAGGCGAAATTAGCTGCCGATGCAAAGGTAAAAGCAGATGCAGATGCAAAACAAGCGAAACTAGATGCTGATGCAAAAGTTAAGGCTGATGCAGACGCTTTAAAAGCAAAACTAGCTGCTGATGCAAAAGCGAAAGTGGATGCAGCTGCACTTCAGGCAAAATTAGCCGCTGATGCAAAAGTAAAAGCAGATGCAGATGCAAAACAAGCTAAACTAGATGCTGATGCAAAAGCAAAAGCCGATATGCAAGCTGAACAAGCAAGATTATTAGCAGATCAAAAAGCGAAAGCTGATGCAGAAGCTAATGAAAAATTAAAGGCTGAAGAAGAATCAAGATTATTAAGAGTAGCTGAAGAAGCACGTGAAGCAAAATTATTAGCAGATGCAAAAGCAAAAGCTGATGCAGCTGCAGATGCGCTTGCAAAAGCGGCTTCGGCTCCAAGAGATGATACGGCAAAAGCAATTGAGGATTTAACTCAATCTATAGAGAATTCAAGTAAAAATCAAAAAGATTTATTGTCTCAGTTCAATACAACAGTGGCAAATAAACAAAGAGATTTGAATGACTTGAGAGAAGAGAATGACTTAAGTGAAAAAGGAATTTATAAAGAACCAAAACCATTTAAAAGTGTTGCGGCAGAAAATAGTCAGTTAGAGGCTTTAAAATTACAACTTGCTGAAGCTAACAGAGCGCAGAAAGATGAAATCAATAAGCTGACTAATTTATATAACGAAAGACTTAAAAAATTCCCGAATAAAAATGATGCTTTGAACAAGGCGTATCTTGAAAAGATCAACCAGTTGAAAGCAGCACAATTAAAAATGGAAGAAGACAGTGCTACTTTACTTGCAAATTTAGAACGTATTAAAGCAGAAACTGAAATTGAGAAAAAACGTAGAATTAAACGTGCAGCCTACGAAAATGATCAGGGAAGATATGCGCAGGACGTTGCCGCTCTTAAACGTATAAAAGAGACAACAAAACCAAGTAGTACACCATTAACTGCAAGTGATTTTGATTTTGGTGAAGACCAGTCAAATATGCAGATTATCAAGAATATTAAAAATTCTGAAAATGGTTATTATTTAATTATTGCGGTTCACAGCAGTGTTGAAAAAAGAGATCAATTCTTAACGAAAGCGGTGGCAGCAGGACGTTCAGATGTTAATTTCTTTTACAATGTAACAACAAGTAAATATTACATCTATTACGAGAAGTTTGAAGGTTTATCTGAAGCAACTAAGGCATTAGAAGCAAAAGGAAATAAACCATACAACGGGAAAATGGCTATCGTAAAAGTGGAGAATTAATAAGAATAAGATTGACTCGGTCCTTCTTAAGCAATTAAGAAGGGCATAATAATAAATGTTATAGAATACTAATTGTTTTATTCACTAATGCCCCTTAGAGGATAAGATGTAAGTAAACAAAAAAATGATTATGAAAAAACCTACTAACCTAAGATTGATTTTATTAGCTTTGATTTTCTTTCAAAGTTACTTTGTAATTTCTCAAAATCTAAAGCCATTTACGCCAAGATTTGACAAGAGATTAAAAGGAGATATGTTGCTTATTGGTAACAATATCCTAAATCGAGATGCAGGAAGAAATGAAAGGCCTACTGTTGCTTACAATGACGGTGGATACAACTCTAACTTTGATATGAAGTATATAGATGTTGATAATGATAACACTACATTCAGTTCTAGTAGTGCTACATTGACTGTGCCTAAACCTGCTTGTTATAAAATCGTTTATGCCGGTTTGTATTGGGGAGCAATTCTTCAGCAAAATGATCGTACAAATATTGAAAAAGTAAAACTTAAGTTACCTACAGGTGGCTATAATGATATTACTGGTCAGATCATTCATGATGCTAATGCAGCACCAATTGGTGGTGATAATAACAAGGCATATGCGTGTTATGCAGATATTACTTCATTAGTTGCCGGACAAACAAATGCTCAGGGATTGTATACCGTTGCAAATGTTAAATCTAGTGAAGGAACAAATGGTGGAACTGGTTTATCTGCAGGTTGGTCTATTTTTGTTGTTTATGAAGATCCAACATTACCTGCAAAATTTATTACTTCGTTTGATGGTTTTAGCGGAATTGGTGGAGCAACAACGTTAGATATTCCAGTTTCCGGATTTAAAACTATTCCTACCGGTCCTGTTCGTGTGAAATTTGCTTTTGCGGCCCTAGAGGGTGATTACCCTATTGAAGGAGATTACTTGGAAATTAATGGTACAAAAATTACTGCTACGAATGCGGCAAATGCAATTATCAGACCATCAAATAACTTCTTTAACAGTAGTGTAACTTATGTTGATCCGGCTACGGATAAAACAGAAAATTTCTTAAATCGAAATCCCGCCAGTAAAAATACCCTAGGATATGATGCCGGTATTTTAAATATTAATAATCCGGGAACTCTTTTAAAACCCGGGGGAATAGTAATTGATAATAATGCGACTTCGGCAAATATTAGGTTAGGAAGTACCCAGGATGTTTATTTTTATTATTTTAATGCCTTTGCGGTAGACATTATTGAACCGCATATTGTACTTACAAAAATCGTAAAAAATTCTGCGGGTGTAGATATTGGAAACCAGGATGTAACATTAGGTCAACAATTAAATTATGAAATAGGGTTTAAAAACACCGGTAATGATGATGCTAAAGGTTTAACAATTAGAGATCAATTGCCTATTAATATTATCTTTAATTATCCTACAGATATCAATCCTTTACCGGCAGGTGTAACTATTCAAAGTTATGATCCTGCTACCAGAAGTATTGTATTTAAAATTGATGATTCTGTAGTTAAAGCAAATTCAATATCAGATAAAATCATCAGTTTTAAAGTTAAGGTTGTTCCTGATTGTAATTCATTAAGTGAGGCATGTTCTAATAGTATCGATAACTCGGCATATGCAACTTACAAAGGAACTTTAAATCCTGATTTTCAAATTTCAGATGATCCAAGTGTTAACACCAATACAGGATGTATATTAACTCCAAAAGCGACTAACTTTTTAGTAGGTGTAGATGGATGTAAATATACTGCAACTGCTACTTTGTGTAAAGAGGATGTTGATTTGGTTGCTGCTAATGGATATACTTCTTATACTTGGTATAGTGACGAAGCTCGTACTAAACAAATAGGAACAGGACAAATTCTTAAAGTAAAAGATCCTGGAGTATATTATGTTTACAATTTAGCTGCTGCTCCATGTAGATCAATTTATCAGGCTTTTACAGTAACAAGATTTGGTACAACAACTACTAATCCTGTTCTTCCATATGCAAAAGCTCCTTATAAAGGTGAAGTATTAATTTGTCCAAATAACGGAAAAGAATTACCTAATCTTTTCTTGTGTGGTGCAAATGATTCCAGATTAATCGAAACTCATATATCCGATGGTTCGACCCTTGTGTGGGAAAAACTGGACGAGACAAGTTGTGCCGCTCCAATTAGTGCAAGCTGTGCTAATGAAGGTACTTCATGTTCCTGGACTCAGGTTGCGACCGGACCAAATTATGAAGCGAAGATAGCGGGACAATACAGGTTGACATTAAATTATGCAGGTGGTTGTTTTAACCGTTTCTATTTTAATGTATTTACCAACTCATTAAACCCTACAGAAAAACATACAGATATTATTTGTGGAAAACCCGGAACTATTACAGTTGGAGGTGTTCCTGCAGGATATGAGTACAGCATTAATGGTACAACTTATCAGGCAAGTAATATTTTTAATGTAACTACAGCTGGATTTTATACAGTATACATCAGACAAACTGGTGTAACTCAAAATCCTTGTATTTTTACAGTTCCAAATATTCAAATCAGACAAAGAAATTTTGCTGTTGTTTCAGAAGTTACGCAACCATTGTGTTATGGAGAAAAAGGTAGAATTAAAGTCGCTGTAAATGATGCTAACCCACAATACTATTATAAAGTTTACAATAACGGAAACTTACTATATAATGTAGGACCTGTTGCTGTAGCTGAATATACTTTTGATAATTTAGCTACAAACCAAAACTATACTGTAGAAGTTTCTACAGATGATGGTTGTAAGGACACAAAATATATTTATATAGGTCAGGTTTGGAACGAATATAAAGCAACAGCTACTTTAGTTGAACCATTAACAGCTTGTAGTGACGGAAAAATTAAAATTACTACTGAAGGTGGAAATTCTCCGTACTCTTATTTTATAAATAGTGATACCGTTTTTCAAAGTTCAAATGAGTATCCAGTTACTGCTCCGGGAACGTATGTAATTAAAATTGTAGATAAAAACAACTGTACACTAACAAGAACAGTTGTAGTTCCAAATAGTACAAAACCAACTTATACAATTACAAATACAAATAGTGTTTGTTATAATGATAACTCTGAAATTAGAATAAATGTTACTAATGCTAACGGATATAGTATGTCTTACAGTATTAATAATGGAGGAACTTTTCAAACAAATCCTGTATTCTCTAATTTACAGCCTGGAACATATAATGTAGTGGTTAGATATGGTATATCTTACACACCAGAATTTGGTCAGCCTACTATTAAATATTGTTCAGATCTAGCAGAGAAAAAAGTCATTTTAGGACCAACTTCTGCGGTTACAGCATCTGGTGGTGTTGCAGCGTTGGCAGGATGTACACTTGGTCAACAAGGGGGTAAATTAAGAATTAACAATGCACAGGGAGGAACTCTTCCTTATCAATATAGTTTTGATGGTGGAGCAACATGGCAGCTTACTAATGAAAAAGATGTATTGCCAGGTTCTTACATCTTAAAAATTAAAGATGCAGTTGGTTGTGAATATACAATTCCTTATACTGTTACTTTAGATCAAAAACCAGCTGAACCAACTATTAAAGTTGAAGATCCTGTATTTAATTGTGATGGTTCTGCAACAAGTACTGTAACGGTTACAAACGGAACTTCGGCAAATTATAGTTATGAATATTTTAGAAATGGAATTCCTAATACTCCAATTACTAGTAATATATTTTTAAATGTTCCTTCTGGTACTCATACAATTTCGGTTAAATACACTGTAACTACAGTTTCAACTTATAGTAATTTACTACAGGAAGATTTTGGTAAAGGTGGTTATACAACTACTCCCGGAATTAATCCTGCCTACTGTTTTGAAGATGAATCTACGCCTCACCCTGTAGGTTACCCTTGTGGTGGTTTTGACGATTACCAGATTAATGATGGTAAATATGCAGTAGCAAGTTCTATTAAAACTAATTTTGGAAATTCTTGGATTTTTGCCAAAGATCATACACTTCCACAAGATCCTTTAGGACGATTTTTATGTGTAAACGTGGGAGGTTCTGCAGGAATTGGTGGTATTTTATATAGTAAACCAATCAAAGATGTTATTGATAATCAGTCTGTAATTATTTCATTATGGGCAGAAAACCTTATCGTAAAAACATCAACAACACACGCTGATCCAAAATTAACCATTCAGTTAGTTAATAATTTAAATAACGTAGGAGGAGTAGAAGAAATTGTTGCTACGACCGATACAACAAATCCATGGGTTGTTCCTAAATCTGAAAAATGGGAATATAAAGAGTTAACATTAAATCCGGGTATTGGTAAAACTAATTTAAGTTTTGTAATTAGATCTTACAGTAATGAATTTAATGGTAATGATGTACTTATTGATGATATCTGGGTTCGTCAGATTCCGGAATCTTGTCTTGCTACAAAAGATTTCCCAGTAGTTGTAGGTACAGATAAAGCGTTTACAGCAGCAGTAACTGGATCAAAAGATCTTACTTGTGCTGGATCTAATAATGGTGAAATTACAATTTCGGCTCAAAACTTCAAATTACCTTACGGATTTGATTATTCATTAGATAATGGAGTTACTTGGGTTAACTCAAAAGTTTCTCCTGTAACAGCTACCGGATTAACAAATAAAAATTATGATATAAAAGTTCGTTACGATGCTTCTGCTACTAGTTGTGTATTTCCATTAACACATGAGGTAAAAGCGCCGGCAGCTTTAACAGTTACAGCTCAGGTTACAAAACAGCCTACTTGTACTGATGGAGCGTCTATTACAGCAACAGCTGTTGGAGGAACTCCAAATTATCAATATGAATTACGTGCATCAAATGGTACAACAGTAATAGTTGCATTTCAAAGTGTTAACGTATTTACTAATGTAGCTGCAGGATCTTACACAGTAGTAGCACGTGATGCAAATTCTTGTGCATCTCCGGCTTCAGTACGTGTAGATATTAGTGCACCAGTTGCACCAACTGCAACATTAGCTGCTACTTCAGACTTATGTTATGATACTGTAAATCAATCTACTCTTGTGGTAACAGCAACAGGAACAGGTGCATTAACTTATAGTTTAGACGGTCAGCCAGCTCAGGCTTCAAATACATTTACAAATGTTGGAGTTGGTACTCATACTATTGTTGTAACAGATGGTAACAATTGTACAGCAACGATAAGTAATATCGTAATTGCACCAGAATTAAAAGGTAGTGCAACAATTTCTAAAACATTAGATTGTACAACTGCTTCACCAAATGCAGCGATTACAGTTGATATTATAGGAGGTTCTGCTAATTTTACTTATAAAGTGAAAAAAGGTACAGGAACTTACAGTGCAAGTGTTGCTGTAACCGGAACATCATTTACTTACTCTGCTGCAAATACGGCAGATACTTATTATTTTGAAATTACAGATTCTAAAGGTTGTGTAACAGTTGTAAGTGCAATTGTTAGCCCAATTGTAAACCCAACAGTAGCAGCAACTCCGGTTAACGCTACTTGTAATGGTGCTTTAACAGGATCTGTACAATTAGTAGGTTCATTAGGTTCAGGAGGATATACTTACTTATTTTATAATAATACAGTTGTACCTGCACCAACAGCATTTATCGCACAATCAAATTATACAGGATTAGCTGCCGGAACATATTCTTACCAGGTAATGGATAGTAAAGGTTGTAAATCAGCACTTGGAAGTGTTACTATTACTCAACCAACAACTTTAACCGCTACAGCAAGTGCTACTAAATTTACTTGTAATGTATCAAATGTAAAACAGTCGGCTACGGTTACAATTGCAGTTCCTACAACTGGAACAGCACCGTATCAATATAGTTTTGATGGTGGAGTAACGTTTACAAATACACGTACTTTAACGGTTACAGATAATGGTACAAACCAAACAATTTCTTATGTAGTTAGCGATGCTCAGGGTTGTAAAACCGGAGTTCAGACAATTATTATTAATAAATTAGATTCTCCAACGAATATTACATTTAGTGCTGCTGCAGTAACATGTGCAGCGACTACAACTACCGTTACGGCAACAGCTGTAAATGGTGTAGCAACAATTACATATTCAATTACATCTCCAGCAGCTTCTGTAGCTTCAAACACTACGGGTGTATTTGCAGGATTAGCAGCAGGAACTTATAACTTTAGAGCAACTGATGCTAACGGATGTTATTTTGATAAACCTTATACAATTGATGCTGTCACTCCAATTTCTATTGTTGGAAATAAAGACAATGATGTATTATGTAAAGGTGGTTCAACTGGTAAAGTTACTTTTACAGTTTCTGGAAACGCAACAATTGGTGCTTACACACAAACATTGACTGCAGGAACAGGAACATTAGTAAAATCTGGTAACACTTTGACTTTATCTAATGTACCAGCAGGTACATATACAGTTCAGGTTAGAGATAATGCAACAGGATGTCTTAATTCTGCAACTGTAATAGTTAATGAGCCATTAAATCCATTGACTTTTACAGCAACGTCAACAAAAATCAACTGTAATAATGATAACGCTGAAATTACAGTAACAGCAACCGGAGGAACTCCAAATTATACTTATGCAGTTGTACAAGGCGGAGCTACTGCTCCAACAACTTTTGTAAGTGGTAATGTTCTTTTAGTTGATACAAATTCAGGAGCAAATGCAAACTGGGATGTTTATACAAAAGATGCAAATGGTTGTATTACTACTAATAGTATCCATATTGATAGCGATGCTCTGCCTACAGTTACTGCAACAAATAACAACCAATGTTCTGGTGCAGCAACTACATTTACAATTACTGCTACAGGTACTGGAATTAATCCTTTATCGTACAGTATTGATGGTACATCTTTCCAGACAAGCAATATATTTAATGTTCCAGCTGGAACATATACAGTAACAGTAAGAGACGGAAACGGTTGTACTGCTGTGGCAAACACTGCATTAACAATTTTCCCTCAATTAGTTGCTCTTGCTTCAGTAACAAAAGAATTAGATTGTTCTCCAACACCAAACGCAACTATTACAGTTGCAGTTTCTGGTGGTAAAGCTCCATTTACTTATACTGTTGCAAAAGGAAGCGGTGCTGCAAGTACACCAAGCGCGCCTTTCTCAACGGCAACATTTACTTATCCGGTAACTCTTCCAAATGCAGATAGTTATACTTTCGTAGTAACGGATGCAAATGGTTGTTCATCTACAACTACAACAACAGTAAATACAATTACAAGCCCAACTGTTACCGATACACATATTAATCCAACATGTAATGGCGGAAGTAATGGTTCTGTACAATTAACAGGTGCAGGTGGTGCAGGCGGATTTACATATAGTAATGACGGTACAGTTTACAGTCAAAATTCTTTATTTACAGGATTAGCCGCTGGTACTTACACTTTTTATGTAAAAGATGCTAAAGGCTGTACAGGAACAGTTAGTGTTACTTTAATTGCTCCAACTCAATTGGCAGCAACGGTAACAGCAGTTCCTTTCTCTTGTAATATAAGTAACGGAAAAGTTGCCGGTACAATTACAATTAATGTAACAGCATTGACAGGAACTTCTCCTTACGAATATAGTTTCAACGGAGGTGGTTTTGTAACTACTAATACATTTACATTAAACGATAACGGTGCAGATCAACCTTATACGTATTCTGTTAAAGATGCGCAAGGATGTACAATTACGGGTTCAGGAACATTATTGAGATTAAACCCTCCAACAGATTTAACTTTTGCAGCAGCAGCAGTTACTTGTACAGCGACAACGACTACAGTAACATTAACGGCTGTAAATGGAGTAGCTGTTTTACAATACGAAACTATTGCTCCGTCTCCGGTTATTATCGCAAAACAAACATCTAACAGCTTTGCAAATCTTGCACCTGGAACTTACATGTTCAAGGTTACAGATGCAAACGGATGTTTCTATACAGAAGCGCACACTATAAATCCAGTTACTCCAATAACGCTTATTGGAACAAAAACAAGTGATGTATTATGTAACGCTGGAACTACTGGTTCTGCGAGATACACAGTTGCAGGTTTTGCAACTACATATAGCTATACTGTTAACGGCGGAACTGCTGTTACAGGACAAACTGCTGCAGTTATCAATTTAACTAATCAGGCAGCGGGAACTTATGCTGTTATTGTTACAGATGAAGGAACTGGATGTACAGCAACAGCTTCGGTTATAATTAATCAGCCTGCAGTTTTAGCAGCAACATATACAACTGTAAACGGAAACTGTTCTATTACAACTGCAAGTGTAACAGTAAATGTTACAGGTGGTTCACCAGCTTACAGATATTCATTTGTACAAGACAATGCACCAATCGGAGCATATGTTAATTCAAATACTGCTAGTTTAGATCCTGCAGTAAATGCAAACTGGGATGTTCATATTATTGATGCAAATGGTTGTACATTCAAATTAGATATTGCAATTACAAAAGATGTTGTTCCAACTGTTACTGCTTCAGCAACAGGTCAGTGTTTTGGTGTGGGAACTTATACTATTACAGCAACTCCGGGTGCTGGATTAGTTGCTCCGGTAACATACAGTATTGACAACGGTGCATCTTACCAAACTGGTAATACATTTGTAATTACTACACCAGGAAGTTACACAGTTAGAATTAAAGACGGAAACGGTTGTACAGCAGACAGTAATGTTGCAGTTGTTGCTAACGTATTGACATTAAGTGCAGTTTTAGATAAAAACATTACATGTTCAATTGCAACTGATGCGCAGGTTACCTTAACAGCAACAGGTGGAACTACTGCTTATACTTACGGATATGTAATTGGCGGTGTTTACACTGCTATGGCTTCGAACGTTTTCAACACAATGACTCCTGGAAGTTATACTTTTAGAGTAACTGATGCTAAAGGATGTAGTATTGACACTACAACTCCTATTGTTATAATTCCTGCAGTGAATCCGGATATTACGAATGTTGTACAAACAGCATTTATTAATTGTAATAGTGATGCTACAGCTGCAATTTCTATTACTATTGACAATACAAAAGGACAAGCGCCATTTGTATATAATGTTTTAAATACTACTACAGGATTTGATTATGGTACACAAACCTCTGGTTTAGCCGCAGGTGTATATACTATTAAAGTAACTGATGCAAAAGGATGTACAGATACATTTTCTATACCAATTGCGCAGCCAACGCCTATTTTACTTGATTACAAAGCGACGCCAATAACATGTGTTACAGGTGGGGTTTCTTTAGGAAGAATCACAATTAACAGTGTAAGTGGCGGAACTCCAAATTATATTTATCATGTAACAGGAGTTAATGGTTATGATCAAAAATTTACAAATCAAACTGGTGCTACAGCAGTATTTGACGTAGTTGATTTTGGTTTATACGAAATCATTATTACTGATGCAAACGGTTGTACTACATCAGTAAATAACATATTAGTTGCATCTCCACCAGACGATTTGGATATAAATGTATTTTCACCACCAGCAGATTGTTCTACTGGAGGATCTGCAGTTGTATCTATAGGAACGTCAACGACAATTATTGGTACAGGTCCGTTTTACTTTGGTATTTATACAGGAACTGTTCCTGTGTATCCTGCAGGTACGTGGTTACCTGAAGATGCTACAGGAAGTAAAAAAACAACCTTTACAAACTTATTGCCAGGTGTAACGTATACTTTTATCGTATATGATGCTGACTTAGCACATGGTGGAACTGGAACAGGTTGTTACTATTATGAAACAGCTACAACTCCAATTCCAACAAATTCAACATTAAAAACAAATGCTCTTATAGCAAATAATATTACATGTACAGGAAGTGCAGATGGTAAAGTAACTTTTACAATTTCAAGCACATATCCTGCTGCAACTCCTATTAGTTATGAGATATTTAATGCTCAATCATTAGTATCAACAGGAATTACCGGAACAGGTTCAGTTCCTGCAAATGATATTCTTACGCTTTCTAATCTTGGACCATTGCCTTTTGGTAATTATTTTGTTCTTGTAAAAGAAACAGCTGGTGCTACAAATGCAGGATGTAGTGTTGCTACGGTTCCGTTTAACATTACTCAATCTGCAATTTTGTTCTCAGTTACGGCTGCAGTTTCTAAAAACGCAAATTGTAATCCTATTTCAGGGGTTATTACGGCTACAGGACATGATGGTACAGCACCATATACATATCAACTATTGTTGCAAACTGCTCCGGCACCAACTGCTGCGAGTACAGGTTGGTTAACTAATAATACTTTTAATGCAAATGCAGGTAGTTATACCGTATATGCTAAAGATGCTTATGGTTGTATTAAAGATTTTGATATTATATTAAATAAAGATGCAGATCCAACAATTACTGCACCTGCTGCAATTTGTTACGCTGGTACTCCATTTACATTCACAATTACCGGAACAGTAGATCCTGCAATTGTTGGCGGAGCCACTTATAGTGTAGACGGAAGTACTTTCCAAGCAAGTCCAACGTTTACATTTAATGCGGCTGGAACTTATAATTTAACAATTAAAGATGGAAATGGTTGTATTGCAACTGTTCCTTATGAAGTTAAACCGCAATTATTTTTGACGGCAAAACTTACCAGAGAATTAGATTGTATTCCAACAAACGCTCAAATTACTTTGACCGCGACTGGAGGATATAACACACTTTATACTTACGAATATTCTACAGATGCAGGTGTTACTTATACGACGATGCCAACGAATGTTCTTAATACAAGTGTTTTAGGAGATTATATTTTTAGAGTAAGCGATGCTAAATTGCCAGTTGCTTGTCAGGCAACGACAACTTTCAAATTAGATCCTATTCAACCAACATTATTTACAACTACACAAACAAATGTTAGTTGTAATGGTGGTACAGATGGTACAATTACTGTAAATGTTACTTCTGGTGTTGGTCCATACCAATATCAATTAGGAGCAGGAGTTTTCCAGACATCAAATGTATTTACAGGATTAGCTGCCGGTACAACTTATGTTGTTACCGTTAGAGATTCAAAATCATGTCTGTATCCAAGTGGTTCAATTACGATTACGCAGCCAACGGCATTAACTGCTACATCTGTAGTAACTACGCCATTGACTTGTACTACAGGAAATGCACCAACAAAAGCATTGGTAACAGTAACTGCATCTCAGGGAACTGCACCATATTTATACAGCTTTGATGGTACAAATTACAGTACAACTAATACTTATGAGTCATTTGTTGGAACAACGTTTAATGTTTTAGTTAAAGATGCTAAAGGATGTATCTTCACTTTTGTAAATGGAGTTAATATTCCGGCGTTAAACCCACCAACAATAACAAATATTACAGGAACACCTATTTATTGTACTCCTACTGCTAACACCACAAGTACTGTTACAATAACAACTACTAATGGTACAGGAGGTTTAAGCTATGCAATTCTTGCACCGGCAAGTGCAATAACAAATACTACAGGTGCTGCAAGCGGAATCTTTACAGGATTAGCTGATGCTACTTACTTATTTGAAGTTACAGATGGTAATGGTTGTAAAGATCAGGAATCATATACTGTTAAACCTGTTACAAACATTACTGTTGCTGGTCAATTAGTAAGCAATGTTATTTGTAATGGAGGAGCTACAGGCGCTGTTAAATTTACAGTAGCGAATTATGCAGGAACTTATACTGCAACAGTAACTCCTGCAACAGGAACAGTAACTCAAACAGGAAATACTGTAAACGTGACTGGTTTAGTACCGGGAACTTATACAGTACAAATTTTAGACGGAATTACAGGATGTACAGCAACTACTTCAGTAGATGTTACACAACCAAGTCCTATTGTTCTTAATTTAATCAGTAATAAAAATGCTAATTGTAATTTTGGAGCGCAAGTAATCGTAAGAGCTACTGGAGGAACACCTGGTTACAAATATGCATTTGGTATCGATGGATTTACACCAGTTCCTGGTGACTATGATACTGTTGAAAATGCAGTACTTGATCCAACAGTAAATACAAACTGGGATTTCTATGCAATGGATGCTAGCGGTTGTACCACTAAATTAGATGTAGTGATCGCTTCAGATGCATTCCCTACAATTGGTACTTCAACTGTTCCATATTGCTATACAGGAGGTCCAGTTCCAATTACAATTACTGGAACTTATGTTGGAACACCAATGTACAGTATTGGAAACGGATATCAATCAAGCCCTGATTTTGTATTGAATGCGCCAGGAAACTACACATTCTACATTAAAGATGGTAATGGTTGTATTGTATCAAGACCTTACACATTGAATCAGCAATTATTATTAAAAGCTACACTAACACAAGATTATACTTGTGCTGGTGATGCAACTATAAATTTATTGGCAACTCAGGGAACTTTAACTTACAATACTTTTGAAGTTAGTTTCAATGGTGGAACATTTACTGCTGTAGCTTTACCATTGCCTTATACAACTAATGTTCCTGGAATTTATACTTTCAGAGTAACAGATAGTCAGGGATGTCAGGCAACTTCTGTTTCGGTAGAAGTTACGGCAAGAACAACACCAAGTGCAACATCTAAACAAAATAATGTTAGTTGTACAGGTGGTACAGATGGTAGTATTGTAGTTACTCCTGCTAACGGATTAGCTCCTTACAAATACAGTATTAACGGAGCTGCTTTTGTAGATACTAATATCTTTACAAATTTAGCTGCAGGTACTTATGATATCGTCGTTAAAGATGCCAAAGAATGTGAATCAGTATTAATAAAAGCTACTATAACTGAGCCATTAGCTTTAGCTGCTACAGCTGTTTTAACTCAGGGATTAACTTGTGGTCCAGGAAATGCTGCACAATCTGCAACCGTTACAATTAATGTAACTACTGGTACAGGTACTTCTCCATATCAATATAGTTTTAACGGAGGAATTAGTTACGGAACAACAAATACGTACGTAACATCTGCTTCAGGAACTGTAACAGCTTATGTTAAAGATGCTAATAACTGTGTAATTGCTACTCCGGTAGATATTATTATACCAGCTTTAGATCCTCCAACTATTGATACTGTTACAGGAACGCCAATCTGGTGTGCACCTACAGCAAATACTACAAGTACAGTTACTGTAAATGTTAGTCATGGTATAGGATCATTAGCTTTCGAAATTACTTCTCCTGCAAGTGCTGTTACAAACACTTCCGGAGCAACAAGTGGAGTATTCAACTTGTTACCGGCAGGAACTTATACTTTTAAAGTTACAGATGATAATGGTTGTACAGATGAAGCAACTTACACTGTTGATGCACTAATTAATATTACAACTGCGGGTCAGTTAATAAATGATGTTGTTTGTAACGGTGAATCAAATGGTTCTGTTAAATTCGACGTTGATAACTTCGCAGGAACATATACTGCTGCTTTAATTGCTGGTCCTACAACTGGTACATTAACTCAGACAGGTAAAGTGGTTACTTTAACTAATTTACCAATAGGTACATATACAATTCAGGTAACTGATAATATAACTAATTGTTTAGCTACTGCTTCAGTAACTGTAGGTCAGCCAGCTGCATTAGCATTAACTGAAACGGTAAATATTAATGCTAATTGTAATAAAGGTGCTGAGGTTACTGTAATCGCAGCGGGAGGAACTCCAGATTACAAATACGCATTTATCCTTGGAACTGGTACTCCAATAGCTACTGATTACACAAACAGTAATAGTACTGTTTTAAATCCTGCTGATGGTACAAACTGGAGAGCTTATGTAATCGATGCTAAAAATTGTGAAACATTCATACCAATAGTAATTGATACAGATCCATTACCAACTTTCACAACGGTAATTCCTAGTCAATGTCCAACTACAACTGGTGAGTATACAATTACAGTTAATGTAACTGGCGGTATGGCTCCATTCCAATACAGCATTGGAAACGGTTTCCAATCAAGCAATACTTTCACAGTAACCGCTTCTGGAACTTATGATATAACTGTTAAAGACGCTAATGAATGTGAGGTAAAAGTTCTAGGTTCGGCAGTTATTTCACCGGCATTACAATTAGAGGCTACTATTACTGCATTACCAACTTGTAATTTTACAAATGCTGGTAGTATATCAGCAACTGCAACTGGTGGTTCAGGAACGGCAAACTACAGATACACATTAGATGGTGGAGCTATTCTTACAACTACTCCTGCACTATTTAGCAGTGTTACTACAGGTGATCATATTGTAAGAGTAAGAGACATAATTACAGGTTGTACTTTTGAAGTAAAAGTAAATGTATCAGAACCTACATTAATTACAGGAATTGCTCTTGAACAAACTCCGGTAACGTGTTTCGGTGGAAACAATGGAACAATTACAGCAAGTTTGTTACCAGGTATAAATGATAACCCAGTCTATAGATATAGATTAACTGGTACTACTGCTTTAGGAGTAGCTGTTACAAGACCACTTCAAACAAGTCCTGCTTTTGAAAACCTTGAAGCTGGTGATTATTCTGTAACAGTTGTTTCAGGTAGAGACTGTGAGGCATCAGAAGATATTACAGTGCCACAACCAGCATTAATTGTGGTTCCGGTTCCGGTAATTGTACAATACGGTTGTGCTGCTGGTACGAATGCTTCTAACTATGCAACAGTAACAGTTGGTACAATTGGTAACGATATAGGAGGTTCAAAAGTTTATACTTATGAATTCTTCAGAGATGGAGTTTCAGTTCAAAAAGGAGATCAAAATGTTTATACAGAATCTGATTTCTTAGGAGGTGATTATACTGTAAACGTTACGGATAGTAATGGTTGTTCAGGAGCTCCGGTAGGACCTGTAAAAGTTAATCCATTCATTAGTTTAGATGTGGTTAATGTTGCAAATGTTGCTATCACTTGTGTTTCTGATGAAGAAATTACAATCACTGTTGGAACAACAGGAGGAACACCAGTTCTTTTAAACTATACTGTAAAAGGAACTGATAACGCTTATGACCAAACTAAAACAAACGGTAACTTCACAGGATTAACAAAAGGAAGTTACATTATAACAGTAACAAACCCAGCGACAGGATGTAGCGTTCAAAAAGCGCATTATGTAGCAGATCCTAATACATTTGATATTAAAGTTAATCCAATTGTAACAGAAGTTTGTTTCGGTACAAATACAGGAAGCGTTGAATTAACTTTTGTAGATAATCAAACTGATCCTTCAGATGATGCAGGTATTTTCGATTACACTATCACAGGAGGTCCTGCAGTAATTTCAGGAACATCTGCAAGTGCTGGTCCGGAATTGATTTCAAACCTTGTTGCAGGTACATATACTGTAACGGCTAAATTACAAGAGAAACCAGAATGTACTGTATTTAAGGTGTTTACAATCGCACAGCCTTCAGTTAAATTAGACATTCAAATAACAAGTAGCCCAATAACATGTACATCAGTAAATTATGATGACGGTGAAATCTCTGCTTCTGCAGCAGGTGGTTGGGATAATAATTATACTTATGAATTAGTATTAAACGGAGCGCCAATAGTTAATTATAGAACAGATGGTAACTTTACAGGATTAAAAGCAGGAACTTACACAGTAAATGTTAAAGATGGTAAAGGTTGTATCGATTCTGAAATAGTTACATTAGTTGTACCGGATCCTATTCAGGTAAATGCTACACCAAATGCAGCAATGTTATCTTGTTTTGGTGGTAGAGACGGTGTAATTACTATTAATACTACAACAGGTGGTCAGGGAAGTAATTATATGTATACATTAAATTACTTATCAGTAAACCCGGTTGCAGTTTCAGGTCCGCAAACTGATCCTGTTTTCACAGGATTACCTGCAGGAACATATAGTATCACAGTTTCTGACGGATATAACTGTTCAATAACATCAGCTAATATTGTTATTACACAGCCAACAGAAATTATTGCTGAATTAAGTTTAGCATCATCACAAACATGTGATACAGAAACTATCCTAACATTAGGCGCAACAGGCGGAAACGCTCCGTACACTTATAGCGCAGATGGTATTACATATAGCACACCTTCATTTACAGGTTCTGTTACAATACAGGTTCCGGTTGGTAAATACCAATACTTTGTAAAAGATGCTAATAATTGTGTGGCTAGTATTTCTAATGAAATTAAAATTGATGTTTTAGAACCATTAACTTTAGAGTTAGATATTACTAATGCAGTTGTAAAATGTACAGGTGAAGAAACCGGAGTAATCGTAGCAGTTGCAAACGGAGCTTTAGGAAACTATGCTTATACTTTAGAAACTACTGCCGGTGGTATATTACAAGGACCAAAAGCTGACGGTAGATTTGAAGGACTGATCGCAGGAACTTATAATGTAAGAGTTGTAAGTGGTGATTGTGATGCAGTAGTTAAATCTGTAGAGATCAAAGAACCTGCTGTAGGTTTAAGTACTACACACGTAGCAACAAATGTTTCTTGTTTTGGAGAAAACAATGGTAAAATCGTGATGAGTTATGCTGGTGGTACAGGTTTAGTTAAATATGCTATCTCACCAGACTTGAATCAGTTTGATACTAAAAACACATTCGAGAAATTAACTGCTGGTATTTATACCATAGTTACACAAGACGAAAATGGTTGTTATGTAGTAGATGAAATTGAAATTACACAACCTAAACCACTTATTGTTACTGAACTTGCAAATTCTATGATTCCTGAAGTTTGTAAGGATGATAAAGACGGAGCATTTAGTATCGAAGTTAGAGGAGGTACAGCGCCATATAGCGTAAGTCTTGATGATAAAAACGGTACATATACACAGGGAGCAATAGATCAGACAATATTTGATTTTACTAACCTTTCAGGTGGTGTTCATACAGTTTATGTTAACGATGCTCAGGGATGTAGTTTCGAGTTTGTAGAGAATATGCCTTTACCGGTAGTTCTTGACCCAACTGTAGAAATCAGTTATGATTGTGTGAACAATGCACAATCAAACATGGTAACTATTACAATTGACAAAAGCAATATCGACTTTAAACAAATTGATTATGCACTTGACAATGATCAATTCCAGGAAAGTAACATCTTTACAAATGTTGCTCCGGGTAGACACGTTATTGTAGCGAGACATACAAACGGTTGTAAAGTACCAACGATTAGTTTCGACATCAAAGCATACGATCCATTAACTCTTGCAGAATCTACAGGACAAGCAGAAATGAATATAATTTCAGTTACTGCAGCTGGTGGTTCACCTGCTTATGAATACAGTTTCAACGGAGAGCCGTTTACATCTTCAAACAAATACAAAATCTACAAAACTGGAGACTATGTAGTTGTAGTAAGAGATCAAAACGGATGTACAGTAACAATAACTGTTCCTGCAATATACATCGATGTGTGTCTTGATAATTACTTTACTCCTAACGGAGATGGTATTTACGATACATGGGGACCTGGTTGTACTAATATTTACGACAACCTTGAATTCTCAATCTTTGACAGATACGGTCGTGTAATTGCTAAATACCATTACGGTCAAAAATGGGATGGTAGATACAATGGTGCAGAATTACCTTCAGGAGATTACTGGTATGTTCTTAAATTGAATGACGAGAAAGATGCGAGAGAGTTTGTAGGACATTTCACTTTATACAGATAACAAAATAAGAGCCCCTAATCATGTTATCTAAAAAAATTATCACAATGAAAAAGTTTATTTTATCTTTAGTACTCATGGCTGTAACAACAAGTTACAGCCAAGAGTTAAACCTACCGGTTTTTACGCAATATTTAGCGGACAATCCTTTTGTTATTTCACCTGCATTTGCCGGTATTGGTGATAACCTTAGAATTAGAGCCAATGGACTTACACAATGGGTTGGTATTAAAGATGCTCCCGATAATCAATCGATTTATGCCGATTTTAGAGTTCTGGATCGTTCAGGAGTTGGTATTAATGTTTACAACGATAAAAATGGTTACACGCGACAAACAGGAGCAAAAGTTTCCTTTGCGCACCATATCATTTTAAATTATTATTCTAAACAATACTTATCATTCGGACTTTCGTATAACATAAATACTTTTCGTATTGATACAGATGAATTTAATAGTACACCCAATCAGCCTTTTATTGATCCGGGAGTTACAGATAATCGTTATAATGCGAATAGTAACTTTGATATTAGTGCTTTGTATCGTAATAAAAATTTCTACATAAGTTTTAATGCCAATAACGTTTTAAAGAAAAATACAGATAAATACAGAGGAGTAGAACCTAACTTACTTTCAAATTATCAGGTATATTCCGGATATGTTTTTAAAGATGGAGAAAATAGCCGTATCGAATACGAGCCGTCTGTTTATTACCAATACTTTGCAAGTGATCAACGTTCCACAACCGATTTCAACTTCAAATACAGACGTTACAATCGTTACGAAGATTACTATTGGGTAGGAGTTTCATACCGTTTCTTAAATGACCAGTTTCCAAAACCATTATCAGTAGGACCAATGGTTGGTTTCATGAAATCTAAATTCTATTTTGGATATTCATATCAGGTAATGTTCAACGATTTAGGAAACTACAATACAGGTACACACTCTATAACTATTGGTTTCGACTTCTTGCAAGCCATCAGTAATTGTCCTTGTACACAAAGTCCGGTTCACGATTAAAGAGCATTTTCAACAATTTATTAGCTAATTTGTTTTTTTTCTTAACTTATAACGTTTTCGCTGTTATAGATAGATTATTTTTATATTTATGATACTTTAAAAGTTCTATATTTGTTTTTCTTTCAAAAAACTAAAAAATTATCTAATGAAAACTTTAAACGATTTCGATTTTAAAAATAAAAAAGCAATTATCCGTGTTGACTTTAACGTACCACTGGATGAAAATTTTAAGGTAACTGATGCAACACGTATCGAAGCTGCAAAACCAACAATTGATGCTATTTTAGCACAAGGCGGAAGCGTAATTTTGATGTCGCATTTAGGAAGACCAAAAGGAGTAGAAGAAAAATATTCGTTGAAACATATTTTAAAAACAGCTTCAGAAATTTTAGGAGTTGAGGTTAAATTTGCTGAAAATTGCGTTGGAGAAGTAGCCCAGGCTGCAGCCAAAGATTTAAAACCAGGAGAAGTTTTACTACTTGAAAATTTACGTTTTCACGCAGAAGAAGAAGCTGGAGATGTTGCTTTTGCAAAAGAATTAGCTTCACTTGGAGATATCTACGTAAACGATGCTTTTGGAACTGCACACAGAGCCCACGCATCAACAACTATTATTGCACAATTTTTTCCAACAGAAAAATGTTTTGGAACATTATTGGCAAAAGAAATAGAAAGCTTAAACAAAGTATTAAAAAATAGCGAGAAACCAGTTACTGCAGTTCTTGGAGGATCTAAAGTTTCCTCTAAAATTACAGTAATAGAAAATATCTTAGACAAAGTAGATCACATGATCATTGGCGGCGGAATGACTTTTACATTCATTAAAGCACAAGGTGGTAAAATTGGAAATTCTATTTGTGAAGATGACAAACAAGAATTAGCACTTGAAATTTTAAGATTAGCTAAAGAAAAAGGAGTACAAATTCACATTCCCGTTGATGTTATCGCAGCTGATGATTTCTCAAATACAGCAAATACAAAAGTTGTAGACGTAAAAGAAATTCCAGACGGATGGCAAGGTCTTGATGCAGGTCCTAAATCATTAGAGAACTTCAAAAAAGTAATTTTAGAATCAAAAACTATTCTTTGGAATGGTCCATTAGGAGTTTTTGAGATGGAATCTTTCGCAAAAGGAACAATCGCTTTAGGGGAATATATTGCCGAAGCTACAGAAAAAGGAGCTTTTTCACTAGTTGGAGGAGGAGATTCAGTAGCAGCAGTAAAACAATTCGGTTTTGAAGATAAAATGAGCTACGTTTCCACTGGTGGCGGGGCAATGCTTGAAATGTTAGAAGGAAAGGTTTTACCTGGAATCGCCGCGATTTTAGACTAAAAAATCACAATTAACATTTTTTTACATAATTTACATGCATAAACTGTTTAAGTTTGCAAAAATAAGGTTTGTATAATCGTTTGATTTATAGAATTTTAAAAAAATGTTATATGATTGTAAAGAAAATATCAATAATGGTTTCCGTTTTATTCTCAATATCAATGTTTTCGCAGGAAATTGCAAAGACAGAAATTGAATTAAAACCAATTGTAAAAGTATCCTATTTAGATTCAGTTAAAAGCTCTTTCAAAAAAGATGAACTCGCAACACGCGTAGACAGTCTTTGGATGAACGAATTAGTAAGCTTAGATATTTATGATGACCTTACAAAAGACATTCAAACCATTAATACAGACGTTACTGTAGATGAAGAATTGCCAACTGAATTGCTTAAACAGCGTTTACAGGCAATGAATGAGAAATCACCTTTTGACATAGAATACAATCAAGGTTTAGAAAATATAATAAAGTCGTTTCTTAAGAACCGTAAAAAATCGTTTTCTCGATTAATGGCTTTATCAGAATATTATTTCCCAATTTTTGAAGACGCTTTTGCAAGACAAAACGTTCCTTTAGAAATTAAATATTTAGCCGTTGTAGAATCTGCTTTAAATCCTAAAGCAGTTTCTAAAATGGGCGCCACAGGACTTTGGCAATTCATGTACGGAACAGGTAAACAATATGCCCTTAAAATAGATTCGTATATTGATGAACGCAGCGATCCGCTTAAAGCTACAGCCGCATGTTCACAGTACATGACTAAAATGTATAGCATGTTTGGCGACTGGGAACTAGTTTTAGCCTCATACAATTCAGGGCCGGGAAATGTTACCAAAGCAATTCGCCGTTCAGGAGGAAAAACAAAATACTGGGACATTCGTAGCCATCTTCCAAAAGAAACTCAAGGTTATGTTCCCGCTTTTTTAGCAACAATGTATCTTTTTGAATACCATAAAGAACATGGTATCAATCCTGAAAGAGCATTAGTTAAAAACTTTGAAACAGATACAGTTCAGATTAAAGCTCAAATGTCATTCAAGCAAATCGCAGATTTGTTAGACATGCCACAATCTCAAATACAACTTTTAAACCCTTCTTATAAATTAAACGTGGTACCTTTTTACCAAAGTGAAGCACATTATTTACGTTTACCAAAAGATAAAGTAGCCACATTTGTTTCAAACGAAGACAAGATCTATGCATACGCTGCATATCAATCACAAAACAAAACAATGTCAACTCGTTTAGCTTTAAAAGTTACGCCAAAAGCAAAGGCAAAACTGGAGAACATTATCGATACAGATTATAAATCATATAAAGTTCAAAAAGGAGATAATTTAGGTACTATTGCTTCTAAATACCATGTTGATATTATTGATTTAAAAAAATGGAATAATCTTAAATCAAATGCAGTTGCGCTTGGCAGAAACCTAAAAATTAAAACAGATTACGATCCTGCTACTAAAACTTTTAAAGAAATAAAATCGACTCTTGCAGTAGAGAAAAAATCAGAAGAGGCTATTGCATCAGCTGATGATAAAGATAAAAAGAATACACAATCACAAGAATATAAAGTTGCATCCGGAGATAATTTAGGAAGTATCGCAAAAAAATTCGGTACGACTATTGCTGAGCTAAAAGAACTTAATAATCTAACTTCAAACAATATCGGTTTAGGGAAAACTTTAGTAGTTTCTAAAGCAGTTCCTGAAATTATTGATGAAAATGCAGTAACAACTGCAATCGCTTCAAACTCTTCGATTGATTCATTCAAGAAAAAAGTACCTTCATCTAAAGATCTTGGAGAAGATTATTACGTTAAAAAAGGAGATTCGTTATACAGTATTTCTAAAAAATATCCTGGAGTTACAATTTCAGATATTAAAAAATGGAATAACATTAAAAACGGAGAAATTAAACCAGGAATGAAACTTAAAATAAACGGATAGTTAAAAAATCTTACATAAATTTGGGTTTTATTTCATAAATTAAGAAAATGAATAAAACCCATTTTTTATTGCTACTAATCCCGTTTCTGCTAATTTCGTGTTTAAAAGGCGAAAAGCAATCCCAGCCGGTATCCGGTAAAACAAATTCGATTTCGATTATTATCGACGATCAATTATGGTACGGAGAAGTAGGCGATAGTATTCGAAATAAATTTGCCTCACCCGTTCTTGGCCTTACTCAAGAGGAACCTTTATTTACCATAAATCAATATCCTGCGCGTTTACTTGAAGGTTTTGTAACTGATAGCCGCAGTATTATTGTAGTAAAAAAAGCCACTACAGATAAATTCGAAATTACCCACAGCAAATCTTTGCCCCATAATACATTTCGTATCTACGGAAAATCTGTGGATGATATTATTTGTAGTATAGAACTCAATTCGACACAAATAATTAAAATTATCCGAGATGCAGAGATTGAGAAAATTCAGGAAGACAACAGCAAATCATTATTGAATCCTGCAGTTATAAAAAACAAATTTCATATTGATCTGCAAATTCCAACAGGTTATGAATATATGTTGCATAAAAAGAACTTTATCTGGCTCAAAAAAGATATCATAAGCGGTAATACCAGTTTACTTATATATCAGATTCCACTTCGCAATTTTAAAAAGAGTTCAAACGTTATTGGTAATATTATCAAAATGCGCGATTCAGTTGGAAGTTACATCAAAGGCAGGGAACCAAATACCAGAATGATTACCGGTGAAGCCTATGCTCCTTATTTTTCAGCCACAATTTTAGACGAAAAAAATACATTTGAAACCAAAGGCACCTGGGAATTAAAAAATGATTTCATGGCGGGACCATTTATCAATTATGCAATTGTAGACAAAAAGTACAACAGAATTTTAGTTATTGAAGGATTTTGTTATTCGCCCTCAAATCAGGAAAGAGACTTAATGCTGGATCTTGAAGCTATTATAAAATCAGTTAAAGTAGATAGAAGATAATTTTAAAGAATAGACTATAAAGAATGGAATTAAAATGGAAAATAAAGCCGTTTGAAGCATTAACGGTTCATGAGTTATATGATTTACTCAAAGTACGAAGTGAGATCTTTGTACTAGAGCAAAATTGCGTTTATTTAGACCTTGACGGAAAAGATAAGCTGGCATTACACCTAATTGGGGAATACGATAATAAAATCGTTGCTTATGCACGTTTATTTGATGCCGGTATCAGTTTTGATAATGCTTCAATTGGTCGCGTTGTCGTTGATGCCAATTATCGAGAAAAAAAATGGGGACATGATTTAATGCGTGAAGCCATTGCAGGGATAAAATCAAACTTCAATAAAGATAAAATTACTATTGGTGCACAGTTATATTTAAAGAAATTTTATGAAAGCCACGGATTCGTTCAAACCACCGAAATGTATTTGGAGGATGATATTCCGCATATTGAAATGACAAGAAACATATAAATTAAAAAGCCCAAAATCATTGATTTTGGGCTTTTTAATTATAAATAATAATTTTAAAATATTAGGACAATTCGTTTTAACTTAATCTGTTAGTTTAATGTCTTTTACTGTTAAACAACTAAAATGTTTTAAAGTAATTTCGGTTTTTATTTTTTGTAACTAATTATTTATCAATTATTTGTAGTCACTGCAAAATGTAATAATTGTTTCAAAATGCAAATTGAAATACTTATTAAATGGATATTAGTAACAACAGCATTGTATTTGTAAGTAGTCTTACTAATTATCAGCTAGCGATCATAAAGCCACATCTTTTACAACGCTGGCCAGGATTCAATATCTATGTTTTTCGGATAATTCCTAAATATAGATTTGTGTTCGATTATGATAATAATGTGCATCCGGCATTTTTTCCCGTCATTAAATATCCTGTCTATACATCTACTGTTAAAAATTATGGGTTGGTATTGCACATTACAAATGAAAGTATAAAAGTCAAACGACACGGTGCAGTCAACATACTTAAAAATGCCCATACAATTTCATATTTAGGTCATTTGTGGTATTCGTCTCTTATTGATTATGATATTTTATTAAATGAATGTCTTGGTTTCCATGAAGCAAATAAAGAAAGGTTAGTGATTGTACCTGAGGTTTTTACTAATCAGGCAATTGAATATGCTCTTGAAAATCCTATAACTACCAAAAATCCGGAATTTTATAAATTACTGAATGCAGGTATGGCGAAACGCTTTTTTGATTATAATTATAATATTAATTCCCTGCATTTTTTTACTATATGTTTGCGAAAAACAGGAGTAATAAAAAAAGACTATAGTATAAGTAAATATTCACTGCAGCTTTTATATGAATTAAGCAAAAGACGATCAACTTCTATAGGTAAAGCTATATTTATGGCACAGAACTGGAAAGGAAGTGGTACTTATCAAGCTTCTGTTTTTGGAATTGGCAATCCCAATTCGATCGGTTCAATTTTAAAAGGACTTTTAGATTCAGGTTTATTGCAAAAAAATAAAACGGAACGTTTAATTGTTAGTGAAATAGGCAAGTCATTTTTACAAATGCTGGATCCTGGGTGCAGAGATATTGATCTGCCCGGTAAATTACAATTGTGGCAGGAAAATTGGCCTTATTCAAGAAATGAAATAGAAAAATACATAACCAATTATTTCAATAACCAAAAAAAATTTATGGCCGATAGTATTGATTAACAGGTTTGTTGATTTTTAAAGATGCTTAAGTTAGTTCAATTTAAGCATCTTTAAAAAGATTTTCTACATTTTCAAAATCGTTTTATATTCAGTTTGATTGTTTAAAACTCCAACAGCTTTCTTTATTTCGGAATTGTTTTTAATATAATATTGGTACAAACCTTCCTGATATTGATATCTTTTAATTAATTCTTCCTGAATCAGGTTTCTGATTTCCTTTTGATTTTTATCTAATAAAGTAGTTTCACTTTTCTCCAATGCTGCTAATAATTGTTGATATTCCGGAGCAATAGTTTCGTCTATTTTTTCATTTTTGGCTGCAGCCAAAGTATTTTTCAATGCTACTTCAGTTTCAGTATCAAAACTTATTTTATTCGCTTTTAAGTATTGCTTGAAACTCAGGTAATCAGCATCCGAAACTGTGGGGATTTTATCTCCTAAATTCGGATTCTTATAATAGTACGTTGTTGCATAGTCAAAGATTCCGTCGTTTCTTAATAACGCAGTCGTAATTGAACTCATTTTAGCTTCGTCTAATTCAATGTCCGGTAAAACACCGCCACCATCATAAACCGTTCTTCCTTTACGGGTTTTAAAAGCATTGAAATTTTTTGCATCTGTTTTTTGAGCAACGCCATTTTTGTCTTTATGAGCATAATCTAATGCCTGAATACATCGACCAGAAGGCGTATAATAACGAGAAATAGTAACTTTTAACTGCGTTCCGTAAGTTAAATCAACAGAACGTTGTACCAAACCTTTACCAAAACTGCGGCTTCCTAAAATCACGGCACGATCTAAATCCTGTAAAGCTCCAGAAACAATTTCTGATGCTGATGCGCTTCTTCCGTTTACCAAAATAGCTAAAGGAATTTCAGTATCTACAGGTTCTTTCGTCGTTTTATAAGTGTTGTTGTGTTTCTCGATTCTTGATTTTGTAGTAACAATAACTTCATTTTTCGGAACAAATAAATTACAGATATCAATTGCTTCATTTAATAATCCACCAGGATTTCCTCTCAAATCAAGAACAATTTGTTTCGCTCCATCGGCTTTTAGTTTTTCAAGAGCGTCTTTTACTTCATTTGATGCTTTACGGCTAAAATGTGCCAAAACGATATAACCCGTTTTGTCATCAATCTTCCCAAAAAACGGAACCGATTTAATGTCAACTTCATCCAAAATCAATTCGGTTGTAAACGTTTTTCCCTGACGAAGATATTTTATAGTAATCTTGGTATTTTTTGTTCCCTTCAATAATTGCGAAGCATCATCTTTGAAATCAGCAATCAAAACATCGCCAATCTGAATAATTTCGTCACCTGCTTTAAGTCCGGCTTTATCAGCAGGATAATTTTTATAAGGTTCGCGAACAATTAAGCGGTCTTTTTTTCTTGAAATTAAAGCACCAATTCCGGTATATTCACCAGTATTATTAATCTTAAAGTTTACAACATCTTGCTCATTAAAGTAAACCGTATATGGATCTAAACTTCCCAACATGCTTTTAATGGCTTTGTCCATTAAATCGCCTGGATTAGTTTCGTCTACATAATTGGTATTAACGGCTTTGAACAGCGTTGTGAAGATTTCGATTTGTTTGGCAATTTCAAAAAAATCGTCTTTGAAACTGGTTCCAATAAATAAAAATCCTGCCGCAACAGTTGGTATGATGAATTTCTTTTTGAAATAAGGATACATGATTATATTTTTTTTCTTTTAAATCTTTTTCTAATAAAATAGGCGAATACGCAAAATAGTATAATAAATGGCCAAAGACTAATGATTGATATTAAAAATTCTGAAAGGCTAAAAAATCCGGATTCAATAGCAGTCCAGAGTTTAGATCCGTAGGAAGTTTTAACGCCTTCTTTTTGGGCAATGGTTTTATAAAATTCAATTGTAACAGTACTTTCAGAAACGCAGCTTTCTAAATATTTCAGTTGACCTTCTTTAGCTTCAATTTCTTCACGAATGGTCGAAATTTGTTTTTCAATCTCCAGAATCTCACTTATTTTCGTGGCTTTTTGAAGAATCTGAAGATATCGCTCTTCAAGTTTTCGTTTTGTTTTCAATCTCGAATCAAGATCAATATATTGTTCAGTTACATTTTCAGATGATATCTCTTTTCTTTCAAAATATGAAACACCTTTTGAAACCGAGCTTATAAACTGATCAAAATTTTCGCTTGGTATACGTATAAGCAGATTTCTGTATGCGTTATCATAATCTTTTCCTTCAGAATCGTTTTGAACAGTTCCTTTATTTATTTGCTGCAATTGCAGTCTGAATTTGATTAAAAGTACTTTCTAAATCATTAGTTTCAAAACGCAGTGAAGCTTGTTTGATTATTTTTTGTGGGGTTTCTTTAGATGTAGCAGCTGCACTTTTAAATTTTGCATCTGTATAATTAGAGTCGCTTTTTGGCGGAAGCTTTACAGTACTAATCGCTAAATCATTGCTGACAGGCTCAGATTTACTACAGCTTACAAGACTTAAAAAAATTAAGGATAAAAAGAAAATGTATCTCATAAAATTTCAAATTAGAGCTAAAACTACAATTTTTTTATAATTTTCTATCTAATAAGCTTCATAAAGTTTTTCTGATAACTATCAGATTAGAATTACGATTCAATTTTGACTTCAGAATCAGGAGTTTTATTTACCTGAAGAAGGAATTTCTCAAACAACTGAATCGTTTTGGTATTGATTTCTTCGTAAGATAATCTGTCTTTCGTCTGATAAAAAAACATAATAGAATACGATTGTTCAATATTATCCAGAAGTAAATGTTTGTTCAAACGATATGTTTCTCTAAGAACACGTTTGAAATAATTGCGATCAACAGCTTTTTTAAAATATTTCTTAGAAACAGAAACGCCCATTTTGATTTTTTCTTCTGCGCCAACTTCCGCTTGACGGTAAACCAAACGCAACGGATATTTAGAAACCGATTTCCCATCAGAAAAAAGTAAATCAATTGTCGTTTTGCTCTTTAAGCGTTCATTTTTTGGGTAAGTAAAGTTCATTTAATTCAGAAAAAATTTGCAATTTTATAGTACAAAGGTACAATTAAACAATAAAACGGTTATTGTTTTCAATTTTTATACGGCTAAAAATTTATTTATTACTTTTGGGCATTAATTTTTTAAAGCATGCAAAAAATAATTTCATATCCAATATCTGCTATATATTACATAATATTTAGTCTGTGTTTACTTGTATTTCATCCAATACAGTGGATTTGCCTAAATGTTTTTGGTTATCAGGCTCATAAAAAAAGTGTAGATTATTTAAATTTTTTTCTTTTAAGATGTACAAATCTTGTTGGAACAACCTACAAGATTGAAAACAGAGAAACAATTCCAACAGGAGTTCCTATTATTTTTGTTTCTAATCACCAAAGCATGTACGATATCATAGCAATGATTTGGTACTTTAGACGTTTTCATTGTAAATTTGTAAGCAAGAAAGAGTTAGGAAGCGGAGTTCCAAGTGTATCTTTTAATTTGCGCCACGGAGGATCTGTCTTAATTGACCGTAAAGACCCTAAACAAGCCATTCCGGCAATCAAAGGCTTGTCAGAATATATTGAGAAATACAAAAGATCTGCTGTTATTTTTCCTGAAGGCACAAGAAGTAAAACAGGAAAGCCTAAAGAATTTGCTCAAAACGGTTTGAAGATTCTGTGTAAATATGCACCTTCGGCGTATATAGTACCGGTAAGTATCAACAATTCATGGAAAATGGTGCGATATGGTTTTTTTCCTGTTGGTTTAGGAAATCGCCTTACCTTTACAGTTCATAAAGCTTTAGCAGTAAAAGACTATAATTTTGCCGATTTAATGGCGATGACAGAGAAGGCAGTTGTAGAAGGAGTAAACGAGTATAAATAGATTTATAGTTTTAGAAATATTCTAAACATAAATCCCAAATCTAAAATAAGTAATGTCTATAAAAAACATTAGATTAGAAGTAATGCAGTTTTTGGAAAAAAACGTGGATAGCTTCGTTGAACAGTATTTAATTCCGGTGGAAAAAATTTGGCAGCCGTCAGACTTTTTGCCTAATTCTGAAGGAGAAAATTTCTTTGAGGAGGTAAAAGAGTTACGTGAAATTGCCAAAGAATTACCATATGATTTCTGGGTAACGCTTGTAGGTGATACAATTACCGAAGAGGCTTTACCAACATACGAATCATGGTTAATGGACGTGGAAGGAATAAATCAAATAGAAAATGGTGGAAACGGTTGGTCTAAATGGATCAGACAATGGACAGGAGAAGAAAACCGTCACGGGGATCTTTTAAATAAATACTTGTATTTGTCCGGTCGTGTCAACATGCGTGAAATCGAGATGACAACACAGCATTTAATTAACGACGGTTTTGATATTGGAACGGGATCTGACCCATACAAAAACTTTGTATATACCAGTTTCCAGGAATTAGCAACGTATGTTTCACACAATAGAGTAGCTCAAATGGCGAAGAAATTTGGTGATAACAAGTTGTCTAAAATGTGTAAAATGATTGCTGGTGACGAAATGCGCCATCACCATGCCTATAGCGAATTTGTTACGCGTATTTTTGCAGTAGATCCAAGCGAAATGATGCTAGCGTTTCAATATATGATGAAACAAAAAATCGTTATGCCTGCACACTTTTTAAGAGAATCAGGTCAAAAGATCAGTTCTGCTTTCGAACAATTTTCTGATTCTGCACAACGTATTGGTGTTTACACCGCAAGCGATTACGTAGACATCATGCAGAAATTAATGGATAAGTGGGAAATTGATAAAATGTCCGGTTTAACAGATGAAGCCGAAAAAGCCCGTGATTACTTAATGAAATTACCAGGTCGTATGGCTAGAATCTCTGAAAGAATAGTAATTCCGCAAGAATCACACATCTTTAAATGGGTTGAACCTGCCAGATTGTAGATCTTAATTTTAGATAGCAGATTTCTGATTTTAGATTTAAAATTGATTTTTGCAATTGATATTGATATTGAAAATGTTGATTGTTAGAGTTTTCAAGCTTTGACAATCAACATTTTTATTTAAAGGATTTTATAAAATGTAAAATATAGAAAAAATCTGTGTAAATCTGTTTGATCCGTTAAATCGGCGGGCAATTTACCAACAACAAAATACCAGCAATGAATAATACCGACCTACTAAACAAAACAATTACTTTTGTAAAAGAAAAACTAAATGATGCCGAAGGCGGACACGATTGGTTTCATATTGAACGTGTATATAAAAATGCACACTTAATAGCAAAAGGAACAGAATGTGATTTGCTCGTAGTTCAATTAGGCGCTTTGCTTCATGATATTGCCGACAGTAAATTTCATAACGGAGACGAAACCATTGGGCCAAAAACAGCGCGTGTGTTTTTAGAATCAGAAAATGTTTCGACAGCTATTATTCAACACGTCGTGAATATCATCGAAAACATCTCATATAAAGGCGGAAATTTTGAAAAGAAGTTCTCTTCGACAGAATTAGATATCGTTCAGGATGCGGATCGTTTAGATGCAATAGGAGCAATTGGAGTGGCAAGAGCTTTCAATTATGGAGGATTTAAAAACCGCGCCTTATATAATCCTGAAATTGCTCCGGTAACGAATATGTCGAAGGAAGAGTACAAAAAAAATAATGCCCCAACGATAAATCACTTTTACGAAAAACTTTTACTCTTAAAAGATAAAATGAATACCGAAACCGGAAAACAAATCGCTGCCGAAAGACATCGCTTTATGGAAACGTTTCTGGCGCAGTTTTATGCAGAGTGGGAAGGAGTGAAGTAAGTTTTTAGTTTTCAGTCTCAGTTTTCGGTCTCGGTTTACTTTACGTCAGAATTGAAAACGGTGACTGCGACTGAAAACTACCATTATTAGAATTTATGTTTTAAAAGAGTCATTATTATGAAAGCGCATAAAAAGCCCAGAAAAAACCAAATAACTCTTGTCACCCTTTTATCTCTTGCAATTTCACTTTTTTCGTATTTAGTCATTTCTTTAGTGAATTAAATTTGACAAAAATAATTTTCAAAAATTTGATAAATAAGCCATAGAAGGTTTTTAAATGTTGAAAAAAGACATTTTTATTTTGCGATGCTATTGTAGAATAATGCAAAAAGCTTCACAAGAATTTTAAGTTCTTTGTGAAGCTTTGTATTTTAATTTATAATGAAGTGTGTGAAATTCAATAGCTTTTAGTCGTTGAAAATAAAACAACTTTGCAGACTTCGACTTTGCTCAGTGTGACAATAAATCGCTATGTAAAAACTTTGTGAAACCTCTAAACTTGTTTTCTATAATAATCTTAGCAAAAACCTCAGAACCTTTGCAACTTTGAACCTTAGAACCTTAGAACCTTTTTCTCAAGAACACCCACAATTCCCATCTCCACAATCCTTTTTCTTTTTAGATTTCCAGAAGAACTTTCTAATCAAAAAGCCAATGGCGATAAATAATATAACGAAGGCAATAATTTCTTGTACCATAATCGTTTTATTTTAAAAGTTGATAAGCAAAAAGCGCTACAAAATAAGCAAGTCCGCTCATTAAAACGAGTTGCATTGCAGGCCATTTCCATGAATTCGTTTCTTTTTTAGTAATAGCAAGCGTACTCGCGCACTGCATGGCAAAGGCGTAAAATAATAATAATGAAATTCCCGAAGCAAAATTGAAGATCTTCTGACCTGTTTGCGGATTTATTTCCTCCTGCATTTTGCTTTTTATAGTCGCTTCGTTATCGCTGCTCCCCACGCTGTAAATTGTAGCAAGAGTTCCCACGAAAACCTCACGTGCAGCAAATGAACTAATAATTGCAATGCCTATTTTCCAGTCATAACCAAGAGGAGAAATCGCAGGTTCGATAGCTTTACCCATAATCCCGATGTATGAATTCTCTAATTTCTGAGAAGCCACTTCGTTTTCAAACGTTGCTTCGTCAATTGGCGTGTTGACAAATCTTTCTTTTACAATTTCTTCTGCTTCGTTAAAATTTCTTCCAGGCCCGTAAGACGCTAAAAACCATAAAATAACAGATATAGCTAGAATGATTTTTCCTGCTCCAACTACAAACGCTTTTGTTTTTTCAACCACATTGATGGCAACATTCTTAAAAAGTGGTAATTTATAACTCGGCATTTCAACAACAAAATACGTTTTACCGCTAATTTTCAATATTTTATTTAAGATATATGCCGAAAGAATTGCAGTTCCAAATCCTAATAGATACAATAACATCAAGGCTAAACCCTGCATGTTTAAAAATCCAAAAAGGCGTTCATTCGGTATAACCAAAGAAATAATAATAGTATAAACTGGTAATCTGGCAGAACAAGTAGTGAACGGCGTTACTAATATCGTAATAAGGCGTTCTTTCCAGTTTTCAATATTTCGGGTCGCCATAATTGCCGGAATAGCACAAGCAGTTCCTGAAATTAAAGGCACGACACTTTTTCCCGAAAGTCCAAACTTACGCATGATTTTATCCATCAAAAAGACAACACGACTCATATATCCGCTTTCTTCCAAAATGGAAATAAAGAGAAATAAAAAGGCAATTTGCGGAATAAAGATAATAACACCGCCAATTCCGGGTACAATTCCCTGCGAAAGTAAATCGGTTAAAATACCGCTTGGTAACTCCTGAGCCACCCAACTGCTTAAAGAAGCAAAAGTGCTGTCAATAAAGTCCATAGGGATTGTTGACCAACTAAAAATCGACTGGAAAATCACAAATAAAATGGCTAAGAAAATAACATAACCCCAAAATTTATGTGTTAGTACACGATCAAGTTTGGCCCTAATGTCTTTTGCCATTGTGGCATCGACTTTTAAACCTTCTTTCAAAACATCATTGATGAATTGATATCTTTTAATAGTTTCTTTTTGCTGTAAACGTTTTAATTCTGAATGTGATTTTGTAAAAGTACTTCTGATTTCATTTCGATCTAAATTCGAAAAATTCACATCTTGTGTAATAACCAGCCATAATTTATATAAAAGCTGATTGGGGAAAGCGTGTTGCAACTTTTTAAAATATTCAGCATCAATAACCGAAGCATTTAAACAAGGTTGATGAGGAAGCGTTTTATAAGAAACAATCAATTCTTTTAATTCGTCAATTCCCAAACCTTTACGGGAACTTACCAGAGCAATTTTAGTCTGAAGTTTTTCTTCCAGGTACGGAATATCTAAAGTTATTCCTTTACTTTCCATACGATCCGACATATTAATGACTAAAATCGTTGGAATTTCAAGATCTTTTATTTGAGTGTAAATCAGTAAATTTCTTTTCAGATTTTCAACATCTGTTACAACTACCGCAACATCCGGATATAATTTGTCGTTTTTGTTCAGTAAAAGTTCAATCACAACACTTTCGTCCATAGAACTTGCGTTCAAACTATACGTTCCAGGTAAATCGAGAATATTGGCTTTAATGTTATGCGGCAATTTACAGAACCCAATTTTTTTCTCAACCGTAATTCCGGGATAATTCCCCACTTGTTGATTTAGTCCTGTAAGCTGATTGAAAACTGAAGTTTTTCCTGTATTTGGATTCCCTATAAGGGCAACATTAATATTTTGAATGCTCATTACAAATTGGTTTTGATAAGTTCAACTTCAATTTCACGAGCAGTTTCAACACGAATGGCTACGTGTGAACCATTAATATCTAAATATAACGGATCTCCAAAAGGAGCAATTTGAAGTAATTCAACTAAATTTCCCGGCAAACATCCCATCTCTAATAACTTTAAAGGAATCAAATCGATATCAAAATCTTTGATAATGGCTTTTTCGCCTTTTTTCAGGGTATGTATTGTATTTTGCAAAGCTTATTTAGATTGAATTTAGATTGCAAAAGTAGGCAATTATTCTTTATTCAAAGGTATTTAACACTTTTCTAAATGCTAAATGTTTCTAAAAATAAGGGATTTTACTCTTTACACAAGAAATCGATGTCTTCTAAAAGTCGTTTGATTTCCTCTTTGTTTGTTCCGTCATAAAAACCGCGAACACGTCTTTTTTGATCGACTAAAACAAAATTCTCGGTATGAACCATATCATACAATTGATCAGGGCGACCTAATTTCACCGCCAGATATGATTTTCTCGCCATGGTATAAATCTCTTTTTTATCTCCGGTAACCAAGTTCCATTTACTGTCAACAACATGATGTTTTATGGCATAAGCTTTTAAAACCGGAATACTGTCAACTTCAGGAAAAACGGTATGTGAAAGCAGCATTACCTTAGGATTGTTTAAAATTGCTTTTTGAACTTCTTCCAGATTTGTTGACATTTTTGGACAAATAGAACCGCAAGTTGTAAAGAAAAAATCAGCTACATAAATTTTTCCTTCGTAGTTTTTTTGAGTAATCGTATCACCGTTTTGATTGACAAACTTGAAATCTGCAATGGTGTGATATTTGCTTTTATATTGAATTGTACTGTCAACCAATTCTGGATTTACGTCAGCAGGATTGTAAATAGGTAATGTTTTTTGTGGCTTTAAAGCCGAATAAAATAAGGTTATGGTGACAGCTGAAAATACAATTAGAACAATAAAGAATTTTCGGTATTTGTACAGAAGAGATTTCATAAAAACAATTTGGCGCAAAAATACAAAAAGCACTTTTTAAAACGGTAATTAAGTATTGCTTTTAACAAAGACAACATATTCTAAAAAAGGTTTTGCCACGAATTTCACGAATTTACACTAATCTAAAACTTTCTTTTTTTGCAATTGTCTTGATAAAAAAATTCGAGCGCTAATTCGTCGCAAGCTTATTTTTTAATTTTCCTGATAGATTTATTGACCATATAAACTCCCGTTAAAGTCACAACTGCCCCAATGGCGATTGCTCCTGTTAAGGTTTCTCCAAAGATAAAAGCTCCTAAAACCATTGCTACGATAGGATTAATGTAAACATAAATACTGCTTATTTCAGTAGGAAGATTTTGCAATGAATAAATAAAGGCGATAAAAGTTAATACAGACCCAACAATCACCAGATAAGCAATTGCCCACCATGATGGCATTGGGATTTCGCTAAGCGGAATATTAATTCCCGAAGCTTCGGTAATTCCGAATAAAAACACACTTGAAATCAACATCTGCAATCCTAAACTGAAGTACGGATTAAAACTTAACGCTTTTTTCTTTGTTTGTAAAAGTCCAAAAGTCCATGTAAACGTTGAAATAACCATTAGAATAATTCCGAATTGAAATTCAGGTTTTAAAATATCAGCAATATAATCGATGAAAATAATACAAATACCTCCAAAACTAATCAGAATTCCAAGCAAAGCCATTCGAGCAATTTTATGACCGTTAAAAAAATTGATAATAATAATCCAGATAGGGAAAAGTGCAGTAATTATGGCGCCCAATCCGCTGCTCATATATTTAACGCCCCAAGTGCTCAAGCCATTACTTAATACAAAATTCAAAAAGGCCAGAACCAAAATTGTACGCCATTGTTTACCTTTTGGCCAGGGCTCTTTCTTTATAAAAAAATAACCCACATATAATATTCCGCCTAAAAACTGACGAATAGTAACCAATTGCAATGCCGGCATATATCGTACACCTTCTTTTGAAGCCAGCCAGGTTGTTCCCCAAAAAAAACTTACCCAAAATAATGCCAATATCGGTAATCCGATAGCATCAATTTTTCCTGAAGCAGCACTATGTATTCTTGTTTTCATTTGTCTTTAATTCGATCAGCAAATATTCCGAAAACAATTTTAATAATCGGTAGAAAACAAACTTTAAATGCATGAAAAAATTCGATAGTATCCATTCAAAATGTTGTCAAAATTTGCGTTTTTACGATTATTTCAAAAATTTTAACATAGCATTTCAAATATTAGGAATACGTTTGTATTATGACCAAAAATTTAAATATAAATGAAAAAACAACTTAGCAGACCTTTATTCTGCGCTTTATTTATGACGGTTTCATTTACAGCGGTTAAAGCTCAAAATGCAACTGCAAAGGAACCGGGTATTAATGTTTCATACATGAACAGTAAAATTAGTCCGAGTCAGGATTTTTTTCAATATGTAAACGGAACCTGGCTTGATCAGACTCAAATTCCTAATGACCGTACAACTTGGGGAAGTTTTAATGAACTGATCAAAAAAACAGATAAAGATGCAATGTCAATCCTGAAAGATGCCTCTAAAAATCCAAAATACAAATCAGATACAGATCAGGGAAAAGCAGTTAATTTATTCTCGACAGTTTTAGATACAGTTGGAAGAAATAAAGCCGGAACTGCGCCTTTGCAATTTTACTTTAAAAAAATTGATGCAATTAAAAATGTTGCTGATCTTCAAAAATATTTAGTTGAAATGGAGCCGGAAGGCGGTTCAGGTTTTTTTGGAATATATATTGGAGCTGATGAAAAAAATAGTTCTAAAAATACAGTTAGTCTTGGCGTAAGCAGATTAGGATTACCTGATAAAGATTATTATACATCTGATGATAAAGATTCTAAAGAAAAACGTGCAAAATATGAGCTTCATGTGGCAAAGATGATGCAGTTTATTGGCGAATCTCCTGAAAAGGCAAAACAAAGTGCCGCTGCGATTTTGGCTTTGGAAACAGAATTATCAAAACCGAGATTAAACAGAGTTGAAAGCAGAGACAGTCGTTTGCAATATAACCCAATGACAATTGCTCAACTTCAAAAACTAACTCCAACGATTAAGTGGGATGCTTATTTTACAGGTCTTGGATTGGCAAAGTTAGACACAGTCGTGGTTATGGAGCCTAAATATATGAAAGCTTTACAAACTGTTTTTACTCAAAACAAAGTAGCGCAATGGAAAGAATATTTGAAATGGGATTTGCTGAATGCAAGTTCTACAAAATTATCAACTGATATTGAAACGGCTAGTTTTGATTTTTACAGCAAGACATTAAGAGGCGCTATCAAACAATTGCCACGTGAAGAGAAGGCATTACAGGTTGTTAATAATAGTATTGGTGAAGCTTTGGGAAAATTATATGTAGAAAAAGTATTTCCTGCTGAAGCAAAAACTAAAGCAGTGGATATGATTCACAATGTTATCCTGGCGTACCAGAATCGTATTAATAATTTAACATGGATGTCTGCGGCAACAAAAGTTAAAGCAAATGAAAAATTAAATAAAATCACGATAAAAGTTGGTTATCCTGATAAATGGAAAGATTATTCAGCACTTGAAATTAAAAGTGTAGCCGAAGGCGGAAGTTATTTCCAAAACGACCGTAATCTTGACAAATGGAATTTCAAGAAAGGAATTGAAAAATTAAACAAACCGGTTGATAAAACAGAATGGGGAATGTCGCCACAAACTGTAAATGCATATTACAATCCGTCTTATAATGAAATTGTATTTCCAGCGGCTATTTTACAACCTCCGTTTTATAATTATCAGGCAGATGAAGCTGTAAATTATGGTGGAATTGGAGCAGTAATTGGTCATGAAATCTCTCACGGGTTTGATGATTCAGGAGCACGTTATAATGCACAAGGAAATTTAGTTGACTGGTGGACACCTGAAGATTTAAAACAATTTACGGCGCTTGGTACTGCTTTAGCAGATCAATACAGTGCTTTAGAACCATTGCCGGGAATTCACGTTGACGGTAAATTTACTCTAGGTGAAAACATTGGAGATTTAGGTGGAATTAATGCTGCTTATGATGGTTTGCAATTGTATTTAAAATCGCATCCTAATCCGGGGTTAATTGACGGATTTACTCCAGAACAGCGTTTCTTTATTTCATGGGCAACCGTTTGGAGAACAAAAACCAGAGATGAAGCACTTAAAAATCAGGTAAAAACAGATCCGCATTCTCCTGGAATGTACAGAGCTGTTGTACCAATTCAAAATGTTGATGCTTTTTATGATGCTTTTGGTATTAAAAAAGGAGACAAAATGTATGTAAGTCCAGAGAAAAGAGTTAAAATCTGGTAATTGATATAAACTATTAAACGGCGCTGATTCAGCGCCGTTTTTTGTTTTATTTAATAACGTACGTTATACACTTTGTTTTATAAATATATTTTGGTTAAAATTCATTTTTGTAATAACATCATAATTTTGGAGTCAATTATTAGAAAAATTTAACATTAATTATGAAATAATTAGAATATGTTTGTGGATATACTAAAAACTATAAATTAAAATGATTAAACAACTACGAAATCCTATGTTTTGTGTTGTTTCTGCAATGTTTACCATAACTGCAGTAAACGCTCAAAATGCAAAACCAAAAGAGCCGGGTATCAATCTTTCTAATATGGACACTAAAGTAAGTCCTGGACAAGATTTCTTTCGATACGTAAACGGAGCATGGCTAGATAAAACTGAAATTCCAAGTGACAGAAATTCATGGGGAAGTTTCAATGAATTACGTCAAAAGACAGATAACGATGCACTTGCAATTTTAAAACAAGCATCAAAAGATCCTAAGTACAAATCAACTACAGATCAGGGTAAAGCAATTGCATTGTTTAATACTATTTTAGATACTGTAGGACGTAATAAAAGAGGTATAACGGAACTTCAGCCTTATTTGAAGAAAATTGATGCAATCAAAAACGTAACTGATTTACAAAATTTCTTTGTTGAAATGCAACCTCAGGGTAGTCTTGGTTTCTTTGGAGTGTATGTTGGTGCAGATGCTAAAAACAGTAATAAAAACTCAGTAAACTTAGGTCCCGGAGGTCTAGGATTGTCTGACAAAGATTATTACAACTCTGATGATAAAGATTCAAAAGAAAAACGTGAAAAATACGAAGTACACGTTGCGCGAATGATGCAGTTTATTGGAGAATCTCCTGCAAAAGCAAAAGAAAGTGCAAAACAAATCTTAGCGCTTGAAGTTGAATTGTCTGCTCCAAGATTAGACCGTGTTGAACGCAGAGATCGTAGAAAACAATACAATCCAACAGCAGTTGCTGATTTAAAAAAGAATACACCTTCAATTCAATGGGAAAAATATTTTACCGGAATTGGAATGTCTAAATTAGATACAGTAAACGTTGCGCAGCCACGTTATATGATTGCTTTAGAAAAAACGTTAACTGAAAAGAAAGTAGAAGCTTGGAAAGAATATTTAAAGTGGTCAATATTAAACAAAACTGCTTCAACTTTAACTACGCAAATCGAAGATGCTAACTTCGATTTCTACGGAAAAACATTAACAGGAGCTTTAAAACAACGTCCTCGTCAAGAAATGGCATTGCAGGTTATTAACGGTGCTACCGGAGAAGCTTTAGGAAAATTGTATGTAGAGAAATTATTCCCTGCCGAAGCAAAAGATAAAGCAAAGAAAATGATTGCTAATGTAATGCTAGCTTACAAAAACAGAATCAATGCTTTGCCTTGGATGTCTGCTGAAACAAAAGTTAAGGCAATTGAAAAATTAAATAAATTAACAATCAAAATTGGATATCCGGACAAGTGGAAAGATTATTCAGCTTTAGAACTTAAAAATGTTAATGAAGGCGGAACTTATTTTGACAATTTGAGAAATATATCAAAATGGGCGTATGCTGAAAATTTAGCTAAATTGGGTAAACCAGTTGATAAAACAGAGTGGGGAATGTCTCCTCAAACTGTAAACGCCTATTTCAATCCATCTTATAACGAGATTGTTTTCCCTGCTGCAATTCTACAACCTCCTTTCTACAATTATCAAGCTGATGAAGCAGTTAATTATGGTGGAATTGGTGCTGTAATTGGACACGAGATTTCTCACGGTTTTGATGATTCAGGTGCACGTTACAATGCAGATGGAAATCTTGTTGACTGGTGGACACCAGAAGATCTAAAACAATTTACTGCTTTGGGTGGAGAACTTGCGGCTCAATACAGCGCATTAGAACCATTGCCTGGAATTCACGTAGATGGTAAATTTACATTAGGTGAAAATATTGGAGATTTAGGAGGTACAAATGCTGCTTATGATGGTTTGCAATTGTATTTAAAAGAAAATGGAAATCCTGGATTAATCGACGGATTTACACCAGAACAACGTTTCTTTATTTCATGGGCTACAGTTTGGAGAACTAAATCAAGAGACGAAGCTATAAAAAGTCAGGTTAAAACAGATCCACACTCTCCTGGAATGTACAGAGCTGTTGTGCCAATTCAGAATTTAGATACTTTTTATCAGGCTTTCGGAATTAAGAAAGGTGATAAAATGTACATAGAGCCGGAAAAAAGAGTTAAAATCTGGTAATCTATAAATAACAATAAAAAACGGCGCTAATTTTAGCGCCGTTTTTGTTTTATATATTTTATTGAACTGCGATAAATATATCGACTTCTGCATCATTAGGATTTTGGGTTGTCTCTCCGTAAACTTCAAAATCTGCCGTGAAACTTCGATCTAAATCTGAGTTCCAGATTTCAAGCCATTTGTTGTAAACAATACCTTCATTTAGATTCCCTTTAGCAATAAGCAGTTCGTAATTTGCTGTTTCAATTGTTTTTCCGGTCATATTTTCCGGAATCACATCTAAACTTTTAACCTTACAACCTAAAATAGTGGTATAAGGTTGGGTATGATCCTTTTCATAGTCGGTATAAATGCAAAAAAGGTCTGAAGAAACTTTGTTTGGAATTTTATTCTGAATTTCCTCCATCATAAATTTGTTCCAAAGCGCAGGAATATCTTCTCCAGATTTTCCATTTTCGTTTGTAGTTCTTACCGAAATACCAATTACACTGAATTTTTCAATTATCATTTTGCTCTTATTTTAAATTAAGCTGTAAATGTAAAATGGTGCAATGACAACAGTATGTCAGCAATAATTGTAAATATTACTTTAAATGGCTGTAAATATAGCTTTCTATCGCTTTTAGTTCCTCGTCAGACATTGCCTGAGTTACGGGAAAGTTAGTTTTCATAACCGCAAATTGATCGGGATCAACAATTGGATCTGCATTACCTTTCAGAAAAGTTACAATATTGCCTTTTTTGTCTTTATAAATTTTAGCTATTTCCTGAAGACTTGGCCCAATTACTTTTTGATCGACCTGATGACATGAAATACAATTTCCCTGTCCTTCAAAAAGTTGTTTCCCTAAAGCTTCCGGAGTTTTGCCTTCCGCCGAATGTCCTTCTGAATAATTTTCAGTTGGATCCTGAATTGTAGTTTCAGCAGTTTCTTTTTTACAAGATGCAAAAGCTAAAACGGCAGATAAGAATAATACATTTTTCATGATTATTTATTTAAAAGTAAAGCAGCTTCTTTTGCAAAATAAGTAGAGATAATACTTGCTCCTGCACGCTTAATGCAATAAAGTTGCTCTATCATAATTTTGTCATGATCTAACCATCCTCTTTCCGCTGCAGCCTTTACCATAGCGTACTCACCAGATACCTGGTACACGGCAACTGGCACATGAACGGCATTTTTTACCTCACGAACAATGTCTAAATATGCAATTCCCGGTTTTACCATTACAATATCTGCACCTTCTTCAACATCTAATAATGCTTCACGAATTCCTTCAATTCGGTTTGCATAATCCATCTGATATGTCTTTTTGTCTTTAGGAATATTTTGAGAATCTACCGGAGCAGAATCTAATGCATCACGAAAAGGACCGTAAAATGCCGAAGCATATTTTGCACTATAACTCATGATTCCCACATTGTGATGTCCGTTTTCCTCTAATGCTTTTCTGATTGCTAAAACACGTCCATCCATCATATCGCTTGGCGCAACAAAATCGGCTCCAGCCTCAGCATGACTTAAACTCATTCTTGTCAAAGCATCAACAGTAGCATCATTAATCAATTGACCGTTTTCTATAATTCCGTCATGACCATAAATTGAATAGGGATCTAAAGCAACATCCGGCATTACAATCATTTCAGGAACTGCATCTTTAATAGCGCGGATAGTTTGTTGCATCAAACCATCTTTATTCCAGGCTTCAACACCTTTATTATCTTTTAGATTGTCGCTTACTTTTACGTAAATATTTACCGCTTTAATTCCCAAATCCCAAGCTTCTTTAACTTCTTTGATGGTATTATCTAAGGAATGTCTGTAAATTCCCGGCATTGACGGAATAGCAACTTTTACGTCTTTTCCTTCGGCAACAAACATTGGAAGCATAAAATCTTGTGGACTCAAACTTGTTTCACGAACTAAAGAACGAATAGATTCATTGGTTCTTAAACGGCGGTTTCTTTGTAATGGGAACATATAATTTTAGATTTTAATTTTAGATTTCAGACTTTAATCCAATTCTTTTTGAATGCAGATTTATTCATCATTGTTTCTAAAAGTGAAGTTGTTTTTTTGAAGATTATTTAATCTTTTTAATGTGGTGCAAAGTTAAAGAAAAAGGAACAGATAAGGCGTTTAGCTTAAAGCAGAATCCGTTAATATTATCTAAAAATTTAGAGTTTGAAAGATTAATTAAGAATGGCGTTACTATTGTATTTAGAAAATTTCCAATTAAATTTGCCCAATGAAGAAATTTCTCGCTTTATGCTGTTGTTTACTCTTAACAAGCTGTTTCGAAATAACAGAAAGAATCAAACATCACGATGATCAAAGTGGTGAATATACGCTGATGGTCGACTTTTCGAAATCATGGTTCAAGACTAAATCTGCTATCTGGCTCGAAGAAATCGATGGCGTAAAAATTCCCAACGAACAGGAAATCACCAAAAAACTCGAAGACTTTAAAATAAAAGCTTCAAAAATTAATGGAATTTCAAATGTCACTACAAAAACTGATTTTCAAAATTACGTTTTCATTATCAAACTCGATTATGCCAATGTCAAAGCGCTTAATGCCGTTGTCAATAGTATAAATAATCAAAGCGATCAGATTCATTTTAGTAGCAATGCCAAAAACTTCGAAAGGATTGCTTCGTATCCAATTCCTGAAAAACTGATGAAAGATCCCAAGAAAAAACAAGATCTTGAAGCGGCGAATATAATAGCGATTTATACATTTGATAAAGATGTTGTGGCTGTCGAGAATCCAAACAGTAAAATTTCTAAAAATAAAAAGACCGTATTTTTAAAACAAAGTATGTATAGCGTACTTAAAAAATCGGCATTAATGAACAATACCATCCAATTAACTCCTTGATTTATGAAGTATTTTTACACTTTCCTTTTATTATTCGCCATTCATTTGACTTTTGGTCAAGCCAATCAAAAACAATACGATTATTTTGTTCAATTTAATGGAAACCAGCTTTCTAAAAAAGTAAATATTGCCGATGTATTAAATCATCCGTTGATGAACAAATACAAAGAAGGTAAAGCCAATCTTGATTTAGAAAAATATGTGGCACTTTTTCAACTGGATCAAAAATTTACCGTTCACGGAAACTTTACGGACAGTATTCCCTATTATCAGGTTACAATTCCGATAAAAAGCAGAGTAACTTTCAAACAGTTTCTGATCGAAAAACATACTCTAAATCAAGACACAGATTCTGTTGAGGTTCCGGTGATTCAGGACTTCGAAAAATATTCAGTTTATACTCCAAAAAATCAAAAAATGTCATTAGCATGGAATGATAATTATTTGGTAATTGTTGAATTGACTAAAAAATATACTTCAGATAAATACAATTGGAATCATGAGGCAGATTCTATTTCCGTTACAGAACCTTATCAGGAACAAGTAGAAGTTGCAGTAGATGCAACTGAAGAAGAATCCGAAGAAGATTATTCCGGAAGTGATAATGCTGAATATGAAAAAGCCGAAGCAGATTTTAGCGCTTCACAATCAGAAAAGCAAAGCCTTTTTATAAAGTCATTATTCGAAAATGGTTTTGTAACGCCAAGTTCAGAGAAAGTAAATATTAATGCCGATATTTCGTCATGGCTTAATTACAGCTCAGTAATGAGTAAATTTAATGAAACGTATGGTGCTTTATCCCAGTTTGCCAGTTATAATAAATTTTTGCCACTACAACAAAATGCCTCGAATCTCGTAAAAGGAATAAATCTTGACTTTTACTTTGATAACGACAACGCCCGTGTTGAAGAAATAATTGAATATTCTCAATCAATGGCAACAGTCGCTGAAAAAATCACAAACAGAAAAGTAAACAAGAACATCTTTAATTATTTTCCTGATCAAAAGCCATTAGGATATATGTCTTACCACATAAATAGCAAAGCAGCTCTTGAAAATTTTCCGTCATTAACGGCTCAATTATTTCAAAACCCACAACTTGTTAAAGAAGATGTAACTCTTATAGCCGATTTAATATCGACAATAGTCGATGAAGAAGCTACAGCAACGCTTTTTGATGGTGATTTAAGTATGTTTTTGTACAATATGAAAGAGATTGAAGTAACTACTAAATCGTACGGTTATGATGAAAATTATGAAGAAACCGTAACGGAACAAAAAATACAAAAGAACATTCCGCTGTTTTCAGTAGTTTTTACATCAACGCATCCTACATTTGGAGATAAACTGATTCAATTAGGAATTCGCAAAAAGATTTTAATTCAAAAAGGTGATTTTTATCAGATTGTTGGCACAGAAGATTACGGAAATGTATTTATTAAAAAAGATAAAGATGTTGTAGTTATTGCAAATACACTGGATTATTTTACTACAGGAAAAGGAGCTTTTACTAAAGAAGCAAAAAAAGCATTAAAGAAAAACTACATTTCCGGTCAATTAAATCTTGATGGAATTGCAAATGCATACAATAAAACCAGCGATGCAAAAGCAACTGAATCAAAGAAAATAAAAATGGTATCACAGCAATTTAGAGATTTCACATTTGAATCCCCTAAAAAACTAATAGATAATAAATTGATTTTTGAGTTTAAGCTAAACACTATAAAATCTGATAAAAATATCATTTTACAAACATTAGACTTAGCTGACGAATTAAGTAAATAATTTAAAATTATATAAAAACAAAAATCCCCAGAATGTTTATCCCGGGGATTTTTTTATGAATTGCTTTCGCTGATATAAACTTTCTACAAATAAGGTTTTATGTAATCGAAGCCGTATAGATTTCTTTAATTGTCGTTCCGATTTTAGTATTAAAATCATCGTCAGATTGTCCTGCAGTTAATCCTTCAGACAAAGCTCTTGAAAAACTTGCAATTAATCCGTGATTTTGCGAAAGTTTGAGATTTGCTTCGTCCTGACCATATCCACCAGACAATGCAACAACGCGCACAACATGCCCGTCAGTCATAAGTTCGCTATAAAAGTCATTCACAGTTGGAATTGAAAGTTTTAGCATCACTTTTACATCTTTATCAAGTAAGGCAAGTTGCTTTATGATTTCTTCTTTTAAAATTTCTTCTGACTTTTCCTTATCAGCACTATAAATATCTACTTCAGGTTCTATAATTGGGATAAGTCCTTTTGCGAAAATTTGTAAACCAACCGCAAATTGCTGCTCAACTACTTCGCGAATTCCTGTCGGATTAGCTTCTTTAATAACAGAACGCATTTTAGTTCCAAAAATATTTCGTTCTACGGCTCGGGTTAACAATTCATCTAAATTAGCAATAGGCTTCATCAGTTGCACGCCATTTGCAAGATCAGCAAGACCTTTATCTACTTTTAAAAATGGAACTATTTTTTTATTGTCCCATAAATAATCCGCAGACCATTGTCCGTCGATTTTGCGATCCATTGTATTTTCAAATAAAATAGCGCCTAAGATATATTCACTATCAAACGCAGGACTTTTGATAATCCTGGTTCTCATTTCATGTACAAGAGTATACATTTCTTCGTCATTTGTGAAACTGCTCTCTTCAACTCCATATTGCGATAATGCTTTTGGCGTACTTCCGCCACTTTGATCTAATGCAGCGATAAATCCCTTTCCGGAATGCATGCGATGTAATTGCGCGATGTATGTCTCTCTATTTTTCATAATGTTTTTAATTTTAGATTATAATCCCGATAGTGATCTGATTAATATTTAAAGTCCTGTTTTTTGATTTACTTTTTCATAGACTTCTTTTACTTTATTTGGAGGATCAAACCGATATCCGATATTGAATTTTACAGTTGATATATTGTCATTTAATCTGGCTTCCGCCGAATCATTCTGAAGAAAATTCAGCGTGTTTAAACTAGCAAAAGCAAAGAAACGATCTCGATTATAGGCAAGCTTTAAATTAAAGTCTAATTGGTACAATGCCGAAACATCGCCGTCGACATCATTAATTCCCGCTCCAAAAGCAAGTCCCGTTCCTATTAAAACGCGATCACTGATTACAAAATTGTAGAAATAGGAGGGAGCTAACGAAAAAACATAAATATCCCCGTTTGAAGAATTTGGAGCATTGTTTAAATTAAGATTAGTGTAATAAAATGAAAAACTCGGAATAAAACTTCCTGAACTCTTCGTTTGCCATTCGTTTTGATTGACTAATGTTTTATATGAGAAGTTATCATTGAAAATGTACGAAGTCGTTCCTCCAATCTTTGTCGTACGCATTTTTGGTAAAAAAACATTTACCGCACCTTCGCTGATATAAAATCCTTTTTGGTTGATAAAAGTAAAAGATTGCATCCATTTTTTATAGTAAAAACGGGTATTGAAACTAAAAAGCTTAGAGTCTGAATTGTCTTTGTTTTCGCTAAAGAACTTCGGTGCAAAACCAAAACTGATATCAATAAATTTGTAACTTAAACCAACGCCCACTTGTTCACGTCGGTTAGGATTGAGATCCACATATTTCTTTTGACCTTCGGAATTAAATCCAATCTGAAAATTGTTAGAAGTGTCCAGATAGTAAATACTGGCCGTAACTTTATCATCGTATGATTTAAAATAAGGGTTCTGTAATGTGTCTTTTTGGGCGAAACACCCAAAAACACTTCCGAAAAATGCTATATAAATCAGATTTAGCTTCATTTTAAAATTGGAATTTAAAAACATATCTAAATTACAATTTTAAAATGAAGTTCTGATGTGATAAATTAAAATTTGGGTCAATCGTATTAAATCCAGTCAACAGGATTTTCTAATACATTGACCAATTTCTCTTCGATACTTCCCGCTTCTGCGTGATGATCGTAAACCCATTGTACATTTGGTGGCAAACTCATCAAAATACTCTCGATTCTTCCATTGGTTTTCAAACCGAATAAAGTGCCTTTATCGTGAACTAAGTTAAACTCAACGTAACGACCACGACGAATTTCCTGCCAAGTTCTATTTTCTGGACTATATTCAAGATTTTTTCTTCTTTCAACAATCGGAGCGTAGGCTTCTAAGAAACTATCGCCAACTTCGCTTACGAAATTGAACCAATCTTCCATTGACATTTGTTCATTTGCTTTGCAATAATCAAAGAATAAACCACCAATGCCGCGCGCTTCGTTTCTATGCGCATTCCAGAAATAAGCGTCACATTGTTTTTTATATTTTGGATAAAATTCCGGATTATGTTTGTCACAAGCTGTTTTACAAGTTTGGTGAAAGTGTTTGGCATCTTCTTCAAACAAATAATAAGGCGTTAAATCCTGTCCGCCACCAAACCATTGTTCGATTACCTTTCCTAACTCATCATACATTTCAAAGTATCGCCAATTGGCGTGCACCGTAGGAACCATAGGGTTTTTAGGATGCAAAACCAAACTTAAACCGCAGGCAAAAAAATCTGCTTCACCAACGCCAAACATCTTTTGCATGGCTTCAGGTAATTTTCCGTGAACGGCTGAAATGTTGACACCGCCTTTTTCAAAAACATTTCCGTTTTCTATAACTCGTGTTCTTCCGCCACCGCCTTCAGGACGTTCCCAAAGATCTTCACGGAATTTCGTAGTTCCGTCAACAGCTTCTAATCCGGCACAGATTTGATCTTGTAATTTTTGTATGTATGCGTAAAATTTATCTTTCATGTGAGATTAATTTTTATATTTTATTTTCTTTCTACCTTCTTGTATTTCAATCTTTGTTATGTCATAAAACGGAATCTTTGTAATTGTTTTTGGAAAAAACCTTGACTTATGTCCAGTTAAAGTGTCATTTTCAAGTTTCATGCTGTCAAAGTAAACAATCTTTCGATTTCCATTGTTTAAAGTAACACGCATTTCAAGAGATGGCATGTTTTCCAATAATTGTGTATTTCCATCTTTATCTGTTACACTAATTTTTTTGATGTGATAACCGTTATAATGAATTGAACCAGTGATACTAGTAGATGTGGATAAGTCATATTCAATATTTGCAAATTGCTCTTTAAAGTTTTCGGGGTTGATAGTGTAGGTTTTACAAGAAAATAAACTAAAGCAAATAATTAGTACAAGAAATTTATCCTTAATTTGCATTATATTCTGATTTTAACAATCCGAAATAAACAGTATTTTGTAATTCACCATCACCATTTCTGAACTCGTCTCGCAAAATTCCTTCTTGTTTAAAATTGTGTTTTAATGCAATTTTCTGGCTTGCCAAATTAATTTCTGAAGTGCAGATAAAAACTTTATTCAAACTTAATTCATTGAAACAAAATTCAAGTGCTTGAGAAACCATTTTTGATGTAATACCTTTTCCCTGATAATCTTCGTCAGCAAAATAACCTAATTCACATTTTGAAATGCGGTAATCAATTGTTTTTATACACAAATAGCCAATTAAAGCGTTGGTTTTAAGATCTCTGGCGTAAAAATAAAAACCTTCACTATTTTTTTCTTTGTCAAGACTGATTGCAAGAAAATCTTCTGCTTTCTTTAAAGAATTTGAATTTGCCAAAGTCACCGGAAAAGTTTTTCCAATATGATTTCTATTCTTATCGATGAGGTTATAAAACTCTTCTGGAAGAATATTTTCAATTCTGTCTATTTTTAATTCTGTAAAACTCATTGTTATTTCTTTTTCACCGAAGCGATTTTAGTATTTATTCCAAAGGAAAAAACTTTGCTTTCCTGCTGAATATATTGATAAATGGCAAGTGCTTTACCTAAAAAATCAAATTGTTTTTCGTGGGATAAACCAACTAATATATCTGCAAATTGCTCTTGTTGATTCCAATCTAAATGACAATTTTGTAGCAGAATGATTAATTCTTCTTCTGGAATTTCAATTGTTCTCTCTAAGCTTAAACCAAAACTCTTTAATTGTTCGTCTATTAGGCTTATCTCTTCAACATTCCAAAACTTCGGAACAAAAATCAACGCGTGCAGAGTTCTTAGAGTATTCTCTATTCTAATACTTTCTTCGTCTCTAAGGCCTTTGTTCAGCATGTTTATTGTTTTTTATCAGAGTTAAATTTCTGACTATATATTGTTCTGCTAAAGATTAAATTCTTTTCTTGAAAAGGATCATTATTTCTATTGCCGATTTTTTTGATAATTCGGTAAATAAAATATAAAACTGGCAGAGAATAATATATAAAACCCATACATATTGGTACATACGGTTTATCTATAAATAATCCGCTCGCTTTTACAGTATCAAAATATTTTGATTTTTCTAAAAACTCTTCTGTTAATCCTAATTTCGGAATCAACTCGTTTCCAAAACATACGGCAAAAATTAAAAAGAAGTACAACATTACTCTGGCAACAGATTTTCCTACTTGTACTGCGCGAACTTCCAGACTAACATCCGAAAAAGCAAATCGCATTCGGTTTAAAACCGTCAGCAAATAAATATAAAAAATATTTGTATTAATTACAGAATGATTAAAACCATATGCAAACAATCCATACATGGGGAAAAACACAAAAAGAGAAAGTTTTTTTGGCATAACCGCCATAAATACCCCTGAGTGAACCATAATAAACTCAAAAGCCATTAAAATAGCCAAATCATTGACCATAGAAATATTATATTCTTCCGGATGCATCCACACCATCAAAAACAAAGTAGCATAATACGCCTGAAATCCATATTCTATAAAAGAAAATGGCGAGTTTCTGGTGAAGTTTATGTTTGCAAACATCTAGGGCATGGTTTTTAAAGTTTTCAGTCACAGTCGCAGTTTTCAGACTTGAAATGAAACTGAAAACTGCGACTAGAAGCTGAATACTATATTAGTTCCCGTATTCTTTCACCGCGTCAATAAACGCTTTAGCATGATCTACGGGAATATTTGGTAAAATTCCGTGACCTAAATTTACGATATATTTATCTTTTCCGAACTCATTAATCATTTCATGTACCATTTTTTTGATGGTTGGAATTGGAGAAAGCAATCTTGACGGATCAAAATTTCCTTGTAGTGTAATGTTTCCACCAGACAAATAACGCGCATTTCTTGGTGAACAAGTCCAGTCTACACCCAATGCCGAAGCTCTACTTTTACCCATTTCGCCTAAAGCAAACCAGCATCCTTTTCCGAAAACAATAACCGGAGCGTGATCAGCCAAAGCCTCAACGATTTGGTTGATGTATTTCCATGAAAATTCCTGATAATCAACAGGAGAAAGCATTCCTCCCCAAGAATCAAAAATCTGAACCGCATCAACTCCCGCTTTTACTTTTTCTTTTAAGTATAAAATTGTAGTATCTGTAATTTTTTGTAATAGTGTATGTGCTGCAGCCGGGTTTGAGAAAGCGAAACCTTTTGCAGTATCAAAACTTTTAGAACCTTTTCCCTCAACTGCATAACAGAAGATTGTCCAAGGTGAACCAGCGAAACCAATTAATGGCACTTCGTCGTTCAGCATTTCTTTAGTCAATTTAATGGCATCCATTACGTAACCCAAACTTTCCTGAATGTCCGGAACGTAAACTCTGTGAACGTCTGCCATTGAACGAATAGGATTTGGTAAAAACGGACCAAAATTCTCTTTCATTAAAACTTCGATTCCCATTGCTTGTGGGATAACTAAAATATCTGAGAATAAAATCGCTGCATCAGGTGCAATTCTGCGAATAGGCTGAACTGTAATTTCAGCAGCCAATTCAGGAGTTTGACATCTTGTAAAGAAATCATATTTATCACGCAAAGCGATAAATTCAGGTAAATATCTTCCGGCTTGACGCATCATCCATACTGGCGGACGTTGAACAGTTTCTCCTTTTAATGCTTTTAAAAATAGGTCGTTTTTTAACATTTTTTTTTTGCTTTAGGCTTTAAGCTTTAGGCTTTAAGCTATGTTTAACTATAATTTTTTTTGCTTATTGCCTAAGGCTTAAAGCTTATTGCTGTATTCAAGAATTACATCTTCGATCACATCTTCAACCGTTGGCTGATCTGCAATGATGATATTTTTTGTGATTTTTTCTAAAGCTTCTGCAGTAGTTTCTCCAATGCAAAAACACTTTTCTTTCTTAATTGTATTGTCTTTCAAATAACTTTCAACGCCAGAAGGACTAAAAAATAAGATTCCGTCTAGAGTAGTTTTCATTTTTTGCGGAGTCAATGACGTATCATAAACCTGGATTTCATTTAGCTTAACATCAGCATCTTTTAATGCTTTTGGCAACGTTTCTCTACGAAGATTTCCGCTGAAAAAAGTAAAGCTTTCGTTGCGGTAAATCAAAGTAATGATTTCAGCTAAATCTGAGGCGTATCCTGTATATGCCACAACATTAAATCCGCTTTCAGACAGTAATATTTTGGTTTTTAAACCAACACAAAATACATTTTTGCTTTTTAATTCTTCTGATTTAGGATCTGATAAAACACTATGAACCGCATTCTGACTCGTAAAAATCAAATTTTCATTGACATCTTTAAGTTCGAAAGGTTTATTTTGCGTTTGAATAAAATCAGCTTCGGTTACTTCAATATTGGCTTTTACCAATGCTTGTTTCTGCTCGTTCGATAGCTTTTTTGTAGATAATATTTGAATTGATTTACTCATTATTTTTTTAAAGATTCTTTAATAGATGCCATCAATTCTACTCCGCCATTGTTTAAAATTTCCTGAGCAGCGAAGAATCCAAGTTTTTTCCATTCTGATATATCGACTGTTTTGTCAATTTCGAGTTTTTGTTTTCCGTCAAGCGAAAGTAAAACACCTTGAAAATGTAAAGTATCTTCGTCTTCATTATAACGAACTAAAGCCCCGATTGGCGCGGTACAACCGCCTTCCAGCGTCCTTAAAAACTGACGTTCGATATAGGTACAAATCTCAGTTTCGATATGATTTAATTGCGAAAGCGCATCCAGTGTATAATTGTCATTTTCCATTGCCACAACTAGCATTGCTCCTTGTGCAGGAGCAGGAATCATCCAATCCAAATCAATATAATTTTCTGGTTTAAGGTTAATGCGCTCCAGACCTGCAGCAGCAAAAACAGCTCCATCCCAGTTATTGTCTTGTAGTTTTTGCATACGTGTGTTTACGTTTCCGCGTAAATCAACAACTGTATGATTTGGGTATTTGTTAAACCATTGCGCTTGGCGTCTTAAACTTCCGGTTGCAATAGTACTTGGATTGGCAAAATCAGGATTTCCTTTATGTACTAAAATATCAAGAACATTGGCTCTTTCTAAAACTGCCGCCTGAACAATACCTTTTGGTAAAGCCGTGGGAACGTCTTTCATGGAATGCACAGCAATATCAATATCGCCGTTGATCATAGCAATATCTAAAGTTTTAGTGAAGATTCCGGTGATTCCGAGTTCGTAAAGAGGTTTGTCGAGAATAATATCACCTGTAGATTTTACAGCAACAATCGAAGTTTTATAACCTAAATCATTTAGTTTTTTTTCGACAGTATGTGCTTGCCAAAGTGCCAATTCGCTATCGCGAGTTCCAATTCTGATTATTTTTTCAGCCATGTTTAATGTTTTCCCACCATATTAGTTATATAAGTTCATTTAAAATTTATCAACGCAATGCTTAAATTTACTTATATAACTAATATGGTGAAAAATTTTATGTTTTTAAGATGCTTTTATTTTGAAGACTTTTTCGATCCATTCGATGCTTTCATCAACCATGGTGTCGTCGTCTTTTAAGTGATTAGCGAAATGTGTAGTGATTTTCTGGATGATTCTGTTGCTAATGATTTCAGCCTGAGCTTCATTAAAATCTGCAATTTTTCGGCTTTGAAAATCTAATTCTGAAACCTTTATAGCATTCAGTTTTTCTTTTAAAGCATTGATTGTTGGAGCAAATTTGCGTCCTTTTGTCCAGGTTACGAATTCCTCTTTTACCTCTTCGATAATCGCTTCGGCAGCTGGAATGTGTAATTTTCTGTTTTCAAGAGTTTCATCTGTCAATTGCGACAAATAATCCATGTGAATCAAAGTCACGCCTTCTAATTCCTCTACATTCTCGTGAACGTTTTTCGGAATAGATAAATCTAAAATCAATAAAGGTTTCTTTAGATTTAAAATAGCTTTGTCAACTGTTGGGTTTTGAGCGCCTGTAGCGACAACAACAACATCTGCTTTTTGAAGTTCTAAGTGTAACTCTGAATAATCTTTAACAATCAAATTTAGTTTTCCGGCCAATTTCTCAGCTTTGTCTTTAGTTCTGTTTATTAAAGTAATATGCTCGTTTTTAGTATGTTTTACAAGATTCTCACAAGTATTTCTTCCGATTTTTCCTGTTCCGAAAAGTAGAATGTTTTTATTGCCGATATCTTCTACATTTTTAATAATGTATTGTACCGATGCAAAAGAAACCGAAGTTGCGCCTGAACTAATTTCAGTTTCGTTTTTGATCTTTTTACTGGCTTGAATTACAGCATTTACCAATCTTTCTAAAAAAGTGTTGGCCAATCCCATAGCTTTTGAATGGGCAAAACTGGTCTTGATTTGTGAAATAATTTCAAAATCGCCTAAAATCTGACTGTCTAAACCAGTTCCTACGCGAAACATATGATTAATGGCTTCTTGATTTTTGTAGACAAAACCAACTTTCTGAAAAGCTTCGACTGAACCGTTGCTGTTATCACAAATTAGTTTTATCAATTGAAATGGATGTTCTGCAAAACCATAAATCTCGGTTCTGTTGCAGGTCGAAGTGACAATCAAACTTTCAATTCCTTCTTCTTTAGCCTGTTCCAGCAAGCGCGTTTTTGCAATTGCATCCAAACTAAATTTACCTCTTACCTCAGCATCGGCTTTTTTATAACTCAGACCAACTGAGTAAAAATAAAGATGTTTCGGTACGTTATTGTTTTCCATAAATTCACTTTCATAAAAGTGTCAACAAAATTATGATTATAGTGTTTATAAAAGTAACGCTCAAAGTACTTTTTGTATCGCTACATGTTTTTTTGTTTCTAAAGAGCTGTTTTTATGTAAAAAGAAGTATTTTTGTAGCAAAATCAATTGGTTAGAAACCTTTTATTTAGAGTGATTCTAAATAAGGTCAAATGATTATCTTGATTTTTATTCTAAAAAAACATCGCTATGAGTTCTCAGGAAATTATTAAAATTGAAGACGACTTTACGCTTATTCGTTTTCAAAATGACAGTTTAGAGCCCTTTTTCGGACAGCACGAAGTAGGTAGTGGTTTGATACAGTTTCATTTCGGGATAAAAGGGAACGCCAAATTCTTGTTTAATCAAGGCAGTTATGCTTTAGATTTAAAAGAAGAAAAATCGTTGCTTTTGTACAATCCGCAGAAAGAATTACCGCTGAATTTAGAATTGGCTCCAAATTCCTGGGTGATCTCCGTAATTGTTTCGATTAAGAAATTTCACGCGTTGTTTTCTGCAGAAGCAGATTATATTACTTTTTTAAGTCCTGATAATAAAGACAAGAAGTATTATAACGAAGGAAATATTAGTCCGTCAATGGCGATTGTTTTGAGTCAACTGTTTCATTATAACTTACATCCATCCATAAAAAATCTTTATTATAAAGGAAAAGGATATGAATTATTGAGTTTGTATTTTAACAGAACCGAAGATCCAAATGCAGAACAATGTCCGTTTTTGATTGATGAAGATAACGTTCTGAAAATCAGAAAAGCAAAAGAAATCATCATCGCGAATATGGCCGAACCCCCAGGATTACAAGAACTGGCAGATGAAATTGGTTTGAATTTGAAGAAACTCAAAATGGGTTTCAAACAAATTTACGGAGACACGGTTTATGGATTTCTATTTGATTACAAAATGGACTTCGCCCGAAAACTACTTGACAGCGGATCTTATAATGTAAACGAAGTAGGATTGAAAATTGGCTACAGCACCGGAAGCCACTTTATTGCGGCGTTCAAAAAGAAATTTGCAACAACTCCTAAAAAATATTTAATGTCAATTAATACGAATGTTTAAACACAAATTTCACAAATTTGCACGAATTAAAAAATCTGCAAGATCTGCGAGAGAATTTCCCATAAAAGAAATAGAGAATCAATTTTCGATATTCAACAATAAATAAAAAATAATAATTATCATATTTCTAAAAAGTGGCAAGTGCTACTTTTGATGAAAATTAAAATAAACAAATGCTTAAAGCCTAAAACTTCAAGCCAAAAGAAAGAAAATAATGAAAGGCGTATTATTAGTAAACTTAGGATCTCCGGAAAGTCCGGAACCAAAAGACGTAAAACCGTATTTAGACGAATTTTTAATGGATAAATACGTGATCGATGTTCCGTATTTGTTGAGAGCGTTATTAGTTCGTGGAATTATTTTAAGAAAAAGACCGGAAGAATCTGCACATGCTTACAAAAAAATCTGGTGGGATGAAGGTTCTCCGTTAGTTGTTCTTTCACAAAGAATGCAGAAAAAAGTGCAGCCATTGGTAAATGTTCCCATTGCTTTGGCAATGCGTTACGGAAGTATGATTATCGAGAAAGGACTTCAGGAATTAAACGATAAAGGAGTTACAGAAGTTTTACTTTTTCCACTATATCCGCAATATGCAATGGCTTCGACTTTGACTATTTTAGTGAAAGCCGAGGAAATCCGTAAAAAGAAATTTCCACAAATGACATTTACAGACGTTCCTGCGTTTTACAACAAACCAGATTATATCAAGAATTTAGCCGATTCGATTCAGAAACATTTAGTTGGTTTTGATTACGATCATCTATTATTCTCGTACCACGGAATCCCGGAACGTCATATTCGTAAAACCGATGTAACGAAATCGCATTGTAAAATTGATGGTTCTTGTTGTAACACGCCATCTCCGGCGCACGATTTCTGTTACCGTCACCAATGTTATGAAACGACGAAACAAGTGGTGAAATTATTAGGACTTCCGGAAGATAAATACAGCTTAACTTTTCAGTCGCGTTTAGCGGGAGACAAATGGTTAGAGCCTTATACAGATGTTGAAATCGATAAAATGCCAGGAAAAGGAATCAAGAATCTGGCGGTTGTAACACCAGCTTTCGTTTCTGATTGTTTAGAAACTTTGGAAGAAATCGCGATGCGTGCCAAAGAAGATTTCGAGAAAAACGGAGGTGGAAATTTCTTAGCAATTCCATGTTTGAATGACGATGACGAATGGTGTGAAACCGTTGGGAATTGGATTAACAAGTGGGCTAAATAAGAAAATAGAGTAAAGAGTAAAGAACAAAGATTGTTGCGTGAAAATCAACTTTTAAAAAAAACCTGAAACCTCAAACTTGAAACAAAAAGTATGGAATATTATAACTACTTAAAATCGTTACATCTTATTTTTGTAATAACTTGGTTTGCGGGTTTGTTTTATATTGTGCGCTTGTTTGTGTATCAAATAGAAGCCAACGAAAAACCATCTCCCGAAAAGGAAATTTTGCAAGCTCAATACAAAATCATGACGTACCGTTTGTGGTACATTATTACATGGCCATCAGCAGTTTTTGCAAGTCTTTTTGCATTTAGTTTATTGTATCTCAATCCTGGATTAATATATTTGGATTATATGCAGGTTAAGTTTGGTTTCGTTTTTGCACTTTATTTATATCATGCAAAATGCCATCAGATTTTTAAGCAATTGCAGAATGATGAGGTAAAATATTCCAACAATTTTATGCGTTTATGGAATGAAGGTGCAACAATTATACTATTTGCTGTAGTTTTTTTAATAATTGTAAAAAGTGCCATCAACTGGATTTTCGGTGTAATCGGAATCTTTTTATTTTCCATTATAATAATGCTTGGTTTCCGATTTTATAAAAGAATACGAGAGAAAAAATAGTTTTCAGTCTCAGTTTTCAGTTTATGCTGAGACTGAGACTGAAAACTGAGACTGAATACTAAAAAACTATGCTTAACAACTTCAAAATGTCGATGCTTTCTCTTCGTGTCAGGATTTTCCTTTCGATGATTGTATTGATTGTTGTAGCATCTTTTTTATTAGCTTCCATTTCGATTATTCAGTTTAAAAATGAAGCCAAAGAATACCATCAGGAAAGACTCGAACGCAAAGAAAATGCCGTAAAAGAACATATCAATTATGTTTTATCAACGACAACTTATCCTTTAAAAACAGGTAATCTGGATTTGATTTTTAAAGATAAAATCCACGAATTAGCACAGATTCACAAAATTGAAATCAATATTTACAGCCTTGACGGAAAATTACTAAAATCATCCAAAGAATCATTTGCAGTTGATAAAGTAGCACCGCCCATTCCGGAATATATCCTGAAATTAGTCCGTTCATCCATCGAAAAGCGTTTTGTAGATATTAAAACCATTGACGGAGTCAAAAACAGATCATCTTACAGTTTGATCAAAGACGAAAAATTCAAACCACTTGGCGTTTTAAATCTCCCATATTTAGAGGACGATGGCTATTATGACAACGAATTGAACACTTTTCTGATTCGGTTAAGTCAGGTATATTCGTTTATGTTAGTGGTGGCTTTTGCCTTGGCGTATTTCCTATCGACTTATATCACAAAATCATTGAAAACCATTTCAGATCGTTTAGAAGAGACCAATCTGGATCAGAAAAACGAGAAAATCGTATTAGAAGCCAATAGCAAGGAAGTCAATTTTCTTATAAAAGCCTATAACGGAATGGTGGACAAACTCGAAACCAGCGCCATAAAATTAGCCCAAAGTGAGCGTGAAGAAGCATGGCGCGAAATGGCAAAACAAGTCGCGCATGAAATTAAAAATCCGCTTACGCCGATGAGGTTGACGGTTCAGAGTTTTCAACGAAAGTTTGACCCGACAGCACCGGATGTAAAACAAAAGTTAAACGATTATTCTGAAACTTTAATTCAGCAAATTGATACGATGACAGCGGTTGCTTCGGCATTTTCCAATTTTGCTTCGATGCCGGCACAGCAAAATGAAACTTTAAATGTGGTTGAAGTTGTTGAATTGGCTTTAGATATTTTCAACGAAGATTATATCACTTTTGAAAGTGAAGAAGAAGAAATTATTTCAAAAATGGATCGGACACAGTTGATTCGTGTTATTACCAATCTGGTTAAAAATGCGACACAGGCGATTCCTGAAAGTCAGTTTTATAAATCTATTTTAGTTACGGTAAAACGCAGAAATAACAACGTTGAAATTGCTGTGAAAGACAACGGAATAGGAATTCAGAAATTAGATACTGCCCGCATTTTCGAACCAAAATTCACCACCAAAACAAGTGGAATGGGTCTTGGTCTCGGAATTATAAAAAACATCATCGAAAATTACAAAGGAACAATTACCTTTGAATCAACTTACGGAAAAGGAACGACATTCACAGTTTCTTTGCCCATCACAAACTCATAAACTAACCGTCATGAACTACGAAAATCTTTTAATCTCAATTGAAGAAAAAATTGCAACCGTAACCATTAATAGACCTACAAAACTAAACGCTTTAAATAAAGATACTATTAGCGACTTAAGTAAAGCGGTAAAATTATTAGGAAAAAATGATGACGTTCGAGTAATCATAATTACAGGAAGTGGCGAAAAAGCATTTGTTGCCGGAGCGGATATTTCGGAATTTGCAAATTATACTGTTGAAGAAGGCGCACAATTAGCTGCCGAAGGACAAGAATCACTATTCGATTTTATCGAAAACCTTAAGAAACCTGTAATTGCTGCCGTAAACGGTTTTGCTCTTGGCGGCGGATTAGAATTATCAATGGCATGTCATTTTAGAGTCGCTTCAGACAACGCAAAAATGGGATTGCCGGAAGTTAGTTTAGGATTAATTCCGGGTTACGGAGGAACACAACGATTGCCACAATTAGTGGGTAAAGGTCGTGCAATGGAAATGATTATGACTGCAGCCATGATTTCTGCCGAAGAAGCAAAGCAATACGGTCTGGTAAATCACGTAGTACCACAAGCCGAATTATTAGATTTTACTAAAGCAATTGCTCAAAAAATCATTAAAAATGCTCCTTTTGCAATTACTAAAGCAATAAAAGCGATCAATGCCAATTATAAAGATGGTAAAGATGGTTTCGAAACTGAAATAAAATCATTCGGAAAATGTTTCGGAACTAAAGATTTTAAAGAAGGAACAACAGCATTTTTAGAAAAACGTAAAGCCGAATTTACAGGAAAATAAAGTTATGCCACAGAGTAACGCAAAGATTGCACACAGAGATTCACAAAGAAAATTTTACACAAAGCTTTGTTTAACTCTGCGAAAAATTTAGTGCAGTTTTGCGGTAAAATAACACAAAACTGCTCAAAGTAATTAAAAACTTAGTGACTTAGCATCTTAGAGCCTTAGCAACTAAAAAATAAAAATCATGTCATACGAACCTATATTTGCTCTTTTTTGCGAACGCGTTAAAGAAAGCATTCAAGCCGGCACTTTTGCCAAACTTACTTTAGCAAAAACGATTGGCGATACCGAGATTAAGAACATCTATTTTCGATTAGTTATAAACGAGGATAATACCTATTCCATTTCGCTTACTACACGTTATAAAACCGAAGAAATTGAAAGCATTCATACTTTAGACGAAGCTTTATTAATGCTGGGGACTTACATCAAAAATCCGTTTTTGACTGCGCTTTTGTTCACAACAGACAACGATGTGACTTTTAAAGTAAACAAGAAAAATGCAGGAAGTATTATTGAGCAGGAACCAACGTTTAAAAACGCTTCGCCTGTAATGTTGGAAATGATAGAGAAGGGAATTGTTTAAACTATAAAACTTTGTGGTCAACGGATTAAAATCCGTTGCTACAAAACGGTTCGTTCCTCCGGAACTTTATAAAAAATCTTCGTGAACCTCGTGCAATTCTCCGTGAATCTCTGTGAAATAATTTAAACCAGCTTCACAAACAAATTCGAAGCAATTTTATTCGATATAGACAATTCACGACCATTAATTTTAATCTTAACAGATAAATCGAACAATTCTTTAGATAAAAGTTCAATTTGCGAACCCAAAGCGATTTCCTGCTTGTCCAGATATTTCAAAAACTCAGATGAAGTGTCTTTTACACCTACACAAACTCCTATTTGATTCTCTGTTAATTCAGAAAGTAAATACTTTTCAATCTTAACGATTCTTCCATTGGCATCCGGAATGGGGTCACCATGCGGATCTTCTGTAGGATTCCCTAGAAAATCATCCAGACGATTAATCAATTGTTCTGATTTAATGTGTTCCAGTTGCTCAGCAATATCATGAACCTCATCCCAGGAAAAATTCAGTTTTTCAACCAAAAACACTTCCCACAAACGATGTTTACGAACAATCATTTTAGCCGCTAACTTACCGTTTTCAGTCAAAGAAACACCTTGGTATTTTTTATAATTTACCAAATCTTTTTCAGACAGTTTTTTAAGCATATCCGTAACCGATGAAGCTTTAGTTTCCATCATTTCCGCAATAGCGTTCGTACTCACTTCTGAATCGTTAGAAGTAGTAAGGTGATATATCGATTTTAGATAATTTTCTTCTGAGAAAGTCATTTTTTTATTTTTGAGGTTCAAAGTTGCAAAGGGACAAAGGTTCAAAGTTTCTAAACCTTTGTCCCTTTGTAACTCTGTTGCTTTGTGCCTATTTCTTAACAATCAACAAAGGTATTGAAATTTTATGTCTCAGTTTGTCTACGGTGGTGCCAAATAAAATATCTTTTAATCCAGTGTGGCCGTGGGTTCCCATAACAAGAATATCAAAATTTCCTGCATTAATAATCTTCGGAATTACGGTGTTAGGTTTTCCAAAACCAAGTTCTGTTTCGATCCTGAAGCCCTTCTGCGAAAGCATTTCTTTGTATTCCAGTAATAATTTTTCGTCTATAGTTGTTTCATGATCGTCAACATGCTGCCCGTACATTAATGCGCCAACGGTTTCTACAATATGAATTAAGGTATATTGCGCGTCGATTCCGCCTAATTCAAAGGCATTGTTAAGCGCAGCTTCATCGGCTTTAGAGAAATCAACTAAAATCGCTATGTTTTTCTTATTGTAAGTTTCTTTTGGCTCGTACTTTAATTTTAAATTGTGAGGCGAATGATTGTCAATATTTGATTTTGCTCTTGCAATAAAGGGTTTGAAAACAATATAAAGTAGTAAACCTAAAAATCCAAAAGCAAGCGGAACGACTGTAAGCCATAGAATAATAGGATGACTTGCAGCTTCAAGCCATGAACTAATTTCGTCGTAAACCAATTTTGCATTTAATGAAACAATGATTAAAGCGATAATCCAGGCAACAATTTGAGTAGTTCTGGAAATATGAAACCCTTTCATTTTAGATTTGTCGCTCACAAAGTGAATCAACGGAATAATTGCGAAACCTAACTGTAAACTCAAAATAACCTGACTTAATATCAATAATTTTCCGGTTATACCATCTCCATAAATTAAAATCACTACAACAGCCGGAACAATGGCAATCAAACGCGTTATGATTCTGCGAACCCAAGGCTGAATTCTTAAATTCAAATAGCCCTCCATTACGATTTGTCCCGCTAAAGTTCCCGTTACAGTAGAACTTTGTCCTGCGGCAATTAAGGCAACTGCAAATAAAACAGGCGCCCACTTAGTTCCTAATAAGGGTTCAAGAAACTTATGCGCATCCTGAATTTCGGCAACTTCAAACATTCCGTTTTTGTAAAATGTGGCTGCTGCCAAAATCAAAATAGCAGCATTAACAAAAAAGGCAAGGTTTAAAGCAATTGTAGAATCGATAAGGTTGTATTTTAATGCTTGTTTGATTCCTGCCGGAGTTCGGTCGAATTTACGGGTTTGTACTAATGATGAATGTAAATATAAGTTGTGAGGCATTACCGTTGCTCCAATAATTCCGATAGCGATATACAAAGCGGCAGAATTAGGTATTGAGGGAATAAGTCCATAGATTACTTTATCCAGTTCCGGTTCTGCAAAAATCATTTCGAAAATGAAAGAAAAGCCAATAATTGCGACCAAAACAATTATAAAAGCTTCCATTTTACGGATTCCTTTATTAATTAAGAATAGAAGAAGGAAAGTGTCTAAAACGGTAATCAAAACTCCTTCGATAAGCGGAATATCAAAAAGAAGATTTATCCCGATTGCCATTCCTAATACTTCGGCAAGATCACAAGCTGCAATGGCAATTTCGGATAGAAAGTATAAAATGTAATTGATGAATTTTGAATACGTTTCTCTTGAAGCCTGCGCTAAATCACGTTGTGTAACAATTCCGAGTCGTGCACTTAAACTTTGTAATAACAATGCCATTAAGTTACTCATTAACAAAACCCATAGTAATGAATACCCAAATTGACTACCACCGGCAATATCTGTCGCCCAGTTTCCGGGGTCCATATATCCTACACTTACTAAATATGCAGGACCTAAAAAGGCTAATATTTTTCTGAAACCAGTTTTTTTATGTTCTGTTGCAACCGATTGGTGAACTTCTTCTAAAGATTTACCCATTGTTAAAATGTTGTTTTAACAAATATATAGAAAAATTATATTCACTCAACAATATTTTTAGACAAGTCTAAATCTTAATTGTTGGAATTTAAACAATTTGGGCACAATCCTGATAACGTAAAGTTTATATCATTGACTTTATAATTGTGCGGAAGGATATAACTCGGCTTCACATTTTCAAGGCAAGTTATCTCCAAACAGTTTTCACAACTAAAATGTGCGTGATTATGAATGTGGACGCGTTGAGCATGATGATGACATTTTGCGTATTTTACAGTTCCGTCAAGATTTACTATTTTATGTACGATATCATCATTAACCAATCGGTCCAATATCCTGTAAATTGTTACGCGATCGCATAAATCTCCTATTTGCTTTTGAATTTCTGTGTGTGATAGCGCAGTTTTTGATTTGCCAAAAATCTCTAAAACGGCTGTCTTTGCTGCTGTATTACGTGTTGTTTTCATTTTTATAGAATTAAAAATTTTAATGCAACATAGTTGCTTTTAAAATTAATTGATATATTTGCAACAAAATTGCATTAAGCAAATGTACTGAAAATGAAGAAATCCACCACACCTTTTTACGATATTTTAGGAATTTCAAGTGCAACCATTTGTTTGGTTCATTGTCTGGTTTTTCCACTTTTAACAGTTTTGCCGTTAGGTTTAAGCCACAATTCTTTTATCGATTTGCTTTTTGCTACGATGGGACTTTTTGCCATTTTCAAAATTATAAAGAAAACCAGTATTTTGATCTCATCGATACTAATTATTTCAATGGCTTTAATTTGGATAAGCGTTTTGACCGAACTTTTTCTGGATATTCATCTTGATCTTATTTTTATTGGAGGGGTGGGAATGATCATCGGACACCTTTTTAACTACAAATTTCACAAAAATAGAAATCATTAAATATTAAATTATGATAGACAAAAGTAAGTACGATGTTATAATTATCGGCGGGAGTTATAGCGGACTTTCGGCAGCAATGAGTTTGGGACGTTCTTTACGACACGTTTTGGTTATTGATAGTGGTTTGCCTTGCAACAGACAAACGCCACATTCACATAATTTTATTACACAAGATGGTGAAAAGCCTGAGATTATTTCGGCAAAAGCCAAACTTCAGGTGGAGTATTATGATACGGTTGAGTTTTATCAGGGTCTGGCAATAAGTGCAGATAAAACAGATAACGGTTTTGAAGTCAAAACTGAATCAGGAAAAGTATTCAATTCTAAAAAATTATTATTCGCGACTGGCGTAAAAGATTTGCTTCCTGAAATTCCTGGTTTTGCTGAATGTTGGGGAATTTCAGTAATACATTGTCCATATTGTCATGGTTATGAAGTAAAAAAAGAAAAAACTGCCATACTCGCCAATGGTGATATGGGTTTTGAATATGCCAAACTGATCTCGAATTGGACAAAAGATTTGAGATTAATAACAAACGGAAAATCAACTTTAACGTTAGAGCAAACACAAATTCTTAAGAAACATAATATTGAAATTATCGAAGATGAAATTGACTCGGTAGAACATGAAAACGGAATTGTTCAGAATATTATCTTTAAGAATGAATCAAAAAGAAGTGTAAAGGCAATTTATTTCAGAGCTCCTTTTCAGCAGCATTGTACTTTACCGGAATTTTTAGGGTGCGAATTAACGGACCAGGGTTTATTAAAAGTAGATACTTTTATGAAAACTACAATTCCCGGAATTTTTGCCAGTGGCGATTGTCATATTCAGGCAAGATCTGTTGCAATGGCAGTTTCTTCTGGATCTTTGGCGGGAGCAATGATTAATAAAGAACTTATTGATTTAGAATTTGTTTAACTTAAATCTGAGTGAATGTTAACGAAAACAAAAATATTTAGCTAAACCTATAAAATTTAGCTAAAGCTTTTTTTAATTCAATCCTGTTCTCCTAGCTGAAGCTAGGGGCTACAAAAAGAATCAAGATGTTCGGTTTTTAAAACATAAAGAAACTATTTAAATCAATGTTTGAAATTTCTTTTTTTATGCCGTAGGCATTAAATATTGGTAGAAAATAGTAATTGAAATATAATTGAAGCGTGCCACAGGTACGCAACAGCTATCGAGCACGCTAAACTAATTGTGAATTAATAACTACCAATATCTAGTGCCTAACGGTACATTAAACCTTGGATAACATAACTATTGCAATCACTTAAAAAAAGACGTTTCAATTTTAGATTAATTCAGATAGTCTAGCTATGTTTTAGAAAGCTAGCTTTCTTTTTTATTTCCTAAAAAGAAACTATAAATTCTATGTTTCTATGTGTTAAAATTTCACCCAAAGTATTGAATTAAAACACTTTTAAAAGTTTTTAGTTGTGTAAACATCATTTGTCGAATTTAATTTTTAGATTTGTCTAAATTTAATTTTAATACAATGAAAAAACTATTTTTGATATTGCTTTTGTTTAGTTTGCAATTTTCGTTTGCACAGGGAACTTCAAATATTTCTGGATTTATTTCAGGTGAAGGCCATAAATTACAGCTTGTAAACGTTCATTTATCAGGAACAAAACATAAAACAATTACGGATAGTTTGGGATATTATATTTTCGAAAATGTGGCAATTGGAAATTATACTATTCAGGTTTCTCAAGTAGGTTTTCAAACACTAAAGAAGAAAATCGAAGTCATTAAAGATTCTGTCCAATCGTATGATTTTGAAATGACAGATAATGAAAATCAACTTAATGAAGTTGTGGTTTCCGGAACTTTAAAAGCGGTTAAAAGGTTAGAAAGTGCTGTTCCGGTTGAGGTTTATTCACCGGTTTTCTTCAAAAGAAATCCAACGCCGAGTATTTATGAAGCGTTACAAAACATAAACGGAGTTCGTCCGCAACTTAATTGTGGTGTTTGTAATACGGGCGATATTCACATAAATGGATTAGAAGGACCTTATACTTTGGTTTTAATTGACGGGATGCCCATCGTGAGCAGTCTTTCAACAGTTTATGGTTTATCAGGAATTCCGAACTCTTTGGTCGAAAGAATCGAAATCGTAAAAGGTCCCGCATCTTCTTTGTATGGAAGTGAAGCGGTTGGCGGTTTAATCAACATTATTACCAAGAATCCAACCAACGCGCCATTGTTTTCGGCAGATGTTTTTACCACTTCATATTTAGAAACCAATGTCGATTTGGGAATGAAATTCAGCCCGACTAAAAAATCAACGACACTCTTGGGAATCAATTATTTCGATTATAATCAGGTTGTTGATAAAGATAAAGATGGTTTTACTGATGTGACGCTTTCTGAAAGGATTTCGGTATTTAATAAATGGAGTTTTCAACGAGAAAATAATCGTTTGTTTACGATTGCCGCACGCGGAATGTATGAAGATCGCTGGGGCGGAGACGTTCGTTGGGAGAAAAAATACCGAGGTGGCAATGAGATTTACGGCGAAAGTATTTATACTAAAAGAGGTGAATTGATTGGAAGTTACCAATTGCCATTTGAAGAAAAATTGATGCTTTCATTTTCCGGAAACGTGCATTATCAGGATAGTCGATATGGAACTACATCGTATATTGCAAATCAAAAAATAGGATTTTTGCAACTGACCTGGGATAAAAAATTGGGTCGAAATGATCTGCTTGCCGGAATTGCAACCCGATATTCGTATTACGATGATAATACAACCGCAACAAAAGAAGCCGAAAGTACCTGGTTGCCGGGAATATTTGTTCAGGATGAAATTACGCTTTCTCCAAAAAGTCAGATTTTATTAGGAATGCGTTACGATTATAATTCGATTCACGGTTCTATCTCCACACCGAGAGTAGCTTATAGATGGAAGAAAAATGAAAACACAATTTTTAGATTAAATGCCGGAACCGGATTTCGGGTAGTGAATTTATTTACCGAAGATCACGCAGCGCTCACAGGTTCCAGAGATGTTGTCATTAAAAGTGATTTGAAACCGGAACAATCTGTGAATGCAAATTTAAATTATATTCAGAAAATCAACTTTACTAACGGAACTTTTATCGGAGTTGAAACGACGGCTTTTTATACCAGATTCAGTAATAAAATAATATCTGATTATGAAACGGATCCCAATAAGATCATTTATGATAATATAAATGGTTATGCAATCAGCCAGGGAATTAGTACCAATGTCGATGTTAATTTTCCAACTGGATTAAAAATGATTGTTGGCGCGACTTTTTTAGACAACAAAAACATCGAAAACGGAATTTCACAAACTCCTTTTTTAACGGAGAAATTTACAGGAACCTGGAGTATGTCGTATAAAGTAGAAGCGTTAAATTTATTACTGGATTATACAGGGAATGTTTACAGTCCGATGAATTTGCCTTTATTAAGCGATTTAGATCCCAGAAGTCCAAAATCGCCATGGTATAGTATTCAGAATATTCAGTTTACCTACTTTGGATGGAAGAATTTTGAACTTTATGGAGGAATAAAGAATTTATTGAACTTTACACCAAAGCAAAATAATCCGTTTTTGATTTCGAGAACCAATGATCCTTTTGATAAAAATGTGCAATATGATGCTGCCGGAAAAGTTTTGGTAACAGCTGATAATCCGTACGGGTTGACTTTTGATACGACTTATGTTTATGGGCAAAACCAAACCATTCGCGGGTTTTTTGGGTTGAGATATACTTTGAGATAATTTTTTTGCCACAGATTTCATTGATTAAAAAAGATTTTATCAATTGCATTTAAATTTTAATTTAAGATTTGTCAGGCTAAGCAGAGTCAAGCCCCGATCCAATTTACAGGTTTTCGACTTTGTTCAGGATGACAATTGCATCTAATCTTTTAATCGGTAGAAAAACAATATAAAGTGTTTTTTTGCCAAATTATATTCGTGATAATTCGTGAAATTCGTGGCAAACTTTCTTCGAGATACAAAGATAAAATCTTTTTTACTCCTTTAAATCGGTGGCAAAAACAAAACCAATGAAAAAGCTAATACTACTGATAATCTTTTTAGGAATTACTTCAACAGGATTCTGCCAACTTAAAAGCAAATCTTTTGAGGCAATAGACAGTTTGCAGCAGATTCAAAAGAAAAAAATAATCGTTTTTATTCATACCGATTGGTGCCAGTTTTGCCAAAGAATGAAAAATACGACTTTCAAAAATCAGGAAATAATTGAGAAGCTGAATTCGGATTTTTATTTTATTGATTTTAATGCTGAGGAAAAACGAGATATTAAATTTAATAATCAGACTTTTAAATATAAACCATCAGGAAATAATGTTGGCGTTCATGAACTGGCTTTAGAATTGGGAACAATGAATAATCAGATTGTTTATCCTGTTTTGTGTGTTTTGAATGAGAAAAACGAAATCATATTACAGTACAATAATTATCTAAGTACAAAGGATTTTAAATTGCTTTTAGAAAAAGTGGAACAATAAATTTTCCTATTTTTGAGGATGCAATCTTCAGAAATCAAACACTTCGACTATATTTTTACCGGAACGGGTTTAGCTGCTTTGATGACCGTTTATAAAATGGTGTTGTCAACGAAATTCAGTAATAAATCAATTTTATTATTAGACGAAGATTCTAAGAAAACCAATGACAGAACTTGGTGTTTTTGGTCTAAAGATGAAACTCTTTGGCATTCTATAATCTTTAAAAAATGGGATTCGGCTTTATTTGCCAATGAAAATTTTAATCGTAATTTAGAGTTGAAACCTTATCAGTATAGTCAAATTCGGGGATTGGACTTTTATAATTTTGTTTTTCAGGAAATATCAAAACATCAAAATATTACTTTTTTAAATGAAAAAGTGACCGATATTAACGAATTAGAAACTCACGTTTTTATTGGAACAGAAGCCAATCGATATACTTGTAATTATTTATTCAATAGTATTTATACCAAAGCTTTAGCTTTAAATCAAACGAAATATCCAGTTTTACAACAACATTTTGTGGGCTGGTTTATAAAAAGCGAAACTGAAATCTTCAATTCGGAACAAGCTACTTTCATGGATTTTTCGGTAGAACAAAGAGGAAACACTCGTTTTATGTATGTTTTGCCAATTTCAAAAACTGAAGCTTTAGTTGAATATACTTTGTTTTCTGAAGACCTTCTTCCAAAAGAAGAATATGAAAATGAGATTCAAATTTACTTAAGAAATCTCGGAGTCGATCAATATCAAATTATTGAGAAGGAGCAAGGCAGTATTCCGATGACGTGTTATCCTTTTTGGAAAAAAAACACTAAAAGAGTTCTGAATATAGGAACTGCCGGCGGCTGGACAAAAGCAAGTACAGGTTATACCTTTAAAAACTCAGATAAAAAATCTTCAGAATTAATAAAGTTTGTTCAGAATAATTCTTCCGCTAAAATGTCCACCTTTCATAAAAAAAATAAATTCTGGTTCTATGATTTATTGCTTTTAGACATTCTGCATCGTAATAATGAATTGGGAAGCAGTATTTTTTCTTCTTTATTCAAAAAAGGAAATCCAGCCCTAATCTTTAAATTTTTAGATGAAGAGACAAATTTGCTTGAAGATTTGAAGGTGATTTTAAAATGCCCCAAATTCCCTTTTATAAAAGCTTTGCTTCGGGTTTTGTTCAAGTAAATAATTATTTCATTTCTGTCGGACTTCTAAATCTTTCATTTATAAATTTGCGACAATTCTTTTATCGAAAAAAATAGTTGATGCCTTGAAAAGCGGTGTTTATTTTTTTGAATCTTAACTTAGCAGGGATTGATTACTTTGTCAATAAATGTCCTATTCTGCTTATTAAATGACTTTTTGAGGTAACTACAAAGACGAATCGCTGTTTAGATTTGCAAATTCGGAAATAATGCTGAATTCATATTTGAATAAAGTTAATTTGCTCAATATAGATTTCAAAACTTGCAAAGTACCGAAAAAAAGAGGAGTAAGAAAACCTGCAAAAATAAGGCAGGTCTAATGTAATCGTTTATTTACGATAATGAATTAACTGGCAGATTATGGGAGTGACTAAACACTTAAATTTTGATATAGAAACTAAAACAATAGGAGAAATTTGTAAAGCGCTCGGACATCCGACACGAATCCAGATAATGACGCTTTTATGGAAAAGAGACAATAGAACTTGTGGTGAAATTGTTGAGTTAATTCCATTGGCTCAATCCACAATATCTAAACATTTATTAGAATTAAAAAAGGCAAATCTGGTAAATATAAAAAACGAAGGAAAAAAAACAATCTATTCTATTGAGGTTGATAAAATACAAATACTTAAAAAATACCTCACCAGTTATCTTTCAACTATTGAAATTTTAGAACAGAATAAATCAACTGTCTTTGCAACAAGACATAAAATACGGGGTAAAAATAGCCATTTGAAACAATACAATTATCAATTTCCAGATAAAAAAAATAAAATAGAGCATAAAGATAATTCAATATTATATTCTGAAATTGCTGTAAATTAAGCAAGATTCTCTGTTGTTATTACGTTAATTCATTTAATTCAAAATTGATTATCCAACTATAACAAAACTTTATACTTCAAATTAAGTAGTTGCGAGTAAACTTTGTAACTTTGCAGTTCAAAAGTAAAATTTAAAATAAAGAGATATGTATCCAGAAGAAATGGTAAAACCAATGCAAGCTGAATTGACAGTTGCAGGTTTTCAAGATTTACATAGTGCTGACGCTGTAGATAATGCTATCAAAGCTGAAGGTACCACTTTAGTTGTTGTAAACTCTGTTTGTGGTTGTGCTGCAAGAAATGCACGTCCGGGAGCAAAAATGAGTTTAGAAGGTGCTAAAAAACCAGATCATTTAATTACAGTTTTTGCTGGTGTTGACAAAGAAGCTGTTGATGCTGCAAGACAACATATGTTCCCTTTTCCTCCATCATCGCCTTCTATGGCTTTGTTCAAAAACGGAGAATTGGTTCACATGTTAGAGCGTCACCATATTGAAGGTCGTCCAGCTGAATTAATCGCTGAGAATTTGCAAGATGCTTTTAACGAATTCTGCTAATTAAATTGCTGAGGTTTTAAGTAACTAAAGATTATAAGTTTATATCAAGACTGTCTATTTAGGCAGTCTTTTTTATTTGAAGCTAATCCGGTGTCCGCTAGGTCTTTTCCGTCGTCCCAAAAATATAAATACAAAGCCCCTTTATTTTTAAAATTCATTTTTTGAACTTAAAACCTTAGTAACTTAGATTCTCAGCACCTTTGTAGCTATGAACCTTTGCAACTTTGAACCTTTTTAGTTACTTTTGCACCTCAAATAATTTCTCAACTTAAATTAGTTTATAGCATGCAACTGTATAACACTTTAAGCGCAGAAGAAAGAGCCATCATGATTGATGATGCCGGAAAACAACGATTAACGTTGTCTTTCTATGCTTATGCGCAAATTTCAAATCCAACCCAATTTCGTAACGACTTATTTTTAGCATGGAATCCGCTTGGGGTTTTAGGCCGTATTTATGTAGCCCATGAAGGAATCAATGCTCAATTGTCTCTTCCGGCAGATCATTTCTATGAATTTAAAGATACCATAGAAAAGTATGATTTTATGAAAGGGATTCGTTTGAATATTGCGGTTGAGCATGATGATCATTCCTTTTTAAAATTGACAGTAAAAGTTCGTGATAAAATAGTAGCTGATGGTTTAGATGATGAAACTTTTGATGCAACAAACATTGGAATTCACCTGAAAGCCAAAGAATTCAATGACTTATTAAATGATCCAAATGTTGTAGTGGTCGATATGCGTAATCATTATGAAAGCGAAATTGGTCATTTTACTCAAGCGATTCGTCCAGATGTTGATACTTTTCGCGAAAGTCTGCCTATTATCGAAGAGCAATTAGCAGAACACAAACAAGACAAGAAATTGTTGATGTATTGTACAGGCGGAATCCGTTGCGAAAAAGCAAGTGCTTATTTCAAACATAAAGGTTTCGAAAATGTATATCAGCTTGAAGGCGGAATTATTGAATATACCCGTCAGGTAAAAGCGGAAGGTTTAGAGAGTAAATTCATTGGGAAAAACTTTGTATTTGATCATCGCTTAGGCGAAAGAATTACAGATGATATCGTTTCACAATGTCATCAATGCGGAAAACCTTGTGATGCACACACGAATTGTGCTAATGAAGGTTGTCATTTACTTTTTATTCAATGTGAAGAATGTGCTCAGTCCTTGGAAGGCTGTTGTTCTACTGAATGTGTGTCGATAATTCATATGCCCGAAGAAGAGCAAAAAGCCATCAGACGTGGGATTAAAAATGGAAATAAAATTTTCAAAAAAGGGAAATCTGACGTTTTGACTTTCAAAAATAATCAGGATCCATTAGCTGCTGTTCCTAATCTTAGTGATTTGGTACAATCAAAAACAGTGGCTAAAAAAGAAGCAAAAATCAAAAAACAATATATAGGAAAAGGAACTCACTTTTTTCCAAAACCATCTATTGGTCAGTTTTTAATTGAAGAAAACGAAATCAAAGTTGGAGATACTGTTTTAATCAAAGGTTCAACTACCGGAGAACAAAAACTGATAATCGAAAAGATGTTTGTAAATGATATTGAATCTGAAAAAGCAGTTTCAGGCGATACATGTACTTTCAAAATACCATTCAGAATAAGATTGTCGGATAAAATCTATAAAGTTTTAGAATAATTTATCATGACATTTAATAACAAAATTGAACTTATGGCTCCCGCAGGGAGCTTTGAGTCACTTCAGGCTGCGCTCGATAATGGCGCGGATTCTATCTACTTTGGTGTAGAACAACTCAACATGCGTGCGCGTTCAAGTGTAAATTTTTCCATGGATGATTTACAGGAAATTGCTAATCGATGTGAAGCAAAAGGCGTAAGAAGTTATCTGACATTGAACACCATTATGTACGATCATGATTTATCTGTCGTAAAAACATTACTGAACAAAGCAAAAGAAGCCAATATTACCGCGGTAATTGCCTCTGATCAGGCAGTAATTGCTATGGCAAGAACAATTGGAATGGAAGTTCATATTTCGACTCAATTGAATGTCACGAACATCGAAACTATAAAATTCTATAGTTTATTTGCTGATACAATGGTTTTAAGCCGTGAATTAAGTTTGCGTCAGGTAAAAAGCATCACGGATCAAATTAAGAAGGAAAAAATAAAGGGTCCAAACGGAAATTTAGTTGAAATTGAAATTTTCGGACATGGAGCCTTATGTATGGCGGTTTCCGGGAAATGTTATTTGAGTTTGCATTCGCATAATTCTTCTGCAAATCGTGGTGCCTGCAAACAAAACTGCCGTAAAAAATATACCGTTATCGATCAGGAAACTGGTTTTGAAATTGAATTGGATAACGAATATATGATGTCGCCTAAAGATTTATGTACACTTGATTTTCTGGATCAGGTTATAGATTCGGGAATTCAGGTTTTAAAAATTGAAGGCCGTGGTCGCGCACCGGAATATGTAGCAACGGTTATTAAAACGTATCGTGAAGCTATTGATTCTTATTATGAGAAATCTTTTTCTAAAGAAAAGATCGCCACTTGGATGGAAGCTTTGAACACAGTTTACAATCGTGGTTTCTGGTCAGGCTATTATCTGGGTCAGGAATTAGGGGAGTGGAATGATATTGCTGGATCTGCTGCAACGCAAAAGAAAGTGTATGTAGGCAAAGGAACGCATTACTTTCCAAAAGCAGAAGTAGGGCAATTTAAAATTGAAGCTTATGATATTAAAATTGGAGATAAAATTTTAGTAACCGGACCAAGTACGGGAGCGCAGGAAATGATTATCGACAAAATGTTTGTAAATGACGTTGTGTCTGAAAAAGCTACAAAAGGTGATGATTGTACTTTTAAATTACCTTTCAGGATCAGAATGTCTGATAAATTATATAAAATTGTAGAGGTATAATGGTCATTATAACTTTACAAAGAGACAAATGCATCGGCTGTAATTACTGCGTAGAAATGGATCCGGTGCATTTTCAAATGTCTAAAAAAGATGGAAAATCAGTTTTGATTCATTCCGTAAATGCAAAAGGATTTTTTACTTTAAAATCTCCCAATCACACTATTGTTGAAAGTTGTGAACTGGCGGCAAAAGCTTGTCCAGTCAAGATTATTACGGTTAAGGAGACTTAGGGAAATAGTTTAAAAAAAGGAAAACCTTATTTTGTATTATGCAGAAATAGGGTTTTAAATTTTAAGCTATTATTAGTCTTCTGAAACTTCAATCTCATCAAAGTCTACAATTTCTGATAATTTAAGAAGTTTGGTTTTGCTGATTTTTGACTCAGTTTTTTCAAAAATCTCATTTTCATTATCGATATCCGGGTTGGTATTTTCGCTAACAATCTTTTTTCTGGTTAAGAAGTTGATACTCGTTTCCCTAAGAATCGTTGGTCCATTATTACTACTTGAATCATAGCCTATAAGTTCAAAATCTGAATTTTGAAGCCTAAACATATATCTCCAGTATCCGTATCTTCCGTGGGCATAATGTATAAAAAGTTTTCCTTTGATTATTTCAACAACTAGTTCTGGTGCAAAATAATTACCGCCTTCTTCATTTTCAGATGAAAAACATTCATAATTTTTGGTAACCAGTTCATAACCGTTATTTTTGTTTAATAGAACGATAATACCTCTGCGATTACGATCTAATTCCCCACGGCTTTCATCTTTAACAATTTTGCTTTTATTTGTTCCTTTGATAATAAGAGCGCAATCTTCCAGCCCGTCTTTATTTAAATCGCCAAAAATTTTCTCGAAAATCACATAACCTTTCGGCAGAAAATCTTCCGGATTTTTTTCTTTTTCAATTTCTAAAGCTTCATTTTCAGGAATTTCTTCGACGTGGTTTAATACTTCCTGAATTTGTGCCGGTTCTTTTTTAGTTTTAGGATCTTTACAGCCTACGTTTGCTATTAGTATTAAGATTGTTCCTAAATAAAGTATATATTTATTCATATGAATGTATTCAGTTTTTTAGATTCTGTTGTCTTACTGTGGTTTTAGATTTTAATTTCCGTTACCATTTTTCCTCACATATTCAAACATTCGTTTTCTGTTCGATCCTGAAAAAGAAAAAGACTTGTTTTGTAATGAAACTTAAAAACAGGTCTTTTTATAATTTACTAATTTAAATTTTTATCCTTTCAAAACTTTACCTTTCTCTGATTCAAATTCTTCGGATGTTAAAATTCCTGCATCCAAAAGCTCTTTAAGATCTAATAACGCTTTTTTCTTTCCTTCGATAGAACTTGCTGTGCTGCTGATTTCTTCTGTTGGAGCTGTTGTAATTGGAGTAATAACCATTCCGGATGGTGCAGTTTTCAGAATCATTTCGGTAATTTCATTAAACCCTTTTACATTCGAATAGTCAATGGCTTTTTGTTCTTTCACATTTACCATTGTAGCATCGGCATTGTTTTCAAGTAAATACTTTACTACATCTTTTTTGCCATTTGCCGCACTGTAATGCAAAGGTGTATTTCCGGATTCATCTTGTATATTGATATTTGCTCCTGCTTCGATAAGCAGTTTGACCATGCTTAAGTTGCCTTTTTTAGTGGCAACATGCAATAAACTTTCGCCTCCGTAATTGTAATTTTTGTTGAGTGTAAAATCAGCATCTGATGCTGTATTGGTTGCACTGACGATCCAATCCAGATAATCGTTCATAGATGAGGTATCAGTACTTACGGGTTTGCTAAAGTTTACATCAACACCATTGTCTAAAAATAAAGCAACAATTTCTTTTTGATTGTTGGCGCATGCATACCAAATTGGTGAGTAACCGCTACTGCTTGAGGTAAATACATCAGCGCCTCTTTCGACTAATAATTTGGCAAGCATTCTGTTGGTTTCGTAACAGGCGATCAAAAGGGCATTTTTACCAGCATGATTTATGTGGTTAATATTAGCGCCATTGTCCAGCAACAATGTTACTATTGGTAATGATTTAGTGTAACACGCAAAAATCAAAGAGGTATTTCCTTGTTTGTCAGTAGTGTTAATATTGGCCCCTTTATCTAAAAGTAATTGTATTATTTCGCGGTTTTGTTTTTCCGAAGCAATTAAAAGTGGTGTTTCTCCATTATTGTTTAAAAGATCTACATCTATTCCGGCATCTAGTAATTTTGAAGCAAGTTCAACTTGTCCCGTCTGAACCGTTAAATGCAAAAGACTGTTGCCATTTTTGTCGTTGATTTTAATTTTTGCATCATTTTCTAAAAGATAGAGGGCTGTTTGTTTTTGTTTTTGCAAACAGGCGAAGAACAAAGGTGTTTCTCCCTGATGATCTTCATAATTGATATCTGCACCATCTTCACATAATAGTTTTACAATATCCAGATATCCTCTGTGGGCGGCATAATGCAAAGCTGTCCTGCCTTTTTCATCAGTATATTTTACATCAACTTCTTTGTTTTTAAGCAGTAATTCGGCTATTTTTCTGTTGCCTTTTTCACAGGCAATTATAAATGACATGGACATATATGGCTATTTTTTATATAAATTTTTATTAGGATTTCATTAAAAGTTCGACCGTTTTTATTTTCAGATTATCTCTGGAAGCAATCATAAAGGCCGTTTCGTCCTTATCATTGGTAATCGTTTTATCAGCGCCATTTTCAAGCAGTAGCTTTACTTTTCTATAAGTTTCTTTTGCAGCTTCGGTACTATAATTGATGTCGTAATCACAAACTTTATGCAATAATGTATTGCCTTCATTATCCTGTTCGTTCAGGTCAAGTGATAAAATCTCTAATGCCGATTTTAATATGCCTTCTTTTTTTTCTACTATATAATCCAATCCTGACTTTGGTTTTCCATAATATTGAGAACAATAATTGATGTCAGCTCCATCTGATAGTAATCGTTCTAAAAATTTTAAACTAGTTTCTGAATCCGACATGGATCGGATATATTCCGTCAATAACGTTCTTCCGTCTCTGTTGATTGTGTTGAGATTTGCTGTAGAAGTGTTAGCTAAAAGATCATACATTTCATAAGAAGATTGCTCGGCGACAGCATAATAAAAAGCATTGTTATCCAGGTTATCCGTTTCATTTGCATCTGCGCCATTATCGAGTAATATTGAAATGTATTCTTTTTTTAGCTTTTTTACAGCGCAAATTAATGGAGTAGTGCCAACGATATTTTTTTCATTAATATCGAGCCCGCTTTCCAGTAATAAACCAATGTAAGCTAATCCTTTTTCTGAATCTAAGCCGTAAATGTTTATAACGCAATAAATTAAATTTTCTCCCGCATTGTTTTTGAATTGGGTATTACAGCCAGAATCTTCAATCAGGCTCTTAATGATTGTTATAGCAGCTCCTTTCTCGATGCAATAGCCAAGTAAAGTCTGATCGCCAATTTCATCGTTAATATTGTCCATTTTTGACATTAACGCTTTAAAAAAAGATAGAGATTCATCGTCATCTTTTAAATTTCTGGCAACAGTATTAAAAATAGATTTGTCAAAATTGTCTAATTCATAAATATCGGTTTCAATAAAACCTGCTTTTATCAAAGCTTCTAATAAATCAATAGCTTTTGCGTCAAAAATTTTGGCTGTTATTTGAGAAAGATTGTTTTTAAGATATTGCTCAGAAAAGGATTCTCCATTTTTTAAAGATTCTCTGGCAGCATCGAAATTTCCCTGAAAAATATACTCTTCGATTTTGTGTTGTGTATGCATGTTAAAAAAATATCAGATATGAAAGATAAAACTTAATTATTATTTAGATGAGTTTGTGAAATAAAAAATTAAATGTGAAGATTAAAACGTATAAATGTAATTAAAAAAAGAAAAAAAGGATTCCGTAAGTTATAAAACAAATAGAATAAGGTGTTTTTTGAGAGAATTGTTTCAGTTTGAAAATGTTTGAGAAAAAACCTGTTTTTTACAGAACAAACAGCATTTTTGTATTTAACAATGCTTTAGTTTTAATGCATAAAAAGCAAACTAAAAAAAATACTATCTTTACCGATCAAACGTTTATGAACTTAAGTTGCTTTTTTGCAACACTACATATATAATTATGGCATGTACAAGTTGTTCAACCTCAGATGGTGGTGCACCAAAAGGTTGTAAAAATAATGGGACTTGCGGCACCGATAGCTGCAATAAATTGACGGTTTTTGACTGGCTTTCGAACATGAGCCCGTCTAATGGAGAGGCAATTTTTGATTGTGTTGAGGTGCGTTTTAAAAACGGACGCAAGGAATTTTTTAGAAATACAGAAAAATTAACGTTAAGTATTGGTGATATTGTAGCAACTGTTGCATCACCGGGACACGATATCGGGATTGTTACCCTGACAGGAGAATTAGTTAAAATTCAAATGAAGAAAAAAGGGGTAAATCACGAAAGTAATGAAGTTCCAAAAATCTACCGAAAAGCATCTCAAAAAGATATTGACATTTGGTCTGTAGCACGTGATCGCGAAGAACCAATGAAAGTTCGCGCGCGTGAATTAGCGATTCAGCATAAACTTGAAATGAAAATATCAGATATTGAATTTCAGGGAGACGGATCAAAAGCTACTTTCTATTATACAGCAAATGACAGGGTCGATTTTAGACTTTTGATTAAAGATTTTGCAAAAGAATTCAGTACAAGAGTAGAGATGAAACAAGTTGGTTTCCGTCAGGAAGCGGCCCGTTTAGGCGGAATTGGATCTTGCGGACGTGAACTTTGCTGTTCGACCTGGCTTACAGATTTTAGAAGCGTTAATACTTCTGCAGCTCGTTATCAACAACTTTCTTTGAATCCACAAAAATTAGCAGGACAATGTGGGAAATTAAAGTGCTGCTTAAATTATGAGCTTGATACTTACATGGATGCTTTAAAAGATTTCCCGGATTATGACACTAAATTAGTGACTGAAAAAGGAGATGCAATCTGTCAGAAACAAGATATTTTTAAAGGATTAATGTGGTTTGCATACACGAATAATTTTGCCAACTGGCATGTTTTAAAAATTGATCAGGTAAAAGAAATTATTGCCGAGAATAAATTGAAAAACAAAGTTTCGTCATTAGAAGATTTTGCTATTGAAGAGAATTTAGAGCCTGAAAAAGACTTTAATAATGCAATGGGGCAGGAAAGTTTAACTCGTTTTGACCAGCCAAAAAGAAAGAAAAAACCAAATCGCAAACGCAAACCAAATGCTGAAGCAGCGATTGTGGCAACTCCAAACAAAACTCAGATAACTCCAAATCAGAATAAACCTGCAGGAGCTGCGAATCCAAATCCAAACAAAGGAAGCAAACCGAATAATAATAAGCCAAATCAGTCGAATAAACCTAAGAATTCGAACGATGCTAAACCGGCTGAACCTAGAAAACCTATAATTATTACTAAAAATGAGAATAAAAAATAGCGGGATTCTTTTTCTGGTGGCAATACTCCTTTTTTCTTGTGATAAAAAAAGAGTATTTGATGAGTATAAATCTGTTGGAAGTGCATGGAACAAAGACAGTATTGTAACTTTTGACCTGCCAGTTTTAGATTCAACCAAAAAATACAATTTATTTATAAATTTAAGGGACAATAACAATTATCCATTCAAAAATTTATTCTTAATTGTGGCTATTGAAACACCAAGTGGTTTCACTAAAGTGGATACTTTAGAATATGAAATGGCAAAACCTGACGGAACATTACTTGGGAACGGTTTTACTGACATAAAAGAAAGTAAATTGTTTTACAAAGAAGATGTAAAGTTTAAAGGAAATTACAAAGTACACATTAAGCAAGCCGTTAGGGAATCAGGAAAAATTCCTGGAGTTCAGGCTTTAGATGGTATTACAGACGTAGGTTTTAGAATAGAACAAAAAGATTAGAAAAATAGTTATATGGCTACCAAAAAAAACAATCAACCTAATAGTACTAAAGATATTAACTACTATAAAAAGAAATTCTGGAGAATTTTTGCCTATTCTTTATTAGGTGTTTTAGCATTCTTCTTATTTGCATCCTGGGGATTATTCGGATCGATGCCTTCTTTTGAAGATTTAGAAAATCCGGATTCTAATCTGGCTACAGAAATCATTTCATCTGATGGAGTAGTTATTGGCAAGTATTTTAAAACCAACAGATCTCAGCTTAAATATTCTGATTTACCAAAAAGTTTAGTCGAAGCTTTGGTCGCGACCGAAGATGCTCGTTTTTACGAACACTCAGGAATCGACGGACGTGGAACTTTAAGAGCTGTTTTTAGCTTAGGAACAAACGGTGGAGCGAGTACGCTGACACAGCAATTAGCAAAACAATTGTTCCATGGTGAAGGATCCAGATTTCTTCCTTTCAGGATTTTGCAAAAAATAAAAGAATGGATTATTGCGATTCGTCTGGAACGACAATATACTAAAAATGAGATTCTTGCAATGTATTGTAACGTTTACGATTTCGGAAATTATTCTGTTGGAGTAAGTTCTGCAGCACAAACCTATTTCTCTAAAGATCCACAAGATTTAACAATGGACGAATCGGCTATTTTAGTCGGAATGTTCAAAAACTCAGGATTGTACAATCCAGTTCGTAATCCTGAAGGAGTAAAAAACCGTCGTAACGTCGTGCTTTCTCAAATGGAAAAAGCGAAAATGATTTCTACTTCAGAAAAATTAAAATTGCAGGCTTTACCAATTGCCTTAAAATTTAAATTAGAAAGTCACCGTGAAGGAACAGCTACATATTTTAGAGAATATCTTCGTGATTACATGAAAAAATGGGTTGCTGAAAATAAAAAACCAGACGGTTCTGATTATGATATTTATAAAGATGGTTTAAAAATTTACACGACTATTGATTCCCGAATGCAGTTGCACGCTGAAGAAGCAGTTTCTGAACACATGAAAAATTTGCAACAGCAATTTTTTATAGAACAGAAAAACAATAAAAATGCACCATTTGTAAATATTACTAAGGCAGAAACAGATAAACTTATGATGCAGGCCATGAAAAACTCAACGCGTTGGGCAATCATGAAAGATCTGGATAAAAGCGAAGATGATATCATTGCCTCATTCAAAGTAAAAACAAAAATGCGCATATTTACCTGGAAAGGAGAACGCGACACAGTAATGACTCCAATGGATTCTATTCGTTATTTCAAACACTTTTTGCAATCTGGTTTAATGGCGATGGAGCCTCAAACCGGAAATATCAAAGCGTGGGTTGGAGGAATCAATTATAAATATTTCCAATACGATCACGTTGGACAAGGGGCGAGACAAGTAGGTTCTACATTTAAACCGTTTGTTTACGCAACAGCAATTGAACAATTAAATATGTCTCCTTGTGATTCAATTCTTGACGGACCATTTATGATTCATAAAGGGCGTCATAATGTTACGGCAGATTGGGAGCCACGAAACTCTGATAACAGATACCGCGGAATGGTTACGTTAAAGCAAGGTTTGGCAAACTCAATCAATACAATTTCTGCAAAATTAATAGATCGTGTAGGACCCGAAGCAGTTGTAGAATTAACGCATAAATTGGGAGTTAAAACTGAAATTCCTGCACAACCTTCGATTGCTTTAGGAGCTGTCGATATTACTGTAGAAGATATGGTTGCTGCTTATGGTACATTTGCCAATCAGGGAGTTTATGTTAAACCGCAATTTTTAAGCCGTATCGAAAACAAAAGCGGAGAGGTTATTTATGAGCCAATTCCTGAATCTCATGATGTTTTGAATAAAGATATTGCCTTTGCTGTAATTAAACTACTTCAGGGAGTTACAGAAACGGGTTCTGGTGCACGTTTGCGTACACAAGGAGGAGGAAGTGGAGATAATCGCTGGACAGGATATCCTTATATGTTTAAAAATGCAATTGCGGGTAAAACAGGAACAACTCAAAACCAGTCTGATGGTTGGTTTATGGGAATGGTGCCAAACCTGGTAACTGGAGTTTGGGTAGGTTGCGAAGATCGTTCAGCACGTTTCAAAAGCTTAACTTACGGACAAGGAGCTACGGCGGCATTGCCAATTTGGGGTTACTTTATGAAACTTTGCTATGCAGATCCTGGACTTCAGGTTTCGAAAGCAGAGTTTGAACGTCCGGCTAATCTTTCTATAAAAGTAGATTGTTACAGTCGACCGGCACTTGTAAAAGATACAACAGCAACAGAACAAAATACAGACGAATTCGAATTGTAATTTAAGTTCGCTTTTTAATATAATTATCCCTTTGTGCCTTCTGAATTTAGAAGATATAAAGGGATAATTTTTTGGAGATATATGGTTTTACTTTTGAAACTATTAGAAAGCATAACACTTTACTACGTTAAGAGTTAAATATTGGTAGTAAATAATGTTATAAGCGTCCAGAAAAATGTCCTGTAGGGACTATACCTTTAAAAACCTTAATAAACTTACGTATAGTCCCTACGGGACAAAATATTACTAACAATATACTTTCTACGAAATATATTAGGTTAGTGAATATTGCTATTTAAGACTCCAAAAATAAAATCATTACGAAATCGTTATAATTTAATCTAAAAATCTTATTTTTATCAAATATATACGCTAATAAAGACAGTTTGTTATGATTACAAAAAAAGTAAATAACGTTCAGGAAGCTACAGAAGGAATCGTAACGGGAATGACCATTATGTTTGGTGGTTTTGGTTTATGCGGAATTCCTGAAAATACGATTGCAGCATTAGTAAATACAACAATTTCAGATTTAACTTGTATTTCAAACAATGCAGGAGTAGATGATTTTGGTTTGGGATTGCTTTTGCAGAAGAAACAAATCAAGAAAATGATTTCGTCTTACGTTGGTGAAAATGCTGAATTCGAACGTCAGATGCTTTCCGGAGAATTAGAAGTTGAGTTAACTCCTCAAGGAACTCTGGCAGAACGTTGTCGTGCTGCACAAGCCGGAATTCCAGCTTTTTTTACACCGGCAGGTTATGGAACCGAAGTGGCGGAAGGGAAAGAAGTTCGTGAATTCAATGGTAAAATGCATATTATGGAAGAAGCTTTCAAGGCTGATTTTGCGATTGTAAAAGCTTGGAAGGGTGATGAAGCCGGAAATCTAATCTTTAAAGGAACTGCAAGAAACTTTAATGCATGTATGGCTGGAGCCGCAAGAATCACCATTGCCGAAGTTGAAGAACTTGTTCCCGTTGGCACCTTAGATCCAAATCAAATTCATATTCCGGGAATCATGGTACAACGCATCTTTCAGGGAGAAAAATTTGAGAAACGTATTGAACAGCGCACAGTAAGGCAGAAGAATTAGATAATTAATTACATAACGCAAACACGTTGCGTTAATTTTTTTAATATTAAAATAACTTGATATTTAATTAATTAAGATTGATTATATAAAGTAAAAATTAAGCATCTTGCATCTTAAGTATATCGAATTATCACATTTTCTCATTGGTACATTCTCTAGATACATTCAAAAACATGAATAAACATTTTATAATTTTAATTTCTTTTTTATCGTTTCAGACTTTTGCTCAAACAACAAATGATCTTCGAAAACAACTTAAAGAGATAATTGGAGCTAAAAATGCGACGGTAGGAATAGCTATCAAAAATATTGAAGATAAAGACACTCTAAGTATTAACGGAAATTTAAAATCTCCATTAATGAGCGTTTTTAAATTTCATATTGCATTAACGGTTTTGAATCAAGTGGACGAAGGCAAACTTTCACTCAATCAAAAAATATTTGTCAGAAAGAAAGATCTTCTTCCTGAGACCTGGAGTCCAATTCGTGAAGAATATCCAAATGGAAATATGTATTTGACTTTAGATCAATTGTTGAGATATACCGTTTCACATAGTGATAATAATGGATGCGATATTCTTCTTAACCTAATTGGCGGAACAAAAACAGTTCAGAAATTTATCAATAAACAAGGCATTAAAGACTTCGTAATTAAAGTCAACGAAAAGCAAATGATGATTTGGGAGAATCTGTATGTGAATACATCAACTCCATTAGCAACAGTTGAATTACTTGAAAAATTCTATAAACGAGAAATTCTAAAAGAAACAACAACAAAGTATTTGTATCAGATAATGATAGAAACTTCAAGAGGACTTACATGGATGAAAGCCGGTCTTCCTGAAAACACAGAGTTAGCACACAGAACTGGAATTTCCGGAACAAACGATGCTAATTTAAGAGTCGCAATGAACGATGTAGGGATTGTAAAATTCCCAAATGGAAAACATTTGATTATTGCCGTCTTTCTAAAAAACATTACAGAAGATAAAGAAGTTACCGAAAAAATAATCGCGGATATTACCAAAGCGACGTGGGATTATTTTCCGCAAACAGATAAAACAAATTAGATAATTAGAAAATGTGATAATTAGAAAATTGATATAGATTACGTAAAGTAAGATATTATCTAATTGTCTAATTTCCAAATTGACACATTGAACTTATGTTAACAAAAGAAGATATTGCAAAGCGAATTGCAAAAGAAGTAAAAGACAGGTATTTTGTCAATCTTGGTATTGGAATTCCAACTTTGGTAGCGAATTATGTCAGAGAAGATATTGCAGTTGAATTTCAAAGCGAAAATGGCGTTCTGGGAATGGGACCTTTTCCTTTTGCAGGAGAAGAAGATGCTGACATTATCAATGCAGGAAAGCAAACCATAACAACGCTTCCGGGAGCCAGTTTCTTTGATTCGGCTTTTAGTTTCGGAATGATTCGCAGCCAGAAAGTAGATTTAACCATTTTAGGCGCGATGGAAGTTTCGGAAAACGGAGATATCGCAAATTGGAAAATTCCCGGTAAAATGGTAAAAGGAATGGGAGGAGCAATGGATTTAGTGGCTTCCGCCGAAAATATCATTGTTGCCATGATGCACGTTAATAAAGCAGGAGAATCTAAAATTCTAAAAAAATGCACTCTGCCATTAACCGGCGTAGGATGCGTTAAAAAGGTTGTAACCGAATTAGCAGTTCTGGAAGTGACTCAAAAGGGCTTTAAGCTCTTAGAACGAGCTCCTGGTGTTTCTGTAGAACATATCATCGCTTCAACCGAAGCTGATTTAATCATTGAAGGAGATATTCCGGAAATGGATATTTAAAATTCTTACTTTTAATAAATATATAAACGGCTGGCTTTTAAAAAAGGTCAGCCTTTTTTTGTACGAATAAATTTCAAGTTTAAAAAGCACTTATTTCCAGTAAAATTGGCATCTAAGCACTTTTTAGCATTTTAACTTGTTACAAATCAATCATATAATTATTTTTCGCCATCATTTTTTGTGAAATATTCATGGTTTGTTAAATAAAAGTAAATTTAAAGTAAAAAATGTTGCGTTTTATCGATTAACGGCAAATTTCATCGATTATCTAACATAAATAAAATACTTTTATCTCAAAATAAAGTATTTACCTACATTAAATATTTTATTTGTAATCATTTAACCAAACTCAAAAAAAATTTAATTATGGAAAGAAAATTACCAAAAATTATGGCATCAACCGTTGTCATTCTTACATTTTCAGTGGCAGGTTTTGCACAAAGTACTGATAAACGGATTACTCAGAAAAGTGTCTCAGAAAACGGACAACCCAGTTTAATCACCTTTAATGATAAATCCAGTTACAAGGAAGCAGATTATAATACTGTTTTTAAAGAACAACTAGGTTTAAAAGACAATCAATCTTTTTCAAAAATTAAAACAGAATCAGATAAAGAAGGTTTTACACATGAAAAATTTCAATTGTACGAACAAGGCGTTAAAGTTGAATTTGCCAATTACACATTACATTCAAAAGCAGGAAAAGTAACCTCCATGAACGGAGAATATTATAATCTTGAAAATGTAAAAACTAACCCAAAATTATCTAGTCAGGCAGCTTTTGCCAAAGCAATTGCTTACACAGGAGCCCAAAAATATTTATGGGAAAGCCCTGAAGATGCTGCAGCAATGGGATATGAAAAACCAAAAGGAGAACTTGTTCTATTACCTGCAATGGAAGAACAAGGACTAGAAAGAAAAAGCGATAAAGTAAGACTGGCATATAAATTTGATATTTATGCTACTAAACCTTTAAGTCGTGGTGATCTTTATATCGATGCTCAAACCGGAGCAGCATTGTTTTATAATGCCACGATAAAACATCTTCATGATGGTGTTCACAGCAAAGGAACTTCGGCTACAGCCAAAAATCAAAAGAATAATGCAGCTGCTATGGCATTTGTTGCAGCAAATGCAGCGACTCGTTATAGCGGAACTCAAACTATTCAAACAAGTTTAAGCGGATCGTCTTATATTTTATCTGATGTAACACGCGGAAACGGAGTTCAGACTTACAACTCTGCAAGAACGGCAACGTATCCAACAACAAATTTTACTGATGCTGACAATAACTGGACAGCAGCAGAGTATAATAATACTAATAAAGATAATGGTGCTTTAGACGCACATTGGGGTGCTGAAATGACCTACGATTATTGGTCAGCTGTACACGCCAGAAATAGTTTTGATAATGCCGGAGCAAAAATTAAAAGTTATGTTCACTATAATTTAGTTGCAGCAGGATATCCAAACAACAATAATGCATTCTGGAACGGAAGTGTTATGACATACGGTGACGGAACGGGAACTGGTGGATTTGATATTTTAACAGCAATGGATGTCGCCGGACATGAAATTGGTCATGCCGTTTGTACTTATACAGCAAATCTTGCCTATCAAAAGGAATCAGGCGCAATGAACGAAGGTTTCTCTGATATTTGGGGAGCTTGTATTGAATATCGCGCAGCGCCAACAAAATCAACCTGGTTAGTTGGAGAAGATATTGAAAGAAGAAGCGGTCATCTGGCGCTACGTTCTATGAGCGATCCAAACTCTGAAGGACAACCGGATACTTACGGCGGAACTTATTGGGTAAACGTAAACTGTACACCAACAAATAATAATGATCAATGTGGAGTTCATACTAATTCAGGAGTATTAAATCACTGGTTTTATATTTTATCAGTAGGTAAATCAGGAACAAATGATATTGGAAGCATATATAACGTAACAGGTATCACAATTGACAAAGCTGCAAAAATTGCGTACCGTTTAGAGAGTGTGTATCTAACAGCAAATTCAACTTATGCTAATGCCAGAACTTCGGGAATACAATCTGCTATTGATTTATACGGTGCAGGTTCTGCCGAAGTTATTGCAACAACAAATGCGTTTTACGCCGTTGGAGTAGGTGCAGCTTATGTAGGATCAACAGACACGGTTGCTCCATCAGCTCCGGCTTCTCTTGCAGCTTCCGGAACTACAGGAACAACAACTAATTTAACATGGACAGCTTCTACAGATAATGTAGCCGTAACAGGATATAATATTTATCAGGGAACAACGCTAAAAGGTTCGTCTACAACTACAAGTTATACTGTAACAGGTTTAACTGCATCAACAGCTTATACATTCAGCGTAAAAGCTAAAGATGCTGCCGGAAATCTTTCAGCGTCAAGCAATACTGTAAATGTAACAACCACTGCTGCAGGCGTAACTTATTGTACATCTCAGGGAAATAGTACTGCAGATGAAAGAATTGGTAAAGTAGTATTTGGTACCATTAATAATACTTCAACAGGAACTGCCGGTTATGAAAACTACACAGCAATTTCTACAAATGCAGCAAGAGGAAGTGCATATACAATCACTATTACTCCATCCTGGACATCTTCTGTTTACAGTGAAGCATATGCTGTTTTTATAGATTATAACCAAGACGGTGATTTCTCAGATGCAGGAGAAACAGTTTACACAAAAGCAACTTCAACAGCAACTACGGCAACAGGAACAATTACAATTCCTGCAACTGCAACTCTAGGGACAACCAGAGTTAGAGTTTCTATGAAATATAATGCAATTCCAACTGCTTGTGAGGCTTTCTCTTACGGCCAGGTTGAAGATTATTCAATAAACATTACCGCTTCGGGCGCAATTGTTAATGAAGAAATCGTTGCGGGATTAGTTGAAACTACTGAAACTTCAAGTTTTGCTTTATATCCAAATCCCGTTGCAGGAGAACTGAATGTTTCATTATCCAACAATACAGGATATACTTTTAGAATTATAAATACATTAGGACAACAAGTAAGTACTGGAGAACTTTCTGGAAATCCAATTGATGTAAGCAATTTAAATACTGGAGTTTATATCATTGAATTAAATAACGGAAGTAAAAGAATCGTTAAAAAATTCGCCAAAAAATAAAAGTTTTGAATTAGTAAAGATGAAAAGCCCCGTAAATACTTTTGCGGGGCTTTTCTATGAAATTTATTTTTTAATGTCCGTAAGTCAACAGCAAAATTTGCGTAAAACTTTGCGATCTTTACTGATAAACAACATTAAAAAGGAGAAAAAATGAAATTACGTTTATTGCTTTTTTTGTGTGTAATTACATTCAATGGTTTTGCACAAAATAATGTACTAGTTTTTCAATCAGATTTTGGCTTGAAAGATGGAGCAGTATCTGCGATGAAAGGAGTTGCAATGGGAGTTTCAACCGATATTATAATATTTGATGTAACTCATGAAATCCCGGCGTATAATATTTGGGAAGCGGCGTATCGTTTGTCACAAACTGCACAATATTATCCGGCTGGAACTGTGTTTGTATCAGTTTGCGATCCCGGAGTTGGTACATCAAGACATTCAATAGTTTTATTGACTAAATCAGGTCATTATTTTGTTACTCCGGATAACGGAACATTAACTCTTATTGCGGAACAATTAGGGATTCAGGAAATTCGTGAAATCGATGAAGTTAAAAATCGTCGTCAGAATTCAAACGAATCTTATACATTTCACGGTCGTGATGTATATGCATTTACAGGAGCCCGTTTAGCGTCAAAAACAATTACATTTGAAGAAGTTGGACCAAAATTGCCAAACGAAATCGTAAAAATCGATTATCAGAAACCGGTATTCGAGAAAGGAATTATCAAAGGCGGAATTCCAATTTTAGACATTCAATACGGAAATATATGGACGAATATTGACAAAAAAACATTTGCTAATTTAAACCTGAAAGCAGGAGATTTAGTTAAAATCCAGATCTTCAACGGAACTAAAAAGGCATATGAAGGAAAACTCAAACTGGTAAATACCTTTGGTGAAGTTGCAATAGGAACAAATGTTTGTTATTTCAATAGCCTTTTGAACTTTTCATTAGCGGTAAACCAATACAGTTTCTCAGAAAAATATAAAATTTACAGCGGAGCAGATTGGACTATTTTACTCAGCAAATAATTTCCAACAATATTATCTTATAAAACAAACCGCTCAAAATGAGCAGCTTTTTTGTCAGGCAAAGCGGAGTCGAGGCCCCGTTAAAATTGACAAGCCTTCAACTTCACTCAGGATTACAGCTTAATTTTCAAGATTATCTTAAAGCAAAAAAGCATTCACGTTTAGATGAATGCTTTTTTTATGATTATTAGTAATGCTTACAAATTAAAAGAAGCTCCTAAACTAAAAGTCGCCTGATTATTTAAATGATCAAACACGCCATCATTATTACCATATTTTGCAATAGGGAAACCAATTTCTGTGAACACACCAAATCCCTCAGTAAAGAAATAGCGACCACCAACATGACCCCCAAAATTATGTAATCCCACACTTAAACCTGGATAAACATCTAATTGTTCAACACCAATAACGCTGCTTAGATTAGCATTAATTCTTGCTTTAGCATCAAAACGGTCACCAAAATCAGGTTTGTAATCAGTATATGGAGTTGGATTATTGTGATAAAAACCATTGAAATTATCGACACCTAATAAGTAATTAGCAACAAAACCAAAAGAGAAATTTTCACCTAAACCAAAATCAACTGAACCTTGAATTCCTGAACCTCCATCCTGAAGATTAGCCCCAACGTTAACCTTAACATCTCCTTTTCCTTTATAAGCTTGTTGAGCTTGTGTAAATCCAAATGATACTAGAAACAAAAGTGTAATAACCTTTTTCATAAACTTAAATATTAATTATAATTATAAATGCAAAAATAACTTTTTATAGATTAATTCCTACCTTTTTCAGCAGAATACAATTCGTTTAGTGGATCGCTTTGCCAGAATTCCTTAGTGTCGACATTCATAATCGTTAAAGAACCTTTAAAGGCGGCGCCAGTATCTACATTCCATACGCAGGCTTTTTGAACCGGAACCGTTTTTCCAATCCGGGTTACCGGAGTATGACCAATGTATATTTCTTTATAAATAGTAAAACGTTTAGGATAATATAGATCTTCCGGTTTTAATTTTGGATCTAAAGCAAGTGCAGATTCCCAAAGCGTTCTGTCCCAGTAAAATAATTTCGGAAAATATTCCCAAACCACACCATTCAAATTGGTGAATCCGGCATGAACAAACAAACGGTTTTCATCGTCAAGATAATAATCTTCTAATGATTCTAAAAAATCAATATGAGTTTGAATTTTTTCTTCACTTATTTTTTTATAAGCCAGAACAGTTGCTTCACCTCCGTGTTTGAACCACATCTCTTCGTCAATCTCTTCGGTTTTGGTTTTGAACCAGGACAATAACAATTCGTCATGATTTCCTCTTATACAAATGCATTTTTGCTTGTTCTTCAAGTCAATCAAATAGTCTATAACCTGAGGAGACTGGCTCCATCCATCAACATAATCGCCTAAAAGTATAAGAGTATCCTCAGTAGTAACTTCAGCTTTTTTCATTACTTGCTCAAGAGCGAGCAGTCCGCCGTGTATGTCGCCTATAACAAATGTTCGCATTTTATTTTATTTCGTGTAGAAGTACAAAAATAAAGAAAATGATTTGTTTGGGAACATTTAGTTGATAATCTTTGTTCAGCTACAAATTGATTTTGAATAAATACGTTGCCAAGTACATCATAAATTTAAGATTAAAACCAAAAACAAAAATCCAACCATGACTAAAAAACTATCTATTTTATTTTTTATGCTTACGTTAGCAAGCTATTCTCAACAACTTACCTATAGAAGCGGAGGTGCAGTTTACAATGCTGAGGACAAAAAAATCCCTTCAAATGAGGTGAGACAATTACTTGCCAATAATCCTGAAGCATTAGCATTGTACAATTCAGGAAGAACTAAAAAAACTTTTGGGAATGTGTTTTTGTATGGAGGAATTGGTCTAGTAGCAACAAATGTGATTATTGGTCTGACTACAGATAATACTACATATTCAGGAAATAGCTATTATCCTTCTGCTCAGTCGGAAAAAACAAATATGACTGCCGCGATAATTGGTGGTGTTTTAATAATCGCATCAATACCTATTAAAATTGGGTATTCGAAAAAGGTTAAATCTGCAATAGAAAAGTATAATGCGGGTTTAGCCGATACCTATAAACCAGCTCCGAAAACAACTTTAATTGCAAGTTCAAACCAAATTGGAGTTAGAATAGAATTTTAAAAACATTTTATTTTCAAAGTATTATAAAGTTATAGTGTAAACTGTAGCTTTTTTTTATGATTATTTTCATCTCATATTTGTGCATTCCTCTCTAAATTTGTAGCATGTCTGAAATGCCTACATATCGAAAAATAATCCATGTTGATATGGATGCTTTTTATGCCTCAGTAGAGCAAATGGATAATCCTGCTTTACGCGGAAAACCAATTGCCGTAGGCGGTTCAGAAAATAGAGGAGTAGTTTCGGCAGCAAGTTACGAAGCCCGAAAATTTGGCGTACGAAGTGCAATAAGCGGAGTCCTTGCTAAGAAATATTGTCCGAAAATTATATTTGTACGTCCGCGTTTTGATCGGTATAAAGAGATTTCTACCAAAATTCATGAAATATTTCACGATTATACAGATATGGTTGAGCCACTTTCGCTTGACGAAGCTTATCTGGATGTAACACAAAATAAAAAAGGAAATCCAAGTGCGAGTTTATTGGCGCAGGAAATTCGAATGCGAATTTTAAATGAAGTGGGAATTTCGGCTTCGGCGGGAATTTCAGTCAATAAGTTTGTAGCGAAAATTGCCAGCGATATCAATAAACCAAACGGACAAAAAACGGTGAATCCTGACGAAGTTGAAGCTTTTTTAGAAGAATTGCCAATAAGAAAATTTTACGGCGTTGGAAAAGTGACAACAGAAAAAATGTATCAATTAGGAATTTTTACCGGAGTTGATCTTAAAAGTAAATCGGTTGAATTTCTGGAGAAACATTTCGGGAAATCCGGTGCTTTTTATTACAATGTAGTTCGTGGGATTCATAATAGCGAAGTAAAATCACATCGAATTACGAAATCTGTAGCGGCAGAAAATACTTTTGATGTCAATTTAACATCTGAAATTTTTATGCTTGAACAACTCGATATCATTGCGACGACACTTGAAAGACGATTAAAAAAGCATAAAATTTCAGGTAAAACCGTTACTCTTAAAATTAAATACAGTGATTTTACCCAGCAAACGCGTAGTAAAACGCTTCCTTATTTTATTTCAGATAAAAGCCTGATTCTAGAAACAGTAGAAGAATTATTGTATCAGGAACGAATGAAAGATTCCGTTAGATTGCTGGGCATTTCCCTTAATAATTTAAATACCGAAGAAAAGAAAGCGGTTATAGTTCAGCTAAAATTTGCTTTTTAAAATGCTTCAACATTAGTTAAATCAGGATAATCGTAAGTTAATTCGTGATTTTCGTTTTATCTTTGAGTAAAAAGATATTATATCATTAAATTATTTAAGATGAAAAAAGCTAATTCTGATGAAGTTTCACATCGTAATTCAGTTCCTATTTTAGCATGGGATTTTCATTACGAATATTTAAATGAACTGAAAAATATTTTCAATGATTTGAAAAAAGTAAATAAAATTTCAAATCAATTTACCTGGGATCAAAAGAATCTGGACATTGAACAACGCATTAAAGAAGAAGTTGTAGTAGTAACAGACCTCAATTTAAAGATTGTTTTTGCCTCAAACGGAATCAGACGAATGACTGGATATAAAGAAGAAGAAGTTCTGGGAAAAACACCGAAAATATTTCAGGGACCCACAACCTGTAAAACCGACTTAGAGGAAATAAGAGAAGCAATCAAATTACAGATTCCGTTTGAAAAAACAATTCAAAACTATAGAAAAGACGGACGAACGTATCAATGTAAAATTAATGGCGCTCCGGTTTTTAACTTAAAAGGAAAACTTACGCATTTCATAGCTTTCGAAAAAGAAGTTTTAAGTGCTTAGTTTTTATCACAAAGCCTTTTTGCCACAAAAATTATATAATAAGAAATACAAAAACCGCCCAATAGGCGGTTTTAATTTTATATAGCTTTGTCCAAGTTTTAAACTTTGACAAACTTTTTTCATAACACTAAAAAACTTAGCAACTCAGTAACTTAGTCTCTCAGCAACTTAAAATTATAAATTCTCAAAGAAATCATTTCCTTTATCATCCGTGATAATAAAAGCAGGGAAATCTTTAACGGTAATTTTACGAACCGCTTCCATTCCTAATTCTTCAAAATCAACAACTTCAACTTTTAGGATATTGTCTTGTGCTAGAATTGCCGCAGGTCCGCCAATAGAACCCAAGTAGAATCCGCCATATTTATTACACGCATCGGTAACTTGTTTCGTACGATTTCCTTTTGCAAGCATGATCATACTACCGCCATGTTTCTGGAATTCATCAACATAAACATCCATACGTCCTGCTGTTGTAGGTCCAAAACTTCCTGAAGCCATTCCTTCCGGAGTTTTTGCAGGTCCTGCGTAATAAACAGGGTGATTTTTAAAGTATTCCGGCATTGGTTTTCCGGCTTCTAACATTTCCATGATTTTGGCATGTGCAATATCACGAGCTACAATCACAGTTCCGTTTAATTTTAAACGTGTTTTGATAGGATATTGAGTCAGCTTAGCTAAAATATCAGCCATTGGCATATTCAAATCAATTTCAACCGGAGCTTCTAAATGTGGAGCTGTTTCTGGTAAAAATTGCTTTGGATTTACCTCTAATTGCTCAACGAATATTCCGTCTTTCGTAATTTTTCCTTTGATATTTCTATCAGCAGAACAAGAAACCCCCAATCCAACCGGACAAGAAGCTGCATGACGAGGCAAACGAATGACACGAACATCATGTGTAAAGTATTTTCCGCCAAACTGAGCGCCAATAGCACTTTCCTGACAGATTTTCTGAACTTTTTCTTCCCATTGAATATCACGAAAAGCCTGACCCGACATATTTCCCGAAGTAGGCAAATGATCATAATATCCTGCAGATGCTTTTTTAACAGCACTTAAGTTCGCTTCCGCAGAAGTTCCTCCAATTACTAAAGCCAAGTGATAAGGCGGACAAGCCGAAGTTCCTAAATCTTTAATTTTTGCGCGAACAAAAGCATCCATTGATTTTTCATTCAATAATGATTTTGTTTGCTGATATAAGTATGTTTTATTAGCAGATCCACCACCTTTTGCCATAAATAAAAACTCATATGAAGTTCCTTTTTTAGCATAAATATCAATTTGCGCCGGAAGATTTGAACCTGAGTTTTTTTCTTCAAACATTGAAATTGGGACAATCTGTGAATAGCGTAAATTACGTTTTTGGTACGTATTAAAAATTCCTCTGCTCAGCCATTCAGCATCATCAACACCAGTAAAGATGCTTTCGCCTTTTTTTGCCATTACAATCGCTGTTCCGGTATCCTGACAGCTTGGTAATTGACCTTCGGCAGCAACAGAAGCATTTTGTAATAAATTGTAAGCTACAAAACGATCGTTATCTGTAGCTTCAGGATCGTCAAGAATTTTGCGTAGTTTTTGTAAATGCGAAGTTCTTAACATGAACGAAACATCTGTTAAGGCTTCTTCTGCCAATAATTCTAAACCTTTTGGATCAACGGTTAAAACTTCACGTTCGCCAAACTGTTCCACTTTTACAAAATCAGAAGTAATTTTGCGGTACTGCGTATCATCCTTTAAAATAGGATAAGGGTCTTGGTATATAAAATCAATCATTTCTTTGTTTTTGACAAAGTTAAAAATTATTTCCCTAAGAAAGAATTTGAATAAGCTATGTTATAGCGTTTACTCTTGTTTATGAAACTCATCAAAAGACATTCTTTTCTCAAAATAAGCCTTGTCTTTTGTCGAAAGTAATTGACTTTTCCAGCGATTTCCGCTTAAGCGAAAAACTGTAGAATCCGAATGTTTAACTGTTCCCATGTTCTCGTCATTATCATCAGGCTCAAAAGAAACTGTTTTACAATAAAACGATTCGGTATTGGCTTTTGATGTTGGTCTTTCAAATTCAACCCAGTTTCCCCAACCACTGTCAGAAATGTTATACCATTCATGTACAAGTTGCACATCACTATTTTTTAAATAGTATAAATAGTTGTTTTGCATATAACCACAGGCAGGATATCCAAAACGGACTTGAATAAAGGAAGAACTTTTTTCAGTTTCTGTATTCAATCCGTAGATAATTCCCCATTCTGATCCTTTTTCGATTCCTTTAATGGTAAGTTTTGATGAAGCAGTTTTGGTTTTATTCTCATAAAAATCAAGTCTGTATTTTGCCGTTACAACACTGTCTTTATCTACTTTTTGCTCTAAAAGATGCGCCAGAACATAATTGCTTTTATAGGTTTCAACATCTTCAGAAATAGAAATTGTATCGGTTTTTAGAAAGCTTTCTTGTTTTGCAACAATTTCTTCTGTTTTAGTTGAAGGAGTTGCTGCAGCTATTTGGTTTTCTGGTTTGGGTTTTTGACAACCAATTAGAAGGCATAAAATTATAAGGGCTTGTAATTTCATTATGTGGTATTTGTGTATTGTTTGTATATGTTAAATGGTATTGAAATCCGGCGTTATAATATAATTGTTTTGTTAAACTGGACTGAAGTCCAGCTCTACAATATAAATTGTTCCTCCGGAACTCTACAAAAAGAGCCATCGGCTCGATCATATTGTAGGGCTGGACTTCAGTCCAGTTTTGATTAAATTAAATTTTCAAAAACATGTCTTTCATCAAATTTGATATTGAATTTATTCAAAAAAGATAAATATTCATCTTTGAAATTTTGTTTTTTATGATGTTCTTCCTGATTGGCAATGTATTTATAAACAGCATCAATATGAGATTGACTGTATGAAAAAACACCATATCCTTCCTGCCATTCAAATTTATATTTTGTTAATTGATGTTCATTAATAAATCTCGATGATTTTCCTTTTACACTTTTCATTAATTCCGAAATAGAAATAGTCGGTTTTAAACCTAAAAAGCAATGAACATGATCCTCAGTTCCATTTACAATTATTGTTTTGCAACCCGATTCATTTATTAGATTTCCTATAACACTTAATATTTGTGATTTACATTCACTAGAAATAACTGCTTCTCTGTATTTTACTGCAAAAACTACCTGAATGTAAACCTGATGATATGTATTTGACATTTTAATTGTGCATTATTTATGATTTAGATCACTACAATAATACAAAATATTCTTACAAAATTATTGAAAATATTTTTCGCATATAAACTGGACTGAAGTCCAGCTCTACAAAATAAACCGTTCCTCCGGAACTTTCATTGGCTCGGCTCATATATAAATCTGCAAGGAGTCCGGTTTTACAAAATAACAGTTTTCAAGAACTCTAAATAAAGAGCCATCGGCTCGCCCAATATTGTAGGGCTGGACTTCAGTCCAGTTTTTTTACGTAAAGAATTAGATTTTTAAAAAAACCAAGTAGCCACAAAAATCGCCGTAATAACACAAATAAGATCCACCAAAAGCATTGTGCCTAAAGCGTAACGCGTATTTTTGATATTAATAGAACCAAAGTAAACTGCAATTACATAAAAAGTACTTTCGGCGCTGCATTGAAAAATACTGCTCAATCTTGCAGTTAAAGAATCTGCACCAAATGTATTCATAGAATCAATTAAAAACCCGCGAGAACCAGCAGAACTAAAAGGACGAAGCATTGCTACAGGTAATGCGTTTGTAATTTCTTTACTTACACCCATATTCGAAAAAACAAATGCGATTCCATCACTAATAATTTCGAATAAACCACTGTTTCTGAATAAAGAAATAGCAACCAACATTCCCAATACATAAGGAAAAATAGTCACTCCGGTTTTAACACCATTGTTTGCACCAACTACAAAAGTGTCAAAAACAGTTGTATTTGCATCAGTAAATTTCTTTTCATTTTTAAAGGAGAAAATCAAGGTGAATGCAATAATTCCAATCAATATTAATCCTGAAAGATTAGAAGTAAAATAATTTTTTCCAATGATATCCAAATGGTTTACATACATCAAAAGTCCAACAATGGCGGCAATTAATCCCATTAATACGATAAGAAGAGAAGCACTCTTAAAATTGATTTTTTGTTTAATTCCCACGATTAGAAAAGCTGCTATAGTACCAATGAAAGAGGTAATGATACACGGAAGCATAACATCAGCAGGATTAGTGGCATTAGCAGCAGCGCGATATCCAATAATTGAAGTCGCAATTAATGTTAATCCAGAAGCATGCAGACACATAAACATAATCTGAGCATCACTTGCTCTGTCTTTATCCGGATTTATTTCCTGTAAACTTTCCATAGCTTTAAGTCCAAATGGTGTTGCAGCCGAATCTAATCCGAGGAAATTGGCAGCAAAGTTTAAAGTCATATAAGATATAGAAGGATGATTTTCGGGAATACTCGGAAAAACCTTTACAAATACCGGACTCAATACTTTAGCTAATTTTCCCGATGCTCCGGAAATAATTAAAAGTTCCATTAATCCGCAAAAGAAAGCCAGATAAGCAATAAGTGGTAAGATTAAATCGACCAAAGTACTTTTACAAGTAGGTAATAAACCATCAGATTTTTGAAGACCACTGAAAATCTTTACCGTTTTATTTTTATAAACGTATGTAGTATCAGAATTAAGAGTATCACGATTGATAATCATACTTTGATCCGGTGCCTTTTTGATGCTGTCTTTTATAAAAGCAGGAAGTTCATCGATATATTTTTCAGAAACTAAAATAGGATCGTCTTTCTTTCCATTTATTACAGAATCAATAGTATAAGTATTGGCAGTAAATAAACTGACCACAATAAAGACAATCGAAGAGATAAAAATCGTTAACCAAAATCTACTTAATACCATAATGCTAATTTTTTGTAAATGTAATTATTTAGAGATAAAATGCATAACGATTTTGATATCGAAAAAGAAGTATTGATCCAAATTGTATTTTCAGTCATCAAATTAAAATTGTCCCGATTCTATTTCATAATAAATTTATTAATATGTTGCCCTGCTGGGGCTTAAAACTAATGACCTATTAATGTTTTATAAATATTACACTCCTAGCGGAGTTTTTTAAGCCTTGGAAGGGCGTTATACTTATAGAAAATATATACGGTTCGTTATAAAGAGCTCCATAGGAGCGGTATAAATATTCACAAAACATGATATTATTCAATAATAATTTTCATTTCCAAATAATTCTCGAAAGCCTTAATACCATCAAATAAAATTTCTTTTTTTGATGATTCGGTTTCATTAAAAAATTGTGTTTCTATTTTCGCGTGATCTTTTTTGATAGTTCTTTTCCAGGTTCCGATAACTTTTCCATTTTCCAGAATAATTGGTTTAAAGATTCCATTATTAGTGAAAGCTTTCGATTGGTGTTCCATTAAAATAGAAGCTTCACGGCTTTTATAAGAAATGAGAATTTCATCAAAAGCAGGAAGAAAATGTACGCTTTCGCGGAAGTTGGTTTCATCGTGAATTTGATTTCCAAACCAATACATTTGGCCATCAATTTCAACAGAATTCAATTGCAACTCTAGTGCATTAATGACGATTTTGCAAGTTGTAGGCGGAAAACCAGACCACCACGAAAAGTCGAGAAGTGTAGCAGGACCGTGGCTTTCGAAGTAGCGTTTGGTTAATTTTGCAAGACCTTCTTCTTTCGTTAATTTGGTTTTTGGTTTAGGAACTCTTTCTTCTAATAAGGCGTATGTATTTTTTTTTCCTTTCATTTTTCCATTGCACACCAAACCATCTAATTCTGCATACATCATAATAAGCACAGGACTTAAATAAGATCCACCGGGAACCTTTCTAATAGTCAATTCCTGCATGATTTCATTACGTGTCAAATAATTATTTCCTGCTAGTATTTTTTCGATATTTGAATTAATATTGTCAAATTGTTTTTCATCATAACCATATTTTTTGGTTTCTGAAATAATAATACGTTTGACTTGTGGAGCAGATAAATCCAACATCCAATAAATATCTTCAGACGAAACAAAATGCCATGTTGGTCTAAGAATATGAGTTCTGATAATTTGTGCCGAATTTATAGCTTCCTCAATTGCTGTCTCAGAAGCATCACATCGAGAACCAATCGCCCATTTTGCCATTGCATAATCCTGAGCTTGCATGGCGCCTAAATGGCGTACAATTTCTTGCGGTGAACTCGGGCTTGTTTTATAAAGCTTTTGTGAAGCAAGTCGATGAGGAGATATTTCCTGATGTGTCATTTTCTAAAAAAATAAAAACCTATATGTTTAACCTCTGAACCTTTGCAACTTTGAACCTTTGTACCTCTAAAAAAAAACTATACATGAATAATTTCATCATCAATCAATAAATCTTCACGACGTAAACGCAAAAAAACCTGAGCCACGGCAATCGTATCTTTTTCACAATAAGTAACAATTCTATCAATATCTTTCTCGACATAATAAACATGTCCAACCTGACTTCCGTCAATATCGCCTTTTGGCGATGGAACACCGAGAATCTTAGTCAATAGCTTTAAAGAAGTGAAATGTTTATAATCGCCAAACTTCCATAATTCTAAAGTATCTAAATGTGGAATTTCCCAAGGCTTTTTACCAAATAAATTCAGTTTTTCAGGAATTGCGATTTGATTGATGATCATGCGACGGGCGATAAACGGAATGTCAAATTCCTTTGCATTATGTCCGCACAACAAGTGTTGAGGTTGATTGTAATGATTGTTCAGTAAATTATTAAAATCCTTCAGAATCTTTTTTTCATCACCAAAAAACGAAGTCACGCGAAAATTCCGAATATCACCTTTAATCGTAAAGTATCCAACCGAAATACAGATGATTTTTCCAAATTCTGCCCAAATTCCGGCGCGTTCGTAAAATTCTTCAGGCGTAAAATCTTCTTTTCGCTGATATTGCGTTTTAAGATCCCAAAGTGTTTGCATTTCCGCGTCAAGCGAATTAAAATTTTCCTCTTCAGGAACCGTTTCTATATCAAGAAATAAAATATTGTTGAGGTTTATTTTTTCAATCATTATTATATGTTTAAACACAAATTACACAGATAGCATGAATTGATTGTGTTAAAAAAGATTACACTAAAATTAAGTATTTTGTAAATATAAAGCTATAATTTTAATTTGTGGTAATTCGTGAAGTTAGTGGCGAAAAACTAAAACAAACTTTGTTGGTTTGTTGGGTTTTCATGTTCAATTAACCATTTTTTACGGAATAATCCTCCGGCATAACCCGTCAACGATCCATTTGTGCCTATAACACGATGACAAGGAACCACAATCCATAACGGATTTTTACCATTGGCAGATGCAACAGCCCGAATCGCTTTCACATCACCCAACTTTTTAGTTTGATCCATATAGCTGATAGTTCTTCCGTACGGAATTTCTAATAGAGATTTCCATACTTTTTGCTGAAATTCAGTTCCTTTTGGGTTTAGTTTAAAATCAAAATCAGTCCTTTTTTTGTAGAAATATTCCTGAAGTTGCAAAACAGCTTCTTTTAAAACTTCCGGAATTTCCCCAGAAATTTCATCTGTGCCCACATCTGAAACAGAGATTACAGTAACTCCATCTTCGTCTCCAACAATTTTGGTGATTCCTAAAGGCGAATTTATATAAACTGTTTCCATGGTTTTTGATTGAATGGTAAAGTTCGATAAGTTTTTGTTTTAACTATATAAGTTATATAAGTAAATTTAAGTTTTCTTGGATTGTGGTGTAAATTTATAAAGGTCTTACGCAAAGTTTAACAAAAACAGTTTACATGAACTTAGATGGTTCAATAAACGTCCAGGTCAAATTGATAACTCAAAATGTTTTCAACCTTATTGCTTGAAATAGTCTTTTTGATATTTGATTTTTCAACGGTGAATTTTGGTGAAATCAGGTTTTGTTCTTGTGCTTTTTGAGTGTAATAATCTTGTCTTGTAGGATGAAAAGGCGCAACGGCATTAAAAACGTCATTCCATTTTGACTGATTTATGATTTGTTCAATGATAAAAATACAATCTTTTTGATGAATTAAATTTACAGGCGCGTCTGGATTTTCGAGGTTTTCTTTTCCTGCCAGAAACTTCACCGGATGACGATCTTCGCCAATTAATCCACCAAAACGCAGAATTGTAGTTTCAAAATTTTCATTTTCTTGAAGAATTGCTTCAGATAAAAGTAATTGCTTTCCGCTTTCAGTTTCCGGATTCGGAATAGTTTCTTCCGTAATAATTCCGTTTTCATCTCCATAAACAGAAGTTGAGCTTACAAAAAGTACTTTTTTTACCGTCGATTTTTCTATAAACGGAATCAAATTATCGATTTTATCCACGAAAATCTTTCTCAAAGAATTTTCCGAATCAGCATTATTACCTCGCAATTTCGGCGGAATATCGATAATTAATATGTCACTTTTGTCTAAAAAATCCTTTATACTTTCTGTAATACTTTCGCTTTCAAGCGCAACCAAAAACGGATTTATTCCAGCGCTTTCTAAAATTGAAAGTTTATTTTGAGTAGTTGTAGATCCGTTTACCGAATATCCTTTTCCAATTAATTTTTTGGCTAAAGGCAAACCGAGCCATCCACAGCCTAAGATGCTTATTTGTGTCATTGTTTTTTAAGGTTCAGAGATGCTAAGTTACAAAGGTTCAAAGTTTATACATTGACAAAAATTACGAAAAAACTTTGCGTCTTAGCGCCTTTGCGAGATTATTTTTTTAAAGAATTGTTTGCTACAAATCTAATGTAAATCGAACTTTATCTTTTCCTTTTGCACCAATTCTATTGTAAAATTTAATCGCTCTTTCGTTAAATTGTGGCGTTTGCCATTGTATGTTAATACAGTTTTTCTCTATTCCGATTTGCTTTAGTTTATCGATTAAGATTTCGCCAATTCCGAAACTTCTTGCTTCTTCTTCGAGAAATAAACAATCCATATACATAAAATTTGCGGCATCCCAGGTCGAATAATCAAACGTATAGGAAACATAACCAATGATTGTCTCTTTTGCAGCAACTACTAAACAATAGAGTTTCGGGTTTGTACCAAATAATGCTCCCTTTAATTTTTCTTCTTTTCCTTCCGGAGAAAAATTGGCTTTTTCATATTCAGCGTGTTTTTGGCATAGAATTACAAGTTGAGATAAATCCGAAACTTGGCAATTTCTTACTGAATATTCCATTGAAGATTGATTTCGTTTTGTAAAAAGGTAATAAAATGATGAAAATAGTCTGGATATTGCTGATTTTCTCTGATTGCGATAAAGTGTTTTCTTTTCAAACCATTCTTCCCAATTTTAATGGCTTTAATTGGATTGTTTTTTAAATGTGGTAACAATGCCCACTTTGCCATTGACATTACGCCCATATCGGCTTTTACCATTTCCAGAGAAGCTTCGGTTAAAGGTAAAGGCGTGATCTTTTTTGGAGTTACCTTGGCTGGAGCCAAAACAAATTGGTGAATTGTAACCGTTTCCATCGGAAGAGAATGAATCAATAAATGTTCGTTGATAAAATCTTCGGCAACGACGTATTTTTTATTTGCCCAGGCATGATTTTCAGAAACTGCCATTACAACTTCATCCTGAAAAAGCTCGATATATTTGATGTTATTGTCTTTGATTTGATCGCTTATAATCGCAATATCAATTACATTTTCTAATAATTTTTGTAAAGGAATATGGGTTGCTTCGGTTACAATTTTCAAATCGACATTGGGATATAATAAGTGAAATTGTTTTAAAACCGGCGGCAGCCAATGATAACTCGAAAAACATTCTGTGCTAATTCTGATTTCGCCATGTTCTCCATACACCATTTGCTTGATTTGAGATTCGGCTTGTGAAAGTTTGTCCAGAATTTCATTTGCCAATTCGTAGATTTTTTCACCGGCTTTGGTCAGAACTAATTTTTTATTCGTTCTCAGGAAAATGGGCGTTCCTAATTGATATTCCGCTTCTTTAAGTTGGTGGCTCAACGCTGATTGCGTCAAATGCAATTTGTCAATCGCCTTAGTGATACTTCCTTCTTCAACAATTGCTTTTATTAATCGTAAATGACGTATTTCCATTTTTTCGGGAATTAGAATACAAAGAAACGAAATTTCAGGATGGCTTATTCATGAAAAGAAGTAATCAACTTGATGAATTCTTTTCGTTTTTATTGACGATAATGTTGGATTACTTTTGAATAACTAAAAACACTAAACTGAAAAAATGGAAGAACAAATTAAACATTATGAGAATAAACTGGCGTTCGAAATGGATCCGTCTGATTTGTTTGAAGCTTTAAATAATGGAGAAAAAGTAATTGTTATTGACGCCAGAAAGGCTTTTGGCTTTGAAGCCGAACATATCCCAACGGCGATTAATATTCCTCATCGCCAAATGACGATGGAAGCAACAAAACACCTGGATAAAGAGGTTTTATATATTACTTATTGTGACGGAATTGGGTGTAATGCTTCAACTAGAGGCGCTTTGAATATGGCAAAATTAGGCTTTAAAGTAAAAGAATTAATTGGCGGAATAGAGTGGTGGAAGTTTGACGGTTATGCCACCGAAGGTACAAACGGAATAACATCCGGCTCAAAAATCGAATGTGCTTGTTAAATGAAAAGGCAAACTTTATAATTAAAGTTTGCCTTTTTTATTTTAAAACTGAATGTGTTTATTCCGGCTTTACAACTGGTGTTAAACTATCTTTTGCAATTATGGTAGTATCTTTTACTGTAGTTGCTGGCCTTAAAGCAGTGGCCGGTTCTGTATATCTCTTAATTTTTTGTTGAATTAAAATTGCATCATTCAAAACAAAAGGAGTTGGCATCATCCAGTCACTTCTTGGTTTGACCTGCAATAAAGGATTTGTCATCAAATCGAATGAACTTTCTATTAAATCCATATCAAAAACAGACGATTTATTAATGTAGAAATCCATAACTAGCGGTTCATTTCCAACAACATAATAACATAATATTTTTCCGCCCTCTCGCTCTAAACGATTTCCTTTTTGACCTGAAGTTTCAACTCCGTTGGCTTTAAAGTTGAAAAAGTTCATTTTTGGATTCGCATAAATATCATAACGGTTTACCTTTCGGTTGGGTGTGATTTTTATTTTTAGATATCTGTTATTCCCCACAACGCTATCTTTTAAAAATGCAATTGTTGGTTTTGGCACATTAACAACTGGAGCAATTGCGCTATAAGTAAAGCCTGAATTGTATTTACTTGCTAGTGGAAGAGCATTTAGACCAACTGCTTTTTGATTTTTTTCTCCTAAATATGATTTAGTCCATTGGTCTAAATTCGTGTCATAAGTTGCCCAAATTGCTGAGTTTGTATTACCATTATAAATGTAAACTAAACTGTTTGATTTTGCTTTTCCGTGTTCGTAACCTGAATGATAACCTGCGTATATGAAAAATCCAATCGAAAGGGCAAAAAAGAGCATCGTCCAGACCCCTTTTTTAAAGAATGCACCAAAAACAGGAAGTAATAGTCCGAAAAGTAAAACGGTTAGAATTGCGCTTCCGTATAAAATTTTAAGTCCTAAACCAACCGGGAACATGATTATAAAGGGCGCTACAATTGCTAAAGCAGGAATGCTGAATAATAAGTTCATGCCTAAACTATAATGCTGCGTGATGACAAAAACCCCGAATAATAGTATTCCAAAATAAACCGGAATAATAAGAAAACCAGCACCAGTTAAGCTATTCGCCAGAAATGCATTAATGATAATCCAAAGTAGCAAAGGCGCTACAAAATGGTTCATTGTAATTTTTGCTTCTGAAAAATGGTGATAGAAAGCAAAAGAGATGGCAATACTTAATGTGACAAAAGCGCCAATATAAGCGTGACCGTTATACGTGAATCCGTTTAGGAGATCTGAATATTGTGGGTAGATTTCTAAGATAATTTTCCATCCTAAAAAAGTAACTAATCCTGAAATGACTATTGATCCTAAAAGCGGAACAAATCCTCTGAAAATTTCTCTGAAAGTAATCACACGCTTGGCTTTTCCAATAAAAATAAAAAGAATCAATAAGCCTAAAGCGATAATTGTCATGGGGAAAACCCATGCAAAAGGATAACTTATGAAAGAGAACGGAGCGCTAAAATAAACATCATCTTCGGTTGAGTTTGTTGAGTTTAAATCTACGTTTGAAAAGTATTTAAGCAATGGCATCAAATAAGTTCCCTGATGTGCTAATGTAGTTTTGTTTAAATGCTGAACATCGTCTTGTTGCGTGTGATAATTGTAATGACCATCGATGAAAGCAAAATTGAATCCCTGAATATTTCCCTGTTCTCTAAAAACGGTTAAATCAGTATCGTTTGGGAGCATTTTATAAATGCTGTACATCAAAGAATTCGAAACCGGATATTGCGTTTTTGCTTTAGAAAATTCTTTTACAAGTGCCTGATTTCCTTTATTGGTTTCCATCAGCATATAACTTGGTCCTGATGAACCTCTTGCTTCAAAATTGATAACTAAACCAACTTCTTTTGCCCACGGATGTTTGTTTACAAAAAGTGCCGCACCGTTTAAACCTAATTCTTCAGCATCAGAAAACAGAATAATAATGTCATTTTTGTGAGGCTGTTTTGCGTATAAAAAAGCACGAATTCCTTCTAAAATTGTAGCAACTCCTGAGGCATCGTCGCTTGCACCTTTTGAAAATGAATGTGGAGCACTATCATAATGTGATAATAGCAAAAGTGCCTTTGAGTTGTTGGTTCCTTTTATTCGGGCAAGAATATTCTTGGATTTAACTAAAAGACCCTTTCCATTTAAAGTAAAACCTTCCTGAACAGAAGTTTCTAAACCTATCCGGTTAAGTTCAAGTTTTAAATAATTTGCAACCAGTTCATGATTGGTCGAACCCACATAATGAGGTTTTTGAGCAATAATTTCGACTTGGTTTAAGGCTCTTTCAGTAGAAAATTCGGCAAGAGCTTCTTCATTTTTCGAAATCCATTGTGGCATCATTGAGGCGTAAATGATACCAAGAATTGCTAAAATGCAGACTATGGCCAGAATTGAGGTAGGGTTTTTTTTCATGATGAATGCGTACTATATTTCTTTTTTAACAAGCATAAAATAATCATTTTCCAAAGAGCGATATCCTTGATCATAGAGGAAGTAGTAGGTATTTCCTGTTTTGGTCTGCAAGATATTGGTAAAGAAATCGAAATCAAAACCTTTATTGATCATTTTATCCCGCGTTGCTTTTGATTTCCCTTCCGTATTTAATTCAGACAAAATACGATAATTTTTTCGTAATTTGTTATTTACATTTCGCATGAAATTATTACTGTCCTTATTTATCTTATTGTTGTAAGCATTCCGACAACTATCCGAACAGAATTTCTTGTCTTCCCGACCTACAATTTTATCAGAACATTCGAGACATGTTTTCATGCTTCTATTTTTTTAATTTCATATAGATCAGTCCTTCTGTCTTTCAAAATCCTTACACTTCCGTGTTCGTGAAGTTGTTTTAGCAAATTCAAATCAACATCCACAATCAAAGTCATTTCTGTATTTGGCGTTGCTTCTGCTTTTATTCCATTACTTGGGAAAGCAAAATCCGAAGGCGTAAATACAGATGCCTGCGCATATTGAATGTCCATATTATTTACCTTTGGTAAATTCCCAACGCAACCGGCAATGGCAACGTAACATTCGTTTTCAATCGCACGCGCCTGAGAACAATGTTTAACTCGTGTATAAGCATTTTGAGTATCGGTTAAAAACGGAACAAATAAAATATTCATTCCTTCATTAGCTAAAATTCTGGAAAGTTCCGGAAACTCAACATCATAGCAAATCAGGATTCCAATTTTACCGCAATCCGTATCAAAGGTTTTAAATTGCGATCCGCCTTTCATTCCCCAATGTTGCACTTCGTTTGGCGTAACGTGAATTTTAGTATACATTTCTGAAGTTCCGTCTCTTTTGCATAAAAAGCCAACATTAAATAAATTGTTGTTTTCTAAAAGAGGCATACTTCCCGTGATAATATTGATATTGTAAGAGATAGCAAATTCCTGAAAACGTTTTCTGATTGGGTCAGAATATCTTGCAAGTTCACGAATAGCTTCAGCTTCTGATAAATGATTATAATCTGCCATTAAGGGCGCAATAAATAGTTCCGGAAACAAAGCAAAGTCACTTCCATAACCTGAAACTACATCAATAAAAAACTCGGCTTGTTCAAAAAACTCTTCGAGATTATTTAATTGGCGCATTTGCCATTGTACTAATCCTAAACGGATAACGCTTTTTTCTAGATTAATAAGTTTTGGACTTTCGTCATAATAAACATTATTCCATTCTAAAAGAACAGCAAATTCCTTTGATTCTTCATCGCCTTCAAGATAGTTTTTGATGATTCTCAACACGTGAAAATCATTGCTTAACTGAAATGAAAGTACGGGATCATGTAATTCTTTATGTTTTACCTTGTCAATATAAGCTTTTGGAGTCAGCTTTTTTGAATGTTGGCTGTAACTTGGAATTCTTCCTGCAAAAACAATCGCTTTTAAGTTTAATTGTTCGCATAATTCTTTTCGGGCATCGTATAAACGACGTCCCAAACGTAAACCGCGATAATGAGGATGGATAAAAACATCGATCCCATATAAGATTTCGCCATCTTTATTATGGGTTGAAAAAGTATAATCGCCAATAATCTGTCTATAGTTGTGTTTTTTATCTACAAGCTTTTCGTCTACGATTAGTGATAGTGCAGATCCCACAACTATTCCGTCAACTAATATAACTAATTGACCTTCAGGAAATATTGATAATAATTTTTTTATGTCATTTGCTCTCCAGTATGAATTAGCCATTTCAGGATAGGATTCAACCATTGAATTTTTTAACTGCTGATAGTCATCGAATTCTAAATTTCTTAATTCGACTTTATTGATTTTTGTTTGCATTGTAGTATGATTTCTGTTAAATATACAAAAAATTATTTCCATTTACAAACGCTTACAATTAGTTACAACCGAAAGTAATTAGTTTACAACCGAATAACTTTTGAAGCTCGTCGCATCTTTGCCATGTTGAATTTGATAAACGAATTCTTTATATGAACATTTAAATAATATACGCCATGAATGCAATGAAAAACAGAGTACAATTAATTGGTAATGTAGGAAACGATCCGGAAATTAAAACATTAGAAAATGGGAGGAAATTAGCTCATTTGACTATTGCTACAAACGATAAATACACCAATGATAAAGGTGAAAAAGTCGAGCAAACCGAATGGCATCGTGTCACAGCTTGGGGGAAAACTGCTGAAATTATTGAGAAATATGTGGTGAAGGGCAAAGAAGTAGCGATAGAGGGAAAGTTAACCCACAGAAGTTATGATGATAAAAACGGGGAGAAGAGATATGTAACCGAAGTCGTTGTCAATGAGATTTTGCTGCTTAAATAACGTTTAAAAAATTTGATATTCAAACCCTACAGGTTTTAAAACCTGTAGGGTTTTATAATTTTGATGTAGTTATATAATCGAAGCGCCATTTACATCAGTTGTAAGTACTTCGCTCATATAGTCAAAAAAGGGTCTCATGTTTTGACAGGTTTCTAAAGCCAGATTTAAAAAATCTGGACTTAAAACTTCATCATCAGTAAAACGTTTGATGATCAAAAACTGTTTGTAACGCAATAAATCAATCGCTTCATGAGTCACATCATATCCTTTTGGGGCCGTTTTAAGTTGTTCGCCTTGTAAAGTTCCAAAAGTGCTGACAAATATTTTTGACTTTAATATTTTTTGCATTGGTTTAGAATCGTGAGCAAATTCGCTTCTTACGCGTTTTAAATCTCCCGCATTTGGTCCCCAGAAACCGCCTGCAAAAAAACTATTTCCTTTTTCGAGATGAAAATAATATCCACCGCGCCTTTGACTTGTTGCTCGAGTAAAACTGCCTCCCCAAAAGGTTTTAAAAGGAGTTTTGTCTTTAGCGAAACGAATATCACGGTAAATTCTATAAACACTTTTCTTGCCTGAAGCCGTTTCTAAAACATCAGTTTTGGATAATTCCTGAAGTAAAGCTCCTGCGAAAGTTTCAATATGATTTAATTCTTCAAGGTATTTAGGTTTATTAGCATCAAACCAGACTTTGTTATTGTTTTCTTTGAGTTGAGTCAAAAAATCAAGACTGGATTTAGGTATAATAATATTGTTTTTCATAAGTTGATTTTGAATCTCTAAGATAAGAAGGTAACTGTAATTAAACTAAAAACCCACCAAATTTATTGGTGGGTTTTTATATATTTTGTTAAGCAGTTTTTTTAAATAAATCAAACATAGGACAACGCGAGCAGCGTTTCTTTTCACTTTTTTTGTATTTCTCACAACAAGATGATTTACAGTTTTCCAACTTTTTGATTTTGTCAAGGACTTCTTTATTCTTCTTTTTCTTTTTGTCCTTTTTCTTGTCCTTATCTTTTTCTTTCTTGCTCAATTTTCCTCCGTATTTAAAAACAGGAGCAAATATAAAAGAAAATAGTTATTTTTAAGTATTCTAAATAAACTTTAACTTTTTTATTTTGGGTTAATAGCAATAGAACTTGTAACTGTTAATTGCTGAATATCACGGTCGAATAAATATAATCCCCCTTTATCATCCCCAATTAAGTTGATTTTATCAAGGATAGATTTTGCTGTTGCTTCTTCCTCAATTTGTTCTGCTACGTACCATTGTAAGAAATTATGTGTTGCATAATCTTTTTCAGAAAAAGTAATGTGTACCAATTCATTAATAGATTCTGAAACATAAATCTCATGGTTGTAAAGTGCTTCAAACATTTCTTTAAATGTAGAATAAGATGTTTTTGGGGCTTTTAGATCCGTAATTTGAGCGTGACCTCCGCGTTCATTTACATACTTAACTAATTTAAGCATGTGTGCGCGCTCTTCGTCTGATTGGGTATACATAAATTGTGCAATTCCCTCTAATCCGTGTACTTCAGCCCAACAAGCCATAGAAAGGTAGGTTTGTGAAGATTCTGCCTCTATGCGGATTTGCTTATTTAATGCTGCTTCTATATTTTTTGATAACATAATAATGACTTTTTTGTAAAGTTAGAAAAAATAATCCATTCCGTTTTTTGGAAATCCATAAACCCAGTACATTTGGATTAATTCTCAATAAGTTTAAGGATTCTCAACCGGAAAAGATTTTGAAAAAACAGCTTTATCAATTATCGGATTTTGTGGTTCTTCGGAGATAAATCCATCTGTGAATTTTCGCATTATATATTCTTTCTTTGAAGTGTCGTAATAGCCAAGAATGTAATAATTCTTAAATTTTATAATGCTTGGTAATGATGCTTTTCTATTATGATCTAAAAAATAGTTAATGTTGTCAAGCGCTAGAGGTTGCTGTATTAAATTTACAAATTCATTGTTTTTATTCAATGTGCTTTCAAAAAATACAGTTTCATTGTGAAATGTCTGCGTATAATCCCATGAATTAAATCCATCATTAACAGCATACATTATTTGTTCGATTCTTGGAACTCCTCCCAAAGTGATTAAAGTGTTTTCGTTGCTTTTAAAAACAGATAACCCAATGTCTGTATAAGAAAGACGCTGTAAAAACTTACTTGTTTTTTTTAATTCTCTTGGTTTTTCGATATCACGTTGCATTAATAAAGGCGAACTTTTAAAACGGATTGTATCATTTTGAGATACTTTAAAAGTTTTGATTGTTTCACCGGAATGATAATCCTTTATATCCAATAAAAGTTCCTCCTGAGTGGTATTGATCTGGTATATTTTATTATTATAAAAAAAAGAATTGCTTAATCTTCTTGGACTTTTAGTGACAGATTGGGAAATTTTATTTTCGATAATCTCATGATTTTCCAAATTCAAGTCAAAAATTTGAGTCTCTTTAGGATTATGGTCAAAAGTCAATATGAGGTGATTGCCCATCATATACATTTTGCTTTTTTTTGTGCTTTTATCCAAAGGACTATATTCATCTGATTCAATTTTTTCAATAGGATTTTCGGCAAGAATTTGACTGAAAGTCACAGATTGTGTTTTTCTATTCTTAAAAGTGAACTCAGAGAAATCAAATATTCGTTCTTCTACCATTCCATTTGTAAAAGTATAAGTTGTTAATGCTGGTTTTGAAATATCCTTAGAGACAATATAAAATAAATTATTTTTCTGAAAAGCACCTACTACGTACTCTTGCGAAGAAGGATATTTAAAATTTAAAATTTTATAAGTTTTATTTTCAAGGTAATATTTGATAACCAAAATGGTTGAAAAATCTTTTACTGACCAATACAAAGTTGGATTTCCATCTTCACTAAAACTATAACCAATTAGGGCTTTGTCTGCTATATTCGCACGTGAAAGAATAAATTCATCTTTTAAAAATAAAGCGCTATTATATTTTAAGATGGTGAGGTTTTGAGAATTTACTACAAAAGCAAAAACATCATGTGTCGTTGTATTCTCTACATTCAGAACCTGATTTTTTTCATCATATCTTTTTAAATCTATTGGATAAGTATTCAATACTGTTTGACCTAACAATGCTGATTTGTAGATTAGTAGAAGAAATAGTAATGATTTTTTCATGATTTTTAAGCAACAATAATTATTCCAAATTTATCTCTTTATTTTTAAGTCATTATTTATAAGGTTATTATAATAATACAGACACAAACAAAGCGGACAATTATTTAACTTAAAGGTATAAAAAAAGTCCTAAAGAATTTCTTTAGGACTTGATTTTTGATTGTAAAAATATATTATTTTAACCCGTTGGGTGAAATTAAATTATTTGATTTTTAATATTATTAATTGGTCTGTCAAATATAAATTTGTTAATATATTGAACCAATGTAAGTGCTGCTATTTTTGCTAATATTCTTGTTTTAAA
>NZ_JAGYVZ010000017.1 GCF_018380615.1 Flavobacterium psychroterrae | reverse complement strand
CCGGCTGGTAAAGCCAATTGTAAAGTGCTGATTCCGTCAAACTTTTCCAATCACGTTTTTCGGCTTCATTTTCATAAGCTTGTAATACTTCAGGAATAGACATTTTTACCGGAAGACAGTATTTAGCCAGGATAAAATCTGCTATGTCGTCTTTTATGATCTGTGCATTCTTTTGACCTTCACCTTTATGAAGAAACACTTCGTACTCATGTTTTAAATACTCTTCGTATTTTGCTTTAAGTCTGCGAGGATTTCCGGGTAATGAGAAAACCCATTTATCGGGATCGATGGCATTAACAGCTTCGCTAATATTTTTCCAAATCTCAGTTGGTTTTCTACCAAATGTTTTAGATTTCGTTAAACGATCATTAAGAACTATTCGAATAGCATTTAAAATGATAGCGTTAGTTGCTTTTATTCTTTGATCTTCAAGTGATATAGGTTTCCCGCAAGGTTTTCTATGTTCAGCAAAAAATCTTATTGCTTTTACATCGGGTATAATGTAACTTTCTAATTTATTACGAACCACAACTTCTTTAGGTTCTCCCAGTCCTTCTTTGCATACTTTCTTAAAATCTACTCCTTGATGTATCGGTAGGTCATGAAAACTTACAAAAGGTTCATTACCTGGTCCGCGTCCTTCCTTGGTACGGATTAATTTTCCTCGTTTGCATAATTTTTGATAATTATCGTATGATACTAAACCCCAATCTTCATAAAGAAGTCTGGCGGGTATTGAGAGTATGTTATTATGATATTCGTACATAACTTTAAACGGTGTTTAAATAGACTTTTTTTTGTTCCCGCCCGGTACTCGAAACCGGGAGTGTGCCACTCGGGAGGAATTACTATATTTACGGTCTCACTCAAATAAATAATAGTAATTATGATGAAACGTTTTTCCTTTTATGAATACAACCATTTGTATTTCACGGAACAGTCCAAAGACGAAAATAATTTAAGAAACCAAAAATTTAATCAGGAGATTTCCAATGTGCAAACCCAGTATGCTTCGGTTGTGGTTCGAAAGATTGTTCTCGCAGTCGACAATCACGGCTGTTTTCCATTTCCTTTATTTGAAACTTCCCAACCTGGTGCAGTTCCGCTATTGACGAAAATCTTTGATGAAGATTTAGAGCTTTTCCCTCTGGAATTATATCAGGAATTTCAAGGGACAAATCGTCATTTGGAGCAAGTTTTACAATTAGACCCAGATGAAATTCCGATAAGAATGATCTGATTTTAATTAAATCCCAGTTAATTTCGTTTGACTCAATTTCTATTGCTTGTATATCACCTATATAACCATTAGCGTTATTACCGTTTAATAATGATTGCCCGTCTTGATTTTGAATATCAAAGGCAATAACTAATTTTTGTTTCATATAATTACATTATTACCTTCTTTCAACAACAACTCTTTTGCACGAGCTCGAACCTTCTTAGCGAGCTCAGAGTTGTTGTAATAGTCTAATGCCATTTTTACATTTTGCTTACTCGTTTTAAATTCTTTTGCCATTTGAGTTTTAAACTCGGGAGCGATTCTTATTTTCATATCTTTGCGTTTTATACTATGTTTTGAAAGCGTGTTTTGAAACTTGTATTTTGTATTTTGTTTTACAAATATATAGACAAAATTTAGACCTATAATTATAAAAATGGACAAAATTTCGACAATTAAAGAAAATATATTGCAATACATTGAAAAACAAAGCATTAGTAAAACTGATTTTTACGAAAAAACTGGTTTTAGTGCCTCAAATTTTAAAGGAAAAGGGTTAAATAGTGAAATTGGGGGTGACAAAATAGTCAAAATTTTGTCCTTATATAAGGATATTAACATCGAGTGGCTGATTACTGGAAAAGGTTCCATGTTAAAAAGTGATTTAAATACACCAAGTGATTCATCGGTGAATTATGGACGAGAAGAAAAAAATTTAATTCCTTTATACGATGGTGTTGTTACAGCGGGTATGCAGGAAACTGCAATACTAGACCCAACCCAACAACCCGCAGAAATGATCGATGCAGGAGATTGGTTTCGTGATGCTACCGCCGCAATGCGTGTTCATGGAGATAGTATGTACCCAGAATATAAATCAGGAAGTATTGCAGCACTGCGGGAGGTAAAAAATAAACGTTTGGTTGTTTATGGTCAGGATTATTTGCTAGAAACATCAGAATACAGGGTAATTAAAAGACTTCAAAAAAGTGATTTGCCCCAAAATTGGCTAGCTTGCTCAGTGAATGAAGAAAAATACGAGAGCTCCGGGCGTTTGATACATGAACCATTCGATGTACATATTGATGATGTAACAAGACTTTATCAAGTGTTAGGTAATGTAAAGAGAAACCAAAGCAGTAGTGTTATACATGCTAATAAATTTAATTAAAACAATGAATATCAAATAGTTATCGTTATTTTTTAGTGTCTTTTAATGTATTTACACCCCTGCACTCAAAGTTTTTTTAAATACTCTGAGTGTGTATTGTGTTATTTATGTATATACTGATTACTATTTTTAAACCTATTATGTCCATGTATTTGTCCATGTATTTGTCTATCTAATGTGTTATTTCATAAAATATCTTTTTTAGGTATATTGATTTGTGGGCGTAAAAAAAGCCTGCCATAATTGGCAAGCTTTAAAAATAAATATATGCTTTATTGCTTGAAAATGTTGCTTTTACGTACATTTACACTGTTTGTGGTAGTTCGTGTCTTAAACGATAGATTATGCCTTATTTAAACGGTATTTAAATGGTATATAATGGCACAAAAATGTACGTTTTAAATTTTTCCTTTTTTCAGCCTTTTTTGGTCTTAAGTATTGATTTTGTTGACTTTTTCGACCTTTTTTGTATTAGTCTCTATTGTACATTTTATTTAATAGCCTATACTTAAGAAATCGAGTTTTTTTCGAGTTTCTAACATCACATCTTTGTCTAGTTCAACTATAAAGGTCGCTGAGGTTTCCTGAGGTTCTAATACATAATTTCCTAAAAAATCAACAGCTTGCGAATGTCCAATATGTTCAAAATTATTGGCATCAAAACCTATTCTGTTTACTCCAACGACGTAGCTTAAATTCTCGATTGCTCTTGCTTTTAGCAAAGTATCCCAGGCGTTTGTTCTCACTTTTGGCCAATTTGCCACATATATAAGCAAGTCGTAATTCTCTACATTTCTGGCAAAAACAGGAAATCTTAAATCATAACAAACTTGCAGGCAAATTTTCCAGCCTAAATATTCTACAATTACTTTTTTATCTCCGCTGGTATAAAACTTATCTTCTCCGGCAAGTGAAAATAAATGGCGTTTGTTATAATATTGAATTTCGCCTGACGGAAAAACAAAAAGCATTCGGTTATAATATTGTTCATTTTCAGCAATAATCAAACTTCCCGTAATGGCGAAGTTTTTTTGTTTAGCGAGAGATTGCATCCACAAGACAGTTTCACCTTGCATATTTTCAGCAACCTGAGATGCATTCATGGTAAATCCTGTTGAAAACATTTCCGGAAGTACGACCAAATTTACTTCAGAATTGATCTCATTTATTTTCGATTCAAAGCTTTTTCTATTTTTAGAAATGTCTTCCCAATAAAGATCCGATTGTATAAGTGCGATTTTCATATTTCAAAAATACGAATTTTAAGATTAAAATTAGTATTCGCAAAAAAAGCATTATCTGCAAAAATTTCTCAAAACACCGCGAAAAATCCCAATTGTTTTGGATATTAAAAATGCTTCACGAAAAAATATTGCAAAAAATATGCACTTTATGCAAAAAATATGCAAATGTGTAGAATTAATTTTTATATTTGATCGCCAACAAAAACCAAAAAAAACATGAAAACCAAACAATTATGAAAACAACGCTAATTTCATTAGTATTTATTGGGGGAATGATTTTCTCAGCAAATGCAAAAGAGGCTGCAATTAAAAAGCACCTCTTTGAACAAAAAAGCAATCAAATTGAAATTACTGGCCAGATTTTAGGTCAGGATGACGGAATGCCAATTGCCGGAGCAACTATTTATGCCGAAAGCAATAATAAAATAGCAACAATATCTGATGAAAACGGAAAATTCAAATTAGAAGTTCCGGAACATGAAAGTCACATTGTTGTATCTTACATGGGTTACGAAACTTCAAAATTTCCGTTAATTCAATCTACAAATTTAACCATAAGATTAAAACCTGCCGAAAATGTTTTAGATCAGGTTTTAGTAACCGCATTAGGAGTCAAAAAAAGCAGCAAATCTGTAGCTTACGCAGTAACGGAGCTTAAAGGAACAGAATTTACAAAAGCCAAGGAAACTAATATTGCGAATGCTTTAGTAGGGAAAATTGCAGGTGTAAACGTGAGCAGCACTGCAACGGGACCTAACGGTTCTAGCAGGGTCGTAATTAGAGGAAATGGTTCGTTGAACGGAAATAACCAGCCGATGTATGTTGTAAATGATTTACCAATTGACAACACTCAACTTAACTTACCCGGAATTGGCAACGGTGCCGGATCTACAAGGATTAATGTGGATCGTGGTGACGGAACATCTGTTATTAATCCGGATGATATCAAAACTATTACTGTTTTAAAAGGCGGAACTGCCGCTGCATTATATGGCGCAAATGCTGCAAATGGTGTGATTTTGATTCAGACGAAAAGAGGATCTGCTCAAAAAGGAATTGGAGTTGACTATAATACTTCGTTTACTTTTGAAACTCCATCCATCATACCAGATTGGCAGTATGAATATGGTTCAGGAGCAAATGGAAAAAAACCAACAACTCAAGCTGAAGCTATTGCAGACGGACGCTGGTCGTGGGGAGCAAAAATGGACGGAACAAATGTTGTTCAGTTTGACGGAGTTGAAAGACCGTATGTTGCCCAAAAAAATAACATTAAAAACTTCTATAATACAGGTACAACATTCATTAACTCGATAGCTTTATCAGGAGGAAATGAAAAAGCTACCGGACGTCTTTCGTTTTCAAACATGGAAAATCAAGGTGTTGTTCCAAATACTGATTTCAACAGAAAAAGCCTCAACATGGCAAGCAATGTTAATTTAACAAACTGGTTAAAATTTGATGTCGTAGCGCAATATAATTTAGAAAAATCAAACAACAGAGTTACCGTTTCTGATGCTGAAGCCAACCCAAACTGGGGAACGTACATGATCGCCAACACAGTGGATATTAGAAATCTAGCCCCAGGTTATGATGCAAATGGTGTTGAAGAGGCCTGGAATCCTGTTGCAGTAGCGACAAACCCTTATTTTGTAGTGAATAAAATTAAAAACAACGATACTAAAAACCGCTTTATCGGAATGTTGAATGTAAAAATGAATTTTACACCAAACTTATTTCTTCAAGGTAGAATTGGTCAGGATTATACAGATTATGAATTCTTTGGATACATCCCAAAAACAACTTTAAACAACCCAGTTGGATATGCACAAAGTTCCAGAATGAAAATATCCAACCTGAATTCTGAGGCAATTCTTAATTATACAAAGAAAAACATTTACAATGATTTCTCTTTAAATGCATTGATTGGAGTAAACTCCCGCACCAATTTAAGAGACGAAACTAAAGTGGAAGGTTCCAATTTTGTATTAGATGATTTTTATGCTTTAAGCAATTTATCTACACTTGCCTACAGCTATCCTTACGGAAAAACCAAAACAAATTCGGTTTACGGCGCTGCCGATTTTGATTATAAAAATATCGTGTTTTTAAACGTAACTGGTCGTCAGGATTGGTTCTCAACACTTTCAAAAGAAAATAATACCGTATTTTATCCTTCCGTAGGAACAAGTATTATTGTATCAGATATTATAACAATGCCGAAATTTGTGTCATTTGCTAAACTAAGAAGTTCATGGGCACAAGTTGGTGGTGCAACGCCGGATCCTTATGCATTGAACCAATCGTACTCGATGATTCAGGGCGGACATAATGGTCAGCAATTACAAGGACCTACAAGTACACGAGTTCCTAATGCAACTTTAAGTCCGCTGACTTCTACAACATTTGAAATTGGTACTGATTTAGGATTTTTTCATAACCGTTTGAATCTTGATTTTGCTTATTACAACCGTGCTACTACAAATGATATTGTCGAAACTACAATCTCTAATGCGGCAGGAGCAAGTACAGCATTATTGAATCTTGGAAAAATGAGAAACAAAGGAGTTGAAGTTTTATTAAGTGGAAAAATTATCAGCTCAGAAAACTTTTCATGGGATGCAAGTTTCAACGGATCTTATAATGAAAACACAGTTGAAGCACTTACCGATCAGTTGAATTCGATCACAATGGCAACTTCGGTAAACGGATATGTAACTATTACAAGTGATGTTGGTCGCCCCTATAGTATTATAAAAGGATATAAACCTCGTGTAGATGCAAACGGAAATACGGTTTATAATGTAAGCGGCGGATCTGCAACTATCGCGCAAGGCCCTCTTGAAGAATTAGGTCAGGGCGTTCATCCCTGGGCAGCGGGACTAAGCAACGAATTTAAATATAGAAACATCTCGTTCAGCTTTTTGATCGATGGTAAATTTGGAGGAAGTTTATATTCCGGAACAGATTTATACGGAACGCGTATGGGATTGACAAAATTAACGCTTGAAGGTCGTGAAAACGGATTACCAATTAAAGGTGTGGACACAAACGGAAATCCGGTTGATATGGTAATTGCTCCGGAAAACCTAAGAACATATTATGATGGTTTAAGAAACATTTCATCAACATTTGTTTACGATGCTAGTTTTGTAAAATTAAGACAAGTAATTCTGGGTTATGATTTACCAATTGAAAAAATAAAAGGATTATCAAAACTTCAGGGAGCTTCGGTTTCATTTGTAGCAAGAAACTTATTCATTCTTTATAAGAAAACACCAAACGTAGATCCTGAATCTGTATTTAGCGCAGGAAATGCGCAGGGTGTAGAACAATTTGGAGTGCCAAAAACCAGAAGTTTCGGTTTAAGTTTAAACGTCAAATTTTAAACTCACTTTATTGCTAATTTTAAATTAAAAGACATGAAAAAGTTAACCATATTATACATCTCAGGTATACTTTTAGGAAGTATGACAGCCTGTACCAAGGATTTTGAAGAAATCAATACCAACCCAAACGTTGTTGAAAAACCCAATGCAAATTTTATTTTCAGCAAAGCTCAATTAGATGGTTTGAATAATAATTATTTTGCAACCAATATATTAGAATGTGGCGGAATGATTCAGCATTATGCGACTTACAAAGAAGCTTCCGGCGCCGGAGATAAATATTTGAGTAATGAAGTTTATTATTCTGCTTATTTCAATCAGGTTTACCCAACCGCATTAAATGAAACCGAAATTGTAATTAATACCTTAAAAGATACACCTACAGATAGTAATAAACTGAATATTGCACGAATCTGGAAAGCGTATTTGTATCACAGAGTAACAGATTTATATGGTGACATTCCTTATTCTGATGCTGCAAAAGCAAATAGCGCACAAATATTTCTTCCTAAATATGATACTCAGGAATTCATTTACAAAGATTTATTAAAAGAACTTGACGAAGCTGCAGCAGCATTAGATCCTGCAAAAGCAAGTTTTGGCAAAGCCGATTTTATCTATGATGGAGATGTTGTAAAATGGAAGAAATTCTCTTATTCATTAATGCTCAGATTAGGATTGAGATTAAGTAAAGTTGATCCGGCTTTATCAAAAACCTGGGTTACAAAAGCAATTGCCGGCGGCGTAATTTTAAATACTGCCGATAATGCAATTATGAAATACACCGATGGACCCAACGACATCAACAGAAACCCTGTTGGTTTTGATTCCAGAAAGCAGGATTTTACTGCAGGATCTTTTGGTCAGAAAAATGTTGAAGGCGGAAAATTAGGCAAAACCTTCATCGATTTATTAAAAGCAACAGCCGATCCAAGAATTAGTGTTTACGCCGGAGTTTGGCAGGGAACATCTCAAAATACAACACTTGCAATACAAAAAGGTTTCCCTAACGGAACAAAAATTGCGCCAACAGCTGCTGAACAAGGAACTTATTCTGAGCCAAATCAAAGTACAGTTTTTAAATATGATGCACCGCTTGTATTGATAAGCAACTCCGAAACTAATTTATATTTAGCCGAAGCCGCAGCAAGAGGATGGTACACAAATGAAACCGATAAGGATTTGTATGAGAAAGGTGTAAAAGCATCCTTTTTAAACATGGGAATCTACGGAGTGTCTTATGCAATTACAGATGCAACTGTTTATTTAACCTTAAATCCGTTTAATGCAGCAGGTTCATTTGAAGATAAAATGAACCAGATTCACACTCAAATTTACGTTGCCTTATTTGTAGACGAGCAAGAAGTTTATGCAAATTGGAGAAGAACCGGATATCCTGTTTTAGTTCCTGTAAATTTTCCGGGCAACGTTACAAACGGCACAATTCCAAGACGTTTCAAATACCCAACAACAGAATATTCAGTGAATTCTGCTAATTTAGCTGAAGCAATCAAACGCCAGGGCGAAGACACATTCACAACAAAAATGTGGTGGGATAAATAAAAAATCCAAGAGTTAAAAATGTGCCTTTAGGCACTTAATATTGGTAGTTACAAGATTTCAAATTCGTTAGCGTGCCGTAGGTACGCAACAAACATGACTAATTGCGTACCTACGGCACGCCAAATATTGTGATTCATATTTTCTACCAATATTAAGTGCCTAAAGGCACAAATTAAACTCTCAATCCTTAAATGGGATAAATATTAATACAAAAGATAAATGAGCATATTAATTCTTACGGCATGCATTGCGTTTTTAATCATTCAGATTGCCTGGTTTAAAATCAATCCGTTTATTGCCTTTATCATAACAGCTTTATTAGCAGGTCTTTTTTTAGGCCTGCCAATAAACACTTTGTCTCAAACCGTTCAAAAAGGTTTGGGCGAAATGTTAGGATCGATTACATTGATTATTGTTTTTGGAACCTGTATTGGTAAACTTACCGTTTCATCAGGCGCCGCCAATGTCATGGCCAAAACAGTTATGGGATGGACCGGCAAAAAATACGTTCGTCTTGGCTTAATGATTACTGGATTTATTGTTGGGATACCGCTATTTTATAGTGTTGGATTTGTTTTGTTAGTTCCATTAATCTTCTCAGTAGCCCATCAATTTAAACTTTCAAAAGTATATCTGGGAATCCCAATGTTAGCTTCCCTTTCAGTAGCACACGGTTTTTTGCCGCCACATCCGTCTCCAATGGCCTTGAGCAGTATTTTAAATGCTGATATCGGACTAGTTTTAGTCTACGGAATCATCATTGCGATTCCAACTATTTTTATTGCGGGTTTGTTGTTTTCTAATTTATTAAAAAACATCAAAACAGAATCAGATCATGAAATTCTAAATGTCGAAGAAGTTGTAAACGCAGGAAAACAACCAAGTTTTGCACTGAGTTTATTCTCTGCATTATTTCCGGTTTTCGGATTAACGTTGACTTCGATATTACCTATGATTTCACAAAATGAAACATTAATAAATATTTGTAAAACAGTTGGGGAACCAAGTATGATTATGCTGATTTCTTTATTGATTTGTACCTATACTTTAGGAATCAGAATGAACAGAAGCATCAAATCAGTAATGGATGATTATGCCGTTGCTATAAAAGATGTGGCTCTAATTGTTTTAATTGTGGGTGGTGCCGGTGGTTTAAAAGAAGTTATGATTGTGAGCGGTGTAAACGAAACGATTGTAACGACCCTGACACAAATAAACATTCACCCGTATTTACTGGCCTGGATGATGGCAGCGATTATTCGCATTTGTGTTGGGTCTGCAACAGCCGCTGGATTAATGACCGCCAGCGTTTTATTACCGTTACTTCAAACAGCTGGTCTCGATCCTAACCTACTAGTTCTGGCTGTTGGAGCCGGAAGTCTAATGTGCTCGCATGTAAACGATCCAAGCTTTTGGATGTTCAAAGAATATTTTAATATCAGCCTGAAAGACACGTTCAAATCATGGACCGTCATGGAATCTCTAGTATCTGTTTTAGGAATCATTTTCGTTTTTATTTTAAACTCTATAATACATTAATATCATGAATTTATTACCACAAGAAAAATTTGACACTCTTGGTTTGTCTCTTCCGCCGGCGCCTCAGCCACTTGGTATATACAAACCATATTTAGTTGATGGTAAATATTTATACCTTTCAGGTCACGGGCCTGTTAATGACGACAAATCCTTAATCATTGGACGAATTGGCGATGACATGGATATCGAAGAAGGAAAATTAGCAGCAAGACAAGTCGGCTTAACAATGCTTTCTACAATTGTAACCAATTTTGGAAGCCTGAATAAAGTAAAACGTGTTATAAAAGTTTTAGGAATGGTAAATTGCAATGGCGATTTCCTGAGACATCCGTATGTTATAAATGGCTGCAGCGAATTGTTTGCCGAAGTTTGGGGACAAGAAAACGGAATTGGAGTAAGAAGCGCCGTAGGAATGGGTTCTCTACCAGACAATATTCCTGTCGAAGTTGAAGCCGTTTTTGAATTATTTTAGATTAAAAATTTAGCCCACAGATTTTACGGATTAAACAGATTCACACAGTTTATTTAATTGAACCATTAAGATATTAAGTTTATTAAGAAGCTAAGCTTAATTTTTCTTAACCTCATAAGTTTCATTAAGTCAAGCTTAATTTTCTTAATATCTTAATGGTAAAAAAAACATTAAATGTTTAAACATTAATCATTCAGTTGAACCATTAAAATATTAAGTTTCATTAAGAAGCTAAGCTTAATTTTCTTAGCCTCATATGCTTCATTAAGAAGTCAAACTTAATTTTCTTAATATCTTAATGGTAAAAAAATTATTTGAAATCTTTGGAAAAAAAACAATAACCATGAATACAACACCACAAACTAGAATTGCAACTTTTGGAGAATTATTACTTCGGATGAGTGTTGCTGATGGAAATAGGTTTACGCAGGCCAACGAAATAAAAGTACATGTTGGCGGTGCCGAAGCAAATGTTTGTGTTTTACTTTCTCAACTCGGTATTCAAACCGATTATATTACTCGATTACCGCAGAATGATTTAGCACAATTAGCCTTAAACGAGCTTCAGAAATACAAAGTCAATACTTCAAAATGTGTTTATGGCGGAGAACGTTTAGGATTGTATTTTGTCGAAGCCGGAAATCAAATCAGGCAATCGCAGGTTATTTACGACCGAAGCAATTCTTCATTCGCTACCATTCAAAAAGATCAGATTAATTGGGATTTGGCTTTAGCTGATATTACTCATTTTCATTGGTCGGGAATCAGTCCGGGAGCTTCTAATGAAGCAGGATTAGCTTGTAAAGAAGCGATTCTTGCAGCACACAAAAAAGGTTTGCCAATTTCTTCTGATTTTAACTTTCGATCAAAATTATGGCAATACGGAAAACATCCATCGGAGATTATGCCGGACTTGCTGCAATACAGCACAATTACCGTTGCTGATCTAGATGCGATTGAAATTTATTTTGGAATAAAAACGGATAACAAAGATTCAGACGAAGATCGTTTTCATAAAACATTTGAATTATTAAAAGCAAAAATGCCTTTTCTAAAAACACTGGCAATGAGTTTTAGAAAATCAGACGGACCTGCACATTTATACAAAGGTTTATTGATTCATGAAGGCAATTTTTATCAGACACAAGAACATAAAATACACGTTGTAACAGACCAAATTGGTTCCGGAGACGCTTTCAATGCAGGATTATTATATGGATTATCCCATAAATTTTCCGGACAAGAATGTATCGAATGGGCAACGGCTTGCGGCGTCATCAAACAAAGTATTCACGGAGATTTTGCCATAACAAGTCTGAATGAGATAAGTCATTTTATTAAAAACGGCTCAAGTAATAGAATTAACAGATAAATAAAGAATATGTACAGCATTTTAAAAGCACAAGGCGTACTTCCGTTAGTAACACAAATCAATATTGAAACCGCACAGATTGTATTACAATCGGCGGCTGATGCTGGCATAAAAATTATCGAGTTTGCTGCTCGTGCAGATAACGCTAAAGAAGTTTTTACTCAAATGATCGCCTTTAAAAAAGCGAATAATCTTGATGTTAAAATAGCTGTTGGATCGATTTTAAGTGTTGATGATGCTGAAACTTTTCATCAATTAGGAGCAGATTGTATTGTTTGCCCTCACACTGATTTAGAGATTGGCAATTATTGTTTCAAAAATAATATTTACTGGATTCCCGGCGCTGCGACTTTAAATGAAATACTGCACGCTAATAAATTAGGAGCCGAAATTGTAAAGCTTTTTCCAGCCGATAAAATTGGCGGTCCAGGATATGTAAAAGCCATTAGAGCACCTTTCCCAAATTTGAAAATAATGCCAACCGGAGGCGTAACGCTTGAAGAAAGCAATTTGAAATCATGGTTCAAATCCGGAGTCGTTTGTGTGGGAATTGGTTCTAATTTATTTTCGAAAGAAATGCTTTTGAACTTAAGTTATGAAGAATCATTAAACGCTTTTCAAAATTTAATTGAAGTTGTAGAAAAAACCAGAAACTAAAAGTTATGCAAGACAATTGGTGGAAAATTAATTCCGAAATCCGCGTTGATACGCCATTTTTAGCTGTTTACGAAGATCGTATTCAGTCAAATATTGAGCGTTTAATTGAATCCGTAAATGGCGAAACTCAAAATTTACGACCGCATATAAAGACACATAAAATTGGTGAGATTCTGGATTTATTTAAAACCTACAACATCAATAAAATAAAATGTGCTACAATTGCCGAAGCTGAACTTTCTGCCATACATGAAATTTCAGATGTGCTTCTCGCCTATCAGCCCGTTGGAGTAAAAAAAGAAAGATGGATTTCATTGATTCAAAAATATCCAAATACTGCTTTTTCGACTATTGTTGACAATTTTGAATCGGCGAAAGCCTTAAATGAAATTGCGGAGAAAAATAATTTGAAACTTACTGTTTATCTGGATCTCAATACCGGAATGAACAGAACCGGGTTTTCAACTTCTGAAAATTGGAGTGCGTTGATTATTGCCATTATTCACTTAAAGAATCTTCACTTTACAGGAATTCATATTTATGATGGTCATTTAAAAGGCGATCTGGACGAACGAATTGCTGCGGCTTCAAATGCCTTTTTCAGCATCAATGAAAAGATTAAGGAAGTAGAGCAGAATTTAGATTATAAACTAAAAATTGTCGCCGGAGGTTCAAATACATTTCCGTTTTATTCATCAGAAAAAAATGTAGAATCAAGTCCCGGAACTTTTGTTTTTTGGGATTCAAATTATCAAATTCATTTACCGGAACAAAATTTTGAACCGGCTTTGGTTATTGTTGGAACCTTAATTTCAAAACCAACGAGTACTACATTTTGTATTGATATTGGATACAAAGCTGTGGCTTCTGAAAGTCCTATTGATAAAAGATTATTGATTTTAAATGATGAAAATCTAATCCCAACGGCACATTCAGAAGAACATTTGATTATAGAAAACAGAGGAAAAAACGAGTATGCTATTGGCGACACGATTTATGCCGAGCCTTATCATGTTTGCCCAACTTGCGCCCTTTATGATTCGGTTCAGGTGGTAAATGCAGCGCATGAAATTTGCGATCAATGGCAGGTTGTTGCCCGCAGCAGAAAAATTAATATCTAGCAGCAAAAAAAGAGAATAAAGGAAAAAGAATAGAAAATAGAGCGAAGAAGAAAGAGAAGAGATCTCATAATAACACTTGTATAAAACCTCTGAGCCTTTGGAACTTTGTGCCTTAAAAAATAATACTATGTTTATAATAGACGCCCATTTAGACCTGAGCATGAATGCGATGGAATGGAACAGAGATTTAAGAAATGATGTTCCCACGTTGCGCCATCTCGAAAAAGGAATGACAGACAAACCAGATCGCGAACGCGCTACGGTTTCTTTTCCTGATTTACGACGCGGTAATATTGGTATTGTTGTGGCAACTCAAATTGCAAGATTTGTAAAACCTGACAGCATTATTCCGGGTTGGAATTCTCCTGAACAAGCCTGGGCACAAACTCAGGGACAATTGGCGTGGTACAAAGCAATGGAAGAAGCCGGAGAAATTACAGCAATTACCGACAAAAAATCATTACTAAAACAAATAGATTTATGGAATGACGGAACGCCAAACGATAAAAAACCTATTGGTTATATTTTGAGTCTGGAAGGTGCTGATTCTATTATTGATGTTTCGTATTTAGAAAAAGCATACAATTACGGATTGCGCGCGATTGGACCTGCGCATTACGGACCCGGACGTTACGCAAACGGAACGGACGCAACCGGAAAAATGCAACAAAACGGACTTGATTTATTGAAAGAAATGGAGCGTTTGAATATTATTCTGGATGCAACGCATTTATGCGACGATGCTTTTTGGCAGGCTTTAGATCATTATAACGGGCCTGTTTGGGCAAGTCATAACAATTGCAGAAGTTTGGTTGATCATAACCGTCAATATAGCGATGAAATGATTCAGGCTTTAATTTCTCGCGGAGCAGTTATTGGCGGAGCTTTAGATGCGTGGATGTTAGTCCCGTATTGGGAACGAGGCGTTTCGACTCCAAAAGGCACGAATTGCAATCTGGAAAGTATTTTCAAACACATGGATCACATTTGCCAATTGGCCGGAAATGCAAATCATATTGGTATAGGTTCTGATCTTGACGGTGCCTTTGGCACAGAACAAGGTCCGCATGATTTAGATACGATTGCCGATTTACAAAAATTAGTTCTGATTTTTAAAAACAATGGCTATTCTGATGACGATTTGGATAAAATCTTTCACCAGAACTGGATCAATTTCTTAATAAAAAATTGGGATTAACTAATATGGCAGTCTGCAAAGAATATCAAACTTGTTTTTTTGCCACAAATTTCTCGAATTTTCTCGAATTTTTATTTTGAAACTGCTTAAAAAACTAGTCCTAAATTGCACAGATTTATACAGATTTGCTAATCTGTATAATTAAGTAATTCGGGGTAATTCGAGAAATTCGTGGCAAGCTTTTTTATATTATTTTGGTTTGGTATTTGCCACGTATAGTCATATTAAATAAAAACTAAACTGGGAACTGCCTTCTTATACGATTGTAATTTTTCGTCGTTTGGATCAACTTCCGTGACAACGTAATCAACCTCGGATAAGTTGGCAATTTTCATTTTTAGAACTGTATCCAGTTTTTCAGAAATAGTAAGAATCGCTGTTTTTTCAGAAGCCTGAATCATTGCTTTTTTTACCTGAACGGTTTCCCAATCAGAATCTGAGAAACCACCTTCGATATCAAGAGCATTGGTTCCTAATATTAACAAATCGACTTTGATATTAGCCAACTGATTATAGACATCACCGCTCACACACATTTGACTATAAGACGAAATGCTACCGCCAATCATAATAATTTTAACATTGGGTTTGTCCAGAAGTTCAACGGCTGACAAAACGGTAACGGTAAAAATAGTAAGATTTAAATCATCAGGAATCAAACGGATGAACTCACGAATTGTAGTTCCTCCACCAATTAACAAAACCATTCCGTCATGAAGTAATCCTAAGGTTTTTTGCGCAATGATTTGCTTAGATTCACCTGCATAAGTTTGATTATTAGTCGAAGAATGGTGATATGCTTTTGTCATCGCACCGCCTTTTACCTTAATCAATAAAGATTCTGATTCAAGTTCGTTAATATCACGTCTCACAGTATCTTCTGAAACAAATAATTTTGCCGAAAGTGTTTCAAAACTTACACGGGTATGCAAATTTATCTCTTTTAGAATAAGATTTTTACGCTCTTCCTTGGTGTAATTCACCACTTCATTATCAGTATTCATGCAAATATGTTTTTGTTGGAACAAATGTAAACAATAAATGCAATATTATTGCGAAACAAATTACAACACTAAGTGATGAAAAAGTTAATTGCGCTATTTTAAAGACATTTAAAGACAAATAAGTTTTGCAAAAAAAATGCAAACTTAACATACAAAACATAAATTTGTTTAACAAACCAAAAAAGCAACCATGCACAAACGTATACTCCTCTTTTTGATATTTTGTTATTACTTTGGGAACGCTCAAACTTCTTCTGATAATACTACTATAATTCCTGCTCCAAATTCATATAAAGCAACCGGAGATAGCATTCGTTTAAACGGAAAAATAAAAGTTGTTTTTGAGAATCATAAATTCAGTGCAAAAGAATTCAAAACGGCACAAATTTTCGAAGCTGCCATAAACTCAAATTTAATAAATAAAAAAAGCAATGTTGAAGTTTTGTTCATTACCAAAAATCCGTCTTCATCTTTAAAAAAAGAAGCGTATAAAATCAATATTACGCCTAAAAAAATTACCGTTACAGGAAGCGAGGAAGGATTATTTTATGCAGTTCAGAGTTTATTACAGCTTTTACCCAATAAACCAAAAAATGAGGAAGTAAAATTGCCTTGCCTAACGATCGAAGATGAGCCCAGATACAACTACCGCGGGCTTCATCTGGATGTTTGCCGTCATTTTTTCTCCGTCGATGTTATAAAAGATTTTATAGCACAAATGTCCAGTTATAAGTTAAATAACTTTCACTGGCATTTAACGGACGATCAGGGATGGAGAATTGAGATAAAAAAGTATCCAAAACTAACTGAAGTAGGTTCAAAAAGAGCACAGACTTTAGTGGGAAATAAATTCGAAAGATCACCCTATTTTTTTGATGGAAATCCGTACGGAGGTTTTTATACTCAGGAAGAAATCAAAGACGTCGTGAAATTTGCCGAAGATCATTATGTTAATATTATTCCGGAAATCGAAATGCCCGGTCATGCAACTGCAGCCGTTACGGCTTATCCAAATTTATCCTGTTTTCCGGATCGTCAATATAAAGTTATAGAATATTGGGGTGTTTTTGATGATATTTTCTGCGCTGGAAAAGAGGAAACCTTTACTTTTTTAGAAGATGTTCTAACTGAAGTTATCGCTTTGTTTCCGAGTAAATATATTCATATTGGCGGAGACGAATGTCCGAAAACAAGATGGAAAGAATGCCCGAATTGCCAAAAACGAATCAAAGATTTAGGATTAAAAAACGAACACGAATTACAAAGTTACCTGACCACCCGAATAGAAAAATTCCTAAATGCACACGGAAGACAAATTTTAGGCTGGGATGAAATGCTCGAAGGCGGGCTCGCACCAAACGCAGCTGTAATGTCATGGCGAGGTGAATCGGGCGGAATTAGCGCAGCAAAACAAAAGCATAATGTAATCATGAATCCGGAACAAGTTCTTTATCTGGATTATAACCAAGGCTATTCACCACAGGAACCTTTAACCGTAGGAAGACTAATTACGGTTGACAAAATATACAATTACAATCCAACTCCTGTTGATAGCTTAACGGTGGATGAACAAAAATACATTATGGGTGTTCAGTCTAATCTTTGGTCAGAATATATAACAAGTCCGGCTAAATTAAATTATCAGCTTTATCCACGAGTATTTGCCTTAGCAGAAATTGCCTGGACAGAACCTCAAAACAAAAATTACAATCATTTTATTTTGAACCAAATTCCTTATCATTTAGAAAAACTGGAAACTCAAAAAAGATTATACAAAGTTCCAACTCCTTTCGGCTCGACCGAAACCGCTTTAATCGCATATAAATATGTTTTGGATTTAAAACCAACCATCAAAAACGGACAAATTTTCTACACGATTGACGGTTATAATCCGGATGAAACTGCAGAACTTTATACAAAGCCTGTAACGATAAATATTCCGAAAGGAGAATATCGAATTATCAAAACCGTTCAAATCAGTCCGAGCGGAAGAAAAAGTTCTATCAATAAAATACTGGTTAGAAACCCAGATCTAAAATCGGCCTTAGCCATAAAACCAACGAAGAAAGGTTTGAAATTTGATTATTACACAGGAACATCATTCCAACAAGTACAAGATCTAGAATTAATAAAACCTATTAATTCGGGTATTTTTGAAGGCGCAGTTAGAAGTGAAAAATGGAAATCAAAAACAGAGCGTTATATCGGCTTAAAATTTGACGGATATGTCTATATCGCAGAAACGGCAAATTATACCATTTCGACGCTTTCAGACGACGGGTCTAAGCTTTTTATCGATAATGAATTAGTGGTTAATAACGATGGCATTCATTGGCTCAACGAAGCTTACGGAGTCGTAAAACTCGAAAAAGGTTTTCACAAATTGAACATTAGTTATTTTGATCAGATTGGCGGGACTACTTTAAGTTGTTTTATCCAGCAGGAAGGAAACGAAAAACAAGAAATTATTGCTTCGCAATTGTACTATGAATAGGATATAAAAAAAAGCATTCGCCACCGCGAATGCTTTTTATTTAAATTTCGTAGAAATTATTTGCTTATAGCTTTACTTAAATCTTCAAAATCATCATCTTTTAGATTGTAACTTCCGCCGCCATAAAAATAATACGCAGGTGATCCAGTTTTTGCATTTACAACTTGTAGATATTTGTTTGCATTCATACTCACATATCTTAAATAATAGATGTCTTCATTATTTAAAATCTTCTTTTGCAAATCCTCATCTTTTATAAACTGATACTTATATTTATAATCTTCTAAAAGTTTTTTAAGATCCTTTTCATCTCTAAGTTTATCAGTAATTTTCCAAGGACTAAACTCCATCATATATGCCTCAGGAATATAAAGTGTAGCTTCTTTTAAATTTTTAATTTCCGGTTTTGTAAAATCATCATAAAGCCCGCTATGTTCTCCTTTGCTAATGATTTGATTAATGTCCTGAAAATAATTTTTCAACATTCCTAAATTGGTATTAGTAAAACTATTTTCTGTATATATTTTTTCAAATACAATTTGTGCTTTTTCATCCGTTCTTGCTTTCATTGCCTCAGCTATGTAAACAGCATTAGCAGATAAAGGAGCTCTCGCAATATAAATTAAATCTTCTCTGAAAAGCTCTTTTATTTTTCGGTCATAGTTTTTGTCGTCTGGTTTTAACTTTTTTAATCGCTTATCGATTTTTTCTTTATCTAAAATTCTTACAGCAAAATTGGTATGAACAAACGTAGTTCCTTTTGAAGTTATTTTTATATCTGCGTCAAAATCAGCAATTGAATAAGTTCCATCAGCATAATCTAACATTTTAAAATCTTTATATTCCACGACTTTATATGGTGTAACTGTCCAGACTTCTTTCAGGATTTTTTCATAATCTTCTTTTTTGTTAATTTGAGGTAATACAAAAATAGTAGTTGTAGCCTTAAATCTTTCTAGCTCTCCTTTTTCAAAAGGATCATTTGCGCCACGATAAGAAGGAGTCACAGCTACCTGAGCATAATTTTGAATGCTTAGGGCAAGCATTACAATAAGTAAAATTCTTTTCATTTAATACGATTTTTTTTTGGTGTATATTATTTTTAGGTGCGGTAAAAATAGTACAAAAAAAACGCATTCAATTTAATGAATGCGTTTTTATATCAACTAAATATATGTTTAGATTATCCTTGTAAACTTGCTGATAAATATTCACGGTTCATACGTGCGATATTTTCAAGAGAAATTCCTTTAGGGCATTCTACTTCACAAGCTCCAGTATTGGTACAGTTACCAAAACCTTCGTGATCCATTTGGTGAACCATGTTTAAAACACGATCAACTGCTTCAATTTTACCTTGAGGTAATAAAGCATATTGAGATACTTTTGCAGCAACGAACAACATTGCCGATGAGTTTTTGCAAGTTGCAACACAAGCTCCACAACCAATACAAGCAGCAGCATCAAATGATTTATCTGCATCGTGTTTGTTAATCGGAATTGTATTCGCATCAATTGTATTTCCTGAAGTATTTACAGAGATAAATCCTCCTGCATGTTGAATTCTGTCAAAAGAACTTCTGTCAACTACTAAATCTTTAATTACCGGGAAAGCTTTTGCTCTAAATGGCTCGATAAAAATCGTGTCACCATCTTTAAACATACGCATGTGTAATTGACAAGTTGTAACTCCTCTGTCTGGTCCGTGTGCTTCTCCGTTAATGAATAATGAACACATTCCGCAAATTCCTTCACGACAATCGTGGTCAAATGCTACTGGCTCTTCACCTTTGTTGATCAATTGTTCGTTAAGAACATCAAGCATTTCAAGGAAAGACATATCTGGTTCGATTCCGTCAATTGGGTAATCAACAATTCCCCCTTTATCTTGGGCGTTTTTCTGACGCCATATTTTTAATGTAAGTTTCATACTGTTTTAGTTTGAAAGTCCTAAAGTCGAAAGTCGAAAGCCTTCTTTGAGACTTTTGACTTTCGACTTTCGACCGAATTTTATTTGTAGCTTCTTTGAACTAATTTAATGTTTTCGTAAACCAGAGGTTCTTTGTGTAATACGGCATCACTTGGTTTTCCTTTATATTCCCAAGCTGCAACATATGCAAAGTTTTCATCATCACGAAGTGCTTCTCCTTCTTCTGTTTGGTATTCTTCACGGAAGTGACCTCCACAAGATTCATTACGGTGCAATGCATCTTTCGCGAACAATTCTCCTAACTCTAAGAAATCGGCAACACGTGTCGCTTTCTCTAATTCCTGATTAAATTCGTTAGCGCTTCCAGGAACTTTTACATCTTTATAAAACTCTTCACGTAAAGCAGCAATTTCTTCGATAGCTTCAGATAAACCTTTAGCATTACGAGCCATACCAACTTTATCCCACATGATTTTTCCTAATTTCTTATGGAAATAATCTACAGAATGAGTTCCTTTATTATTGATAAATCTGTCAATTTGATCTTTTACTTCTTTTTCTGCTGCTACGAATTCTGGTAAATCTGTAGAAATTTCTCCCATTTTAATATCCGGAGCTAAATAATCTCCAATAGTATAAGGTAATACGAAATATCCATCAGCTAAACCTTGCATCAAAGCAGAAGCTCCAAGTCTGTTTGCTCCGTGATCAGAGAAGTTAGATTCTCCAATAGAGAAACATCCCGGAATTGTAGTCATTAAGTTATAATCAACCCATGTTCCACCCATTGTGTAGTGAACCGCAGGATAAATCATCATTGGCGTTGTATAAGGATCTTCGTCAACGATTTTGTAATACATCTGGAATAAGTTTCCGTATTTACTTTTCACGATTTCAGCTCCTAATTTAGTTACTAATGCTTTATCATTAGCATCTAAACCTTTTACAAAAGCTTCTTCAGTTCCGTAACGATTAATTGCTGCTGCGAAATCTAAGTAAACAGCTTCTCCGGTTTTGTTAACTCCAAAACCAGCATCACATCTTTCTTTTGCAGCACGAGACGCAACGTCACGAGGTACTAAGTTACCAAAAGCAGGATATCTTCTTTCCAAGAAATAATCTCTCTCAGCTTCAGATAAATCAGTTGCTTTTTTCTTTCCTTCACGAATTGCTTTTGCATCTTCTTGTTTTGCAGGAACCCAAATACGACCGTCATTACGCAACGATTCAGACATCAAAGTCAGTTTTGACTGGTGATCTCCAGAAACCGGAATACATGTTGGGTGAATTTGCGTGTAACAAGGATTTGCGAAAAACGCTCCTTTTTTATGTATTTTCCAAGCTGCTGTTGCGTTACTTCCCATAGCATTTGTTGAAAGGAAAAATACGTTTCCGTATCCTCCTGAACCAACTACTACCGCGTGAGCAGAATGTCTTTCTATTTCTCCTGTAATAAGGTTACGAGCGATAATACCTCTCGCTTTTCCGTTCACGATAACAATGTCTAACATTTCGTGACGGTTGTACATTTTTACTTTTCCACGACCAATCTGACGGTTCATTGCAGAATAAGCTCCTAGCAATAATTGTTGTCCGGTTTGTCCTTGTGCGTAAAAAGTACGAGAAACCAAAGTTCCTCCAAAAGAACGGTTATCTAAAAGTCCACCATATTCACGAGCCAATGGTACACCTTGAGCTACACATTGGTCAATAATATTAGCCGAAACTTCAGCCAAACGGTGAACGTTTGCCTCACGTGCACGGTAGTCACCACCTTTTACAGTATCATAAAATAATCTGTAAACCGAGTCACCATCCCCTTTATAATTTTTTGCTGCATTGATACCACCTTGTGCCGCAATAGAGTGCGCACGTCTTGGTGAATCCTGAAAACAAAATGCTTTTACGTTATATCCCTGCTCAGCCAAAGTAGCCGCAGCTGAACCTCCAGCCAAACCTGTACCAACGATGATAATATCTAAATTACGTTTGTTTGCAGGGTTTACTAAATTAATATGATCTTTATAATCTGTCCATTTGTCCGATATTGGGCCGTGTGGAATTTTTGAATCTAATGCCATTATAATTGATATTAATTATTGAAATGATGAAATAATGCGATAATTACGAAAAGTGCCGGTACTACAACTGCAAAACCGTAACCTACTTTACTTAAAAATCTTGAGTACTTATTATGCATCCCCATTGATTGAAGAGATGAACCGAATCCGTGCCAAAGGTGAAACCCTAATAACACAAATGATACACAATATATTCCGGTACGAATTGGGTCATGAAATTTATGAACTAATTCATCATAATATCTTGTAGCATCTGGTGCAACACCTGCAATATATTTATAGTTAACCTCCGGAAACCAGAAATCATAAAAATGCAATCCTAAGAAAGCCAAAATAACCAATCCAGAAATAATCATATTTCTAGAACTCCATGAAGCATTTGCAGCTCCGTTGTATTTTGCATAAGCAATTGGTCTCGCAGCAGTATTTTGAGCAGTCAATACGAATCCCATAACGAAATGGAAGATTACTCCGATTGCCAAAACTGGTTGCATTACATATTGAATCAGCGGATTGTATCCCATAAAGTGAGATGCTTCGTTAAAAACATCTTTACTAATAATAGAAATGAAATTTAAGGAAACATGCAGCGCTAAAAACGTGATTAAGAATATTCCCGAAAGGGCCATAGCCACTTTCTTTAAGATGGAAGCATTCAATAGTGCAGATTGTGCCATAAGTGTTTAAGTAGTTTGTTTTAAAAAATTACACAAAAATAACTCAATTAACAAAGAACTACAACCATTTCGCTGTTATTTATAATGATTTTAAAATACATTATACATAAGTACTTTTACGTATGAAAAATAATCAATACCAAATAATTTTATTATAAAAAGCTATTAATATACCTTTTAAAGAAGCGAATTAGTACAATCCCATACAATCCGGATCATCTCAAAAATTTATCATATTAGTATTTTAAGTAAACTTTTAATTTGTTTTCTTCAAAAGTGTCGTTCGGTACAATTTTTATAGATTTAAAAAGTTGTCATTCCATAACATAATTTTACCTTTATCAGCTTCAAAAAAAATGATAATGAAAACAGGAATTGACGCTATCTCTTTTGATGTAGCCAACATACATTTGCCCATAAAAACTTTGGCAATAGCCAGAAATATTGAACCCGAAAAATTAGAAAAAGGTCTCGGATTAATTAAAATGACTTTGCCTGACGTTCATCAGGATGCGGTTGTTTTTGGAGCGAACGCTTTAACCAAACTAATTCTTGACAGTGAAATAAACTTAAACGAAGTTAGTCGGATTTATGTGGGAACAGAAAGTGCAATCGATAGTTCAAAACCAATTAGTTCTTTCTTAATCAGCTTGATGGAACAGAAATTTGGAGAAGATTCCTTAACTGAATGCGATGTTGTCGATTTTACTTTTGCCTGTATTGGCGGTGTTGATGCTTTGCAAAACTGTATTGATTTTGTAAAACTAAATCCGACCAAAAAAGCAATTGTGGTTACGACCGATTTTGCGAAATACGATTTAAATTCCACCGGAGAATATACACAAGGCGCCGGAGCTGTTGCAATGCTGATAACTTCGAACCCAAAAATTATTGCTTTTGATGAAAATTGGGCAACAAGTACAAAAGGTGTTTTTGATTTTTTCAAACCCTACAGAACTATCTCAAAAGAAGCCATTAACCAAAACGAAAACAACGATCCGTGGTTTGATAATTTAGAAGCCGAAATAGAAATCCATAAAGATCAACCGGTTTTTGACGGACAATATTCGAATCAATGCTATATGGATCGTACGAGATCTGCTTACTTTTCATTCAAGAAGTTAAAAAACACGACCGAAACATTATATAATTCATGGAATAGTATCATCATGCACCTTCCCTATTCTTTTCAGGGACGCCGAATGTTATCTGAAATATATGCTTTAGATCATGCTGATAAAATTATTGCAGAAAATATCGAACCAGCAGATTACCAAACTAAAATTAAGGAAGTTGGAAAATCTGATGAATATAAAAAGTTCGTAACCGAGAAATTACAACCCGCAGAATTAGCTTCATCGCTAATCGGGAATCTTTATACAGGATCTATTTTTATGGGATTATTATCAACTTTGGCGCATTATTATGATACAAAAACAGATGTTGCAGGAACTAAATTCGGATTTCTTGCTTATGGAAGCGGATCAAAATCGAAAGTTTTTGAAGGAACAATTCAACTGGAATGGCAATCGGTTTTAGCCAAAGTCAAACTTTTTGAGAATCTGAAAGAAAGCACTGAAATTGATTTTGAAACTTATGAAAGTCTTCATAAAAAAGAACAAAAAGAAAGCATTCGAACTCCTAAAAATGAATGGGTTTTAGATCGAATCGAAAAAGAAATTCCTAATTTGATTGGAGCGAGATATTATAAGTGGGTTGAATAGTTAAATTAGGAATTTTCTAAATTCCTAATTCCAATAAAAAAAAAACCGAAGCTAATTGCTTCGGTTTTTTTAACCTTATTCTTTATTTAATTCTTCATCATAATGTTCTTTGATTTCTTTCAGGATTTCAAAAACTACCTCATTGTTCTTTTCTTTAAAACGCCTTGCCCAAAAGCTATAAATCCAGGTTGTGGTAAGTTGTGAACTATACTCTACATTACTATTATTTCTTTCTGAATCTGTTTCTGAATTTTTATTTACTAAATCCAAAACGGCTTCTGACGCGTAAGGACTTATCTGGTCATAATAATATTTAGGAAATTCCTTTTGAGAACCAAAAATCATTGTTTTGTAAATCTTATTTAAAGCCTCTTCAGGATTTTCAGTTTCATAAATATCTTCATGACTGTTTAATAAAGCATCGACAATAAGATTCAAATTGGACTCAACATAAATTTTATCTGATAAAAAAGCGTAAAGAAAAGGACTGTAAGTATCAAAAGTTTCCTTTATCGCTTCAGGATTTTTTCTTATCTTTTTATCAACCTTTTTTATTTCTTCATCATAGGCGAACCCTCTTTCAATTGCACTTCTTAATTCCATAAAAGACTGACCTTTTTCCAATTCCATAAAGCTGAACAAAAAGATCTTTGTAAGATCCTGCGTTTTTTCATTATCATAATTCTGATCTTCAAAGAGTTCTTTAAAGTATTCTTTTGTATCAATATCAGGAAAACTCATTTCGTTAAAACCGTAATAATCAGATTCTGACTCTGGCTCTTCACCCTCTCCTTCCCCTTCACTTTCCTGATAAACCGTTTCTTCTGTTTCATTTACCGTATTTATGGTTCCTATCATACTATCACCACTATAAGATCGTACTTTTAAAACATTTAATATAGACAGATATAAGGAAAAAGCAAAAATAAGGATTGAAATAAAGACCAATAAATAGTTAGATAACTTATTTATTTCACTAACTGATTCTTTTATTCTTAAAAAAAGACTTATAATCAAACTGGAGATCATTATAATTCCTATGGAGAGAAAAAATCTATAAATATAATCAGAACTAACAACTCCGACTTCCAATTTTAAAACGGAAGAAATAATAGAAGAAAGGAAAGTTAAAACACCAAAAATCGCATTGATAAAAAATGCGTTCTTCCAAAATTTATCAATCGACATTTTCTCCTTATCTATTTGATCATTTGTTGAATCTGAATAAATAACAGCAACTATCAATTTTTGAATTATTATTGAAATTGTCAATAAAATTAAAGGCGAAAAGCCAATTATCAATAACTGAATTGTTGGTATTAACTGAATATCATCATAATATTGTGCTTTAAAAACAAAACCAAAAATCAGTAATATTATAGACTGGGTTATTAAAATTATTTTATAAGATTTTATCATTCTTCGTCTGAGTTTGAATTTGGGTCGTAATATTGTTTTATTTCATTTAAGATTATCGCAATTTCTTTACTATTTCCCTCGTGATTTCGTCTGGCCCAGAAACTGTAAAACCACATAATATCAGCGTCCCTAAATTCAGAATTATCCAAAAACTTTTGAGATTTAAGTTTTTCAATTGTTTCGTCAGAGAAATGTTTTTCAAAGTCTGAATAATGCTGCTCCATATTAGGTCGGGGAGTATCGTAAGGAACATCCATGGCCTTATAAATTTCACTTAATTTTTCGCTTTCTGCACCAATATCATCATAAGTCAACAATAAGCCTTCTACAATTTTGTCGAAATTAGCATTGCGATACGTTTGTGGTGAAATAATACTGTAAATAACTGATCTGTAATTCTCGAACCCTGAATAAAGATCATTAGGACGTTCTCTCAGATTATCAATATACTGAACCAAATAATAATAGTCGTTTTCAGTGATATGATCGTCTAAACTTCTGCCAATCAAAATCCTGACATCATAAAAATTATATTTTCCGGTAATTCCTCCCCAATCCGGAATTAAAGAATTCCAAGACGAAATTAATTTCGATTTTTCGACCTCGGCATCTACTTCTTCGCTTTCATCACTTTCACCTGAATAATCTTCTGATGCTTCACCAGTATCAGATGACAGTCCTTTTTCATCTCTTTCTTGAATATATGTTGCAGAGCGCTGCATAGAAACAATTATGAATATCGAATCGAAAATTACGGAGCCACCAATAATTAAAAGACTGAAGATGAGAATTACGATTCCCATTGATTTATTTGTTTTCCAATAAATCCCTGCTGCCAACAAAAATGACGCTGTCACTAAACTTAATAAAATTACGAGCAGTGATCTGGAAAGCACTATACTGTAAAAAATAATAGGATAATCAAGTACTAATGGATCTCTTTGGGCAATACCAATTAAAAAAATGGTAATGATTACCAAAAAGAACAAATTGCAATAAAAAGCGAATTTCCAGAAATTTTTCTGACGCTTTTTCTTTTGTATTTCTTCTTCAGTTTCTTCAATAGTTTCAGGCTCTGAAAACAAAGTAACAGTTGAAAGAAGAAGACAAACAATAAAGAAAATTAAAGGAATTGCATATCCATAATTAAATTCATATGGATGAAGTCCTCTAATATTAAGTAATTTTTGAGGTCTGTAATTCATTACAATTAAAAGACCAAGTAAAAGAGCGGGAACAAATTGAAGTAAAAGTACAGTTTTAAAAAATTTGGTTTTTTTGTCCATAATTAGGATTAGTGGTTGTGTAGGAATTTGCCCAAAACTATTAAAAAAAATTAACATTTAATCTAAAAATCATTTTTTTGACATAAAAATGAAATATATTTTAACTTGAGTTATATTACAATTATAATAATTTGATTTACAGTAATTTAACATTTATGAATTTATTAAAGCAAAAAACCGAAGCTAAAACAGTTTCGGTTTTTAATCAATCCTTTTTATGCTGTTCTGTATAATTCTGTTTTCCTTTAATGGATTCATCTTGCGTTTGCATTCCGTTCGCCATTCCTAACATAAAGGCAGTCATAATTACAAGTATTTTTCGTTTTAACCAATGAAGTGGTCGTTTAGATTGCGCTAAACATGTTTTGTTTTTGTGTTTATACATTTTGAAAATGATAAATGATTAGACATTATTTTATCATCATATGCGTTGAAGCGCATAAAAGCCTAGGATTTCTAAGCGCTGTATAAACTTTGGTAAAAATTATTTGAAGTGATTATTTCGTTTACAAAGACAGATCGTTTTATAAATGAATTTATATTTTGATAAAGATATGTTCGCCATTTTAAAAAAACCAGAACCTGAAAAGTGCAGATTTGCTTCACTTCCAGAAAATTTATAGGAATTAAAAATGCGATTTTTATTCGGGAAATAAATTGATTGAATATGTAAACACGAGAAGTTGCAAAATCTAATTCTCTTCTTAAAATAACATACGAAGATCGATAATAATCTGATTTTTTCGATTGAAAATCTACCGTACAATCATTCGCAATCAGACTAAAAGCCAGAAAGAGTGAAAGCAGATATTTTAGATATTTATTCAATCGATTTGATTTGGATTATTTTTCCAGTTGAACGAAAATACGAATTAAAACAAAACCCACAATTTTATGACTCATTTTGTTTATTGATTACTTTTTTTGCTTTCGGTTCTATAAAGCAACAAACCCAATCCCAAAACAAAAACGACGCAACTCAACAACATACAAACTCCGTTTTTCAATACAAAAAAAGAAAATCCTATTGCTGGCGAAGCAAGAATAACCATTAAGGAACTTGTTGTATTTGTTTTGATAAAATTGAACGCATGAATAGAAAGCCCAACAAATAATAATGACGGACCAACAATAATAAATGGGTATAAAATTGATGGAGTATTACTAATTTGTTGACTTAATGCTTCTCTGGCGAGATCATTATTACCAAAACTCCACATTATAAAATCGATTGTACAAAGACCAATATGCGCCATAACACCTAAAGCGGTGACAATTGAAGCTATAGTATTTAATCTGTTTTTAGGAAACATGTTATTAAAGAATAATAAAAAACATGCTCCCATAAGATTAAACCAATGAGCAAAATCGATTGGTTTTTGAAAGTCCGGCAAAACTTTAGAAAATAGTAAATAACTGATCAGAAAAAATAATAATCCCAAAAGGCAAAGGTGTTTAGTTGTCATAATTAATTTTTAAAATTGATGAGACAAAACTAAATCATGAAACTTGCTCAGATACCAATATTATTGACTTTGGTACAAAACGCATTGTTTTAGGTACGAAATTATAAGGTCAATAAACTTTCTTTATAATTTTTAGAAACCGGAAGCTCAATTTGAGTCAGAATAATTGTATTTTGGTTTCTCCAGGATTTAAAATGCAATGGATTTATTAAATGAGAACGATGAATTTGCATTAAAAAAGTAAAATCTTCCTGGACTTTTTTAAGCGAAGACCGAATTATTTTTGAACTGAGTTTACCATTTTCTAAATAAAAAATCTCGACATAATTTTGTGCATTAGAAATACAAACCAAGTCAGCTTTTTTGATTTTTAGAATATCTAGTTTATTTTCTCCTTTAAAAATCAGAATATCATCTTTTACTGGAATCAATTTTATCAAATATCGCCTCGCCAAAACAATTACAGGAGTTAAAATCAAAGTAACTTTGATAAATATTATCGAAGAGAACTCCGCTAAATTATATCCACCTTTTAAAATCGGGCTTTTATAATAACCGAAAATCCCAGTTAAATAAATCAAATAGAAAAATAGAATACTTGCTATTTCTAAGCTAATATTCCATTTTCCTGTTTTTTTGTAGATCATTTTTTGAAGAAAAGCAAGAATTGAATAACCTAAAAATGCCAGCAAACTAAACCCAAAACTCATTAAAAACCAAGATCTGAAATTTAAAGTTCCGTCATCAAAAGGTTTTATAATAATGGCGAAAATAAAAATCCATAACGCAATAAGTAATCCTACTATTAAATTATGTTTTATCGACGGATTTAATTCTTTCATCTTTTTTAAAGCAATTATTAATGTACAATATTAGAATAAAAACACAAAAAAAGAAGGAATTTACCCCAAATTTATCTTGAAAAAACAAAAAGATTGCAGATTCTCAAAAAATAAATCCAAATCGAAAAAGCTCTTTTTTGTAAGTATTTATCTAAAAAATAATTTGTATTTTTATCACAGTCGTATCCGAAAAACTTATAGAGTAGGAAACCCAAAAAACAAATTACTATGAAAAATTTCCAAAAATTATCAAAAGAAGAATTGAAATCAATTAACGGTGGCACTGGTGCACCCTGCACACCATGGCCGTTATGTAATGGTCAAGAAGTCACTTTTTATACCATAAACTCATGTGGTTGGTATTTATACAAAACATCAACAAATAGTATCTGTATGGAATACGGAGCGACATAATCATCAATTTATTAAAAACTGCTATCAACAAGATGGCAGTTTTTTTATGCTCAATCTTTTCATTACTGAAAAGATTAATCTGTTTTATAATTAACTTATATCCCTCAATCTAATAATTTTATTATCTAAAAACTCAAAAACAGACTTTCCTGTTAAGTTTAATTGTTCTCCTGTTTTCATTCCGTTCGGCAAATCCATTGCTAAAACACCATGATAATCAATATCTATTTCGGTCTTAGAATCTGAATGTCTGAAGGTTTCCACAGTTTGAAATCTTTTCGAAAAATACTTTTTTGCTTCTTTCGCCTGATTTTTAAATTCTGCGAATCCTGTTAAAGTCATATTTACTTCACCATTTTGGATATTCTCAAAAATAATTTTATCATCAAAATCAGCAATCATTTTATCAATATCAAATTGATTGTAACCATCAATATAATTCTGTATTATTTTTTCTCTGTCAATCATAATATTAAAATAGATTATTATTAATTACAAATATTCAGTCAAATCCAGTCGCTCAAATTTAACTTTATATTTTTGAACGTATTCATTCCATTCTGGTTTATGTGGTTCATTATTATAAATTGAAGCTGCATAATCAACAATTTCTTTACTAAAATGATTTCCAAAAACAGCGTTAAGATTTTGTATTCCGGAATCAATTACGCGTTTTAAAATCGATACTTTATCTATTCCGTTCTCTTTACAAACCTTATCGAGCCATAAACCTTTGCCAATTTTCACATATTCTTCGAGCAAACTTTCTGTAATAAATTCAGAAGGAACATCGTTTATATTCGGTTCATGTTTGCCATTTTCAAATGTCGTTAAAATCAATTCTTCAGAATAAAATTCACTTGGAAACAACGAAATCAAGGTTCCGCTTTGAGCCGCTTTTAAACAGAGTTCTTTTGTTATAAACTGATCCGGAATTTTCTGAATCGCAAATCCATTTTTACCAACTATTTTTTCACAAAGTTCCGGCGTAATAAAGTCCTTATCGACATAATCCAAAGCATGAAATGTAATTTTCAATGCTAACTCAAACAATTCTTTGGTTTTAAATTGAGGCGGAACTATTTTTAAATCTCTATAATTTGAAGCGACTCTTTTTTGCCAATATTCGTAAGTTTTCGGCGGCGGATTATTTTGTTTTAAAACCAATTCTCCATGCTCTAATTCGCGCATTAATTCTTCGAAAGTTGTTATTAATGGATTATCCAGATGTTTTCGCAATTCATCTGAAATAATATATTCGTCAGTTTCAGAATCGTATTCGCAATCATTTTTTAAATCCGAATTCTCTGTTTTATCATTGTAATAAAACAAATCATTTTTTCGTCCTGAAAATGTCGTATAATGATCGTCAACAATAAAAACAGGAGATTCAATAATGCCGGAACATTTAAAATTACCATGATTATAGGATGTCATGACAACTTCTTCAGCTGTGACATTTCCTTTTATTTCAACATAAGAACCGCCTAATAATAAACTTTGGCAAGTCACATTTCCGCTAATAAAAACATACGGTCCATAATCTCCTTCGGCATTTATGATGGTGCCGTTTGTGGTGAAATTTCCGTTTATTAAAATGCCTTCGATTCTTATGGAATCAATTTCTTTTAATGGAAGATTCAATATACTGGAAAGCCATTTTTTATGTTCATCTTCATAAAGATCGAGATAAAAATCGCCTTCAAAATTTACATTTTCATCAGAAACTAAAAAGAAATCTTCGTCTTGCCAATCTTCAGAATAATCAAATCCTTCGTGATCGATTAAAAATGGATATTGCGTTTTAACGTCTTTAATGGTAACTAATTTGAAAACTGAATTGTGCATTTTATTTTTTATTGAATGGCTTCGGAATTTATATATCAAGATTACGCAATTCTATTATAAAAATCAACAACAGTCAGAAAAATTGTATTTTTATGCCACGAGAAACAAATCGCAAAATGTATTTTACAAACAAAGACTTGTTTCCCACCGAAACCAAAAACGTAACCGAATTTTAAATATCTTTGAACTATGAGCACAGATACAAAACCAAAACATATTGGGCGAAACATTAGCCGAATCAGGGAACTTAGAGATATGAAACAAGACGCACTTGCAATTTCAATGGGTGTAAGTCAGCAAACTATTTCTATTATTGAAGGAAGTGAAACCGTTGACGACGAAAAACTAAAAACAATAGCCGGACTTTTGGGCGTTACTCCTGATGTTATAAAGAATTTTTCAGAAGAAGCTGTTTTCAATATTATTGGAAATACTTATCAAGATAACGCTTCATCTGTAAATCATGGCTGTACATTTAATCCGCTTGATAAACTTCTTGAAGCTTTTGAGGAGAATAAAAAGCTTTATCAACAATTAATTCAGGCTGAAAAAGAGAAAGTTGCTTTTTTAGAGAAGTTGTTGAGCGAAAAATAATTTTCATTTAAGATTTTATAATACGTTATACACCTTTGTCAAAGTTTTAAAACTTTGACAAAGGTTTTTTTATGCGCAATATTGTCATTCTGAGGAACGAAGAATCTTCGCGATAAATTCCGTAATGTTAAGAAATACTTTGTCGAGTTACTTGCGGAGATTCTTCGTTCCTCAGAATGACAAAGCTTGAGAATAAGCCAAAACACTTTTCTCGATGACAAAAAAACTTAAAAATTCAATTCCATTATTGGCAAATAACGATCTTTAATCGAAGTTTCTATTTGACCAATTTTCACAAATCCGAATTTTGCATAAAAAGTTTCTGCATTTGGCTCTGAGTTCAAAATAACTTTTTGACCGTCAATATTTTTTAATTTGTTTAGAAAATCATTCATTAATATTTTCCCGAATCCTTTGCCGATAAAGTCAGGCAAAACAAACAAATTATCCAGTTTTATAGTGTTTTCACTTTCGTGGAAGAAGGAATAATATCCAATAATTTTGTCTTCAATAACTAAATTATAAACTGGATTTGTTTCGATATATTCTTTTAGAAACCGTTAGAAATTCAGACCAAATTTCGATTTGCTCATTTGAATATCCCCAATGTGCTTTTGACTTTTTGGTTATTTGGGTTAAGATTTCGTGGTCGTTTGAATTTGCTTTTTTGATCGTCATTTTTTAATAATCGATGGTTTTGTGGATTTTGTTTGCCGGCAGAGATTAGAGATATTTTTTTATGTAGTTGCAAATCTTCTTTTTTAAACTCAATTATAACAATTATCCTTTATATGTTTCTTTTAGTGGATCAAGAAATGTTTCTTTAAAAGTTTCAGCAAATTGATAAACATACGGAAAATCTTTACAATAATCATTTAATGTATTGCTTTTAATCATTTCAAAATATTTCTTAATACCAACAGTATTAATAATTTGAATATCTTTTTCAAAATCTTCACATGAGCGTAGATGGTAAGGAAACTTAGATAAAAGTTCTTGATCTAATTTTTCTCTTTCAAATTCCGATACTATATAATTATTTAATATTAACATAATTCGTGGATTAAAATTGATATACCAAGTTTCTAAAGTTAAAACAAGTGGAATAAACTCCAAAGTCTTGTCAAATTTCAATGTAGGATATTCATTGTGTCTATAATCTAGGTATGTTTTATAAACTTGAGCAACAAAACCAGCCATTTTTTTCAAATCCCTAACTAATCCCTTTTTTATATCAAGTTCTGTTTTTGAACCAATAGTCAAACGCTTAGTTTTGCACTCAATAAACAAAATCGCTTTCGAATCTAGTAAAATCCAATCAGTAGTTCTTTTTTCTTTCTTTCCATATTTTTCTTCTGGATAAATCCCTATATCATTGTTATTTATAGTATTGTATAAAACCTCACCTATATAATTTTCAAATGCATTACCATAAGCATTTTCAAACCCCAATTCATTTACAATCGAATAATAAAGCCCGTTCGTTATCTGCCAAAAAAGGAGTAAATGCATTGGACAAATAAAAGTATTTTCAAATATTAAAATTGGTTTAGCATGCAATGGATTATATGAATAAAATAGATTCTCATTCATTTGCTGAGATTCTTTTAATTCCTTCTTAGCGTCATCTGTAGTTATAGAAAAATTCTGAAAAAAAACATCAAGTTTTTCGTTAGAAATCATGTCAAAATCAGATTTAAAAGGTAAAGGAAGCCTAAAAGTATTTGCAGTATGCCTAAAAAGAAAAAAACCTATTATAAAAATTTCAAATGGAGACATCTTAAATCTTTTTTCTATAATTATTTTTAATTCCTCATTACAATAAATTTTGTAATATCTGAATATAATATTTAAATTAAAACTTTTTTGCCAGCTAAACTGACGATGAGCCATTCTATGAAATTCAATTAAAAAATCTTCTTCCAATTCCAAACCATCGATCGAAATTTTAGATATGCCTTCACTAAGGGTTTTTCTTGAATAATTGATAATTTTTGATAATCTTTCTCTATTTCGAATACTAATTTTTGAATGCTTATTATCACAATTAATTAATATTTGTTTTAATAGAAATTCTTGTTCATATTCTGGAACACCATAATAACGTCGGTTATCAATTTTATCATTCATTACAAAGCCAGCGGGTAATTCAATATCCTGAGGAATTTCTAAATTAAATGTAAAATTTCTTGAATAACACCAAATCACATATATACTGTCAATTTGATTTAATTTTCTAAGTAGATTTCTAAATGGGGTATAGAGCGAGTAAATTTTGTTATTCTGATTGCTATTAAACATTCCTTTCTGATTAATTATAAATAAATTTCTCTCATTTAATGACAATATACGAAATACTACAATTGGAAAACTTATTCTTAATTTAAATAATAAAGTCGTACGAAGCGGAGTTCGCGTGAGGGATTGAGGCGGTATCCTTTTATAAAGTGGAACGGAATAAAAGATATAGCCGAAAGCCCGACCCGGAGGGGCACGCCATTATTATCAAGATTCTAAGGTTCTGAGAGGCTAAGTTGCTAAGTTATCAAACCCAAAAGGTTTTAAAAACCTGTCGGGTTTACTTTGCGGAGCCAATTACGAATTATTGTGTAAAAAAAACTTTGCGACTTAATGTCTTCGCGTCAAAACCAAAACAAATAAGAAAACTTTAATAAAGCAATCTGATGCCATTCTCTAAAAATTAGTAATTTTGAAATTCGAAGTTCAAAAATTAAGTTATTATGAAATATCATCAAATAAACAGCGCTCTTTTTGTAAAAAATCGCAGAAAATTTACGGCAGAAATGAAACCTAATTCTGTTGCCGTTTTCAACTCAAACGACATTTATCCGGTTAGTGCTGATAGTACTTTGCCATTTGCACAACACAGGGATATTTTTTATCTGAGCGGTGTAGATCAGGAAGAAAGTATTTTGCTTTTGTTTCCGGATGCGCCTTATGAGAACCAAAAAGAGATGCTTTTCCTGAAAGAAACAAATGATCATATCGCCGTTTGGGAAGGCGAAAAGCTAAGTAAAGAACGTGCTTTTCAGGTTTCGGGAATCAGAACGGTTTATTGGTTGCAGGATTTTCATAAGGTTTTGAACGAAATGATGACGTATGCTGATACAATGTACATTAATACAAATGAACATTATCGCGCAACTGTTGAAACTGAAACTCGCGAAGCTCGTTTTGTAAAATGGTGGAAAGAGCGTTATCCTGCACATAATGTTGCGAAAAGCAACCCGATTTTGCAACGCATTCGTTCTGTAAAAGAAAGTGAAGAAATAGATTTGATTCAGCACGCTTGTGATATTACTGAGAAAGGTTTCCGTAGATTATTGCCTTTCGTGAAACCAAATGTTACCGAATATGAAATCGAAGCCGAGTTGGTTCATGAATTTATTCGTAACCGTTCTAAAGGTTTTGCTTATACGCCTATTATTGCTTCGGGAAATAATGCAAACGTTTTGCATTACATCGAAAACAATCAGCAATGTAAAGCGGGAGATTTAATTTTATTAGATGTTGCGGCTGAATATGCTAATTATTCAAGCGATATGACGAGAACGATTCCGGTTTCGGGAAGATTCTCTGAAAGACAAAAAGCAGTTTATAATGCAGTTTTGAAAGTTAAAAACGAAGCTACAAAAATGTTGGCTCCGGGAACTCTTTGGAAACAATATCATATTGAAGTAGGTAAAATCATGACTTCGGAATTACTTGGTTTGGGTTTACTTGATAAAGCCGATGTTCAGAACGAAAACCCTGAATGGCCAGCTTATAAAAAATATTTCATGCACGGAACTTCTCATCACATGGGTCTTGACACGCATGATTATGGCTTACTTCACGAACCTATGAAAGCAAATATGGTTTTTACTGTTGAGCCTGGAATTTATATTCCTGCAGAAGGTTTCGGAATTCGCTTGGAAGATAATGTTGTCGTTCAGGAAAAAGGAGAGCCTTTTAACCTGATGCGCAATATTCCGGTTGAAGCAGATGAAATCGAAAGTTTGATGAATTCTTAAGTGAGGAAAGACTAGAAGAAGAAAGAGTATAGAAGAAAGATGGTTGGCGTAAATGCTGACCATTTTTTTTATTTTAACCATATAAGTGATATAAGTTCATTTCAGGTTGAGCTGAATACTATCTTTTTTAACTAAATGAACTTATATGGTTTAATGTTTTTTTACTTTTAAGTTTTCTCTAAAATTGAACTCGATAAGCATTTTTAAACTAAAATGGACTTATATCACTTATATGGTTTAATACTTTATGTTTTTATGCTTCCTTTAAATGAACTGAATAACGTATAATTTTAACTCGAATGAACTTATCTTTTAATATGGTTTTGGGTTTTCTTATATTTGTGATTCAACTTTAAAACATCATTTTGAAAAATATTCTATATAAAAACACTAAAATATCTTTTACTGATTCAGGTAAAGGAACTGCGATTGTATTACTTCACGGCTTTCTGGAAAATAAAAAAATGTGGAAGGAATATGTTGATCTTTTCTCTGAAAATTATCGCGTTATCACAATTGATTTATTGGGTCATGGTGAATCTGATTGTTTGGGATATGTGCATTCTATGGAGGATAATGCAAATGCTGTTCACGAGGTTTTAGATCATTTAAAAATCGAAAAAGCGATTATTCTAGGGCATTCTATGGGAGGTTATGTTGGTTTGGCTTTTGCCGAATTATTCCCAAAGAAAATTAATAAATTAGTTTTATTAAATTCCAGCTCAAAAGCAGATAGTCACGATAAAAAAATAAACCGAAATCGCGCCATAAAAGCAGTAAAACAAAATTATGTAAACTTTGTAAGCCTTGCAATTGCTAATTTATTCAGCGAAAACAACAGAACAAGACTAGAAGATGAAATCGAGAAGGTGAAAATTCAGGCTTTAAAAACTCCTTTGCAAGGAATTGTAGCTTCGCTTGAAGGAATGAAGATTAGAAAAGACAGAGAATCGTTATTGAAACAGGATTTGTTTCCTGTATTATTGGTTTTAGGCAAAAAAGATCCCGTTTTAAACTATGACGAAAATACTGCTCAAATAGAAAATACAACTGTAAAACTGGTTTCTTTTGATGACGGACACATGAGCCAGATTGAAAACAAGGAAGAATTGAAAACTGTTTTATTAGACTTTTTTGAATAAATCAGTTCTAAAATAAAAAGCAAAAAGGCCGTTCAAAAAATTTTGAAACGGCCTTTTTTCATTATTGGGGCAAAATTATAGTTTTGAAATAATGTCTTTTTTGAATTTAGCTAAAGTTGCTCTTGTTAATCCAAGGTTTGCTTTAGTTGAATCAACTGCTAAATAAATAAAATATTTACCATCTTCAGATACATCTATAATATGTATTTGATCTGTAAGTGTAATTAAAATATCATTGATTTTTTGATTTAATCCTAAAGCTTTAATAGCGTTTAATTTTGCTTTTACAACTTCTAAATTATAAGCAGATGCTAATTCCGGGTCAAAATCTGGATTTAGAGAAAGAGAGCAATAAGACATTCCTGTTTCAACTTCGGTTACTGAAACGGCAATAAATCCATTTACATTTTCTTTTAAATCGTTTTGAAAATTCTGTAAAAAATCTGACATGTTTTAAATTTTAGTTTAATTAATTATTGAAAACGGTATCCATTTTGCGTAGCAAAAGTCCCATTTTGCTTATATCTTTAGAAAGCAGTGCAACACAGTTATCGTCTTCGTCTTTATTTGCGACTACAATACCGTCTTTATTTTTAATCATTACTTGTTTAAGATCTCCGTTATTCACGTCTTCAGACATCTCTAAACACATTTTTAATATCATCCCAATCATTGCAGCCACGTTTCCATCATACTCTAAATTAACCGATTCCAGCAAGATGCCATCTATGTTAAAACTTAACCCAGATTCAGCTCCAGTTTCTTCGACAAGTGTATTCAAATCTATCATATTGCTATTATTTCATTTTTAAGAAGGTTCAAAGATATTTTAATAATATAGTATTGCCTGATAAACACTTGTTAAAAAAGAGTTGCCCGTAACCATTTGAATTACTTTTATTTATCCTATAATGTTTCTTTATTTTTTAAATAATATTTGTAAAAAAGAACAATAAAAAAAGTGGAATTGTTTGAAAAATTTGGATTCTGTTTGGGATATCTTAATTAATATCTTAACGTTTGTAACTATCGATGTTTACTGGGAGTTTTTCATAACTTTGCAAAAAAAATTGAACGATATGAAAACTGTTGACGAAGTACGTTTTGACTTAAATGTGAAATTAATGAAATTTAGAAGGTTTCGTTTTGAAAACGGAAGCATAAACAATTCTAACTTACAAGAACAAGCAAAAAAAGGATTTTTCAAAAAAATCTTTAGTTAGAAAAAATCGCTATAAAAAAGCTGAACTGGTTAGATATCCTTTATCAACAAGTTCAGCTTTTTCTTTGATATAATGGGTTTTACCATCTTTGATCAAAATCAATTGAGTCGAAATCTTAATTACATTTTGATAATTGTGATCTGTAATGACAATTCCCTTTTTGTACGAATTGGTTTTTATCAATTCATTGACTATATCTACCATTATTGGCGACAATCCGTTATAAGGTTCGTCTAGCAAAACAAATTTTGAAGCATTAAATAGAACAATTTTAATTTCAAGATATCGCAACTCTCCACCTGATAAATGATTTATTCGTTTAAACAAAATCGACTGAATAAACTCATCTTCATAGAAAAATTTTATTTTTTGTTTATCGACTGATAATATCACTGCCTTTTTTACAGACAAATGATTCGGAATGAATTGTTCCTGCGACAAGTAACTAATATCGTTCAATAGAACATTTTGGTTGTTTTTTGAAACAGAATCTATCCGAATACATTTATTTGGAGCTGATATTACTCCGAAGATTATTTTTAGCAAAGTCGATTTTCCAGAACCATTTCTTCCTAACAAACCAATAATATCCGAAGTTTCACATTTCAGATAAACATCTGAAAGAATTACTCTTTCACCATATTTTTTTTGGATTCCATCCACTTCTAAAATGTTTTTTTTCAAAATATCTTCTTTATTAAAAAAGTGATACAACCTATTAAAATTGCCACTCCAAAAGTAAAAAAATAGCTAAAAACCAAAAGTTGTATTTTCGAAATTCCATTATTTGCATAAAACAGATATTCGTTTTTACGATATAATTCTTTAAAACCTATGCTCATTAAAAAACCAAAACTTAAAAACAGAATGAAAAAGTAATCAAAACCTCCCAACAAAACAGCAATAGCACAAACAGTTAAGTTGATAACTAAAGTGGTTTTAAAAAATTCGAATATGTTTTGTAGTTTTCTAATCTCTTAATTTATTTTTTCCTCGAAAGGAATAGTAGCATCAAAAATTTCTGATAGTAATATTACGATTTCTTCTGTATAATTGTTCAGAATTTCTTTTGTAACGGTATAATCCAATTCTTTTTCTTCTTTAAATCCAAAAGGAAGAAAGCCGGACTTCAGGTTCTTAAACGAAATAATCCCAACTTCAATTGGCAAATCTCCTGCTTCTTTTTCAAACATAAAAGCATAAGCCAAAACCTGAATAATTTTATCGTTTTTAAGCTCTTGTGTTAATCCGTTCCAGGACTTAAGGATAATATTCGTTTTTTCAACTTTTCCCGTCTTATAATCGATGATTCTTATTTTTCCATTACGTTGTTCAATTCTATCGACATTTCCTTTAATTAAAACCGGAAATGGCAACTTTGGATGATGCAATTCACGCTCGTAAGTTTTTTCTAAAGCAATAATTTTAATTGCATCTCCGCTTTTAATAGATTCTGATTCCATTTTTAAGAAATTAGAAACATTACGTTTTGCCACTTCGAATGCCAAAAGATTACGACCCTTTTTAATTTCACCTTCTTTATAAATCATTTTGAATTGTTTTAAAACTTCTTCATCTAAGAGCTTAAAACAATTTTCAAGGTCAGTTTGGGATATAAATCTACCCACAAAAGGATCATACAATGCTTTTAAAGTTTCGTGAATAATAGTTCCCAAAGTATTTAACGCAATATTCTCTTCGACTTCATCAACTTCCCGAATACGTAGAATTTTTTGGAAATAAAACTGAATCGGATTCCGAATATAACTCGTCAATGCCGAAGGTGAAAAACCTGCAATTGCGATTTCTTTTAAACGTTCCATCACAGCTTCAGATTTTGGAACCGTCATTGGTATATATGCCATAGTTGGCAAAACAGGATTATAAATATCAAAAGTCAGATTATGCTTGTGTTGTTTCTCAACTTCTAATTGTGTTATAAATCTACTTCTTTCGCCGGCATCTAATCCATCATTTTCAGTATTATAAATTAGATAAATATTTTTTGCACGTTGTAGTAAATGATAAAAATGATAGGTATAAATAGCATCTTTTTCTTTAAAAGTAGGCAGACCTAATTCATTTTTAACATCATAAGGAATAAAGGAGTTTTGAGATTTTCCGGCAGGAAATTTTCCTTCGTTCATAGAAGTTACAATTACAGTATCAAAATCCAGAACACGACTTTCAAGAACACCCATAATTTGAAGTCCATGCAAAGGTTCTCCTTCAAACGAAACTTCGGCTACATCAATAATCTGCTTATAAATAGCATGTAAAGTGTCGATATTATCTATATGATGATGTTGCGAATAATAATTTATCAGCTTATTAATCACTTTAAAAACTGCAAATACAAAAGCTTTCGCAATCTTTTCTTCTGCGTTATCATTACTGAAATTCTCTTTTATCAAAAGCAAAAGTGCCGATACATTTTCAAGAACAGCAATTGATCCACTTTCCCATTTTTGAAACAATAATTCAAACAATCGTGTTGGACTGGAATTTAGTTCAACAACTCTATTATGTGTAATAAAAGTATAATTATTCTCTTTTATAATCCTTACTAAATTACCTGCATTTGCATAAGGCTCCACTAATGGATGGGTTAAAATATCAAGTACATCTTTATAATAAAACACATAGCTATCGCCTTTTCTGGAAAGCGCATTTGTATGCATTTTAAATAGTTTTGCTATTAATATTTGAGATGGGTTATTTTTTCCGGAATATCCCATGGTAATATTCAAACTCCCTACTGATGAAGGCAGTGAATATAAAATTGGCATCAGTAAATTTTCCTCACCCAATACAATAGCGACTTTATCCAGAGAAGTCATTGGATTTTCGTTGATTATATTTTCAATAATACTTCCTGCTAATTTCGCCTGCCCAATAGTTTTAGGAGTTCCTATTACCTGAATATTTTTAGATTGAGAAAAATCATCTACAATCCATTCAAAAATATTTGTTTTGTAATGTTTCCAGCTTTCTTTAAAGCATCTCACAAAAAGTCCGGCATCATGATATGGATCATTTAAAAATGTTTGATCAACATCCCAATAAATTTTAGCCTGATCCAGTGCCAAAAGATGTTGTACTATTTTTTCTTCTGCAGCATTTAATGCATTGAAACCTGCAAAAATAAAAGTTCGGTTTGAAATAGTATTTGAAAAGTGATTCAGGTTATTTACTGCTTCCCTATAAATTAAACCTTGATATCCTATCGATTTATTCAGTAAATGATTGTACAATGCATCGTAATACATTGGTAGCAATTTCCAGAAATCAATGTAGTTTTCTAATAGCTTGGTACTATTTTCAACTTCTATTCCCCATTTTTTAATGTCTTCAATGTCTTTTAAATATGACAAAACATGACTTGGATCTAAAAGGTAACGATCTATTTCGTTAAAATCCTGTAAAAGTGTTTTTGCCCAATTTGCAAATAATTCAAATGATTGCTGATTTTGCTTATCAGTGACAGAAAGATAAACTTCATAAAACTCAAACAAAAGTTCGATTGCATCTACAGATCGTATTGAAGCAACATCTTGCACAAAGTCTTCAATACTAATAATTTCGGGAGAAAGAATTGTATTTTTAGTTTCATTTTTCAAAGCTTCGATTAAAAAAACCTTAGCTCTTTTATTGGGCAAAATAATTGTTGTTTCAGCAATTTTCGCCGAATAATCCTGAATTATAACGGATGCTATTTTACCAAGAAAAGAAGTATTTATCATTTTATAAAAATAAAAAAAGCCATTCAATTAAGAATGGCTTTTATCATTTATTTACGAAGGTAAATTATAGTTTACCTTGGTATTTAGAACCAATATGTTTGATTTCAGTTCTTCTGTTTTGTGCTTTACCTGCAGCAGTTTTATTGCTTGCAACTGGTTGAGACTCACCAAAACCTTTAGATTGTAAGTTATCAACGTTAACTCCTCTTTCGATCAAGGCGTTCATAACTGCAGCAGCTCTGTCTTCAGAAAGTTTTTGATTCAATTTATCAGAACCATCGCTATCAGTATGTCCTTCAACGCTAAATTTAGCATTAGGATAGTTGATAAGGATTTGTTTGATTGCATCTAATCTAGCTAAAGTTTCTTTGTCTCCAGTTTTGAAAGTAGCTTTACCTGAGTTAAAGTATACCGCTCTAGCTTGAACTTTAAGATCTTCTAACGCTTCAGCAGTTACTTCAGGACAACCTCTATTACTAGCAGGACCTGCAACTGTAGGACAATCATCATCTTTGTCAAGAACACCATCTTTATCAGCGTCTAAGAAAGGACAACCACCATTTTCTTTAGGACCAGCAACTGTAGGACATTTGTCATCTTTATCAGCAACACCATCTCCGTCAGTATCAGGACAACCTTTTAAAGCAGCTAAACCAGCAACATCTGGACAAGCATCATCTTTATCAGCAATTCCGTCTCCGTCAGTATCAGGACATCCGTTTAATGCAGCTAAACCAAATACATCTGGACAAGCATCACTAGCGTCAACGATTCCGTCTCCATCAGTATCAGGACATCCGTTGAATTGTTTTAGACCAGCAACATCTGGACAAGCATCATCTTTATCGTAGATTCCGTCTCCGTCAGTATCTTTACCTCCGAATTTGAAAACTAGACCTGCAGTGTGTTGAAAGTGAGATGGAGCATCTGGAGCTCCAGAAGCATCTTGTCTATCACCACTAACTGACCATTTGTATCTTGAAGCAAGCTCAAGACCAATAGCATCTGTAAACCAGAAAGTTACTCCAGCACCTGGATTAACTGTTCCGTAGCTGCTATCACCAAAGAAAGTGTAACCTCCACCAACAGATAACGAAGGATCAACTACTTTAGATTTGATTAATTCCTGGAAGCTATATTTAATAGTAGCATCAATTCCATAATACATCAAATCACCAGGATTAGTTACAACGTTACCTCTTGAATCATGCCCTGCAGCATTTGGATTGAAAGTAACATATTTATCAATTTTGTTTACAGATCCTTGTAAACCAACAGAGAAACCACTACCTACATATCTAGACACACCAATGTAAGATAAAGAAGGAAGAATATTCCAGTTGTCTTTTACAGCGAATGGCTGAGAAAAGTGTTGATCAAAGAAACCACTTCCTGCACCAGAACTGGTTCTAGTGTCAACGGCATTAACTCCAAAAGAGATAGCCCATGGATTGTTACTGTCTTGTGCGTGAGAACTTAAACCCATCACCATCATCACAGCAACTAAAAGTTTGTTAAGATGTTTCATACTTAATTTTTTTAATTACAATTTAGTTAATTACAGACAAAAGTAACACCAAAATTTTTAAATACAAAATGAAATGTTAAAAAAAACCTACAAAAATTCCAGCAAATGGGAATTATATAACTTTTAACAAATGTCCGACAACTTTAAATGCCTCTATTGCCCTGTCTAAGTGGTCTTTGGTATGTGCAGCTGACAGCTGAACTCTAATCCTTGCCTTATCTTTAGGAACTACAGGAAAGAAGAATCCGATTACATAAATCCCTAGTTTTAAAAGCTCATCAGCCATTTTTTGAGATAATTTTGCATCATATAACATTACTGGCACAATTGCAGAATCCCCTTCAATTATATCAAAACCGGCTTTTTTCATTCCGTCCTTGAAATAATTTGTATTCCATTCTAATTTATCTCTTAAAGAAGTGTCTTTTTCTAATAATTCAAACACTTTTATAGAAGCTCCCACAATTGCCGGCGCCAAAGAATTTGAAAACAAATAGGGTCTTGAACGCTGACGAAGCAATTCAATTATTTCTTTTTTTGCTGTTGTATAACCTCCCATTGCTCCACCAAGAGCTTTACCAAGAGTACCTGTAATGATATCAACTCTGCCCATTACACCTTTTGCTTCAAGCGTACCTTTGCCTGTTGCACCAATGAATCCCGCAGCATGACATTCATCAACCATAACCATTGCATCATATTTATCAGCCAGATCACAAATTTTATCTAATGGCGCCACAACACCATCCATAGAAAATACACCATCAGTAACAATTATTTTAAAACGCGCTCCTGCTTCATTAGCTTTAATTAGCTGCTGTTCTAAATCTTCCATATTACTGTTTTCATAACGGTAACGTGCTGCTTTACACAAACGTACACCATCAATAATAGAAGCATGATTTAAACTATCAGAAATAATTGCATCATTTTCACCTAACAATGGCTCAAAAACTCCTCCGTTTGCATCAAAAGCTGCTGCATAAAGAATTGTATCCTCGGTACCATAAAATTCAGCGATTTTTTTCTCTAAAGTTTTATGAATATCCTGAGTTCCGCAAATAAAACGCACTGATGACATTCCGAAACCATGAGTATCCATAGCGTCTTTAGCAGCTTGTACTACTTCAGGATGTGATGAAAGCCCCAAATAATTGTTTGCACAAAAATTTAAAACCTTTTCACCTGTCGAAATAGTAATTTCAGCATCTTGTGCCGAAGTTATAATTCGTTCCTTTTTAAAAATTCCGTTCTCTTCAATAGTTTGCAACTCACTTTGCAAATGCTCTTTAATTTTACCGTACATTTCTATTTATTTAAAACGTTAAAAATTAACAACTTACACCTGTTAAGACGTCAACTATCCTTTAACATCTGATTAATTTCTTCACAAATTTACTACATCGATTTCTGTTCCTATATACACCAAAGCCTTTTTTAACACTTTGTATCCTAAATCTTCAATAGCATCTTGGTATTCTTGAATTTGTTGTGCATATTTTGAATTTATCATCCCGGTTTTATAATCCAAAAGATAAGCTTCCTTATTTTGAGTCAAAACAATTCGGTCAGGTTTTAAAATCCGGCCTTCTTTCTGAACTATTGTTTGCTCATTTAAAACAGTATAATTACCATCAAAACAAATACTTAATTCAGGATGATTTACAATTTCACCAAGAGTTTTTAAAACTAATTCTGTCTGATCGATTGTAATCAATCCATTTTCAAGCGCTTTGGTAACAGCCAAATTAATATCTGATTTACCTTTAACGAACGCTAAAATCTCATGAATTATATTTCCATACGATATTGCTTCCTGCTGATGCGTTCCCCACATCAAAGATTCACGTTGTGCAATTCGGATATTTTTCGGATTCAAAACTTCTGAAACAACCGGTATCGTTTTCACTAAATCAAAAGAATCTACAAACTCCGAAAGTCTGGTTTTGTTTCCAAATTCATATTCTAATTTTTCAGGATCATAAACTCCTTTATTCATTAAATATTTAATAAAAAAAGAAGCCATATTATTCGGAAATTCACCGTCTTTTCTTTCTTTTAAAGATTGCGAAATAACATATAACTGTTCTTCAGCACGAGTTAGCGCCACATACAAAACATTAATATTATCCAGTAATTCTTCTTGTTTTTTTAAATTAAAAACTGCCGAAGCACTTTCACCAAAACCTTCAACCGCGCTACTATTATCAATTAAGGCTTTTGGAACACCTAAATCACTATCTTCTGTATCGAGCCATAATTTATCTTTTGGTTTTCGATTATAATCTTCTTCTGCAAAAGGCATAATAACAACAGGAAACTCTAATCCTTTCGACTTATGAATCGTCATAATTCGCACGGCATTATTTCCTTCCGGCGACGGAATACTAAATTTCTCTCCGTTTTTATCCCAGTAACTTAAAAAATCTGCAATTCCAGCCTGATTTCTAATATCCCGCTCTAAAACGATATCAAGAAAAAACTGCACATACGCATTTCCTTCTGAAATCATTACGAATTTTGAAATGATAATCTCGACTGCTTCGTAAAGTGATTTTTTCCGAATATTTTCAAAAGACAGTGAAACATCAAAAGTCAATAGCCATTTTTCAAAATCAGCTTCAACCCTTTTCGCCATTCCTGCAGCAATAAAATCATGAATTGGCATTTGAATATCTTTACCTGAAGCCAAAAAGTGGAGGAAATTCGCTTTCGATTCTAAATCGGCACTATTGTTTAAATATTTCAATAAATGAACAATCAACCGAACTTCCGTAGCATTTTGAATCATCAGGGTTTCGGAAGACAAAAGCGGAATATTCTGCTCGGTTAAATAATTTGCAATTGCAATTCCCTGATCTCTTTTACGGGTCAGAATTACAATATCTTTATATAAAAAACCTTCGCGAACCACTTTCTGAATCGCATTTAAAGTTGCCAGAACATACAAATCTGATTTTTCTACAACTTCTTCTTCATCTGCAAAATCATTTTTTTCTATTATCGGAAGAAAAGAAATATTGACATAACCTCCTTTTTTTGAATTTGAATTCTGAAAACTATGATTTTCATATAAATCTTTATAATCTTCATTTGAAAACTCTGCAGAAATCAAACTAAAAAAAGCGTTATTAAAATCAATTACTTCGCTATAACTTCGATAATTGGTATCTAAATGCTCGACTTTCTTTTCATGATTAAAAAAAGAAGTTCCTTCCTTTCCTAATTCAATAAATTGCTCTGCTTTTCCTCCTCTCCATCGATAAATGGATTGTTTTGGATCGCCTACAATCATCAAAGTTCCTTTATTACCAAAATCATCCTGACCGGAAAGTGAATTATGGATTAACGGAATCAAATTTTGCCATTGCATCTCTGAAGTATCCTGAAATTCATCAATAAAAAAATGGCGATATTTTTCTCCCAGACGTTCATAAATAAAAGGCGCGGGCTGGTTTTGAATTTCGCGATGAATGATAGCGTTAAATTCAGAAATTGACAAAATATTTTGTTCTGATTGTATTTTCGCCAATTCGTTACTCACAGTGTTTAAAAGCGAAAGCGGCGTTATATTTTTTAGAAATGCTTTATAAAAATCTCTTTTTTCGAAATTCTTATAAATCTTCTCTAAAATCTGAAGCAGTTCCGGAATAACATTTTCTATTAACGCTTTGTCTTTTGCCGTTTTATTAATGGCAATATCATCGAATTCATGAAAAGTTTTATTTCGTGGATTAAATTTTCCATCACGAATACTTTCTAAGTGATTCGGAAAAGTTCCGCGGGAAAATGATTTTAAATCAATTCCGTTTTTATCGATTAAAGCAAGAGCTTCAACTGCAAAATTTTCATTTTCAGATTCTAACTCTTTACAAAGAGCCTGCATTTTCTTTTTTATTATTACGAATTCTTCGATCGAAGTGTCCTGAAAATGCGAAATCTCATTTCTGTTATTTTCATTTAAAACTAATCGTCCTGTCTCCAGAATTTCACGCGAAACGTCCCAACTTTTATCATCGTCGGTTTTTTCCATTGTAAAATCGATCAGTAATTTTGTCAAAGTTTCATCCTGTCCTGCCTGAGCAATAATGGCATCAACGGCTTCTATCAGTAAATTCTCAGTATCTAAAGTGACTTCAAAAGTCATTGGTAAATTCAAGTCATGCGCAAAAGCACGAATTACTTTATGGGTAAATTTATCAATTGTAGAAATATCAAAAGCAGCATAATTATGAATAAGATGCTTGATTATATTCTGGGATTTTGTTTTGATTTTAATAATAGAAAGTCCCGTGGCACGAGATAAATCCTCCATTAAATCTAACGCTTTTGCTGACGGCTGCTCTTTTGTAAACTCAGACAAACTCCCAACAATACGGCTTTTCATTTCGTGAACTGCTTTGTTGGTAAAAGTTATTGCGAGAATATTTCGGTAAGCATCATTTTTAGGAGAGGAAAGAATAATTTTGAGATATTCCTTAACTAACGTATAGGTCTTTCCTGAACCTGCTGATGCATCATAAATAGAAAAAGACGGACTTTGCATAAGTTCAGTTTTATAAAGCAAAAATAGCACAATAAAAGATCAAATCCCAATAATGTAAAATTCCAAATTCCAATACTTGCAGGCAATGAATGCTTCAAATATTGGAATTTGGAATTTATTTATCTTTTATTTTAAATAATTATGCTGTTTTAGGAAAAGCTCTTTTATTAAAGAATAACAAAATACCAACTCCTGTAGAAATTGCCATATCGGCAACGTTAAAAATAGCATTAAAAAAAGAAACTTCTTCTCCGCCCCAAACAGGAAACCAAGTTGGCAAAGTTCCTCTCCAGATAGGAAAATAGAACATATCTACCACTAAACCATGAAACCATGTTCCGTAAGGTTCAGGTGAAAAAAGTATTGCAAGATTACCATGACTGTCATCAAAAATAACTCCGTAAAAGACTGAATCGATGATATTTCCTGCTGCTCCTGCAAAAATTAAAGCAATTGAAACTATCAAATAAGTCGAATGGCGCTTTTTAATTGAATCAGATAACCAATAGGCAATCCCGAATACTGCGAAAATTCTAAAAACCGTCAGAATCAATTTCCCATATTGTCCAGGTATTTTTGTTCCCCAAGCCATTCCTTCATTTTCAATAAAATGAATTCTGAACCAATCAGCGCCCATCACCTTTACTTCTTCGCCTAAAACAAAATTTGTTTTTACATAGATTTTTGAAAGCTGGTCAACAATTAAAACTAAAAATATAAGGAAATACGCTTTTCGTAATGACATTTTATTAAATTTTGATGCGCAAAAGTAACAATTTAATCAAAAAAAACGCCCCAATTGGAGCGTTAATTCTTTTATAATATATATCTAAGCAATTAAAATTACTTTTTAATATCGCAAGATCTATTTTTTTACATTTTGCTGAGTCGTTGTCTTGGGTGTATCACTAAAAAATTCAGAAATAGATTTCAGCAAACCTTTTCCTTCTTTTCCGGAAGCTGCTTTTTTTGCTTCAGCCTTTTTTACATCGGCTTTAAGCTTAATACGAATTTTTTCAAAATCCTTCATTCTGCTTTCTACATCAGAGTTTACATCTTTGAATTTCAATACTTTAGCCATTATGTAAGTTTTTTACGTTAAATAAATAAAATAATTAATGATTTGGTATTACAATGATACAGAATTTAATTTATATTTGTTAATAAAAATTAACACTTGTTTAGAACAAAAACTCATATTTAGCCCAATGCCCTAATAAAACCTAGTGAATTTAACAACTTTACCAAATCTTACAAATATGAATGAAATTACAACTACTCTAAACGATTTCCTGGTTAATACTAAATCTTCGGCTGCTTTAATTTTAAATGGAAAAGGAAAATTAATCACTTCCCTGAATATTGATTACGCAGATAGTGTTGCCGCAATGAGTGCAGCAATTTTATCAATGAGCGAAAAACTTTTAATCGATCTTGATAAAGGCGCCCTGAAACAGCTTTTTTTAAAAACATCAGAAGGTGTTTTTATAGGAAATAAAATAAGCGGCACGAATTTTATAATTGCTTTTTCAAAAGACGGGAGTAATCTCGGTTTATTAATGCGATCAACAGATGAAGTTGCGTTAGAATTAAGTAAGAATTCCCTATTAAAATAACATAGATCTATTAACCCAACAAACCCACCTAAATTATGAGTAATGACTTTTTAAACGTGTTTTTAAATGAAATAAAAACCAACGTAAATGGCTTTATTGCAGTTGCCGTAACCGAAATTGAATCAGGATTAAGTTTTGGAAACCTAACAGTAGACCCTTCGTTTGATCCGGAACTTGCTGCAGCTTACAATCTTGAGGTTGTTAAAGCAAAGTTAAACGCAGTAAAAGCTTTAAATTTAAAACAAGATATTGAAGATATTTTGATTACCCTTACTAATCAAATTCATATTATCGATATATCTCCAAACAAAAAATTTATGATTTATCTTGCTGCAGATGCCAGTAAGGCAAATCTAGGAATGACAAGAGCTGTTTTAAGAAAACACAAATTAGAATTAGAGAAAAACTTAGCTTAGTTATTTATCTTATTTTTTTATTAGAACTATCTTGATTGAAGATAGTTCTAATAAAAATTATTTTTTCACTGCGCCAAATCGAAGACTTTTCTCTTCTTACAAAATACAGAGTTCAAATTCAAGATTCTCTTTATTACTTGCAATTAAATTCTTTCAAAAGCTTTACAATCCTTTTAAGCTTCATTTCAACAAAACATTAAACAAAAAAACGCCCCTAAAAGGAGCGCTTATTTATTTAATATTGATTATCGTTGCAAGTTCTTTGCTTCGATACTCATTGTAGCGTGAGGAACGATTTTTAGCCTTTCTTTGCCAATTAACTTTCCTGTTACTTTACAAATACCGTATGTTTTATTTTCAACACGGAATAATGCGTTTTTCAGGTCGCGTATAAACTTTTCCTGTCTGATAGCTAACTGTGAATTTGCTTCTTTTGACATTGTTTCGCTTCCTTCTTCAAATGCTTTAAAAGTTGGAGATGTATCATCTGTTCCGTTATTCAAATCATTCATGTAAGCACTTTTTATTAAATCCAGATCAGCTTGTGCTTTTTGTATTTTATTTTGGATTATTTCTTTAAACTCTGCCAAATCAGCGTCAGAGTATCTTGTAATTTCATCTATCATGGTATTTATATTATTTTGAAATTAATATCATTGTTTTAATATCATCAAATTCAATTTCTGTGCCGTTTTCTAAAGCATCCACAAAAACTAAATCTTCTGTTAGTGTCTCAGACTTAATATAGTCTACATTTTTCAGAATTGCTTCTTCTAAGATTCCGCTTCTTTTTATTTGAACTTTAATTTTATCGGTAACTTCAAATCCAGAATCTTTACGGATATTTTGAATCCTGTTAACCAGCTCTCTTGCGATACCTTCGTTTTTCAACTCTTCAGAGATTGTAATATCAAGCGCAACTGTGATTCCGTTTGAGTTTGCAACCAACCAACCTTCAATATCCTGAGATGTTATTTCGACATCTTCTACTGATAAAGTTACGTTATTTCCAGCAATAACAATATCTAACGTCCCTTGCTTGTCCAACTGATTGATCTGATCTGCTGATAAATTTTGTATCTCCTTAGAAATCAATCCCATATCTTTACCAAAACGTGGTCCTAACGCTTTAAAGTTAGGCTTAATCTGTTTTACCAGAATACCTGAATCATCATCTAAAAGCATGATTTCTTTCACATTTACTTCTGCTTTTATAAGCTCAGAAATAGCCTGAATTTCAGTTCTTTCTTTTTCGTCAAGTACCGGAATCATTACCTTTTGCAGAGGTTGACGTACTTTAATTTTTTCTTTTGCACGAAGCGATAAAACCAATGATGATATGGTTTGCGCTTTCTGCATTTTGCTTTCTAACGTTTTATTAACAAAGTTTTCGACAAATTTTGGAAACTCAGCCAAGTGAATACTGGCATATTGCTCAGATTCTGTTGAAATCGTTAAATCACGATACAATTTATCCATGAAAAAAGGAGCGATTGGAGCGCTTAATTTACTGATCGTTAACAGACAAGTATAAAGCGTTTGATACGCAGCAATTTTATCATGAGCATATTCTCCTTTCCAGAAACGACGACGGCATAAACGAACGTACCAGTTGCTTAAGTTTTCCTGAACAAAATCAGAAATTGCTCTTGCAGCTTTTGTTGGCTCATAATCTTCATAACATTCATCAACAAATTTTACTAATGTGTGTAATTCAGATATAATCCATTGATCGATTTCCGGTCTTTCGTTTAACGGAATTTCTGCTTCAGCGTATTTAAAACCATCAATATTGGCATATAACGAGAAGAAAGAATAGGTATTGTATAATGTTCCGAAGAATTTACGACGAACCTCAGCAATTCCTTCAAGGTCAAATTTCAAATTGTCCCAAGGATTTGCATTCATGATCATGTACCAGCGTGTGGCATCAGGACCATATTCTGCAATAGTTTTAAAAGGATCAATAGTATTCCCTTTACTCTTAGACATTTTGATTCCGTCTTTATCTAAAACCAAACCATTTGAAACGACGTTTTTATACGCTACTTTATCAAAAACTAATGTTCCAATTGCGTGTAATGTATAAAACCATCCACGAGTCTGATCAACACCTTCAGCGATGAAATTCGCAGGGAAATCTTTATTCTCGTCAATTTTATCTTTATTCTCAAAAGGATAATGCCATTGTGCGTAAGGCATTGCTCCTGAATCAAACCAAACATCAATTAAATCACTTTCGCGTTTCATTGGCTGGCCTGAAGCCGAAACTAAAGTAATCTGATCGACTACATTTTTATGTAAATCGATTAAATCATAATTAGATTCAGACATATTTCCGATTTCAAAACCTTTAAACGGATTTTCTTTTTGAAAACCTGCTTCAATAGATTTTTCGATCGCATTGTACAATTCTTCAACAGAACCAATAAGAATTTCTTCTTTTTTGTCTTCAGTTCTCCAAATTGGCAACGGAATACCCCAATATCTAGAACGAGATAAATTCCAGTCGTTGGCATTTTTTAGCCAGTTTCCAAAACGTCCTTCACCAGTAGACTTAGGTTTCCAATTGATAGTTTCGTTCAGGTCGAACATTCTATCTTTTACATCGGTTACTTTAATGAACCAAGAATCTAGTGGATAATATAATAACGGTTCATCAGTTCTCCAACTGTGTGGATAACTATGTACGTATTTTTCAACCTTAAAGGCTTTATTTTCTTCTTTTAACCGAATAGCAATTTCAACATCAACAGAACGTTCCGGAGCTTGTCCTTCATCGTAATATTCGTTTTTTACATATTTACCGGCAAGATCTCCTAAATGCGACGTGAATTTTCCTTGTAAATCGACTAAGGGAACTGGTGTTCCGCTTTCGTCTAAAACTAACATTGGCGGAATTTCAGGTTTTGCTTCTTTTGCAACCTTGGCATCATCAGCACCAAAAGTTGGAGCAGTATGTACAATTCCGGTTCCGTCTTCGGTAGTAACAAAATCTCCTGCGATTACTCTAAATGCGTCTTGTGCATTTTGATAAGGCAATACATATTGCAATAATTGTTCGTAACGAATATCTACTAAATCAGTACCTTTTGCTTCAGCTAAAATTTTGTACGGAAGTTTTTTATCGCCTTCTTTTACATTATCAAAATCAGCATCGTCTTCGCTTGCAAAAAATCCTTTCCCAAATTGTTTCCCAACTAAATTCTTAGCCAAAACAACATTTACAGGTTCAAATGTATATTGATTGAAAGTTTTTACTAAAACATAATCGATTTTTGGGCCAACGGTCAAAGCTGTATTTGATGGCAATGTCCAAGGCGTTGTAGTCCATGCTAAAATGTGGATATCTCCAAAACCTTGCAAAAATGAAGGCAACGTTTCCGGCAATGTTTTAAACTGAGCTACAATTGTAGTATCTGTAACATCACGATAAGCTCCAGGCTGGTTTACTTCGTGAGAAGACAATCCTGTCCCTGCTTTAGGAGAATAGGGCTGAATTGTATATCCTTTGTACAGCAAACCTTTATCGTAGATTTGTTTTAAAAGCCACCAAACAGACTCCATATATTTTGGTTTATAAGTAACATATGGATCTTCCATATCTACCCAATATCCCATTTTTTCGGTTAGGTCATTCCACACGTCAGTATAACGCATTACGGTTTTTTTACACGCTTCGTTATATTCTTCGATAGAAATTGTTTTACCAATATCTTCTTTTGTAATTCCAAGTTCTTTTTCGGTACCTAATTCTACAGGTAATCCGTGCGTATCCCATCCGGCTTTTCTTTTTACCTGAAAACCTTTTTGAGTTTTATAACGACAAAAAATATCTTTAATCGCACGTGCCATCACGTGGTGAATTCCCGGTAATCCATTTGCTGAAGGCGGACCTTCAAAAAATACGAAAGGCTCTGCACCTTCGCGAGTTGTTACGCTCTTTTCAAATATATTTTCTTCCTTCCAAAAATCAAGTACTTCTGACGCTATTGCTGGCAAGTCAAGTCCTTTGTATTCAGTAAATTTTGTGCTCATTTTATCCTTTTCTTAATCGAGGTGCGAAAGTAAGGAATTTTGGATTATTGACCACCACTTTATTAAAATTTCACAAACTTTTGTTGGGATAATGGGTACAAAAACAAAAGAATTGATTAGTTTCCGATACTAATCTCAAAAAACTGAGTAAATAAACCAGAAACCAATCAATTCTAATTATTCTTTTTCAGAAGATAAAATGACTATTTAAATCCTCCGAAATAAACTTCTTTCATGAAAATTCGATTTCCAAAAACAGGATTAACTTCTACTTTTTCACGGATTTCCTGATATTGGGTTTCTCCATTAAAATCTTCGATTTCATAATTAACTTTATGCGGAATCTTCCCTGAATTTAGTGCTGCAACCGGACGATAATCTCCAAAAAGTCTTCTTTCGAAAAAACTTTTATTGCCGTTATCAAACTCTGTTTTTTCGGTTGAAACTATATTAAAATTTTCTTTATCAATAAAAACATGATAATCTGTTTTAGGAATTGTCCTGTTACCTGAACTCAGCGTTTTTTCAAAATAATTTAAGTGATAACACAATCTTCCTTCGTACATTTCATCTTCCAGAACTTCAAAATTATTCCACAAATCAAGCCTTAAATCTGTTAGAAAGTTGATCAAATCGACATTCTTAGACAAATTAGTATAATCGTAAGTTGATGATTTCGCCCATTTAGCATTCAAACCACTTTCGCGATCGTCATGAGTCCAGGATTCTGCACCGTTTACAATTTCATAATAACTTTCAGGCATTTTTTTCCTAAGAAGATAATTGGAGTTTGTTGCCCATTTTTCTTCTGTCTGAGGTACTTTATTTCCCTCTATAGAAAGCTTAGAAAAGAAATGTGCTTTTTCGACTTTTTTCAGCGCCTGACTTCCTCCTAAATTATCCACAACTTTAGCCAGCAAATTAGCGTTAACCTGATAAGCAATGGAATCAAGCATATTGTACCTTTGCAATTTTGCTTTCTCTAATTTTGCCTCACGGTTCGATTTCTCGATTTCCCATTCTGCATCCTGCTGCTCTATTTTCTCAAAAAATGCTAATCTTAATTCTTCTTTTTCTTCGGCAATTTTAACTCCTAATTTTTTAAGATCAGCAAAACGGGAAGTATGACTTCTTATTTTTTTATCTGCAAAATAGCCATTGTTAACTCTTTTGATAATCGAAGATCCTCTTGAATCCTGCTTATCATTTTCAACAAGTAAATTGGCATACGTTAATGCTTTTTCTTTGTTTTCGAGCATGAAATAGGTTTCTGCCAAATTGTTTGTTACGATGAATCGGATATTTTCATTTACAGGAGAAGGTGGATATTTAACCAGCAAACTTTCCAGATATTGCAAATGTGGGGTTAACAGCTTTTCATCCAGCCCTTTTTCAAGTGTTACTTTTTCCATTTGAGTTGTAATTTCGTTCTCAAAAGCTAACATCTGATTGTATTCAGAATGTCCCTTTGAGGTTACAAACTCAAATCTTTCTTTCGATTGATCGACATTATAGCCTAATTTATAATTTAGATAATTCTGAATTCTATTAACAGAGCTATAAATCACATGATCTATACCTAATTCTTCTGCAGAATAATCATTGTTTTTTTCGGCTTGTGCGCTTCTTTTATTACTTAATTCTACAGCAAGTTTTACACTGCCTTTCTCGTATGAACCTCCAACTATATTTGATTCTATACTATTAAAATCCTGGGTGAATAAAGTTTTATCACCACATTTAGCATCAACTTTTATTCTAACATCATAATTAGAATAAACCTGAAATTGCCAGCTATTTCTTTTTTTATCAAACGTACTATCTACTTTTGTTGCATTAAATTTAGGCAATGCAATCGTTAAGTAAATCTTTAATTTTCCGTTTGCAGGATCTTTTATAAAACCATCTATATTAAAATAATTTTTCTTTAAAATAATTTCCTCTTGTATCAGCTCTTTATCCATTTGATAAAAAGTGGTTTGTGTTAAAACATTATCAAGAACCGGAAACTCAGAATATCTAATTGTTGGTATATAAAATTTCTTCTTTTTTGAGCTTATTTTTTCTTGTGCCTGAATTGAGGTAATTGCAAGCAAAACAATAAAGAGTAAAGTTTTTTTCATAGGCAAAAAAAAAGCCATCAGAAATAAATCCTGATGGCTTTTATGTGTTTATTATTATTTCTTATTGAAAATTTGAATGGATTTATCAGACACATAAAAAATGTTTTGTGTCGCTGGATCTATTTCATAAACTGGTTTATTGTTGTTGAAAATAATTTTATCAACTTCAACTCCGTCAGCTTTATTTACTTTAACTAAGATTTTTTCTCCTGTATCTGCTTTTGCAAAAATGTATGAGTAATCTCTGTTTTGTTTCATTGCATTGAAACGAGAATTAAATTTAGCAGCTACCAAACCTAAAGCTGCTGAAGCTCCTGCCATATTTTTAGCCTGATTCATTTTTGATTTATCTTCTTCTTTAATAACAGTAGATCTCATGTTTCCGCTAGAATCACGATATGTCATTGTTAACTCAGAAGCCTGAACAGCGCTTACTGCAGAACCAACTCCTAAACCAATACTTCCTGCAATTGCAGCACTTTTAAGTAAACGTCTTGTTCCTTCACCTGGTTGCGTGTAAACGTGGTGGTATTTTACAGTTCCATCTAAATTAACTCCCATAACCTCAACCGGTCCTGAAAGAACAACTCCCCAAGGAAACAATTCGATGCTGTTTAACTCTTTTTCTTTTTTGATATTTACTTTAGCAAACGGCTCTGGCTTATCGCTGATGCTTGGATCAAATTTGTATAATTTCTCATCATTATAAACTAAATAAGAATTTGTAGCTTCATCATAAGTTGGTAAAACCGGACGATCTTTATCAAACTGAATATTACGTTTCCAAAGTTTTACTCCTGTTTTATAATCTACCATGTTCCCGTAAGTTCCTGTTAGGTACATTACTTTTTCACCCACTTTTCCTAAGTAGTAAATTGGATCTTCTTTATCATCAGAAATTTCAATAAATTTTTTCCAAATTTTCTCTCCGTCTTTGTTGATTAACATCATTTCGTTTTCAGCAACGTACAAGAAATCCTGTTCAATTGGGATTACTCTTTTCAATCCGTCTCCACGTGCGTCTTTTTTCCAGATTTTTTCTCCTGTATTTAAGTCAAAAAAGTTAAAACCACCATAATGAGCAATTAATAATTTTGTACCCCAATCTTCAAGATAAACAACTCTTTTTGTTTTAATAGATTCTTTCCAGATACTTTTTCCTGTTTCTGTATTCAAAACGTTTAAATATTCTTTGGCAGCAAATAAACCTTTACTGTTTACTACTACAATATTTTTATCATTTTGAGTCAAAAAGAATCTTGAATATTCTTCTTCAGCTTTCCAGTTTAATTTTCCTGAGTTTCTGTCAAATGAATATAGTTTTCCGTACAATAAGTAATAAATTACTGATCCGTGTACTGTTGCTTTATTTGTATTTGCAGATTCTTTTAATGAAAAACTAAATAATGATTTTGCTTTATCTACAGTCGTATTCCATTTTAATTCTCCCGTTTTCATATCTAACAAAGCAATTGCCATATCTCCGTCTTTTTTCAAAGTAAGCAAATACTCATCTGTTTCAGGAATAAAATCTGACTGCATTACCCAAAAAGATTCTTTAGACGAATTGTAAACTACTTTACCTGTGTCAGTATTAATGATAATATATTTACTGTTGATATAAGCCTCTACATAAGGACTTCCGGCAACACTTGTTAAATCTCTTTTATCTTTAAAAACTTTTCCAAAATCACGATCTGTTAATATATCACCTGCTGATATTGATCCAAAATCATCTTTGGTTAAAGTCCAGACTATTTTTTTAGTTTCAGGATCTAAGCCTTTTACGGTTCCACCCTCTTTAAAAACAACAATTCCTGTAATTTCGTTTTGTACTAAATCCTGTACGGTATTCTCTGCGTTAACTATTTCGTCATATTTCCTTTGGGAAATAGCCGAAACGCTAACTAATAAAAGTAAAATAATCGAAAATGTAATTTTCTTCATAGTCGTTTTCTTTAAAAAAATTAATAATTAAGCTGGGGATTTTTGTTATTACGTCAACTTATTAAAATAATAATTATGAAAATTTTAATAAAAATTCACTGCGCAAATATATAAAAATAGCATTCAGTTTATAAAAATATTTCTTACTGAAATTTGAGTCTCTCTATTCTGTTAAATATCTATAAATGAAATATATAACAACTATTAAAAACATAAATAAAAACTTACTTTTAGTATTTAAAAAACTGGAAAAATCTTTAACTTAAAAATCAATTAGTATTCTAAATCGGCAATACGATTATCTGAATCATGAATTTACTGTAAGAATTAATAGCTTTTTTGCGAAAAACTTAAGAAGACTTAAATTCACAAACAATCTTATTAAAAATTAACACATAATGCGTTTTTCTTGTTAATTGCAAAATTAATTATTGTAGTTTTAGCCAAACTTTTAAAAGAAATTTATGAAAACAAAATTACTTATTGTAGCCTTATTTAGCATAGGCTTAGCTCAGGGTCAAAATCTTCTTCAAAACGGTAGTTTTGAACAGTTTACCGGTACCATACCAAATTCATGGACTCTTGTTAGTGGTTCATCTGATACTGAAACTACCACATTTAATCATGGTGCAGCTAGTCTAATAGCATTACCAGAGAGCTCACTTCCTTTTTCTGCACCTTTTTTCTGGATTTCTCAAGACTTCACATTAAATAGTGCAGAAGTATATACTCTAAAATTTGATTATTATATTCCAGGAACTATGATGAGCAATTATATTAGCCGTGTTGGTTTTGAACTTTCATTAAATAATTCAGCAGAAGCTTTTTTCTTCCCTAATTACCCAACAATTCCGGTAACTTATGGAACATGGAAAACTGTAACATTTGATTTCAATATACTACTTAGATCTCCTGCTACTTCAACTTCACTTAAACTTACATTACAAGCTAATACTGACGTTGGATTTAGTGGTAATTATATGTACTTTGACAATGTAGTAATAGCTAAAAAAAGCACATTATCAACAGTCGATTTCACTAAAAAAAGTGCCCCAATTGTATCGATATCTAAAAACGAAATAGTATTAAACAGTGAGTACAAAAATTCATCTTACGTAATTTATTCTATAGATGGTAAATCAGTAAAAAGAGGAAAGAATTCTTCTGAAAGTGTTGAAATCTCAGGATTAGCTACGGGAGTTTACTTTTTAAAACTAGAAGATGTAAGTACATCAGTTAAATTTGTAAAACAATAATTTACAAATTCAACTTATAATATAAACGGGGCTGAATTGATATTCAGCCCCGCTTTTTTATTTAAATATCTCCTAAGAAAATATTTCCTTTAAGACATCTAAAGATTTTGGTCTTTTAAATCCATCTAAATGAAAGCTGTAATAATCAATCAGGATTTTCAATAGAATCTGTCTTTCAGTCACATTAAAAACTTTTTGAGCATTGTCAAATTTCAAATCAATCAGTTTTTTAAACAAGTTTGTTTCGTGTTCTGTAAGCGCGCTTAAACCATGAAAAAGCGTAAAAACTCCATCGTTCATTTCAAAATAAGGCAAATCAATATCTGAAACATCAGGATAAAAACCCAGATACTTTGTAATCTCTAAAAGTAAAATCAAATGAAAATTAGAAATTTCGTCATGATGATCAAGCCACGTCAAAGCTGTTTCTAAAAAAACAAAAAGAGATTCATTCTTTTCTTCTTCCTGAATAGAATAATGCAACATTTCTGATAAAAACATAACCATTGTGCTTTTTATAATATCAGTATGAATGCTTTGAAACGGTACTGCAATTTTTATTTCTTTGAAATTTTCTAAAGTGCCTTTGTTTTTATGAACAGCTTCAATTTCAAGAATTGACAAAGGTTGAAAATAAGCAATTTTCTGGCTGGCTTTTCTGCTCGAAAAAGCATCGCGTACAAAATAAGATTTCAAGCCGTTTGAAAGTGTAAAACATTTTACAATCAAACTCTTTTCCTGAAATTTTAATGATGAGATTACTATTGCTTTTGTTTTGACTAACAATTTTAGATTTTAGATTTTAGAAAACTGAGACTGAAAACTGAAACTAAGAATAAAAGCTAACGAATAATCATCACTTTTTTAACCTTGGTTTCACTTCCATCCTGAGCCGAAATAAAAACCATATATATGCCTGACGCAACTTTATATCGACCAAAAGCGGTTGTATCCCATTCTATTGTTCCGCCTTCTGAAGTCGTTTCATACACTAGATTTCCTTCAATATCGGTAATTTTAATATTAGCCTTATCAATTAACCCGGCAACTTTTACAGTTCCAGAATAATTGGGGCGTACAGGATTTGGATAGATATAAGCGTTATTCAAATTTTCGTTTGCGTCGGTTGCAATTCCGTTAAACGAAACCATTCCTTTATTTGTTGCAATAAAAACCTGTCCCGTTGCGCTATTAATTTTAATATCATTGATAAAATTACTAGGTAAAGGCGAATTATTAATCGTGAAATGATACTTAGTTTCCTGACCATTTGATGACACCATAAAAACTCCCGCATCAACAGTTCCAATCCATTTATTATTAGCTCCGTCTACTACAATCGAAGTTATAAATTGCTCATATAATAATTCCTGAGCTAAATTCTCCTCTATTATAATAATTGGATTGGCTTTTAACTGACTTTCGGTTTGAAAACTTCCAACATTAGACAAAACTCTTAATCCTTTAGATGTTCCAATCCATAATTGATTTTTAGTATCAACAGCAACTGATCTCACATTGGCAATTGGTAAATTTCCTGCGTCAACACCAACAGTTATTTTTTTAAATGTGTTGGTACTTTCATTAAAACCAACAACTCCATTTTTATCTGTCGCAATCCATTTCGTATTGTTTTTATCAATTGCAATAGCAGCATAACTGCCAGCTTCGGCATCATCAAGAATTGTCGCCAGAGAATAACTTTGCCATTGTCCGTTTGTTTTTAAAACTTTCAAACCATTTTTTATCCTGCTGTTTGTTACCCAAAGATTTCCTGATTTATCAAAAGCAGTTCCGTTGATACGAACATCAATATAATCCGGACCTAAAAACGATATAGATTCTAAACCACTATTTTTTTGATTATATAAAATCGTGGGTACATCTTGCTCGAACTTTAATAAACCTGAAAAAAAAGAACTGGCATACACTTGCTTTTCATTATTGGGGTTCACAATAATTTTTGTAATTGATTTGGCTCCAAAAACATTTTCATACGGAATATTTAACCAACCTGACGTACTGTATTTGCTAACGCCAAAACTATCAAGTGGGTATGGATTATAAAAAATATCATAGTCTCCATAAACTGCCCAAAGGGAATTGGGAGTAACATCAATAGAAAAAATATTATTACCTATTGGTCCGCCTGGTGTATTGTTTTCAAAAACTGCAGAGTTTGACAAAGCAGATGAGAACAATCCTTTATCTTTTGTACCTATATATAGAATGTCACCAATGGCAGTTGCACAGGTAAAAGTTAACGTATTATTTAAAACCTGAGTATTTGTAATCTGACGGTTTAAAACCATTTGATTATTATAAATAAAAACTGTATTTGGCGTTGTTATAAATAATTTACCGTTCACCGCCCGCATATCTGTCGATGCTTGCGGAAGTTGTAAAAAACCAATAAATGTATTTGAATTATAACGATGAATATATCCCGCAGTATTTATCGCTATAAGTTCTGTATCTAAAGTTTCTATACTTGACCAATTTCCGGGATTCACTAAAAGCCATTGGTTAAAATCAATCAGGTTTGTATTTGTGCTGTTTGCTTTTCTAATTCCGTTCGAAGTCGCCGCATAAATAAATCCGTTAAAATAGGCGGTTTGTTTTACACTAATTTCTGATCCATTATCGCCAATAAAATAAGTATCTCCAAATTGAGATGTTGCTAAATTAAATTGCACAATTCCAAAATCACATGAAACATAAACCAAACTGTTATGTTCCATAAAATGATTGATTTTTTTAAGGTTTGTCGGTAATTGTTTGTTGATAATATCCACAACTTTCAAAATACTGCCATCCGTTTCATTTACTACGGTCATTAATCCGTTTTCATAACCAATTATTGTTTTCTTGAATCCTTCGCTATGATATACAGCCGAAATAGTCTGTCCGGAAAGTCCATCAACGGTTGTTGTTGTTTTTAAAACATTTGTAGCTGCATTTTTAGAGAACAAAGCATTCTCTGAAGCTGCAAAAACTGTTGTGGAAGATTGTGAAATATCTTTTATTTCGTTAAACGAAAAATAACCTTGCCAGGACAATTTATTCTGTGCGAAACTAAATTGAAACAGCATTAAAAATAAAATATACAGAAAACTTCTCTTCATTATTTGACATATTCGAATAGACAAATATACTACAAACGTGGTTATTTGAATTTCGTTCTTTAGAAATAAAAAAAATGCCTTCAATCATCTTTAAAAAAGACAAATGAAGGCATCCTAAATTGCAATTAAAATTTACACTACACCCTGAGCCAGCATAGCATCGGCAACTTTAACAAATCCTGCAATGTTAGCTCCTTTTACGTAGTTAACATAACCATCTTCTCCAGCACCGTATTTTTTACATTGGTTGTGAATTCCAACCATAATATCTTTCAATCTCAAATCAACTTCTTCGCTCGTCCAGTTCAAACGAATTGAGTTTTGTGTCATTTCTAAACCTGATGCAGCAACTCCACCTGCATTTGCAGCTTTTCCTGGAGCAAAAAGTACTTTATTATCTAAAAACAATTTAATAGCATCAAGCGTAGAAGGCATATTTGCGGCTTCAGTAACACATAAAACACCATTGTTAATTAGTTTTTGAGCATCTTCTCCTGTTAATTCGTTTTGAGTTGCACATGGAATAGCAATATCAACTTTTACTTCCCAAGGACTTTTTCCTTTATGGAAAACAGCATTTGGATATTTCTGAGTATAAAGTTCAGCTCTATTATCTCCGGTTGCTCTCATCTCAACCATATGCTCAATTTTTTCTCCAGAAATACCTTCTTCGTCATAAATATAACCATCAGGACCAGAAATCGTAACTACTTTTCCTCCTAATTCATTTATTTTTAGAGCTACTCCCCAAGCTACATTTCCAAATCCTGAAATTGCAACTCTTTTACCTTTTATTTCATGTCCGATAGTACGAAGCATCTGATCTGTAAAATAAACCACACCATATCCTGTAGCTTCCGGTCTTATTAATGAACCTCCATAAGCAAGACCTTTTCCTGTCAATACTCCTGTAAATTCATTTCTGATTCTTTTATACTGACCAAATAAATAACCAATTTCTCTTGCACCAACACCAATATCTCCAGCAGGAACATCAAGGTCCGGACCAATATGACGACATAATTCAGTCATAAATGATTGACAGAAACGCATGATTTCTCCATCAGATTTACCTTCAGGATCAAAATCAGAACCTCCTTTTCCACCACCCATTGGTAATGTTGTCAAGCTGTTTTTAAAAACCTGTTCGAAAGCAAGAAATTTTAAAACAGATAAATTTACAGTGTGATGAAATCTGATTCCGCCTTTGTATGGTCCAATTGCTGAATTCATCTGAATCCTGAAACCTCTGTTTACAATTATCTCTCCCTCATCATTAACCCACGGAACTCTAAAAATTATAGATCTTTCAGGTTCAGCTATTCTCAGAAGCAGATTTTTTCCATCGTACTTTTTTCTTTCAGCGATAAATGGAATTACCGTTTCTGCAAATTCTCTAACGGCTTGAAGAAATTCCGGCTCGTTTGGATTTTTTGACTCCACAAGAGCCATAAATTCATTTATTTTTTGTTCCATTTTTAAATAAATTATTCAATAATAGGTTATAAACTCTAATTAATTAAACAAGAAAATACGTTTTAAGAAAACGTTTTCGTAATGACACGCAAAGGTAAAACAAAACTGTGATGGTTTGTGATTTTTTTTCGTTTTTGAAACAAAATTGTGTAATTTTCAAACAATCTTAAAAATACATTTTAACACTTACTCTTTTGTATCAAAGACCTTACTTAAAGTTAAGAAATTAAGTGTTTTGTTACTAATTTTTTAATAGATGTATTTAATATTTTGATTAAACCATGTTTTTTATATATTTGCCTAGATTTGTAAGCCCAAAAACATGTTCAAACCTATAATACTCACGATATTTGCCTTTTTTGGCATCTCTAATATTGCCATAGCCCAAAGTGATTTGGCACAAGAAGTAGGAATAATATTCGGTCCCACAACTTTTCAATCTGATTTTGGTGAAAGAAATAACTTTGATACCAATGTTGGAAACAATGGATTTGGTATAGGAATTGTTCACTTTATAAACTTTTCTGCTAATAACAACAGAGAAAGTTTTTTTACAGAGCATTTTAAAGTAAGATCTGAGTTATCTTTCAATCATACAAAATTAGAACATTTTGGTGAATGGGTTGAAAATGAGAAAAGAAAAAATCTCGTACAACACCTTAGAGCCATGCACGGTACTTCTACTTTAGTAAACCTTGGAGCCCAGTTAGAATTTTCTCCCTTTATGAAAATTCATGATTTTGAAAACACAATAGGTAGTTTTAGTCCCTATATAAGCTTAGGTTTTCAGGTAAGTTATTACAATACTAAAGTTAGTTCAAGATTAGGTCAATTAGGACTTCCTTTAACTACTTATCCAAAATACCTTACTCCTTCAGACGGTCGCCAATTTGGTTTTTCAAGTGAAAACGGAGTAGTTTTATCCGCAACATTAGGTGCCGGAGTACATTACAAATTAACTACAATGAGCGATTTAATGTTTGAAGTACGTTACCAGGGATATAATTCTGACTGGATTGACGGTTTAAATCCAAATAAAGATATTTATAAAGAAAACAAATCAAACGATTCACAAGTTTGGTTCAACGCAGGATACATTTATTATTTAGAATTTTAAAGAAATCCCAAAAATATAAAATCCCAAATTCTACAATAACTAATATTGGAATTTGGGATTTTTTTTATTTTTAAATTTAATCCTTTATGCTAGAGCTTGTTCGATGTCTGCTATTAAATCATCTGCATCTTCGATACCAACGCTTAATCGTACCAAATCATCTGTAATACCAACTTCTGCTCTTTTATCTGCAGGAATAGAAGCGTGTGTCATTAAAGCAGGGTGATTCGCTAATGATTCAACTCCACCTAAAGATTCTGCCAAAGTAAAAACTTTTAGTTTCTCTAAAAATGCAATAGAATCTTCTTTTTTACCTGATTTAAAAGTAAAAGAAACCATTCCGCCAAAAGCCTTCATTTGCTTTTTAGCAATTTCATGAAAAGGATGACTTTTTAAACCTGGATAATAAACCGTATTTATTTTAGGATGATTGCTTAAATATTCCACCACTTTTTCTCCGTTTTCACAATGTCTCTGAACTCTTAACGAAAGTGTTTTTATCCCTCTTAAAACTAAGAAACTATCCATTGGCCCAAGTGTAGCTCCGGTTGCGAATTGTTGAAAATGCAATTGCTCACCTAAAGCTTCATCTTTTACAATTAAAGCTCCGGCAATAACATCCGAATGTCCGCCTAAATACTTTGTAGCAGAATGCATTACAATATCAGCTCCTAAATCAAGAGGTTTTTGTAAATAAGGTGTTGCAAAAGTATTATCGACAGCAAATAAAATTTTATTGGCTTTAGTAATTTTTGCTACTTCCTGTATATCTGCTAATTTCATTAACGGATTTGTTGGTGTTTCTACCCAAATCAATTTTGTGTTTTCATTTATTAATGATCTCAATTTCTCGATATCAGTCATATCCACAAAATGAAACTTAATCCCTGAATCTTTATAAATTCTGGAGAACATTCTATAAGTTCCACCGTATAAATCATCCATTGCAATAATTTCATCTCCCGCTTTAAATGATCTCAAAACGCAATCTGTCGCTGCTAACCCAGATGAAAAAGCTAATCCGCGAGTACCATTTTCAATACTTGCCAAAGCATTTTCTAAAGCTGTACGAGTTGGGTTCGAAGCTCTGCTATACTCATAATCCGCTAAAGGTTTTCCCGGACTTGTTTGTATAAAAGTTGAAGTTTGATATACCGGAGGCATAACAGCTCCTGTACTTGGATCATGATGCTGACCTCCATGTATTACTTTAGTATTGAATTTCATATAATTACAAATTTTAAATGCTTAAATGTGCTGCAAATTTACCGTTTAATTTATTTTAATCCCGAAACAACTTCTTACCTTTATAATAAATTAACACTTTTTGACATGAAACATTCTATTTTTTTAGCCTTTTTAGTTCTAACTTTTGCAAGTTGCAGCAAAGAGCTTTCATTTGACAATGAGACATTTGAAAAAAAATCAACCATTCCCTGCGAAAAAGATTGCCCTAAAATAACTATTGATATTCCGATTGCAAAAAATGTTCCTATCGTGAAAGACAGCATTAACAAAAAAGTGTTTTCTGTTATAAAAGAGATTGTTTACTTTGAAGAAGATCCATCAAAAGCAAAAGATTATAAAACTTTAGCCGAATCCTTTATTGCATCTTATGAAGAAATGCACAAAAAATTTCCCACTGAAACTTTTGGCTGGGAAGCTAAAGTAAAAGGAAACGTTGAGTTTGAATCTGATCAGATTATCAATATAAAAATCGAACATTATACTTTTACCGGCGGCGCTCACGGATATCAGGGTTTTCGGTCTTTATTATTTCATCCTAAAACCGGAAAAACAATCTTTACAGATGAAATCTTCAAAAACGCAAAAGAATTTAAGGCTTTCGCCGAAAAAGAATTCAGAAAAAAATATAAGATTCCTGAAAAATCAAATATTAACGCAACAGGTTTAATGTTTGAAAACGACAAATTTCAATTGCCACAAAATATTTTTTACACAACCGAAGGTTTGCTGTTATACTACAACTCGTATGAAGCCGCTTCGTATGCTGATGGATCAAAAGAAATCTTGTTTCCTTATGCTAAAATTGGTAAGTATTTAAAATATCAATAGTAGAGGCGCAAAGCAGTGCGTCTAATAAAAAAGTGAAATAATTTGGCTAAAGCCCATTAAAAACAAACAATTATATCTCCAGCTAAAGCTGGAGGCAATTCAAAAAATCAAATTTTTCAGAAAAACCTTTGTAACTTATTTAGAACCTTCCTGAAAGTCATACTTCATCTTTCTCAAAATCCTCAAGGCCTCTTTAAACGATAAATAAATATTCCCAAAAGGCTTTAAAAGTAATTTAGCGTCAATTAATTTTTGTTTGGCATCATCAAAACCATTCAGATAACAAATCATAAAAGTGGACGGAAGATTTTCGAGATCTTTTAATTCACGTTCTGATAAAGCAATACCTTTTTGCAATTTTTGGAGTAATGCCGTATTTGCATTATAAATATGATATAACATTTTCCTGTTGAATTCCGGAGGCTGAAAAAGCATTTGCCTTTCAATTTTATAATATCCGTTATCAAAAAAATGAATCGTTTGCTGTTCTAACGGATAATAACTTGTTTTGTCGTTTAATCCAAGCGGAACATATTCGGTTATCGTAAAACTATCGTCATCAAAAACTATCGTAACCACATCCTGAGCTGAGTAAAAAAGTTTTATCTGCTCGTTGATCAACTCAATATCTACCCGGGATAAAAAAGTTTTATCACGTGATTTATGCGGAACTCCTGCCCAGCAAATCACGAATAATTCTTTAAAAACATGATATTTTGGCGACATATCTTTGTGCCTGAAATTCATAAAATCGATTACACCATCAAGCGTATATTGAATACTATTTCGGGAACTATTTTCAATTCCAATAACCGTTTCAGTATTCTGGTAGTTTTTTTCGATTTCGCCTTCAACAGGAACCGAATTACTGCCTCGCCGGATAAAAACACTATTGGCCGGAGTTGTATGAATTCCTTTTTTGAAATACGAAATTTTGCTTTTGGGCTTAATCGTAACCAATCCCACAACTTTGTCTTTGGGAAGATTCGGAAACGGTACATTTTCATACTGAATCTTAGGCGGATTTTCCAGAAAAGCATTGACAAGATTCTGGATTCTACTATCGTCAAAAAAATCATCGCCTACAATTTCGTTATCCTGATCTTCAACTCCAACAACGATATAAGAATTATTGGTTGGGTTTGAATTTGATAATGCACAAATGTGTTTTAAAAACTTTCCTTTTCCTTCACGTGAATGCAGGTTCAACTGCCTTTTTTTATCATAAAAACTGCTCTCGTCATTATGAGCGAGTAAATTTTTTATTAAAAGGCGTTTGTTAATCATTTTTTAGACTTCTTAGAAAGTTACATTATTAGACTTCTTAGATTTTCTGAGATTACTTTTTTTCGAGACCTCTATTGTTCTTAGATTTTTAGATTAATTCATCTTAAAATCTAAGAAGTCTAAGTTAGTCTAAAAATGTAATTAATCTGATTAATCTCTCTTAACGATCGTCGACGATGCTTGCGCTGTACTCATCACCATCAAATCGGCAATATTTACATGATATGGTCTTGAAACCACAAAGTGAATAATATCTGCAACATCTTCTGCCTGTAACGGATCAAAGCCTTTGTAGACATTCGATGCTCTGTCAGCATCACCTTTAAAACGAACTTCGCTAAATTCTGTAGCAACCATTCCGGGATGAATTGCTCCAACTCTAATTCCAAATGGATTTAAATCAATTCGCATTCCCGCTGTAATAGCGTCAACTGCATGTTTTGTTCCGCAATATACATTTCCGTTTGGATAAACTTCTTTGGCAGCTGTTGAACCAATATTGATAATATGCCCCGATTTTCTCTCAGTCATTTTTGGAATTATCGCTTTCGAAACATACAAAAGTCCTTTTACATTAATATCAATCATCGCATCCCAATCGTCTAAATCTCCCGTTTGAATTGGATCTAAACCGTGAGCATTTCCTGCATTATTGATTAAAACATCAATAGTCGAAAATTCGGCAGGAAGAGAAGCAATACTTTCAAGAACATTCTTTTTATCACGAACATCAAAAGACAATGAATACACTTCGGTAAAAGTCGAAAGTTCTTTTTCAAGTTCTTCTAAACGGTCTTTTCGTCTTCCGCAAAGGATCACTTTATAGTTGTTTTTAGCCATCAATTGCGCAGTTGCTTTTCCAATTCCGCTTGTGGCACCAGTAATTAAAACTGTTTTTTTCATTCTTTATTTATTTTGTTTTTTTGCCACAGATTACAGGATTAAAATGATTTTTCAATCTGTGAGAATCTTTTAATCTGTGGCTAATATTTTTATCTGAATACTGACACTGAAAACTTAAAACTATAACTATTTTTAAGCCACATCATCGCCCATACTTTCTGTCCAAATTGCGAACCAGTCTTCTTTATCCATTTCCAGTTCAACAGCTTTCATCAGCGATTGAATTCTGGCAACGTTTACTGTTCCTGCTATCGGAATTACTCCCGATGGATGTTTTAAAATCCAGGCAAGTAAAATTGTATCAGATCCAAAACCATATTTTTTAACCAATTCTGAAAGCAGTTTTTTCAAGCGACGAGTTTGTTTTGTATCTTCTCTAAAGACAGTTCCAAGCGGATTCCATGACAACGGGCAAATACCGTGCGTTTGCATATAATCAAAACTTCCGTCAACCATTGGTTCAAAATTTGTTGCCGAAAATTGTACCTGATTGTAACTCACTTCTGTTTTCTGACGAATTAATTCGGTTTGAGAACTCGTGAAATTTGAAAGTCCAAAATCAATAATTTTCCCTTCTGTTTTTAATTTCTCAACAGCTTCTGCAATTTCATCGGCTTGCATTAAAGGACTTGGTCTGTGCAATAAAAAAACATCAACATAATCTGTTTTCAGTTTTTTTAATGATTCTTCGACAGACCAAATTATATAATCTTTAGAATAATCGTAATGCTTAATTGTGTTTTTACGTCCTTCAGTAATTAATTGAATGCCGCATTTGGTGATTAATTGTAGTTTTTCGCGTGAAATTTTGCTGGCATGAAATGCTTTTCCAAAATCAGCTTCTGTGGTATAAGATCCGTAAATGTCTGCGTGATCAAAAGTGGTAATTTTGTTTTCGATACAAATTTGTATCATGTTTTCCATTTCTTTTGGCGTAAGGTTTTTATCCCAAACACCCCAATTCATAGTACCCGAAATTATGGGCGATAATGTTGTTTTACTCATGGTTGTATTGCGTTATTTTTGGTAATAAATATGCTTTTCTGAAACATAATCACCAAAGTTCTTAAAAATATAAAAATAGATTCACAATTAGTCCTTAAAATTAGGTCATTGGTCGAAGTTTTAACCATTCTTTAACATCTTACTTATCAAAAAATATTCAATTTGCACTCTCAAAAGTAAGGCATAAAAATCAAGGTTTTAAAAAGGTTTTAAAAATATTTATATGGAAGAAAATACAACGACTTTAGACATTAGAGCGATAAATGAAAAAATTGAAAGAGAAAGTGCTTTTATAGACCTTCTTACAATGGAAATGAACAAAGTTATTGTGGGCCAGAAACATATGGTCGAGCGTTTATTAATTGGACTTTTGGGACAAGGGCATATTTTGCTTGAAGGTGTTCCGGGATTAGCCAAAACTTTAGCGATAAATACATTGTCGCAAGCGGTTCAGGGTTCGTTTAGCCGTATCCAGTTTACTCCCGACTTATTACCTGCCGATGTTGTTGGAACGATGATTTACAACATCAAAGCAAACGAATTCTCGATTAAAAAAGGACCAATCTTCGCTAATTTCGTCCTTGCGGATGAGATTAACCGTGCTCCGGCAAAGGTACAATCGGCACTTTTGGAGGCGATGCAGGAAAAACAAGTAACAATTGGCGACACAACTTTCAAACTTGATCGTCCGTTTTTAGTATTGGCAACTCAAAATCCTGTTGAGCAAGAAGGAACATACCAACTTCCGGAAGCGCAAGTCGATCGTTTTATGCTTAAAACCGTAATTGATTATCCAAAAATTGATGAAGAGCGTTTTGTAATTCGTCAAAACCTGAAAGGATCTTACGAAAAAGTAAATGCCGTAGTTTCTGTAGAACAAATTTTACGTGCTCAGGAAGCAGTTCGTGAAGTTTACATGGACGAAAAAATCGAAAAATATATTTTAGATATCATATTTGCTACTCGTTATCCAGAGAAGTACAAACTAGCCGACTTAAAACCTCTTATTAGTTTTGGAGCATCACCACGTGGAAGTATCAATTTAGCCGTTGCGGCAAAATGTTACGCTTTCATCAAACGTCGTGGATATGTAATTCCGGAAGATGTTCGTGCAGTTGTACATGATGTTTTACGTCACAGAGTTGGGATAACATATGAGGCTGAAGCCGAAAATATTACTTCTGTAGACATTATCAACAAAATCGTAAACGAGATTGAAGTACCTTAAAAATAGTTTTCAGTTTTCAGTCACAGTGAACACCTTATTTAAGTAAACTGCGACTGAAAACTGCGACTGAAAACTAAAGAAATGGATACAAAAGAGCTTTTAAAAAAAGTACGGAAAATAGAAATCAAAACCAAAAGACTGAGTAATCATATCTTTTCGGGTGAATACCACTCTTCATTTAAAGGGCGCGGGATGACTTTTAGTGAAGTACGTCAATACCAATATGGCGATGACATTCGTAACATCGATTGGAATGTAACTGCACGCTACAATGAAGCCCACGTAAAAGTTTTTGAAGAAGAACGCGAATTGACCATGATGTTAATGGTAGATATTTCCGGTTCAGAAGGTTTTGGTTCAAAAAGTCAATTCAAAAAAGACATCGTCACCGAAATTGCGGCAACGATGGCTTTTTCGGCTACACAAAATAATGACAAAATTGGTTTAATATTATTCTCTGATAATGTAGAGTTGTATATTCCGCCAAAAAAAGGGCGTTCGCATGTTTTGAGAATCATTCGTGAATTAATCGAATTTCAACCAAAAAGCCAGAAAACAGATGTTGGAGCTGCTTTAAAATTTTTATCGGGAACTCAAAAGAAGAAAGCAATCGTTTTTGTAATTTCCGATTTCATGTCTGAAAATTATGAGCAAACCTTAAAAATTGCTTCTAAAAAACATGATATTACCGGAGTTCGGGTTTACGATATTCGCGAAGAAAAAATCCCTAATTTAGGAATGGTTACAATGCTTGATGCCGAAACCGGAAAAATTCAATTGGTCGATACAGGTTCAAAAACAGTTCGAATGAATTACGAAAAACATTATCATGAAAGAGTCAATTATTTCAAGGAAATTTTCAGTAAATCCGGAGCAGGCGTAGTAAACACAAGAGTTGATGAAAATTACGTGACGAAATTACTGGGATATTTCAAGTCAAGATAATGTTTAGATTATTAGACTTCTTAGATTTTAAGAAATATAAAATCCAAAAATAAAATCCGTTTAAATCAGTGTCATACGTGTGCCATAATTAAGCATTCATTTTAGAATAAAATCTGAAATTAAAAAAATCAAATGAAATTAAAGTTTTACATCTTTTTATTTTTACTTTCCTCTGCTGTTTTTGCACAACAAAAACAGATTGAGACGAGCATTGATACTACAAAAAATAAAATTGGAGCCGAGTTTAAGTTAACGCTTAAAACGGTTGTCAGCTCAAAATCGAAAGTTGTTTTTCCTAAACTGAAAACCATTGGACCTTTAGAAGTAATTCAATCTTATCCAATTGACACAGTCAAAAAAAATGACACTTACGAGTTAATAAAAAAATATGGTTTAACACAATTTGATTCCGGAAAATACGTAATTCCAAGTGTTCAGATTCTGATTGACAAAAAACCTTATTTCTCAGATTCTATTCGTGTTGAAGTTGCGAGTATAAAAGTCGATACTTTACAACAAAAAATGTACGATATTAAAGATATTACTGCTGCTGATAACGGCATTGGTGATTGGTGGAAATACATTTTGGCTTTAGTAATTATTCTTGGAATTGGCGCTTTTGTATATTGGTTTATCAAAAAACGTCAGCAGAAAAAAATTGAAGAAGAAGTTTATAAAACTCCAATCGAAAAAGCGACAAGTTTATTAAATAATTTAGAGCAAAAAGAACTTTGGCAAAAAGGTGAAATCAAAGAATATTACAGTGAGTTAACGGATATTGCCCGTAATTATATTGAAGAAGCGATTCATATTCCAGCAATGGAAAGCACAACATCTGAATTGATTCTCGCGATTAGAGATGCTTCGACTAAGAAAAAAATGGCTTTAACTCCTGAAACGGTCGAAAATTTAGAACGCGTTTTACGTCAGGCGGATTTAGTAAAATTTGCAAAATCTAAACCTTTAGAATTTGAAATTACCGAAGATCGAAATAAAATTCAAAAAGTAATTTTAACGTTAGATAACGCTATTCCGACTGAAGTTCCGGATGAAGAAGATCAGTTATTGAACGAAGCGCAAAAACAAAAGCAAATAAAATTACAACTATTAAAAAAACGCAACAAACGTATTGCAACAGCAGTAGGAACAGTTTTGTTTTTAATAATTGCAACAACCGGATTTTTTATTGCTACGAAAGGTTTTAAATATGTTAAGGATAATGTATTAGGAAATGCTTCTAAAGAATTATTAGAAGGCGAATGGGTAAAAAGTGAATACGGAAACCCCGGCGTTGTAATTGAAACTCCGCAGGTTTTAAAACGAATGGACACTCAAAAAGTACTTCCAAAAGAAACAATGGCTTTAATCAAAGAAATGCAGCTTTTTACTTATGGAAGCATGATTGATAATTTCTTCGTAACCGTTTCGACAAGTAAGTTTAAAAACCCTACTGATATTGATTTAGCAAAAGCTTTAGAAGGTTCTCTTAAAGTTATTGAATCTCAGGGTGGACAAAATATTATTGTAAAACAAGAAGATTTTCAAACTAATCAAGGTATTCAGGGAGTTAAAGGATATGGAACAATGACTATTTTAAACCCGCTTGATAAAACAAGTACAAAAGCTTATTATGAACTTTTACTGTTTAAACAAGATCAGGGATTACAGCAAATTTTGATTGTACACGAAGAAGGCGACACATACGCCAATGATATTACGACAAGAATTTTAAATTCTGTTGAACTTAGAAAAGCGGGCAACTAATGAATAAAATAACTTTTTTAAATCCAGAATTTTTTTGGTTGTTTATATTAATTCCAATTGCCATTACATGGTTTTTCTGGAAACGAAATCAGCAAACCGCAACTTTAAAAATGAGCTCGACGCAAGGTTTCAAAAACAGCGAATCGCTTTTAACGAAATTAAAACCTTGCTTGTACGTTTTTAGAGTTATTGGTTTAAGTTCTCTAATCGTTGCATTAGCAAGACCGAGAACGGTTGATATTAGCAGTCAGACTAAAACCACAAAAGGAATTGATATTGTTTTGGCAATTGATGTTTCAGGAAGTATGCTTGCAAAAGATTTAAAGCCAAACCGTATGGAAGCTTTAAAAAGAGTGGCGGCAGATTTTGTGGGAGAAAGACCAAATGACAGAGTTGGACTGGTTTTATACGCTTCTGAAGCCTATACAAAAACTCCGGTTACAAGTGATAAAGCGATAATTCTTGAAGCGATAAAAGGAATTAAATACGATACGACTTTACAAGACGGAACCGGAATAGGAATGGGATTGGCAACCGCCGTAAACCGTTTAAAAAATAGTAAAGCAAAAAGCAGGGTTATTATTTTAATGACCGATGGTGTTAACAATGCCGGTTTTATTGAACCGGAAACAGCATCAGACATTGCAAAACAATACGGAATAAAAGTATATACAATTGGTATTGGAACAAACGGAATGGCAGCATCGCCATACGCGTACGCACCAAACGGAGGTTTTTTATTCAAAATGCAAAAAGTTGAAATCGACGAACGATTAATGAAAAGTATCGCCCGTAAAACCGATGGAACTTATTTTAGAGCAACCAGCAACGATAAATTAGCCGAAATATACAATTCGATTAATAAATTAGAAACTACTGAAATCCAGGAATTAAAATTCTATGATTACGACGAAAAATACAGAGTTTTTGTTTTACTCGCAGCTTTTTTATTATTGTTAGAAGTTGGTTTAAGAAACACCGTTTACAGAAGCTTTATATAAATTTCAGTCGCAGTTCTTAGTCACAGTCGCAGTTCTCAGTCTCAGTTTAAACTGAAATTATAATAAACTGAAAACTGAGACTGAAAACTGAAAACTGAGACCGAAAACTAAAATTAAAAATGGAATTAGACGAAAAAAAATATTTATACCTTTTATTATTACTCCCAATTGTGGTGTGTGTTTTCCTTTTCAACATGTATTGGAAAAGAAAAAAACAGCTTGAATTTGGCGACTTGGAAATGGTAAAAAGGCTGAGCCCTGAAAAATCTGTATTTAAACCGGTATTAAAATTAAGCGTAATCCTTTTGGCACTTGCCTGTTTGATTATCGGATTAGTGAATCCGAAGATTGGGACAAAAATGGAAACGGTAAAACGCGAAGGAATCGACATCGTTTTTGCTGTCGACGTTTCTAAAAGTATGCTTGCCGAAGATGTTGCGCCAAGTCGTTTAGAGAAAAGTAAACAATTGGTTTCGCAAATCATCAACAACTTAGGAAGTGACAGAATAGGAATTGTGGCATACGCCGGAAGTGCTTTCCCTGTTTTACCAATTACATCAGATTATAGTGTTGCCAAAATGTTCCTGCAGAGTATGACGCCGGACATGGTTTCATCACAAGGAACATCACTTGATGAAGCGATCAAATTATCATCGACTTATTTCGATGAAAAGAGCAAAACCAGCAAGTTATTGATTTTAATTTCTGATGGAGAAGATCATTCTGAAGGAGCTTCGACAGCAGCGGAAGAAGCCAACAAAATGGGAATGAAAATCATTACGATTGGTGTTGGAACAGAAAAAGGAGGAACAATTCCGCTAAAAGAAAATGGCGTAGTCAAAAGCTATCAAAAAGATCAAAACGGAGAAACAGTTATCACAAAACTAAATCAGGAAGGTTTAAAAACCATTGCAAAAGCTACAAAAGGCGGTTATGTATATGGCGGAAATACTAAGGAAGTTTTAGAATATGTAAAAAATGCTTTAAACAATATTCAAAAAACAGAATTTGAAGCAACACAAATGGCAGATTTTCAATCGCAATATCAATGGTTCATTGGCTTTGCCTTCTTATTATTGTTTATTGACATTTTTCTTTTAGAGAGAAAAACAAATTGGATAAAAGAGTTGAATTTATTTAACGAAAAGAAATAATAAAAAGTTAGCCACTAATTACACGAATTTACACGAATAAAATTATTTAAACTCTATTTGTAAAATTCAAACACAAAGAATTAATTAGCGATAATTAGTGACATTCGTGGCAAATAAAAAACATAAAAATCAGAATGAAAAATTTACTTCTTTATATTTTACTAACGTTTTCTTTGGCAGTTTCAGCTCAGGAAAAAGACAAGACATTGCCTGATGCCAATGAAGAATATAAGCAGAATAAATTTGTTGATGCTGAAGCTAATTACAGGATTTCAGAATCAAAATTTTCAAAACGTGCAACGGCTCCATACAATTTAGGAAATACTATTTACAGACAAAATCAGGTTTCTGAAGCTAAATTCGCTTACGCGAAAGCGATAAAAAATGCTAAAACCCGACCTGAAAAACATAAAGCTTTCCACAATTTAGGAAATGTTTTAATGAAAGAGAAAGATTATACGCAAGCTGTTGAAGCTTATAAAGAAGCATTGCGAAATGATCCTACTGACGATGAAACACGTTATAATTATGCTTATGCAAAACAAAAATTAAAAGAAAACCCTCCTAAAAACGATAAAAACAAAGACAAAAATAAGGATAAGGACAAAGACAAGGATAAAAACAAAGATAAAGACAAGGACAAGGATAAAAATAAAGACAAGGATAAGGACAAAGACAAGAAAGACGACAAAGGCGATAAAGACAAGGACAAAAAAGATGGTAAAGATGATCCTAAAAAAGACGACAAGTCTGATAATAAAGGAGAACCAAAACCACAGCCAGGCGGAATTTCTAAAGAACGAGTTCAGAATTTATTAGATGCAGTGAACAACGAGGAAAAGAAAGTTCAGGATAAAGTGAACGCTCAAAAAGTAAAAGGCAGTCCTAGAAAAACAGAAAAAGACTGGTAGGATTTTGGGTTAATCGTTTATTTGTTAATCTACTTATTCGACCAAACTGTAACGCTTAAACAGTTAAACAAATAAATGATTAAACAATAAAAAAACGATTAAACAGTTAAAACAAACAACGATTAAACATTTAAATGAGAAGATATTTAATTCTATTACTATTCACTTTTCAAGGGCTTATGGCTCAAGTTCAATTTGAAGCCAGAGTAAGCAAAAATACGCTTGGACTGAACGAAAGATTTCGTATTGACTTCATTATGAATGTTGATGGAGACAATTTTGACCAACCTTCATTTGAAGGATTTAGAATTGTAGGCGGACCAAGTCAGCAAGTAAGTCAGTCCTGGGTAAACGGAAGAAGTTCTTTTCAAAAAATATATTCATATATTTTACAACCCAACCAAAAAGGAACTGCTTACATCAAACAAGCTGCTATAGAATATAATGGGCAAATCTACAAAACACAGCCTATAAAAATTGTAGTTACAAATGCTGTTGCGCAGGAAAGAGATCCTAATGCACAACAAGGTCAGGGTCAACAAGGCGGTGGAAATGAAACATTACATCTAATTGCAGAAATTTCCAAAACAAATCCGTATTTGAATGAACCAATTACTGTGGTTTATAAATTATATTTCAATAATATAAATGTTACCGGTTTTAAGGAATTAGCTAAACCTAAATACAATGATTTCTGGAATCAGAATATAGACATCAAACAATTATCAATTGCAGAAGGAACTTTTCAAGGGCAAAGATGTTATTTTGTTGTCCTGAAAAAGACCATTTTATATCCTCAAAAATCAGGAAGACTTACTATTGAACCTCTTTCATTAGATATTGGCGTACAATTGCCTTCAAATCGTCGTGATATGTACGGTCAGATGATTTTAACAGATGATAACAGAGTTGTTTCGGCTGGAGCCAAAACGATTAACGTGCGTCCTCTTCCGGAAGCATCGAGACCAGAAAGTTTTGGCGGAGCTGTAGGTAGATTTAATTTTACAGTTACACCATCAAAAACAACATTGAAAAGCGGTGAAAGTCTTGATTTAATTGTAAATGCTTCAGGAAACGGAAACATGAAATTGTTTACTTTACCAAAACCTGTTGTGCCTAATGCGTTAGAAATGTACGATCCGGTTCATGACGAGCAAGTAACAACTTCGCTTTCAGGAATGTCTGGAAAAATTACTGATAAGTATTCTATCGTTCCTCAATACAAAGGAAAGTATGCTATAAAAGCGATGCAGTTTTCGTATTTTGACTTGAATTCAGGTTCTTATAAAACGATTACTTCGCCGGAAATCATGGTCGATGTTTTAGACGGTCCTGTTCAGGCGGAAGCCAATACAGCTGCAAACGCTTCTAAAAACGTGATTGCAAAAACAGAACAATTCAAATATATTAAATCGAAAACAACTTTAGTTTCAACAGCAAAAGATGATTTTTACGGTTCTGATTTATATTATATTTTATTATTTGCGCCTTTTATAATTTTGCCAATTATTGTTTTGGCTAAGAAAAGAAAAGAAGCAATTGACGGTGACGTTACCGGAAACCGAATTAAAATGAATAATAAATTAGCTAAGAAATATTTATCTGAAGCTAAAAAACAATTGAATAATAAAGAAGCTTTTTATATTGCGCTGGAAAAAGCGATGCACAATTTCCTTAAAGCAAAACTGCATATTGAAACCTCAGAAATGAGTAAAGACAATATTCGTGAATTACTGTTGTCAAGAAATGCAAATCCGGAATCAGTTCAGAATTTTATTAATCTGACAGAAAACTGTGAGTTTGCACGTTATGCTCCGGCATCAAGCGCTTCGATTCAGCAGGATTATGATAAAGCTGTTTTGATTATTTCGGAACTTGAAAAGCAGATTATTTAACGTAACTTAATTTTACCGCAAAGTTTGCTAAGATATAGATTTAGATTGCGATGATTGTAAGGTCGCAAAGTTGAATTACTAAGTTTAAAAAATCAAACCTGACAGGTTTTAAAAACCTGTTGGGTTTAACAAAAATAAAATGAAAAATATAGTATATCTTTTTTTATTAATCACACAGGTTTTCTTTGCTCAAAGCAGCTTTGAAAAAGGAAATGCATTGTACCAAAAAGGACAATATCAGCAAGCCGTTGATGTTTACGAGAGTATAATCAAAGAAGACAAACAGCAATCGGCAGAGTTGTATTTTAACTTAGGAAATTCGTATTATAAATTGAACAAAGTAGCACCTTCAATTTATAATTATGAAAAAGCTTTGGTTTTAAAACCGCACGATCCTGAGACTTTAAACAATTTAAAATTTGCAAAAAAACTAACTATTGACGAAATCAAGGAGATTCCAAAAGTAGGTTTTGCAAAATTAATTCAAAGCTTTACCGGAATATTTGATTACAATACCTGGGCAAAAATTTCTATTGCAATTGCATTTGTCTTTTTATTGAGTTTTATTGGCTATTATTTCTCCCAGCTTACACTTTCAAAAAGGTTGTATTTTATAGGAATGTTTGTTCTTTTAGTAGCTTTATTATTGAGTGTTTCTGCTGGAATAGCAGAAAAAAACCATTTCGATAATGATCGTCCGGCAATTGTTTTTGCTGAATTAAGTGAAGTTCGCAGCGAACCGCAAAAAGCTGGCACTGCTATTTTTCTATTACACGAAGGCGCAAAAGTTTACGTTACTGAAACTATAGGCCAATGGAAAAAAGTTGAATTAACTGATGGAACTGAAGGTTGGATTGATGCTTCGACTATTAAAGAAGTTAAGTAGGCTTTTGAACCATATAAGTGATGTAAGTTCATTTCAGAAAAATGCGATTCTTTAAAACTTTACGAATACACCAAAAGATAAAGCCAAGTATTATAAGTAAACTAAAAAAATCCTCCATATCATATTTTTCATTAACATGTTCATTGTTTACGGATAATAATTTCATTTTATTATTTCCCTTTTCCATACCAAAAACACTGTCATTTAATTCAAAAACTTCAGTGCTTTTTGTTTCATAAACAGATTTTTTTGATCTTATTTTATAATTATAAACCGTAGAAATTCCATTATCAGAATCTTGATCTTGAGTCTCTATATTAATGATTGTTCCTTTAACGTAACAATTAAAATAAGCAACATCTTTATACAAAATAGTAGTTGATAAAAGTAATCCACCGAAGAAAAAAAATCCAATAATAAACAAAAGGAAATTATTCGATATAAACCTAAAAAAATTTACCATAGACAAGAACTACTTTAATTTACTTACATTACTTATATGGTAAAATTAAAACCTATAAACCTTTTCAGGAGTTACACAATAATCCAACTTCACATCTGATTCAAAGACATCATCGATTTGATTTTCGGCTTCAAAAAAAGAAAGTCCAATTTTGATCGTTTCCAGTTTGCATTCTGCCAGGAATTTATCGTAAAACCCTTTTCCGTAACCTACTCTATTTCCAAGATTATCAAAAGCCAAAAGCGGTACAAAAACCACATCAATAGTTTCTGATGGAACCGGCAAACCATTTACAGGTTCTGGAATATTATATTCGTTTTTTTTGATTTTAGTATTATCCGTTAATAAAAAATGTAACATTCCGCGAGTTTCAAAATCACTTTTAGAAATTACGATTTCCTTATCTTTTCCGGAAAGCAAATGCAAAACATATTCTGTATTTACCTCTTTTTGTTCTTCGATAGGAAGAAAAACATGATAATAGGTTTTATCCCAAATTGGTAATTGAATTAGATTATTGGCTACAGCCAAACTCTTTTCTTCAATATCATCAGGAGAAATTTCTTTGCGTAGATTTTTATAATGTAATCGTAATTCCTTTTTATTCTTCGGCATCTTCTGGGTTATTTTTAGACATATGATAAATCGCATCCCCTTCATAAACAATTGGCGAATGATTGGCATTGATGACAAATCCGTCGTGTGGTGCTTTTACTTTCTGTTCAAATTTACCAAACGGATCTGTAATGATTGCCAAAATAGAACCTTTAGTTACATATTTACCAACTAAATTATAATCATGAAGCAAACCGGAACATTTAGCACGCAACCAAACCGAATATTTGATATAAATTGAAGGATCGTGCGCTTTTTCCACCACTTGTTTCGGATCGAGCATATCCAGATAATGCAGCAAACGCTTCACTCCCATTACACCTTCATTTGCAATCACATTATTGATGTCTAATGATTTTCCACCTTCAAAAAGGAGCATTTTTATATTTGCTTTTTCGCAGGTATTTCTAAAAGAACCGCTGATATTTTTAGAATATAAAGTAAAAGGCGCATTAAAAACATCCGCCAGCATTTTCAATTCGGGGTTATTTTCGGTAATTCTGATTTGCGGAGCATTAAATCGGCTAGCTCCTCCGGCATGAAAATCGACCGCATAATCTATAATTGGCAAAACTTCGGCAACAATATGATAGGCAAAACGACTCGCCAAAGAACCTTTTTTACTTCCCGGAAAAACACGATTTAAATCTCTTCCGTCAGGAAACTCACGGGATTTATTTACAAAACCGTACATATTGATAATGGGAATACAAATAATAGTTCCTTTTAACGGACGATTAATTTTTTTACTGATAATCTGGCGTACCACTTCAACGCCGTTAATTTCGTCGCCATGAATTCCCGCCGAGAATAAAACTACCGGACCTTCAAGTTTTGACCGCCGTACAATAACCGGAATATTAAGCTTTGTAGTGGTGTGTAACCTGGCAATTTCAACGTTTATTGTTTTGTTTTCTCCCGGCAAAATCGATTCGCCAAAAATAACTAAGGGTTTACTATTTTTCATGTAGAATTATAAAATCTAAATATAGAAATTATTCTTTTGATTTCGTAAATTTGGAACTAAATCCATGTTAAGCTTTTTTTCGAAATCGGAATGATTTTTGAAAAAGCTTATCAGCTACTTCAGAAAAAAAACAGAATGCAAAAATCGTCCTTAGATCTTCAAATCCTCAGCTTGCCGGACAATCCCGGTGTGTATCAATATTATGATAAAGATGGAAAGATCTTATACGTAGGAAAAGCCAAAAATTTAAAAAAAAGGGTTTCTTCTTATTTCAATAAAATTCATGACACCAGGAAAACGAATGTATTGGTTCGGAAAATTGTAACCATAAAACACATCGTCGTTCCTACTGAAACCGATGCACTTTTATTAGAGAACAATTTAATCAAAACCTTACAGCCGCGTTATAATGTATTGCTTCGCGATGACAAAAGTTATCCGTGGCTTTGTATCAAAAAAGAACCGTTTTCGAGAATATTTTCGACCCGAAGAATGGTCAAAGACGGCTCAGAATATTTTGGACCTTATACCAGTTTCAAAACTGTACATACTATTTTAGAATTAATCAAGGAATTGTATCCATTACGAACGTGCAATTATGATTTAAGCAAATCAAATATCGATTCAGGCAAATTCAAAGTTTGTCTGGAATATCATATTGGTAATTGCAAAGGTCCTTGCGAAGGTATTGTTCCGCTGGAAGAATACCAGCGACAAGTTGATGCTATTCGCGAAATCCTGAAAGGGAATTTTAAAGAAAGCATGAAAGATTTCAAGCGATTGATGAACCAATATGCGCAGGATTTACGTTTTGAAGAAGCACAGAAAATCAAGGAAAAAATTGAAGTTCTGGAGAATTACCAATCAAGATCAACGATTGTAAATCCTAAAATAACCAATATCGATGTCTTTTCGATTGTGTCTGATGAAAGTGCGGCTTATGTCAACTTTCTTCAAATTTCGCACGGATCGATTATTCGTTCACATACTTTAGAAATGAAGAAAAAACTGGACGAAAGTGATGAGGAATTACTAGAACTTGCGATTGTAGAAATGCGCGAACGTTTTAATTTATTATCAAAAGAAGTAATTGTTCCGTTTGAAATTGATTTGGGAGAAAACATCAAAACAACTGTTCCGCAACTTGGGGACAAAAAACAGATTTTAGATTTATCCATCAGAAACGCTAAGTTTTACAGAATCGAACAATTAAAACAATTGCAAATTGTAGATCCTGACCGACACACAAATCGTATTATGGCGCAAATGCAAAAAGATTTGCGTTTACCATCTGAACCGCGCCATATCGAATGTTTTGATAACTCGAATATTCAGGGAACAAATCCCGTTGCGGCTTGTGTCGTATTTAAAGACGGAAAAGCGAGTAAAAAAGATTATCGCCATTTTAATGTGAAAACCGTTGAAGGTCCTGACGATTTTGCTTCGATGACAGAAATTGTCTATCGCCGTTACAAAAGATTATTAGATGAAAATCAGCCTTTGCCACAACTAATTATTATTGATGGTGGAAAAGGACAATTATCTGCCGCATTAAAAAGTATAGACGCACTGGAGTTACGTGGAAAAATTGCCATAATCGGGATCGCAAAACGTCTTGAAGAACTATTTTATCCCGGCGATTCAATCCCTTTATATCTGGATAAAAAATCTGAAACATTAAAGGTAATTCAGCAATTACGAAACGAAGCACATAGATTCGGGATCACTTTTCATCGCGACAAACGAAGTAAAGCAGCGCTAAATTCCTCAGTAGAAAGCATTCCAGGAATAGGCGAAAAAACCATGCTTACATTAATACAACATTTCAAAAGTGTTAAAAGATTGAAATTGGCGACTGAAAAAGAAATATCTGACGTGATTGGAGTGTCAAAAGCCAAAAAAATTGTCGACTTTTACAAAACCAACTAGTTATTTTTTATGCGCCAAAAACAGCTGTCCATTTCAAATACTCGGTCAAAACGATTTTTTTCTACTATAAAAAAAGGAGCTTCTAAAGTCGCTCTTTTTTTACGGGGAAAAATATCGCTTTTTCTCTCGCAGTTTTCCATTCCGATAGCTATCGGAACCAAGACCGTACAGTTGGTAATTTTCACGCTTTTATTTTTCAGTTCACAAAAATCATTTTCACAGGAAACCACCGAAAAACAAAAACAAGCCGAAGCCCGAAGACCCAAAATAGGTTTAGTTTTATCTGGCGGCGGAGCAAAAGGATTTGCGCACATTGGCGTTTTGAAAGTTCTTGAAGAAGCCGGAATCAAAATCGATTATATTGGCGGAACCAGTATGGGTTCAATCATTGGCGGACTTTATGCATCGGGCTACAATGCATCTCAAATTGATTCTATTTTCAAAAGAACTAATTTTGACGAACTTATTAATGATTATATTCCGCGATCTTCAAAAAACTTTTACGGTAAAAAAAATGACGAATTATATGCGATCGTTTTACCCTTTAGTAATTTCAAAGTTGGAATTCCGGAAGCGCTTTCAAAAGGAATGTACAATTATAATTTATTAAGCGGTCTTATCAGAAATGTGCGCCATGTACGCGACTTCAACAAACTTCCAACTCCGTTTTTATGTATTGGTACCAACATTGAAACCGGCGAAGAAGTTTTATTAAACAAAGGCAATTTAGTTCAGGCAATGATGGCGAGCGCTGCATTTCCGTCGTTATTTACTCCCGTTGAAATTGACGGCAATTTATTAGTCGATGGCGGTGTTGTCAATAATTATCCTATAAAAGAAGTTCGTAATCTTGGTGCCGATATTATTATTGGTGTTGATGTACAAGATGATTTAATGAAACGAAAAAACCTGAAAAACGCGACCAGAATATTGGTTCAGATTACCAATTTACAGTCGATTGATAAAATGAAAGACAAAATAAAAGATACTGATGTTTATATCAAACCGGACATTCGTGATTATGGAGTCATTTCATTTGACAAAGGCGAACAAATTATTAGAAAAGGGGAAGAAGCCGCTTTTGCCGTTTACGAAAAAATTAAAACATTAGTCAACGACGACACTTTTTATAAAAAACCAAAACTAAAAGTTGTAACTGACACCATTGAAATAAACAAAATCAACAGTGAAAAACTAGACAACTTCACAAGGGAATATATCCGTGGAAAACTCCGTTTTAAACCCGGAAGCACTATTACTTATGATGATTTAAAAACAGGAATCAATAACCTGAATGCGACTCAAAACTTTAGCACTATATCTTATTGTTTACAACCAGACGGCGAAAAAGATAATCTTGATTTAGTATTACGAGAAAATCCGACACAAACGTATTTAAAACTTGGTTTACATTATGATGGACTTTATAAAAGCGGAATTTTATTAAATCTAACTCATAAAAAAACATTCCTAAAAAATGATATTACCTCATTAGATATTATTTTAGGCGATAATTTTAGATATGATTTTAACTATTATGTCGAAAATGGATTTAACATCAGCTTTGGATTTCGTTCCAGATTAAATCAATTTAATCGTAATGTTACAACAAGCATTAGCAATTTGACCATTGAAAATCCAAATGTAAATTTGATCAATGTAGACTTTTTAGATCTTACAAACCAAGCGTATTTTCAAACCATTTTTGTCCAAAAGTTTTTGATGGGTGGAGGTTTTGAATATAAATACCTGAAAATAAATTCACCTACACTTTCTAATAGTGAAAACATTATAGAAAAAAGTAATTATTTCAGTCTTTTTGGCTACTTAAAATATGATTCTTTTGACAATAAAAGTTTTCCACATTCAGGATTGTATTTTTCCGGAGATCTTCAAACGTATATGGCATCATCCGATTATACAAAACAATTCAAGCCTTTTTCAATTGCAAAAGCTGAGATTGCTTTTGCCCGAACTTTATTTAGAAAAGCTACTATTAAAATTGGAGCTGATGCAGGATTTAATATTGGCAGTGATAGTGTACCGTTTTTTGATTTTATACTGGGAGGTTTTGGCTATAGCCGAATAAACAACTTCAATTATTTTTATGGATATGATTTTCTAAGCATTGCCGGAAACAGTTTTATAAAATCGGCTATTACTTTAGATTATGAACTTTTCAAAAAGAACCACGTTAACATTACAGCAAACTTTGCCAATTTAGGTGATGACATTTTCACGACTGTTGACTGGATTTCAATGCCTAAATATTCCGGATATGCCGTAGGATATGGTTTAGAAACTATTATTGGTCCAATCGAAGTCAAACAATCATGGTCGCCGGAAACTTCAAAAAGTTATACCTGGTTTAGTATTGGATTTCAATTCTGATAGAAATATTTGAATCGATGAAAATCTTAGTAATTTTATACTAAAAAAATATTTCATTTTTTAACGTTAATAATTGATATAATATATAATTTAAATCAATAATAATTACGACATTTGTTATAATGAAAACAAAATGGACAGGTTTATTAGAGTATCTTCAATTCCTTATCAAGAGAAATCCTGAATAAAACTACCGAATTGAGATAATTAGTCAATTATAACATTGATCTGATTGTCTGTTCCCACAATTCAAATTTTTCGAATTATCTAATTTACAAATTATCTAATTGAAAAGCCATGCCATTATATCACAAACTCGGAGACTTTCCTCAAAAAAGACATACCCAATTCGAAAAACCTAACGGAGGTTTCTATTACGAACAATTATTTGGTACCGAAGGTTTCCACGGACATTCGTCATTATCATACCATGTTCACAGACCCACTCAGGTTAAAGAAATTTTAAATTCCTATTCGGTTGAACCGAAAATTGCAATTGGAAAAAACATAAAATCATTACTTTTTAAAGGTTTCGAATTAAAACCTGAAAATGATTTTCTTGACAGCCGCAAAGCCATGTTAGTCAATAAAGATTGCGTTATAGGATTAGCAGCTCCAAAAGAATCTCTGACAAAATATTTCTATAAAAATGCCGATGCTGATGAAATGCTTTTCATCCATAAAGGAAAAGGAAAATTAAGAACCATGTTAGGAAATATTCCTTTTGAATATGGCGATTACCTAATTATTCCAAGGGGTATTATATATCAAATAGAATTTGAAACCGAAGAAAACCGACTTTTTTATGTCGAATCACATTCTCCTTTTTACACTCCAAAACGTTATAAAAACCAATCAGGTCAGCATTTAGAACATTCGCCATTTTGCGAACGTGATTTTATTTTGCCTAATGAATTGGAAACACATGACGAAAAAGGTGATTTTTTGATTAAAATCAAAAAAGAAGGCATGATTCACGAAGTAGTTTATGCCACACATCCTTTTGATGTTGTGGGCTGGGACGGTTACAATTTCCCATACGGATTCTCGATTCATAATTTCGAACCTATCACCGGACGTGTTCACCAACCGCCTCCGGTACATCAAACTTTTGAAACGGCAACTTTTGTCGTTTGTTCATTCTGCCCGAGACTTTATGATTATCACCCAAAAGCAGTTCCGGCGCCATACAATCACAGCAATATAGATTCTGACGAAGTTTTATATTATGTTGATGGCGATTTTATGAGCCGTAATAATATCGAGCAGGGTCATATCACTTTACATCCAAAAGGAATTCCGCATGGTCCCGCGCCTGGAGCAATGGAACGCAGTATTGGTCATAGAGAAACTGGTGAATTAGCCGTTATGGTTGATACTTTCAGACCACTTATGGTTACGGAGGAAGCGATGGGACTTGATGATGGAAAGTACTACAAGTCCTGGACTGAATAATCAGAATCGATTTAACCGCAAAGTCCGCAAAGGATCTTACGCAAAGTTCACAAAGATTTTCTGGTGAAGTTTTTATCAAAACAAGTTCGCAAAGCTTTGTGATCTTTGTGTTTTTTTACAAACTCTTATTGATAAAAAAAACTTTGTGCTCTCTGCGGTAAAAACAAATTTTAAAATCAACACTTCGGTTTTTCCAAATTAACGAATAGCCGATTAAACAAATAAACATCATGTCAAAAGAAGTAAAATCAGTAGAATACGGATTAGAAAAAATCTTTGAAGGAGCTCAAGATTTCCTTCCATTATTAGGAACAGATTACGTAGAATTCTACGTAGGAAATGCAAAACAATCTGCGCATTATTATAAGACAGCTTTCGGATATCAGTCATTAGCTTATGCAGGATTGGAAACCGGAGTTAGAGACAAAGCTTCTTATGTTTTGAAACAAGACAAAATCAGAATTGTTTTAACAACGCCTTTAACACAAGATTCGCCAATTCATGCACATCTTCAGAAACATGGCGATGGCGTAAAAGTTGCTGCACTTTGGGTTGAAGATGCCAGAAGCGCTTATGAAGAAACTATAAAACGTGGCGCGCGTTCGTTTATGGAACCAACAGTTGAATCAGACGAATTTGGTGAAGTAGTTCGTTCAGGAATTTATACTTACGGAGAAACAGTGCATATTTTTGTGGAAAGAAAAAACTATAACGGTGTTTTCCTGCCCGGTTATAAAGAATGGAAATCAGATTACAATCCTGAACCAACCGGTTTAAAATATATTGACCACATGGTTGGAAATGTAGGTTGGAACGAAATGAACACCTGGGTAAAATTCTACGAAGATGTTATGGGATTTGTAAATTTCCTGTCTTTTGATGACAAACAAATCAATACTGAATATTCGGCATTGATGAGTAAAGTAATGTCAAATGGAAACGGAAGAATTAAATTCCCAATCAACGAACCAGCCGAAGGAAAGAAAAAATCACAAATCGAAGAATATTTAGACTTCTACGGCGGACCCGGAATCCAACATATTGCAATTGCAACAGATGATATTATTAAAACTGTATCTGACTTAAAATCCAGAGGAGTTGAGTTTTTATCTGCTCCGCCTCACACCTATTACCAGGCAATTCCTGAAAGATTAGGCGTTCATATGGACATGATGAAAGAAGATTTAAGCGAAATTGAAAAATTAGCCATCATGGTCGATGCAGATGAAGATGGTTATTTGTTACAAATATTTACCAAGCCAGTTCAGGACAGACCAACCTTATTTTTCGAAATTATTCAAAGAATGGGAGCGAAAGGATTCGGTGCAGGGAACTTTAAAGCCCTTTTTGAGTCAATTGAAAGAGAACAAGAATTGAGAGGTACATTATAAAACCGCATTATTTTTGCATTATATTAACATATTCTCGATAAAACCATGCTTTTAATGCAAATGATATGTTAAACTTGCCTTTTGCTATTTGTTTTTTGAACTTTCTATCTATCTTTGCACTCGCAAATCAAGAAGGGGTGGTTTCCTTCTGAATTGATATAAATTTCATAATTTATAGTTTTTTGGTTAGTTAATAGCATAAAAACTCAGTCATTCCTTGACTGAGTTTTTTTGTTTTGGTACATTTGGAATAGAATTTGCATTTCTTTATCTTTATAATGAAATGTAAATATTGTACTATGAAAAAGTTAATCCTCATCATATTAATTCTCACGACACTTAGTTTCGATACTTTTAAAGAAGACGCTTTCGATATTGGAGAATACTTCAAATTCCGAATTCATTACGGAATTGTAAATGCCGGTTACGCAACACTCGAAATAAAAGATGCCACCATAAACAATAAAAAAGTGTTTCATGCTGTGGGTAAAGGTTATACAACCGGAATGTCAAAATTTTTCTTTAAAGTCGAAGATTTATACGAAAGTTATTTTGACAAACAAACCGGAGAACCTTATCGTTATGTTCGAAAAATCGACGAAGGCGGTTACACAAAAAATCAGGAAGGTTTTTTTAATCAAAGCGAAAACAGGGTTTTAGTAAAAGATTACAAACGTAAAACAGAAAAAACAATCGTTTTAACAGATAATGTTCAGGACATTATTTCTTCTTTTTACTATTTAAGAAATCATCCTAATATTGACAAACTAAAATCTGGCGACGCCATTACTATTGACATGTTTTTTGATGAAGAAATCACAAAATTTAAGTTAAAATATATAGGTCGTCAGGATATTACAACTAAATTTGGAACCGTTTCTACAATGGTTTTTAAACCTTTGGTACAAACCGGTCGTGTATTTAAAGAAAAAGAAAGTGTAACACTCTGGATTACAGATGACGACAATAAAGTTCCGGTTAGAATAAAAGCAGATCTTGCAGTAGGATCACTAAAAGCAGATCTCGACGAATATAAAGGATTAAAAAATCCATTTAAAGTAAAAAAATAATGAACCTTACTGATCATTCAGAATCAATTTTAAAAGAAATTGACCTTAAATTCCAAGCTATAAATCAAAAAACTGATGTTCAATTAGAAGGATTACTTTGGTCAAAACCAATTACTTATTGGGATTATATTCAAACCGACGCTCTTTTAAGCCTACAAACGCAGCGTACTACACTTCCTGACGAAATGGTTTTTATCATGTACCATCAGGTAAATGAATTGATTTTTAAAATGATTTTATGGGAAATTGATCAAATTGCCAACACGCAAAATATTCAGGTAGATTTTTTTAGTGAAAGATTATCAAGAATCACCCGTTACTTTGATATGCTGACAAATTCGTTCAGCATTATGGAAAACGGAATGGAGGTTGATCAATACATGAAATTTAGAAATACGTTAACTCCTGCAAGTGGTTTTCAAAGTGCACAATATAGATTGATAGAATTTGCCTCGACAGATGTAATTAATTTAACGGATCGCAGATATAAAGAAAATTTTGACGAAAATACTGACTTAGAAACCAGCTTTGAACATTTATATTGGCAAGCTGCCGGAAAAGATTATCACACAGGAGCGAAATCATATTTACTTCAGGAATTCGAAAACAAGTATAAAGATCAGTTTTTAAGACAAATTACTACTTTTAAAAATAAAAATATCTGGCAAAAATTCACACAATTACCTGTGGAAGATCAGCAGAATCAAGACTTAATTCAGGCAATGCGTCACTATGATAAAACAGTGAATATCACTTGGGTTATGCAACATTTAAATACCGCAAGAAAATATATTTTAGAAAGTGGAAAAGGTAATGGGGAAGCTACAGGTGGAAGTGACTGGCAAAAATATATGCATCCAAAATACCAAAGACGCATCTTTTTTCCTAAATTGTGGACCGAAGATGAATTGTCCAATTGGGGAAATGAAACAACCACTTAATTTCCTAAAAAAATTTAAAGTTTGAAAAAAGCATTCGTACTTATAATCTTAGCATTCTCAATATTTTCATGTAATAAAACCGCTGAAAAAGTTGAAATTAAAATCACTAAACCAAAAACTAAAAAAGTAGAATTTGGATTTAATTATGCGGATTTTAACGTTCTTCAGGACACCATAAAAAAAGGAGACTCTTTTGGATCTATCATCCAAAGTCAAAATATTGGAGACAAAAAAGTTTATGACATCGTTGAACAAATAAAAGATTCTTTTAATGTAAGAACGATTCGGTACAACAAACCTTATACTCTACTTCGATCAAAAAATAAAACAAACAATCTTCAGGTTTTCATTTATCAGCCGGACGCGTTGACTTATTATGTTATTGATTTTCGCGACAGTATTTCTAAAGCTTATAAAAAAATAAAACCCGTTACGCTTAAACGCAAAATTATTGGCGGAGTTTTAAAAAGTTCATTGTCTGAAACTTTAGGAAACGAAAGTGTAGAAGCAGCTCTTGCCAGCAGAATTACTAAAGTCTTTTCATGGTCAATAGATTTCTTCAAACTTAAAAAAGGAGATCGTTACGGATTAATTTTCACGGAACGTTTCATCAACGGGAAAACGTATGACGGTGTTGAAGATCTTGAAGCCGCTTTTTTTGAATATAAAGGTAAAATTGTTTATGCTTTTCCATTTGAAAAAGACACCATGTCAGGAAAAATAGAATATTATGATGACGAAGGAAAAACACTAAAAAACTTCTTTCTGAAAACGCCAATCAAATTCAGCCGAATCACTTCACGATTTACAATGAATAGATTTCATCCAGTACAACATACGTGGAAAGCGCACAAAGGAACAGATTATGCTGCGCCAACCGGAACGCCAATTTCAACAACAGCATCCGGAATTGTTGAAGCAACAGGATATACAGCAGGAAACGGAAACTTTGTAAAAGTAAAACACAACAGCACCTACTCTACTCAATATTTACACATGTCGAGAATTTTAGTACGTCGCGGTCAACGTGTTACACAAGGACAAACTATTGGATTAGTAGGAAGCACAGGACTTGCAACCGGACCTCACGTTTGTTATCGTTTCTGGAAAAACGGAATTCAGGTTGATGCACTTAGACTGAATCTACCTACAGGAGAATCATTGACAGGAAATGACAAAACGCGTTTCATGAATCAAATGGAACCTCTAAAAAGAGAATTGGATAGTATTGGGAATTTGTAAACAATTTTTCATCAGAAATAAAATATTCAGTAAATAAAAAGAGAACATGAAAAATGCCCGAATCAAATCGATTTATAATGAAACATTTTCAGGTTTAAAATTATTTTACAGAGACACTAATCTTTCTGACGCATTAATTGCCAATTATAAAGTTGGGCAAATAATTCAGGAAAGAGGTTTTACGGATATGAGTTCAATTGGGGGCGGACTTTCGGGTAATTTTAGATATTTAATTGCAAGCGCTCATGCAAAAGACATATCCAAGTTCAATCCTGATTCGGGAAAAAACGGTCACTTTCTTTTAGATTCTATTGCTTATTTTAAGGTTTTGGACATTCAGAAAATTGATAACAAAACACAAGTTTTTCTTTTAAACATCCCGGATAATTCAATTTCACTTCTTAAAAATTCTACTTCAAACTTAGAGGAAGAAATCATAGAAAAAGCCCGGAAAAAATTCACAGATAAAATTCATTCAGCCTTAATTCCGGAATTACAAACAGAAGACTGGAAACTAAGAACCAAATCTCCTCTGGGAATAAATGAAAATGGAGAACTATTTTTTGATGATTCGAAAATTAAAATCGAAAAACTAAAGTAATAGAAATTGATATTGTCAACAAAACAATTAAAGTTGACAAAAAGCCCTGGTGGAAGATTTGGTAATTACCATAATAAAATTTTACGAAGTCACAAACAATTATAATTACCAAAATTTGGTAACTTTACAAAAATTATATTATCATGGGACGAAACACATCTGTATCTTTAGGTGATTATTTTGAAAATTTTGTTGACAACAGAATTTCAGAAGGCAGATTTAAAAACGCAAGTGAAGTAATTCGTGCTGGCTTAAGATTGCTTGAGGAAGAAGAGAGCAAAATAATTGCTCTGAAAAAAGCGATCAATGAAGGAATTGACAGCGGTATTGCTGAAAATTTCAAACCTATCCATCATCTGGAAAGTTTAAAAGCAAAAAAAAGGAATGGCTAAATATTTCCTTACTAACAAAGCTGTTGACGATTTATCTAAAATTTGGAATTATTCTTATGAAGTCTGGTCAGAAAAACAAGCTGATAAATATTACAATGAATTATTAGGCGATTGTCATGAATTAGCAAAAAATCAAAATTTAGGCAAAATTTATTCTGAAATATACAAAGACCTATTTGGTTACAAATCCGGAGAACATATTATCTTCTACAAAATTTTGAACACAAAAGAAATAGAAATCATAAGATTCCTACACTCTGCTATGAATTTAAGAAGTCGTATACGAGAATAAAATTTAGCTCAATACAATAAGATACTTTATATTCGAAAAACATTCTTAAAAATCGTTTTCGTAACTATTTGTTATATAATTGTGAAGCTTAAAGCTATTAAAAGTAATTTCAGTATTTTTGTTTTTTATAACCACTTTCTCAAATTAAACAAAAAATGGCTTTAAACACAACAAACCCAACCGGGACTGAAGCGTGGAAAAATCTGCAAAACCACTATAATGCAATTCACGAAACTACGATACAAGAATTGTTTCAACAAGATAATGCCCGTGTTGAAAAATTCAATTTACAATGGAATGACTTTTTAGTTGATTATTCTAAAAACAATATCACTCAGGAAACTGTTTCTCTTTTACTGGAATTAGCCAATTCAATTGGATTAAAAGATGCAATCTCTCAATATTTTGGCGGAGAAATAATCAACCAGACAGAAAACCGTGCGGTTTTACATACTGCATTACGTGCTCCTGAATCTGCTGTTATAAAAGTTGACGGAGAGAATGTGATTCCTGAAGTTTATGAAGTAAAAAACAAAATCAAAAAATTCAGTCATGAAGTAATTTCCGGAGAACGAAAAGGTTTTACAGGAAAAGCTTTTACTGATATTGTAAATATTGGTATTGGAGGTTCTGACCTTGGTCCGGTTATGGCAGTTGAAGCTTTACAATTTTATAAAAATCACTTAAATGTTCATTTTGTATCGAATGTTGATGGCGATCACGTTAATGAAGTTATCAAAAAACTAAATCCTGAAACAACACTTTTTTTAATCGTTTCTAAAACTTTTACTACTCAGGAAACTTTATCAAATTCAGAAACTATTAAAGAATGGTTCTTAAAATCGGCTTCACAAGAAGATATTGCAAAACATTTTGTTGCCGTTTCTACTAATATTCAAAAAGTAACAGAATTCGGAATTAATCCAGACAATGTTTTCCCGATGTGGGATTGGGTTGGAGGAAGATTTTCATTGTGGAGCGCTGTTGGGTTAAGCATTAGTTTAGCAATTGGCTTTGATAATTATAACGATTTATTGAAAGGTGCTAATGAAATGGATGAACATTTTAAAACAGCAGAATTCGACGAAAATATTCCGGTAATATTAGCTTTACTAAGTGTTTGGTACAACAATTTCTTTGGAGCCGAAAGCGAAGCTTTAATTCCATACACACAATATTTATCAAAACTGGCTCCTTACTTGCAACAGGCAACTATGGAAAGTAACGGAAAAAGCGTTGGACGTGATGGAAAACCTGTTGACTATCAAACCGGAACTATTATTTGGGGAGAGCCTGGAACAAATTCTCAACATGCGTTTTTTCAACTGATTCATCAGGGAACAAAACTGATTCCGACTGATTTTATTGGATTTGTAAAACCATTGTATGGCAATGAAGATCATCATGATAAATTGATGTCTAACTTTTTTGCCCAAACAGAAGCTTTATTAAACGGAAAAACTGAAGTACAAGTTCAGGCAGAATTTGATAAACAAGGCCTTCCTTCAGAAAAAGCATCTTACTTATTACCCTTTAAAGTTTTTACAGGAAATAAGCCAACTAATACAATTCTAATTCAAAAACTGACTCCAAAAAGTTTAGGATCTTTGATTGCTTTATACGAACACAAGATTTTTGTTCAGGGTGTAATCTGGAACATTTTTAGTTTTGATCAATGGGGAGTAGAATTAGGGAAACAATTAGCCAATTCTATTTTAGATGAAATTAACACTAAGAAGGTTAATAATCATGACAGCTCGACAACATTTTTATTAAATCACTTTTTAAAGCACAAATAGAAAGCTATTAAGATAAAAAGCACAAAAACTATAACGCCTTAATTTTACATAAATTAAGGCGTTTTTTACGTATAAATACTACAACAAATTACGATAAAATTGCCATTAATGAAAGTTTAAAGCTACAATATAAGGCAAATTAATACAGTTTTAACAAAATACAAGGCTATAAACTCATTAAAACATTAATTAACCTAATAAAAATATCAAAAATATCTTTAATTCGCAATCAAATAGACAAAAGTTAACGTCCTTAACGTTTTGATAACACTATCTGATTTAAATGTTATAATTTTGCCAAAAACAATAAACTAATAACAAATGAAGACAATGAAAAATTGGTTGCTTACTGGACTTTTGTTCATGATAGTTTCAACCGCATTTTCTCAAGGAAAAATTACTGGTATGATTACCGACGGTACAGGTTCTTTACCAGGAGCAAACGTAGTGATCAAAGGATCTGCGACTGCAACTTCTACAGATTTTGATGGTAAATTTACTCTCAACACAACAACAAGTACAGGGGAAATCGTTATTTCTTTTTTAGGTTACGATAACTTAACTTTAAAATTTTCAGTTACAAATGGCGGAACAACTAACTTAGGAACAATCGTTTTAGCTTCAAATTCTAATGAATTGAGCGAGATAGTTGTAAAAAGTAGTATTGTTGACGTTGCTAAGGACAGAAAAACTCCTGTAGCAGTTTCTACAATTAAAGCTGCTGAAATTCAGGAAAAATTAGGAACTCAGGAATTTCCGGAGATTTTAAGAAACACTCCTTCAGTATATGCTACTAAATCAGGTGGTGGTTTTGGAGATTCAAGAATCAACATTCGTGGTTTTGATCAAAAAAACATTGCTGTTATGGTTAACGGTATGCCTATCAATGATATGGAAGGTGGAACTGTTTACTGGAGTAACTGGGCTGGTCTATCAGATGTTACTACTGCAATGCAGGTTCAAAGAGGTTTAGGTTCATCAAAACTTGCTGTAGCATCAGTTGGTGGAACAATCAACATTATCACTAAATCTTCAGACAAAAAAGAAGGTGGATCTTTCTCTTCTGGTTTTGGAAATGGAAGAAATTTCAAAATCCAGGGTTCATACAATACTGGAAAATTAGAAAATGGTCTTTCTGCATCTATCTTGTTATCTCAAACAATGGGAGACGGATATATCAACGGAACTCAATTTGAAGGTTCTAACTACTACGTAGCTTTAGGATACTCTACAAAAAATGACAAACATGACTTCCAATTTACAGTAACAGGTGCTCCACAATGGCACAACCAAAGATCTACTGTTTCTACAATTGCTACTTACCAACAATATGGTTCACTTAGTGATCCAAATACAAGATACAATCCAGACGCTGGATATTTAAATGGTGAAGCTTATAACATCAGAAAAAACTATTACCATAAACCTATTGCTTCTATCAACTGGGATTATAAAATTAACGAAACTACAAAACTTTCTTCTGTATTATACGCTTCAATGGGTCGTGGTGCAGGTGCTAGCGCAACTGGTGGAATTAGAGGAAAAAGTTATAGTGATGTCTTAGCTTTTAGAACTGCTGACGGATTAGTAGATTACGATAAAATCGTAGCTTACAACTCAGGTACACCAGTTTTAATTAATGGATTTACAGGTTTACAAACAAGAGCTCAAGTTGGAGGTGTTTACCAAAACACTTCTTCTACAGGTTCTAACGCAGCAGCTGGAGCAAGTACAGGAACTTCTGGTATTTCTCAAACTTCATCAATCAACTCACATGACTGGTACGGAGCTGTAATTAATTTGAATAAAAAATTAACGAACACTTTAACTTTAGATTTTGGTGTTGATGCAAGGACTTACACAGGTTATCACTATACAGTTGTAAATGATTTATTAGGTGGCGGAGAATATTATGACACATTAATGAAAAGTGATCCGGCAAGACACATCACATCAACTTACCCAACTGATGTTCAATGGAATGTTTTTCAGAAAAAAGACTACGATAAAATAGCTTTTAACAGTACTGGAAAAGTACAATGGCTTGGTGCATTTACTCAATTAGAGTATTCAAAAGATAACTTAACTGCATTTGTACAAGGATCTGTATCTCAACAAGGATACAAAAGAGAAGACAGTTTTGTTTACTTACCAACTGATCCTTTAGCTTCTACAGATTACGAAAAAATCATAGGTGGTAACGTAAAAGGTGGTGCAAACTACAACATTAGCGAAAAAAGCAATGTATATGTAAATGCAGGATACTACTCTAAACAACCTTTCTTTAACTCAGTTTACCCTAACAACAGATCTACAGTAAACCCTAATCTTACTAATGAAAAAATCATTGGTTTTGAAGCTGGTTACGGATTCCGTTCTAAATATTTTAATGGTACTGTGAATGTTTACAACACAAACTGGAATGACAGATACCTAAAAGGTAACCCACTTCCAGCTGCTGGTTTAATCGCTGCAAACACAACTTACACAGAGTACTTAGGTCTTGATGAAGTTCACTCAGGAATTGAATTCGAAGGAAGTTCAAACATTACAGAGAAATTAAAAGTTACCGGTATGTTCTCATACGGAATTTGGGAATACAAAGGAGATGCTACCGTTAATGCTTATTTCCAAGCAGATAACACGCCAGTTCCTGGATTCACAGGAATTCCAGTATATATGGACAAAGTAAAAGTAGGTGATGCTGCTCAAATGACTGCATCTGTAGGAGCTTCTTACGAAGTTGTTACAAGAGTAACAGTTGATGCTAATTACAACTTTAATGATAAATTATACGCTGGACTTACACCTGTTAACTTTACTTCTCCAGACAATAAAGGAGCTTTAGAATTACCTTCTTACGGATTAATGGATGCTGGTTTTTCATACAAAATGTTAACTGGTAAAAACAAAGACAAATCTGTAAACTTCAGACTTAACGTAAACAATCTTTTTGACAAAGTTTACATTGCTGAGTCCAGAACTAATATTTTTGCAGATGATAATCTTCCTGTTTCAGGAACACAAGCACCTGGTGCAAACGGAACTTACGCATCTAAAGGATTACTTTATGATGGTGTTGCTACAAGCAATCAGGTATTCTTTGGTTTCGGTAGAACTTGGAACTTTACATTACGTTACGATTTCTAATATTTAGAATCTAAATAAATACCAAAAACGGCATTGACTTTTAGTCCAATGCCGTTTTTTTTATACCTTTTTTGCTATATTTGTTTTAACAAAAAATAAAATTTATGTACTATTTTCTACAAAAATTCCATTCTGGCTGGGCTTATTTAGCACTTTTACTTTTATTAATTGCAGTTGTAAATGCTATAATCGGCTTAACTTCAAAAAAAGAGTTTACTGCTAAAGATCGCAAAATAGCATTGTTTGCCTTAATAGGAACTCACACTCAGTTATTGATTGGAATAATTCTTTATTTTGTTTCTCCATTAGGAAAAGCAGCATTTGGACAAATGTCTAATGCAGAATTAAGATTAACTTCTTTAGAACACCCCTTAATCAACCTTATAGCAATTGTCTTAATTACTATTGGATGGTCAAAACATAAAAAACTAATTAATAGCGAAGCTAAATTTAAAACTTTTGCTATTTATTACGGATTAGGATTATTGCTTATTTTAAGTAGAATCCCATGGAACTTATGGTTCTAAAACTAACTAAAGCCCTAAAACAATAGGGCTTTTTTTATCTCGGCATATTATTTGTACAAACTCCCCAAGTCTGAAAAAAAATAACCCATGAGAAGTAAAAAAAATATTATACTTACAACAATTTCATTAACTTTTTTAAGCTGTTTTACTTACGTTATAAGTCAAACAAAACCAGGAACAGAAACCAAAATAATTCAGGATACAGTAAAAACGGCAAGACCAGACATACTTGCAATTCCAACTGATTCAGTTTTTACTGACAAAGGCCTAAAATTAAAAGCTTATAAAAAAAACGCTCACGCCTCATATTACGCTGACCGCTTTAACGGAAAAAAAACCGCAAGCGGAGCAAGATTCAACAACAGTAAATATACTGCAGCGCACAAAAAGCTCCCATTTGGAACAAGAATAAAAGTTACAAATGAAGCGAACGGAAAATTTGTAATAGTGAAAGTCACAGACCGTGGCCCATTTGTAAAAACAAGAGAACTCGATTTGTCTAAAAGAGCTTTTATGGAAATCACCAAAAACAAAGGTGCCGGCGCTATGAAAGTTACAATTGAAACTATAGTAGAATAGTAATTAATCTATATTCAAACCCGACATGTTTTAAAACCTGTCGGGTTTATTGCTTTTAAAGAATCCTTAATAATCAAAAAGTTAAACAAATTTTCTAATACTCATAATTACGCCTGAATGAAGTCCTTCATGATAATTATTAAACTCCAGTGCGCCGTGAATATCTCTTAACGTATTCCCTAAGCTAGTTGTATATTCCTGAAAATTTACAAATATACGATCATCAAAATCCTTTTGCGTTTGGTGCAAAGTCGTAGAAAGTAATATTTTAATTTCATCAACTTCATCTTGGTTTACATCACCTTCCGGCTTTGCTCCTTTTGAATATTTTAATATAAACTCTTTAGAAACCATTGCCGATAAACCAGACAATTTATATACTAAAGCTTGTTGAACAGCAATGCAGTGTGCGGCGTTCCAAATAATATTATTATTAAAACCCTGCGGAATTTTATTCAATTGTTCTAATGAATAATTATCTAAAAATTTCAGAAGAACTTCTCTAATCGTTTTCTGCGTTTCAAAAACTGAATTCATAGTTGTGTTTTTTTTATAAAATTAGGCAATTATCTATTTCAAATGAATTTTCTTTGTATTCAAATAAATCAGCAATCATGAACAAAATATATTACTTAGCTACTTGCGATACATGTAGAAAGATTATTAAAAGCTTACCGAAAGACAATAATTTGGTTTTTCACGATATCAAACAAAATCCGATTACAGAAGCAGAACTTGAAGAAATGCACCAACTTGCAGGAAGTTACGAAGCTTTATTTAGTAAAAAAGCGCAATTGTATAAGTCGATGGATTTAAAAAACCAATCTTTGACTGAAGCTGATTACAAAAAATACATTTTAGAACATTATACTTTTTTAAGCCGTCCGGTTTTTATTATTGATGATAAAATTTATATTGGAAACAGTCAGCCTGTTACATTACAAGTTTCTAAAGCTCTGGCAAAATAACGTAAAGTTCTAGTAAATCCGGGTTTGCGTTAGGGATAGAAGCGGAAATCCTTTTTTTGAGCTTTTTCTGCTCAAAAAAAAGATTGGGAGCGGATAGCTCGACCGAAGGGAATGCCCAAATTAAAATTTTGACTATAAAAAAGTTAACCGCAAATTTCACAAATTTTCACAAATTGTTTGTTGAGCTTAAAAATAATGCCACAGATTAAAAGATTCTCTCAGATTGGTAAAATCTATAAAATCATTTAATCTGTGGCAAAATACAATTCATGAATTCCCACTAATAAATTCGCGCTAATTTGTGAAATTCGTGGCAAAAAAACTTTACACAAAGCTGTCTTTAACAGATTAGCGATTTAAAACTCAAGACTGCAAAGTTTTATTTATCTTTGCGCCTTTATACTCAATTATATGATACAATCGATGACAGGGTTTGGCAAAGCTTCTTTGCAATTGCCGACAAAAAAAATTACCGTTGAAGTAAAATCCTTAAACAGTAAAGGTTTAGATTTAAACGTAAGAATGCCATCGCTTTATCGCGAAATGGAGTTAGGTTTAAGAACTCAGATCTCTACGAAACTTGAAAGAGGAAAAATTGATTTCGGGATTTATATCGAAAGTACTTCTGAACAAACTTCAACGAAAGTAAATGTTCCGGTTGTAAAAAACTATATTGCTCAATTAAGAGAAGTATATCCCGCTGCTGATGAAACTGAATTAATGAAAATGGCGGTTCGTATGCCTGATACGCTAAAAACGGAGCGTGAGGAAATCGACGAAAACGATTGGGACCAAATTAAGGTTATCATTGAAGAAGCTTTGCAAAATATCTTGACTTTTAGAAAAGATGAAGGTGAATCTCTTGAGAAGGAATTCAATTTAAGAATTGGAAATATTCGCCAATATATGAACGATGCTTTAGCACTTGATCCGGAACGTGTTCAGGCAATTAAGGATCGTTTGCAAACTGCAATAGCTGAATTGAAAGTGAATGTTGATGAAAATCGTTTCGAACAGGAATTGATTTACTATTTAGAGAAACTTGATATTACGGAAGAAAAAGTTCGTTTAACGAATCATTTAGATTATTTCTTAGAAACTATAAAAGGTACTGAAGCTAATGGTCGTAAATTAGGTTTTATTACTCAGGAAATGGGTCGCGAGATCAATACAATGGGTTCAAAATCAAATCATGCTCAAATGCAAAAATTGGTGGTGATGATGAAGGATGAATTGGAGAAGATTAAAGAACAGGTTTTGAATGTTTTGTAATCTGAGATTTTTGTTATGGAAAAAATATTTCTTCTTTCGTGTTTACTAATTCTCAATATTAGCTGCGTTTTTAAAGGAGAAGAGTTTTCAATAATTGGCAAATGGAAGGCGATCGAATCAATAAGCAGTAACGGAGCTACTCAATCCAGGACCGATATTGAAGATGGAGATGAAATTATTTTTGAAAAAAATAATATTGTAATTGATCATCTTAAAAATAAGGGTAAATATGAAATTATAGGAGATAGTCTGCATCTTATTTTTCCTAAAGAAGAATTTTTCTATTTCTGCCGTACTAATGAGTGGAGTTCTAAAAAAATGACTTTAGATCCTGTAACTAATGAGTATCAATTTATTTGTGATGAAGGCTGTTCTACAATTTATAAAAAAATAGAATAAATATTTAGCGGTAAACGCGAAACAACATACGAATTAAAGCTTAAAGCATAACGCTAAAAGCCAAAAGCATACATAATGAACAAAGGAAAATTAATTGTTTTCTCAGCACCTTCGGGATCGGGAAAAACAACTATAGTAAGACATTTACTTGGGAAAGAGGATTTAAATTTAGAATTTTCAATCTCAGCGGCTTCTCGCGACCCACGCGGAGAAGAAGTTCACGGAACAGATTATTATTTTATCTCGTTACCGGAATTTAAAAAGCATATTAAAGCCGAAAATTTCCTGGAATGGGAAGAAGTATATCGCGATAATTTTTATGGTACTTTAAAATCTGAAATTGACCGTATTTGGGCTTTAGGAAAAAATGTTATTTTTGATATTGATGTTGCCGGCGGATTGCGGATTAAACATAAATTTCCGGAACAAACTTTAGCTGTTTTTGTTAAACCTCCAAGCGTTGATGAATTGAAACGCAGACTTAAAGAGCGTTCTACCGAAAGTGATGACAAAATCAATATGCGAATTGCAAAAGCATCTGTTGAATTGGCCACTGCGCCTCAATTTGACACGATTATAAAAAATTACGACCTTGATACTGCTAAAGAAGAAGCCTATCAATTAGTAAAAGCTTTTGTTAATAAAGATTAGAAAGGTCAAAAATCAATACTATTTCACAAAAACAACCGTTAGCTTTGATGTATAACATCAATTAATATTTGTATCATGATTAATTTATTTGAAGTAAAAAGAAACGAGAATTACCTGAGCATAATTATTCTTGTAATTAGACTATCGGTCGCAATTTTAATGATTATTCATGGTTTGTCTAAGTTAAATATGCTTTTAAAGGGAGGAGATATTCAATTTCCGGATCCGTTGGGAGTAGGAAAAACGGCATCTTTAACTCTTGCAGTTTTTGCCGAAATAATCTGTTCATTTCTTCTTTTCATAGGTTTGGCAACCAGATTAGCTACTTTACCTTTAATAGTTACAATGCTTATCGCTGTATTTGTGATTCATGGAGCTGATCCTGTCGACGTTAAAGAAATGGCAATCTTATATTTATTATTTTATTTACTATTGCTTGTAACGGGAAGTGGAAAATTCTCTGTTGATTATTTGATTTCTAAAAAAAGCCGCTTTTAAGCTTATTTAATATTACAGTATCACTTTTATGAAAATAGGCCTTTATTTCGGAACGTACAATCCCATTCATGTTGGTCATTTAATTATTGCCAATCATATGGCTGAGTTTGCGGACTTAGATCAGATTTGGATGGTGGTTACGCCACACAATCCGTTAAAGAAAAAATCTACTTTGCTGGACGATCATCAACGTTTGCAAATGGTTTTTCTGGCCACAGAAGATTACCCCAAGATTAAACCTTCGGATATTGAGTTTAAATTACCTCAGCCTAATTATACCGTAAATACTTTGGTTCACTTACAAGAGAAATATCCAACTCATGATTTTTCATTAATTATGGGAGAAGATAATTTGAAAACGCTTCATAAATGGAAAAACTACGAAGTGATTCTGGATCATTATGATATTTATGTTTATCCAAGAATTTCTGAAGAAGAAGAAAACATCGAATTAAAATCGCATCCCAAAGTGCATATGATTGATGCTCCAATTGTAGAGATTTCATCTACTTTTATCAGAAACAGTATTAAAGAAGGAAAAAATATCCAGCCTTTATTGCCTCCAAAAGTTTGGGAATATATTGATCACAATAATTTTTATAAGAAGTAAATGCCTTTCTCAGCTTCGATTTTTTACCCAAATAAATCCAGACAATTCGACTTTACTTTGTCTGAAAAGCTAACGTACTATTCTTTAATTACAATTATTTCGTATGTTTTATTGCTTCTGCTTATAGAAACTTCATTTGGATATGACATTTCAAAATATGCATATTGCTTACTTATAGTTCCAGTTATAATGTATTTAATTGGTGGTGCCATTAGACTAAACGAATACGAAAACTTAAATGGGTCTTTTATAGGAACCATTTCTTTTGAAGATAATTTTTTAATTATTGATACCGAACAGTATCAATACAATAAAATAGAAAATTTAATTCTACAAGCAAACTCTTATTCTGGTCAAAGCAATGAAAACACAAGATCTGGCCCCATGTACAGCAACGGAGTACAAAATTCCATTTCTTTTATTTATGATCATCAAAAAATTTTCCGAAATTTTAAATTAGATTCTGAAAGACACATTGATGAATTGCAATCAGTTTTATTGGATATCATTACAAATGAAAAAATTCCATATCAAAGAAAATATCTAAATTTAATAAATTCTGAATATCGTTTATTCATTGAATTTGAATTATTTGTTGCAAAATTAATCAAAGAAAAAAGAATGGAATGCACAGAAGGATTGCTTTTTATAGGATACAATTCTGATCAAGAAGCAAAAGAAATGAGAGCAAAATACTGCTGCTAAAAAACATCATAACAAAAACAAAAAAGCCTGAATTTTAAATTCAGGCTTTTCGCATTTTATAGCGTAACGCTTATTTGAGCTTTTACTCGTGATCTAATATCACTCAAAGATTGCTCTATTAAAAGTTTTCCATCTCTGAAAACTTCTTTCAATTCTCCTTGTTTTTCTTCTTCCCACGAAACATTATCGGTTAAATGATATACACCATCAACTAAGTCAATTTTCATTAATCCTTTGGCAGATTTTTTAGTTCCATCATCTGTAATAGGGTCTTTAAAAATAGCTCTTCCTTCTCCATCTACTTCTCCGTAAGTCGCTTTCATTGCAAACCCAAATGTATCTCTGGTATTGTATTGATATGTAAATGATCCAATTCCAAGAACTACGTTTGTAGATGCAAAACCTTTTGCTTTTAATCTTTCGCAAATTTGGATAGATCTCGCAACGGTAATACTATCGCCGTAAATAGCGCCAATTTGCGGAATAAGCTCTTTATATCCTTTTGCATTGGTTGTGCCTCCAAAAACATCCCAAAGCAGCTCAATTACACCTTTCTTCTCTTCTTCGGTTTTTCCGTCCGGATTTCCGCAGATAATATCAACCGGATCTCCACTATCAGGACGAATCACGACTTTACCTTCTCTGGCAATAATATCTTCTTTTAAACGCGGCAAATAATCGGTTAGCACTTTCCATAAATCCCAGGTATCAGAAACGATAGACACAATTCCTTTTGGATAAACCTCAGTAACTAATCTTTTAAAAGTTTCACATTCTCCTTCGGTAGTTCCCATACACATTACAGAGTGCTCTGTTGCAGCAACTGAACCTGCGATTAATTCCTGATCAGAATTAGCGTAGTAATAATCTTCGAAGAAATCAATTACCGGAATGGTATCAGATCCTGTAAAACTTAATAAATGTCCGGCTGCAGAAGTTATTGCAGCTTCTATTCCGCCCATTCCTCTCATAGAGAAATCATGCGCCTGCCAATCTACAAATTCAGGAACTGATGAAGTTTCACCAGCATATTTATCTAATACTTTTCTATATTCTCTCGCAATTGTAGCGGAGTTACAAGGCAACCAAACTACTGCAGAAAGTAAGGTTTCGAAATAATTCGTCAGCCAGAAAAATTCCGGAAGCGTATTGTACATGGTGAACATTGGCACTCTTAACGGAACGCTCGCTCCTTCCGGCAAGGCTTTAAAAACCATTGGGATATATCCTAAATCATGTAAATCTTCAATGTGTTTTGTTCCAACCTGGTTTTCACCTAAATAATTATTGATTCGGCGAGAATATTTTTTAACTACTTCTTCTTTTGGCTTTTTGAAAAAATCAGCATCAAAATCATGAATGATATATTTTTTAATGAAATATTGTAATCCAAAAAATACTACCTCATCAATTCCTTCGATTCTTGATTTTCTGGGTGTCCAGTTAGAATATACTAATGTGGTTTTGTCCGGATATTGTCTTCTGTGGTCAACTTTGTAACCGTCTGTTAATAATAGTGGGTTCATGTTTTGTTATTTTAGTAAATTTTGGATTAATTCTTCTAATGTTTTAAATTGTTCTATTGAATATCTGTTGCAAACAATATCAATGTTGCCTTTGCGCCAAAAGTTTTCTTCAACGACTACTTTCATTTTATTTGATTGGGCATAAAGTCCAAATTCAAGCAAAGATATTGGTGACATTGTATCTTTTGCAAAATACATAATAATTATATCTGCTTTTTCTAATGCGTTAAGTTCCCAATCTACCTGTTTCTTAAAATTGTCGTTTTCTATTGTTTGTGACCAACTACTATCCCACTGACTTCTTCTGGGATTAAAGATAATAAACTTGTCTTTTAATAATTCTTCGCAATGTTTTTGCCAATCAATGGCTTTGTCCATTTCTATAGATCCGGCTAAAAAAATGGTTTTAAATTCACTTTGCAAAGGAATTTCTTCAGGAGCTTTAAAAATTTTCTTCATCTATTTATTTCTTCCTTTTTCTGTTGGATAAAATGTCTGTACTACATCACTTTGCCAAAATTCTTTAGTTGCTGAATCAAGACAAGTAAGTTTACCATAAAAACCTGCTCCGGTATCTATATTCCAAACATTGCAACCTTGCATCGGGATTTCAACATTATAATGAAGCGTTGGTGTATGGCCAATGTAAATTTCGTTATAAAGCAATAATCTTTTCGGATATGATACTGAATCTTTTTGGATTCTTGTATCCATTGTCAAAGCCATTTCCCAAAGTGTTCTGTCCCAACTGTAATTGGATGCATAATGTTCTTTTTCCGGACCATGCATGGATGAAAAACCTGCGTGAATAAACAAATTATTATTTTCATCTACAAAATAATCTTTCATATTGGCAAAAAAATCAAGATGCTTCTCTTTAGATTCAATATTCTGATAACTTTCAATAGTCGATTTTCCTCCATGTAAAAACCAAATATCATTTATTACATCATTCATCAGAAATTCGTGACACCATACATCATGATTACCTTTTATAAAAACGCATTCTTGTTTTTGAGATAATTCAATCAAAAAATCAATTACTTGCGCTGATTCTCCCCAACCATCAACATAATCTCCCAGAAAAATAAGTCGGTCGTTTTGTTTTACCTCAACTCGTTCTAATAATTGAATTAAGGCTTTTAGACCTCCGTGAATATCTCCAAAAACTAATGTTCGTTTCATGATTAGAATATCTAATTAAACTTAGTAATGAGCTTTTGGTCTAATGTAATCAGAAAATCTTTTCCGAATTTATCATTTTCTAATTCTTCATATAAAAATGAAGGCAAAACTTTATCGCATTTTTCTTTATGACTTAAAATCGCCATACACAAAGCTGCAACGGTATCTGTATCTCCGCCATAATCGATACTTGTTTTCAAACAATCTTGCATTGAAGTTGCTTCTGAAACGATTTTGATAACGGCCTGCGTCGTTGGATAACCGTGCATATCAATTGGAGAAGTTATTTTATAGGTTTCGTTTTCTTTTAAAGTTTCATTTAAAAACGATATCAAAGTTGAGTCATCGCCCAAATTATATTTGAAATAGTGCACGGCTAAAGCAATTCGTTTTGCACAACTAATTCCTTCAATTGTATCATGAGATGTTTTCGCCTGAATTTCGCAGAATGTTTTTATTTGTTCAATATCTTTCAGATATCCAATAGAATACGCTCGCATCGCCGAACCATTTCCGTTACTTGCATTATTGATTATTTTAATGAAATCAGCTCCATTTTTACTGGCATCCAAAGCATTATAAACCCTGTCTGAATATCCTCTTCTTTTATCTCTGTGAAATACTTCGACAAATTTATCTGCGACTTTAATCTCGTTCCAATTATCATCTTCTAATAACAATTCTGAAATTGCAATTGCCATTTGCGTATCATCTGTATATCTTTTATAGATTTCAGTATACATTCCGTGTGTATGATATTGTGTCAAATTATTATTTTGAGAAATAAAATCTAAATCGCGAAATTCAAATCCTGCTCCGTATGCATCGCATATTGCTGCTTCTAATATCATAACTTTATTTTTTTATTGTTAATCAGGATTATTCTTAAGATGAATAAATACGATTTTAATTAAGTGAATTGAATGTATTTCGGCGGAACTTCATCTGTTAACCAAACATTGTTTTCAGACAAATAAAATTTAAAACCGTCTTTGAACATTTCGCCACTTTTAACGGTTAGAATCTGAGGAATCCCTCTTCTTCCGCCTACCTTTATTGCTGTTTCTTTGTCTTTGGAAAGATGTACATGCTGACGGCTCATTTTTTGAAGTCCTTCTTTTTTGATGTTTTCCAAAAATTTCCCCACCGTTCCATGATATAAAAACTCCGAAGGTTCTGCTTCATTCAAATTCAGTTCAACTGTAATTGAATGTCCCTGACTTGCTCTGATTTTCGTTTTGTCTTCATTAAAAGCAAAACGTTTTTTATCATTGTTTTCTACCACATAATCCAGAAGTTCTGCATTTAATGAATTTCCTTTTTTAGAACATTTTTCGATTAGTTCTTCTACATCAGCCCAACCGTTTTCGTCTAATTTTAAATTTATAGTTTCCGGCGAATGTCTGAGAACTAAACTCAGAAATTTGCTTATGTTTTTTGCTGTTTTCTCATTCATTTTACCTAATCATTTAATAATATTATCTTCAGATGTACTGATTTCTGATTCAGTTTTTTCAACTTCTTTATATTCTTTATCTCCAATCTTTTGCATTTTAATTCTTTGAGCAGCATAAAATTTCATTTTCTTGTCTACTACATCAGTTCTTAAAGCAAAATTGAACCCTTCAGTTGGATAGATTGTACTTGGATACAAAATGCCATCAACTTTATCTATTAATAATACATAATTGGTAAATGCAGAAGTAATCTTGTAATGATTTGAATTATTTCTAAAAGATGTTGAAAACTCTTTCGATAAAAATTGAAGTAAATCTCTAACGGCAAAACCATTTTCATCATTTTGAGAATCAATTAAATCTTCAAAACTTTCAATAGATTGATCAAAATCAACATGTTGTCCTTTCGTATTTTCATTAGTTAATAAATTAACTACTATTATATCCTCAGTTGAAATCCAAACTCCAGAAGTAATATATTCAAAATCCTTTTTTTCATCCTCTCTTACTACAGAATTAGTTTCTGCAAATGAAACTATTGCATTATTTGCACAATAAAATATCGATTGACCAGGTTCATTAGCTCTACCAAATTTCTTAATATTTCGGATATCTTTACGATAAGAAAGTTGATCTACAGTTTCGAAAAAATCTTCATCTTCCTTATGTGCTCTACTTCTAACAAACTTCGTTCCCTTTAGATAAATTGTAATTGGAAGTGGAAATTCAATCGAATCTAGTATGTTCTTGATATAAATGTAACTTTCTATAGATTTTTCATCTTTTGCTTTCGATAAAGATTCTAATAAACTATCTAACTCTTTTTTATTTAAAATTTCTTCCATAATCTGGTTTATTTCAATTCATCCCTAACTTCCATCAAAGCAAAACCTAATAGATTCAAGCCTTTCCATTTTGCAGGATTCAAAACATCTTTATGATCGCCGGCCATTCCAATTCCCCAAATTGCATCGACTGGGCTGGCTTCTACTATAACCCTGTCTTTTGTATTGAGCAAAAAAGTTTTTAAGTCCGGATTTTGAGAGAATTTATGGTAATTTCCTTCTTTCACAATGTCAAATCTGGCAGCTAACCAAAGCGTTTCATTATAATTTTTTACTTCTCTTCCAAATTTTTTGGCTTCTGCCGGAGATTTAGCCTGAAGGATTTTTTCCAGAATTTTATCATCTTTAAACAATTCGGCTTTTTTCGCCATCATCCAGTGTTCAGCAGTTTTATAAATCACTTTATCAACTTCAAAAGAACTCAGCCACCATTGACTAAAGCAAGTTTTAATTATTGTTCCGTCTAAACTTGGCTGATGTCCCCAGAAAAATAAAAATTTACTTTCCGGAGCTATATTTTGTATATTATATTTCATTTTTTCTCTTTATTGAAACAAAGAAGTCATTTGTTTAAAATCTTTAGAATCGGGTGAAAATGATCCGTAAATTTCATTAAACTCAGTTGTTAGATTTTCAAACCCATAATCAGTTTCTATCTGATCCATACATGTTACAACCAGGTTTCTTTTTGCGTTTAAACTATAAGCTGCGTCAAGCTTTAAGGCATAATTTAATAGATTATAATCTAAATCGCCTCTTCGTAATTGACCTTGAAATTCGTTATAGACACAGGTTTCTTCTTCGTTATTTTTTAATTTTAATTCCCTTTCATTACTCATCCAGCCGTTTCCATGTCGGGTTGAATAACTTCTGGTCACATAATAAATGTTGATATCCTCAATTTGCAGCTTCTTACATATTTCACAAGCATTTTTTGATGTTGTATTCGCATACGTAACATTCGGGAAAACACCATGATCCATGTCGAGTAAAATGCCCTGACTACCTTCGAAAATAAGATTCGGGAAATTTTCTAAAAAGCTGTAATCGCTGATATTCCATTTTATTTCATCAATCACTTCAAGGAAATGATTTACTTCTTCATCGATTTCACTTTCATTTAAAAAACCGTAATAATAAGCGATCTTTTCCAGTTTCTCTAAAAGCATTTGTCTTGGTGCGATTAAGTCAATTGCATATAGTTTGTATTGACCTTCGTTACGTTTCATGGTTGCGCCTACGCCTTTACCGCAAGTTCCGTGATCAAGATTTCTCACGTTATTTCGGTTTTGCCAAACATCAAACGGAGTTGTGATTTTGGCTAATGGATGAATATTAAGTTCGATATTTCCGCCTTTTTCTTCTAATTCTTCCCTTTCATTGAATAAAAAAACAGGATGAATCGTGCAATGTTCGCTGTAATACGAAGGCAAACCCCGAAGCGCGCCACTTGCAAAACTCGAATGAACGTGTTTTTTGTCACCAATAATTACGGTATGTGCGGCTTGTTGTCCTCCTGAAAACCGAATAACTATAGATTCAGGATTTTGCTTCGCCAGAAAATCTGTTGTAATTCCTTTACCTTCATCACCAAATCCTAAACCTATAACTATTTGAGCTGTTTTCATTTTGTACAATATTATTTAAACACATAGAAACATAGATTTTTGGAAACTTTAAAAGGCGTTTCACTAGTTTAAACAAACATAGTACTATGTGTGAGAAACTTGTTTCTTTTTATTTTCTTTTAATCACACTAACAAAAACCTATGTTTCTATGTGTTAAACATTTAAAGCATTTCTATATTATCTAAACCATCTAATGAGACAGTCCCTAAACCTAATCCTGAACTTTTATGTTTATCACAAATGATTTTCTTGATTACATTCGGGATTTCTTTGTGATCTTCAATAGACAAACAATTTTGTCCCAGTAATTCTTTCCATGCCACATTTGCTCTTATCGCCTGATCTGAGTGTAATACACTTATATGATAGACTTCGTAACGTTTTTGCGCTTCTTTTAATAACTCAAGATGTGTATAGGTTTGTTGTCCTGAACCCATAATTTCCTTAATTGCTGATGCCGGAAGTGTATCTAAATTAGGTTCGTCACCTACGGTAAACAATAACCCTTTTTGACCTCTTTTTTCAAAAGCATCCGTTTTAGTATGAAAAGCGGCAAAATACCAGGCTAGAAGATAACTTTCACCAGCATTTCCTCCTCCACCGCCTTCAATATAAGTTCTCGTTAACCACATATCAAGTTCTGCATCACCAGATTCAAATTGTCCCACCTGCAACGGATATCTGTCGCATTCATGATCTCCAATTCCTAAAAATAATAGTGCCGGATCCGGAACGCCACCCTGAATAATTCCTCCCATTAATTTTGGAAGTCCGTCTTTTATCAATTCATGAGGAATATGTCCCATACTTCCTGTAACATCAAGTGCTAAAATAATTGGAACTGAATTGGGATGAACCTCAGAATCTCTGGCTTCACGAAATGTGATTCCGTTTGGGTTCATAGATTCATGCGCCACATGTAAAGAATTTTGCGTAAAAATCTCACTTGCTGATTTTTTTCCGTAACCAGCTGCTTCTGCTCTGCTCAAACGAGCGCCTAAGTCATATCTTGTACCTCCCATAACTAAAATGTTTTACCAAATAAATATTCAAATCTCTTTTTTGATACTTCAAACTGAATGTTTAAATTTCTAATTGTCAGTGACAATTCCATGTCTCTTTGCACAAAGGCTTCAGGTTGAAAATCAGCAAAAGTCAAACTGTTTTTATCAAGCGGACTAATGTCAATCAATCCTTCTTGTTCTCTTTCTAATCTTTTTATTTTCAGTTCAATATCTTCAACTCGTCGTCTGTATATTAACTCAGAATCCTCGCCAATTGTTTTGGCTCTGTCTTCTCTAATCTGATCATTGTTTCTTTTTAAAGATTCAATAAATCTTGGTTTTAAATCATCACTCATCGTTTTGTGTGGTTTTTGTTTCAGGTTTTTCTTGTTTCAGGTTTCAGGTTCTCACGAGACTTGAAACTTGGAATTTTAAACTTGAAAACGGTTAATAGTTTTTTTGTTTCAGGTTTCAGGTTTCAGGTTCTCTACAGCAACTTGAAACCTGAAACTTGAAACTTTTTTAAACAGTAATTTTAACAACTTCGACTTCTTCTCCTTCGAAGTCTTTAAAAGAATTCGTAGTAAATATTTTGTCGAAGCAGTTTAAAACTTCAAATCCTTTATTGAAGATTCCGTGGCTTACAGCTAGATATAATTTTCCTGCATTTTTCTTTTTTAATTCTTCGGCTAAACCAACGAAAGTTCCGCCGCCATCGCAAATATCATCAACGATTAAACAATCAATTCCGTTTAAATCGTCTTCATAGACTTTAAATCCTGATAATTTTCCTGTTTTTACGTCACGGCTTTTGCTGCATTCTACTACATCAACTCCTCCTAAAAATTCAGAAACTTTGTAGATTTTTTTTAGAGCTCCACCGTCCGGAGAAATTAGTTTTACGTTATCGCCAATAACTTTTAGAACTTCTTTGATAAAAGTATGATTTGGAATCACCTCGCAATTGTTTACTAATGCCGGAGTAACTTCAGAATGCGCATCAAAAACAAAAACTTTATTCAATTGAAGTCCGTTGATGATATCAGCATATACTTTTACAGATAAAGATTCTCCTTTGATCATCACACGATCTTGTCTTGCGGCCGGGAAATACGGAATAAACAAATCGATTACTTTAACATCCATTCTGCGTAAAGCATCTACCGTAATACACAATAAACCTAAATCGTTGAATGAATTTAAACGGTGTGTGATAGTTACTTTTTGAGTCGTATCAAAATTAGGATCAATTTTAATGTGTGGTTCTCCGCCAGAAAATGTAAAACTTTGAAATTTGATTTCTTCCTGATTAAGGATCGGAGTGAATTTTGGGTCTAAATTAAGTATCATAGTTTTTGAGTTTGCGTTAATTATACGCAAATATAGATTTAATTATTTAATAAACAATTTATTTTGTGTAAAAATTACGCAAACTTTATTTCGAAGTGAAATCCTTTCTCAATTAATTCATTGTATTTCAATTTATTAAACTTAAAAAGCTTTGCAGGACGACCGCTTTTTATAGGCGAAAAATGCTCTGTCTGATCTAAAAAACCATAACTGAGTATTTTTTTTCTGAAGTTTCGTCGGTCAATTTCTTTTTCAAGAATAGTACAATAAAGGTTTTCAAGGTCTGAAAAAAGAAATTCGTCCGGAAGCAAATCGAAACCAATTGGCTCGTAAGTCAGTTTTGCTTTTAATCTTGTTATCGCAGTTTCAAGAATTAAATTATGATCGAAAGCTAAAGCAGGGATTTCGTCTATTTTAAACCATTGTACTTTCTCAGCATCGGTATCAGCTTTAATTTCGAGATTCGAAGCGTCTACCAAAGCATAATACGCAACAGAAATGACGCGGTTTCTGGAATCTCTATTAATATCCTCACCAAAAGTGAATAACTGCTCCATAAAAGTCAACTGAACACTGGTTTCTTCGTGCAGCTCTCTTGTAACTGCATCGCTTAATGATTCATCGTTTTTTACTAATCCGCCTGGCAAAGCCCAATATTTATCGGTTAAACCAAATTTCTGCTCAATTAAAAGCACGTACAAATTGTTGTTCTTATAACCAAAAACAATAGCATCAACGGCGATTCTAATATTTTGAAAATTTTCCATAATTTAAAAAAAGGGTTTGCCACGAATTGCACTAATTTTCACGAATTAATATTTAATTGATTAACAAAAATTAGCGCTAATTCGTGGGATTCGTAGCGAAAAAAATTATAACCTATTACCAAAAAACAACTTTAATTCTTTAGATATAATATCAAAAAAAGAATTCAAATTATTGTTTTTAGCACTTAATAAATAAACATATTCTTCCGGCACGTGAAAACTATTCCATAATAACTGCAACTTATTCTCTTTAATATATTTTCTCGCATTACAATTCCAGGTTATGGCGACTCCTTCATTATCTGCTAACATTCTCAGCATTTCAGATTCTGATGGAATAATATAATTAGGCACCATCGATGGTCGTTTTTTATTAAAAGCATGCAGCCAAAATAATTTTATATGCGGAATTCTGGCATCATGACTGTACCATTTTTGTTCATTGAGCCAAAGTTCTAACTCAGTAAAATTATCTGCTTTTAATTTCTGCCGAAATTCTGCTGCATCCAAATTTATTGGCGCTACCATGATCAGTTTTATTTTTCCTACGATTTCATAAATAGTGTCAAACGTATCAAATCTTTTTGTTGTGATGGCAAAATCTAGTTTTTTAGCATCGACAAGGGCAAAAAGTGCATCGTCGTCTGCAAAGGTAAAATCGATCAAATCAAACTTAGCAATCAACAAATTACCAATACAATTAAAAAGATCTTTTGAAATACCAACCGATATTAATCTGTTTGCGTCCTCTGCTTTCGCCCTAAAAGTACTCTCTACATTTTCAAGACGATCGAGCGCATCAATGATTAAATTATTCAGTAACTTAGCGTATTCCGTTGGTTCTACGCCTTTTGACTTACGGTTAAACAATTTATTACCAACATGAGCTTCCAGCATAGAGATTTGCTGGCTCACTGCAGGCTGACTCATAAACAACTCTTTTGCAGCGATAGAAAAATTTCCGTTTTTATAAACCGCTTTAAATGTCCTATACCATTCGAGATTTACCATGACATAAATTTATTTATAACAAACATAGTTTATTTTATTTTTACAAATATCACTTAAGCCGTAAATTTGATGAAAATTTAAACTTATGAAAAAGATAAAATTACTTACAATTATAACATTCGCAGCTTTTAGCACAATAGCTATAGCTCAAAAAACAAATAAAAAAAGTATGAAAAAAGTATTATTTGTTGTAACCAGTAATGATAAACTGGGCAACACAGGAGAAAAAACAGGATTTTGGTCAGAAGAACTTGCTGCACCATATTATGAATTATTAGATCAGGGGGTAGAAATTACGATTGCAACTCCGCTTGGAGGCCAGCCGCCAATTGATCCAAAAAGTGCTGATCCATCGGCTGCAACCGAAGACACAAAACGTTTTGATGCTGATAAAACATTACAGGAAAAATTAAAACACACGGTTAAACTTTCGACTATTAATCAAAAAGATTACGATGCCGTTTTTTATCCTGGAGGTCACGGACCACTTTGGGATTTAGTTGAAGACAAAAATTCGATTGCTTTAATTGAATCTTTTTACACACATAAAAAACCAGTTGCTTTTGTTTGTCACGCTCCGGCAGTTTTGAAAAACGTAAAAGTTAATGGTGAATTTTTAGTAAAAAACAAAAAAGTAACCGGTTTTACTAATGAAGAGGAAGAAGCTGTAGGTTTAACCAAAGTTGTTCCGTTTTTATTAGAAGATGCTTTGACTCAAAATGGAGGTAAATTTTCAAAAGGACCAAACTGGGCACCTTATGCTGTAGAAGACGGACTTTTGATTACAGGTCAAAACCCTGCTTCGTCTAAATTAGTCGCTGGTAAATTATTGGAAAAATTAAATAAATAAAAAAGGTTCTAAGTCGCTAAGGTACTAAGTTGCTAAGTTTTAAGCAGCATAGAAAAAACTTAGAACCTTAGCAACTCAGAATCTTAGTAGCTAAAAAAGAAAAAAAAATGCTAAACTTTGAATTATACAATCCGACGAATTTAATCTTCGGAAAAGGACAAATAGAGAAACTTTCGACTTTGGTACCAAAAGATGCTAAAATCTTATTGGCTTATGGTGGTGGAAGTATTTTTAAAAACGGAATTCACGAACAAGTAATCAACAATCTTAAAGGTTTTGATATTGTTGAATTTGGCGGAATTGAGCCAAATCCTCATTTTGAAACTTTAATGAAAGCTGTTGAAATTATTAAAGCAGAAAAAATCGATTTTATTCTTGCCGTTGGCGGCGGATCTGTTATTGATGGTGTGAAATTTATTTCGGCAGCCGTAAACTTTGATGGAGATCCAATTGATATTTTACAAAAACGTTTGTTGATTAAGGAAAATGCTGTGCCTTTCGGGACTGTTTTGACTTTACCGGCAACAGGAAGTGAAATGAATTCCGGATATGTCGTAACGATTAAAGCTACACAGGAAAAATTAGCTTCTGGCGGAAGTGCTTTATTTCCAAAATTCTCAATTTGCGATCCAACAGTTATTGAATCATTACCAAAAAGACAATTACAAAATGGTGTTGTAGATGCTTATACGCACGTAATGGAACAATACCTTACATATCCGCATGAAGGTTATTTACAAGATAGAATTGCTGAGGGGATTTTACAAACGTTGATTGAAGTTGGACCAAAAGTAGTTGAAAGCCCAACGGATTATGCATTAGCTTCTAACTTTATGTGGAGTTGTACAATGGCATTAAATGGACTGATTCAAAAAGGTGTTCCTTCTGACTGGGCAACGCATATGATTGGTCATGAATTAACAGCACTGTACGCAATCGATCATGCACGTACTTTGGCGATTATAGGGCCAAGTTTATACAACGTAATGTTTGACACGAAAAAAGAAAAATTAGCACAATACGGAAGAAGAATCTTCAACTTAAGAGGTTCCGATGAAGAAGTTGCGAAAGAAGCGATCAATAAAACCGTTGAATTTTTCCATACAATGGGAATGGATACTAAACTTTCTCAATATGTGGATGATTACAGCAAAACTGCAGATTTCATCGTAAATCGTTTTGACGAAAGAGGCTGGAAAGGATTGGGAGAAAAACAATTGATTACTTTAGATAAAGTGAAGTCAATTGTTGAGATGAGTTACTAATAAATAGTTTTCAGTCGCGGTATTCAGTCGCATTACAAACTGTAAACTGTGACCGTAAACTGTAAACTAAAAAAAAAGGCGTTCTTGAATTTTCAGGAACGCCTTTTTACAATACTAAAACAAAACTAACTAACTCAATTTTTGCTAAACTCATTAAATTCTAATTTACAATTAGTTATAACGTAATAGTTTTGTTTTTATTGTGTATGATTAAAAATAATTTTTTGTTTTCCTAAAAGTCTTTTACTTAAAATCTTCATTCATTTTCTTTTCAAAATTTGATGTCATTATTTTAACCTCTTTTCTGATATTTTTCATCTCAATATTTTTCTTTTCTTCCAAAACTTTTCCATTTAAAAATGATTTTAAATCATAGGAATTGTTTTTGTTTTTTAATACTAAAATTCCAATTTCCGGCTTTTTAGATCCGTTAAACCTTAACCCTGTTAGTATATCAGCATTATCGCCTTTGCCAAACATGGCTTCTATATTTTTGCTTGTCGAAAAATCATGCGCTATTGAATTGAAGTTTTCTTCTGTGGTTTTAGCACTATTAACTGTTGATGCAAAAATTTCATAAAACATCTCTGATTCTCGTCGGCCTTCATAATCTGTTTCTTTAGAGTCTATAATTTTAGCCTTGATTATTTGATCCGATTCATAATACATGATACTGCCCGTTTGTTCGGGCAATTCATTATCTAGTTCGATTGACGAACTTGACATTACTACTTTATCCCCTATAATTAATTGGCAGATATATTTATTACCAATTTTTTCTCTGGCAATTCTGCCTTTTTGTTTTTTATTAAATTCTGTAATCTCAATACCGTTATTTTTCAATTCAAAATGAAAACGATTAAAATAATGCATTGCAAAAAGATCTACATCAAAGCTTTTTAAAACTCCTTTTTTCCAATATTTTGAAATAAATTGGCGGTCTAATTTTATATATTCTACACCGTCTACTATTTTCCCGTCTTTATAAGTAGATTTTATATCGTAATTTGGATATTGATACTTTTCAAGGTTTTCTAAATAATTATTAGAATACTGATACTTTTTTATACCGTTTTCATAGTAATCTATATAATTAAACTCGCGCAAATCAGCAGAAAAATACCCGGAATATGGCGTATCGTTTTTATAATTTCCAACATAAAAATCCTGTTTGTCCAGAGTAATTAAAAAAGAATGATTAATAATTTTTGTTCTTTTTCCGTTTTCAAAGTATATTGATTTTAGAATATTATTCTCGTCTGTACTTTCATATTTACTTCTGTAGAAAATCTGTTGTACGATTTTCCCGTTTTTATAAATTGTTGCTGTTTGAGATTCTACTAATTTCCCTTCATACGGCAAACCGTTTTTATATTCGAGTTTTCCTATGACTTTTCCATCTTCATAAAAAACAGTTTCGCCATTTACCACATCATTCAGAGAAGTATAGGTTTTAACAATAGCGTCAATATTGTAATTAAAAACTTTTTGTAATCCGTTTTTCTTAAAGTCGCTAACATGAATTAATTCATGACGATCTTCTCCGGTTTTTAAAATAAAGGTTCCGTTATAAGGTTTATCACTTTTATAAATACCTTGTGCGACGATACTGTCTTTGTCGGTTTTTACGATTGCTTCTCCTTCTTTTAAACCTTTACGATAATTTGCATTAAGTAATAATCTTCCTGTAAAATCTTCATCAAAATTACCTTCAAAAGGCTCTCCGTTTTTATACGTTCGCTTTTTCATTATCGTTTCATTTTTATTATAAACGATTGCATCGCCCACTTTTTCTCCATCCTGATATTTAGTGAATTCCTGAATCTTACCATTTGGATAGTATTTAATTTCCTCACCGGATTTCTGAGTTTCTTTATAAGTTGTTTTCGATTTGATGGCGACTGCAAATTGGTTTTGAACATAATATTCGTAAGCAATACCATTAGAAACGTTACCACTATATTCTTCAAAATTACTTTGCTCTATTGTTTGCAGCACTTTTCCCGCCAGATCGTAATTTATCTGTTTAAAACGATACATGCGGTCATACTTAATATCATACCATGTTTCCTGTGCCAATTGTTTAGAGTTGATCCAGAAGATCTTGCTTTTAATTATTTTCTTTATGACCTGTTTTTTAGTTCCAGCAGAATAATCTTCCACTATAGGTGCTGCTTCAACAATAACATCATTATCCTTTTCATTAGCTTCTCCATCTGACCTGTTGCTCTGATAGTCTTCCCAGTTTCTAACTTCTTGAAAATCTCCTTCAACCGGTTTGCCATCAATATATTTTCCTTTCATTAAAACAGTTCCATCCTGATGATAAACAATCGAAAATCCGTTTTTCCTTCCGTTTTTATATTGAATGGTTTTGCGTTTTTTTCCAGTGGGATAGTAATACGTTAAAACTTCAGCCGCAGTATTGTTGTAATATTGATAGACTGCCGAATCGAAACCATTTTCATCGTACCAAACGATATCTCCAACATAACTATTTTCGTCGTTTTGCAACGAGTAACCTTGAAATTGAGGGGTTTTATTAATATAGAAATCTTCGATTAAAACCAGATCACCTAATTTTTTTAATGGATTAATTCTATAAAAAGAAGCATTTTCTTTAGTAGTTTCTTTCCACTTTTTGTCAAAATAAATCGGATCTGTGTTTTGTGAGAAAGAAAGCCAGTTAGTGGCTATTAAAATAAGGCTGAAAATTTTACTAGTCATATTTGAGAGAAATTTCATCAAAAATAATAATTTTTAATTCATTTATCCTTTATTCAGGAAAAGATAGTCAACTCATTGCTTAAATTAAGCTTTCATTTTAACAGCAAAATTTTCTCAAACTCTGTTTTCAAAATTTCTTAAATCAGATTTTGTATTATTACTGCATTATTAAGTACTTTTGTTTTAAATTATTAAAAAAATGAGCGAAAATTTAAAATTTGCAGTAATTGGAGGAGGAAGTTGGGCTACGGCAATTGCAAAGATGTTATGCGTAAATCTTTCGGAAATTGCCTGGTATATGCGTAATGACGCTGCGATCGAGCACATTCAGAAATACAAACACAATCCAAATTATTTAAGTTCGGTTGAATTTGACACCAAAAAACTTAAATTAACTAATAATATAAATGAAGCGATTGAGTATGCAGATTACGTAATTTTTGCTATTCCGTCTGCTTTCTTAGATTCAGAACTTAAAAACTTAACGGTTTCTTTGTCTGATAAAATTATCTTTTCGGCAATTAAAGGAATTGTTCCTGAGACAAGTTTAATTGTTGGTGAGCATTTCCATATTCAATATGACATTCCCTACTACAACATTGGCGTTATTACAGGTCCTTGTCACGCAGAAGAAGTAGCTTTAGAAAGACTTTCGTACTTAACAATTGCTTGTGGAGATCCTGATAAAGCTCAAATCGTGGCAAAACGTTTATCCGGAAACTATATCAAAGCAAAAATATCCGATGATATTATTGGTACCGAATATGCTGCAATGCTTAAAAACATTTACGCCATTGCTGCCGGAATCGCGCACGGTTTAGGTTACGGAGATAACTTTCAATCGGTTATGATGAGTAACGGAATTCGTGAAATGAAAAAATTCATCCGCAAAGTACATAAAATGAAACGTAACATTAATGATTCGGCTTACTTGGGCGATTTATTGGTTACGGGATATTCAGTATTCTCCAGAAACAGAATGTTCGGAAATATGATTGGAAAAGGGTACACGGTAAAAAGCGCGATGATGGAAATGAGCATGGTTGCCGAAGGTTATTATGCTACCAAAAGTGCTTATAAACTAAATCAGGGTTATGGTGCAAAAACGCCAATTATCGACGCAGTTTATGCGATTTTATACGAAGGAAAAGATGCTAAATCTGTATTTAAGAAATTGACGGAGTCTTTGGATTAAATCTCTCTCTTTTTAGATGCAAGAAGCAAGACTAAATGTAGGCTTTTTGTTTATAATATAAAAAAAACCAAGACTAATTTATTTAGATCTTGGCTTTTTTTTATTCTTTATATCTTGCTTCTATTATCTTGCTTCTTGCATCTACCAATCTTGCATCTACTCTTACTTCACCATCACTCCCTCAACAAACAAAATTGGCACTTCTTCAGTATCGTTTTCGTTGATTAAGTTTGATTTAAAGATGAATTTCTTGTCGTAGAGTTTATTGTCAATGAAAAATGTTACCATAAACTCATTGTTTAAAACCAATAAACTTTTTTCGATCATTTCAATTTTAACTACAGAAACTGCCGGAACTTCAACAAAAGCATGACGAAGAACTGATGTTTTTTTCATTTCGCCATCAATAGTTCCAAATGCTTTTGAAACTACCATTACGCTGTCTAAATTAAAGTCACTATCGTTTACAAGATAAGCATACCACACTTTCTCCATAAAATCGTCGCTCCATTCCTGAACAGCTGCCAGAAATACGTTTTCTACTTCTGGGATTGTTATATCTTTTTTCATATGAGTCAAAAATTTAAAAGTCAAAAGTCATAAAGTCGAAAGTCATAAAGCCATTACTATGAGACTTTCAACTTTCGACTTTATGACTTTTGACTTAAATTATATATTTGCTTTGAATTGCTCTAAGAAACGAACGTCATTTTCGTAAAACATACGAATATCACCAATTTGGTACAACAACATTGCAATACGCTCTACTCCCATTCCGAAAGCAAAACCGTTGTATTCGTCTGGATTGATATCGCAGTTTTTAAGAACGTTTGGATCAACCATTCCGCAACCTCCAATTTCCAGCCAGCCAGTTCCTTTTGTGATACGGTAATCGGTTTCGGTTTTTAAGCCCCAATAAATATCAATTTCAGCACTTGGTTCTGTAAACGGAAAGTATGACGGACGTAAACGAATTTTTGATTTTCCGAACATTTCTTTTGTAAAATAAAGTAATGTTTGTTTCAAATCTGCAAACGAAACATCTTTGTCAATGTACAATCCTTCTACCTGATGGAAAATACAGTGCGAGCGTGACGAAACTGCTTCGTTACGAAATACACGTCCCGGAGAAATAGTACGAATTGGCGGTTTGTTATTTTCCATATAACGCACCTGAACAGATGATGTATGCGTACGCAACAACACATCAGGATTTGTCTGAATAAAAAATGTATCCTGCATATCACGCGCCGGATGGTATTCCGGTAAGTTCAATGCGGTAAAATTATGCCAGTCATCTTCGATTTCCGGACCTTCGGAAACGTTGAAGCCAATGTTGGCAAAAATATCTATAATTTGATTTTTAACGATCGATATCGGGTGACGTGAACCAATAATTACCGGTTCTGCAGCACGCGTTAAATCGCCAAACATTCCTTTTATTTCTTCTTTACTTTCAAGTTCTTCCTGAATAACTCTTACTTTTTCCTCAGCAACAGCTTTTAAAGTGTTTATTACTTGTCCAAAGTCTTTTTTCTGGTCGTTAGGAATATTTTTGAACTCGGTAAAAAGTTCTTTTAACAACCCTTTACTACCTAAATATTTAACACGGAATTGCTCTAAGGATTCTTTATTTTTATCATTAAAGGCTTTAGCTTCCTCTATATGCTGTTTTATCTTATCTATCATTTTCCTTCAATAATTGAGAATACAAATTTACATAATTTGTTTCAAGTTTAAAGTCTAAAATTTAAAGTTTCCTTTGCAAACTGTGATATTCCTTCACAACTATTTTATCAGACTTATTTTGCTTTCTATTTCCTGTACTTTTTTGAGCCAAAAATCTATTCCATCCTGATTTTTAACAATCTCTTTTTTAAAGTTTGCCGAAATAGCATTTAATGTTCCCCAGTTTCTCTGATTGTCTTTGTCACGCTCGACTTTGGTCAAAGGTTCTATTCTGGTTCTCCAAAAATCAATATTTTTAAGATAGTTTGTTTTCAAATCCTCAAAATATTCAATTAATTTTTCTTTTGAATTAGGAATGTATCCCGGACCGCTGCAACCACAAGAATGAAAAGTAATGCCAACCGAATATAAGCTTTTCAAATGTTCCCATTTTTTCAAGTCGTCTTTTTTTGGTGATTCAAAATCAAGTCCCATATTTGCCATTAAGCCACCGCATTCCGGACACTTTGCTTCCAGAACTGATTTTTCACCCCTTTTGATGTCATTCATTAATCTTCTCTTAAATGTCTTCCGACAATTAAAACAAGCATAATGTGGTTTATAGGCAACCATTGAATATCTACACATCTTTTTTCTCAGTTTACAGTTTACAGTCTCAGTCTCAGTCTCAGTCTCAGTCTACAGTAACTGAAAACTGAGACTGAAAACTGAGACTGAAAACTACTCTATAAGTTCTCTTTCTAAAAAATAATTCACAATGGCTTCTTTCATCAAAACTGATTGCTCTCCTGCTTTTAATGCCGGTAATTCTTCTTTTACTTTGTAATGTGGCCATCCTTCGGCATCAAAAAAGTCGAATTCGTAAAACCCGTAAGGTTCTAATAATCGACAAATCGCGATGTGCATCAGGTTTAATTTTTCGTCTTTTTTGAATTCGCGGTGTACTTTTCCGAGTTCCTGAACTCCAATGAGGTAAATTATGGCATCTAAATCTAAGTCTTCTCCTTGCGAAAATTGATTAGATAGTATATCGACGAGCTTTTCCCATCGCTCTTTTAGTTGTGTATCTCTGGACATTATTATAATTGTGAATTATGAATTATGAATTATAAATTCAAAAACCATAAAATTTAGCTCGCAAAGATACGGACTTCGAAGCCAATGACCTAAAATTAACGGTTTGCCTTGTTGTATTGGATTAATTGGCCACGGATTTTAACAAGTCTAACGGATTAACACAGGTTTTTATTTTTTTTCATCCTGTAAAACCTCTAACATTTAATTAGCCAAATAATTTAATCTGTGCAAATCCGTTCAATCCGTATAATCTGTGGGCTAAAAACTAACCACAAAACTTTGCCAGCATAAAGCAGATAATTCTTTTATATTTGCGCCTCAATAAAACCACAGAAAATATGAGTCTTTTTGACATGATTTTTGGAGCGCTTTTGGCTTTCAGTTTATATAAAGGAATTAAAAACGGACTTTTTGTAGAAATCGCTTCTTTTATTTCTTTGTTGTTGGGAATTTATATTGCTATTAAATTCTCTTATTTCATGAAAGAATTAATCATGAAACACGTTTCATGGAATCCAAACACAATCCAGATTACGGCTTTTATCCTGACTTTTATTCTGGTTGTAATTGGCGTTTATTTTTTAGCCAAAATCCTTACCGGAATTGCCGATTTTGCTTTTTTAGGATGGCTGAATAAATTAGGCGGAGGTTTTTTCAGAGTTCTGAAAACAATCCTGATTATAAGTGTTTTTATTGCGCTGTTTGAGAAAATAAACTTCAATGAAACTTTTGCCAAAAAAGAAACTCTGGATAAATCTATTTTTTATAATCCGGTAAAAAAAGTAGCGGCTTTTGTTTATCCTTCTATCGAAAAATGGTATGATGCTTTTAAGGAGGAACATGCTAAAAGTGAGAAAAAATCGAATGAAACTTCTTCTGAAACTAACAAAGAATAAACGTATTTAAAGCGAAACCGACAGTTTTTAATACATTTTTTCTTTGAAGAATCAAGTCCTAGAAGGACGAAATATTTATAGAAATTTATAACCATATAGTAACAGAACCCCAGCGGGGTGAAATATATAGCTCCGATGGAGCTTGAATCAACTAACTTATAATTATTGGGCTATAAATATATCGCTCCGATGGAGCTAGAAATAATAAACCCGACAGGTTTTTAAAACCTGAACTGCCCCCAAAAAGTTAGACACTATTTGGGGGCATTTTTATGGAAAAAAGAGTAAAATATGATTATGAGTTTAAGCTTGGCTGTATAAATAAAGTTTTAAAAAACAACATTCCAGTTTATTC